>JBBDRN010000020.1:0-78537 GCA_040905445.1 Phycisphaeraceae bacterium | reverse complement strand
CCGCTATGCGGACCACGACCACGCGATGATGCCCCCGCCACGGAACGGTGACCGCCCGCGCCGCGGCCGGAATGGTCCGCTCAGCGGATCCTACAGCAGCAACTCGACGTGTCGAGCCACCCCTTCGCCCAGGGCGTTGAGGTCGTAGCCGCCTTCGAGCATGGAGATGATGCGGCCATCGCAGCATTGCTCGGCGACGTCGCGCAGCTCGCGCGTCAACTGCTCGAAGCCGTCCACCGACACCTCCAGGTGCGCCAATGGATCGGCGGCCGCGGCGTCGAAGCCCGCGGAGATCAGCAGCGCCTGCGGCCGATACGCCAGGACGCGCGGCCGGACCTGCTGCCGCCACGCCCGCAGGCACACCGCATCGTCCGCCCCCGCGGGGAGGGGCACGTTGATCGTGTATCCCTCGCCGCCGGCCACGCCCGTCTCCCGCGCGTGGCCCGTGCCGGGGTAGAGCGTCAGCGGATCCTGGTGGAGGCTGGCGAACAGCACGTCGTCGCGATGCTCGAAGATGTGCTGCGTGCCGTTGCCGTGGTGCACGTCGAAGTCGACGATCGCGACGCGCTCCAGCCCGTGCTGCGCGATCAGGTGGGCCGCGGCGATCGCGATGTTGTTGTAGAGGCAGAAGCCCATCGAACGGTCGGCCTCGGCGTGATGGCCGGGCGGGCGGACGGCGCAGAACGCCCGGTCGACCACGCCCCCGGCCACCGCATCCGCGGCGGCGACGGCCCCGCCCGCGGCCAGCCGGGCAATCTCCTCGCTCGCCAGCCCGATCACCGAGTCGGGCGAGTCGATGTAGCCGCGCCCAAGGTGGCACGCCTCCACGAGGCGGTCGATGTAGGCCGGCGCGTGCACGCGCGTGATGGTGGCGGATGTGGCGGGGCCGAAGTCGAGGTGGATCAGCCGGTCCCACAAGCCGTGGTCGCGCAGCGCCCGTGTGACGGCTCGCAGGCGGTCGGGCCGTTCCGGGTGGCCGGGGCCGGTGTCGTGGTCGAGAAAGTGCGGGCTGTGGATGAGAGCGGTGGTCATGCGTTGGCACGCCCGGCACCGGAACGGCGGCGCATCATAGCCGCCGGCGCAAACGGGTGGCGCTCACGCCGACGACGCCACGCGCCGCACGAATGCCTCGTACTGCTCCGGCGTGTCGATGCCGTGCCGGCCCGCATGCGTCCGCACGACCAGGATCGTCTCGCCATGCTCCAGCGCGCGCAACTGCTCGAGCTTCTCCGCCTGCTCCAGGGGCGTCGGCTCAAGCTGCGCGTAACGCATCAGGAACCCGCGCCGGTAGGCGTACAGCCCGGCGTGCTTCAGCGGCCGAACGCTGCCGTCGCCGTCGCGGTGATGCGGGATCACCGCGCGCGAGAAGTAGAGCGCCCGCCCGCGCACGTCGGTGACAACCTTGACAATGTTGCCATCGGCCGGGTCCTCGTCGGGTGCGAACTCGCTCGCCAACGTGGCCATCCCCACGCGCGGATCCTTGGCAAGCCCGTCGACGAGGGCGTCGATCGCCGCCGGCTCGACCTCCGGCTCATCACCCTGGACGTTGACGACGATTGCGTCATCGCCCGCCTCCGCGAGCCGTTCCACCGCCTCGGCGATGCGCGACGTGCCGTTGGCGTGGTCGGCCCGGGTGAGCATCGCCTCACCGCCGAACGCCTCGACGGCGGCGACGATCCGCTCGTCATCGGTGGCGACGACGATGCGCCCGATCCGGTGCGCGCCGCGCACGCGTTCGACGACGTGCTGGATGAGCGGCTTGCCGGTGCGATCGAGCAGGGGCTTGCCGGGCAGCCGGGTGGAGCCGAGGCGTGCGGGGATGACGGCCAGGGCGGTATCAGCCATCGCGCGCCTCCCGCCGCTCGCCGCCGCGCCGCCGGCGCCGCCTGGCCCGGCTGAACCCGTGCGCTGCCGCCGACACCGCGACGATCGCCCCGCCGACGACCGCGAGCCCGACGCCGGCGAGCCCGACGAAGACGATCGCACCCAGCGTCCGCGGCGACTCGCCCTGCATCCACGCCAGCGCCGCCACCGCGCCGACGACCACGACGATGCCGAGCCCCACGAGCGCGAAGATCCCGCCCACGCGCACGCGGTAGCCCACGTCCGGGGCGTCTTCATCGGAATAGGGGCCGTGCCAGACCAAGTGTTGGGGGAGCCGGGGGCGGGTGAGGTCGGGGAAGTCAAGGGAGTCGAAGGAGCCGAGTCGCCGCAGCCAGGGTGCCACGGACGGCTTGCCCGCCAGTGCGTCGGCGCCGGGCGTCGTCTAGTCCTCGGCGCCCATCTCGCTCACCAGGGTGCGCAGCTTGTCCATGCGTTCGCGGATGTCGCGGAAGTTGATGTCGGTCTGGAGGATCTGCGACGCGATCTTCTGCGCCTCGCGGGCATGCTCCGGATTCTTGAACTCCTTGGCCGCCCGCTCGAGCGCATCCATCAGCAGGTAGCGCAGGTCCTTGCCCAGCCGATCGTCCGTCGGCGGGTGGGCCTCGACGCCCTGCCGCAGCGTGTCGACCGCCTCCTCGTACCACCCCTTCTTGAGGTAGCAACTGCCGAGGAATTCGTGCGACAGCGCCCGCTGCTTGGGATCGCCCTTGGCCTGCTGGAACGCGCCGATGGCGTCGTCGATCTCGCCCGCCTGGTACAGGCGCTTGCCCAGCTCGAAGCGCAGCGACATGTCCGTCGGATATTGTCGGACGCGCTCGTTGTATTCCTCGAGCTCGAATGCCAGGCGCTTCTTGCGCAGCTCCTCGTACTGGCGCTTGAGGTCGGCGTCGTCCCCATCGGCGTCGATCTTCGCCTTCAGGGCCCGCATCTGGCGGTTGAACCGCTTCATCTTGATGTCGCCGATGCGCACCCTGTAGCGGTACTGCCCGCTCTGCTCGCCCGCCTTGGCCAGCAGGTCGATCGCTTCCTTCTCCGTCTCGTCGGTCTCGCGCTGCACGAGCGCCTCGACGAGCTTGCCGAGGCGCTCCAGGTCCTGCGGGTCTTCCTCGTAGGCCGCGCGGCGCTCGGCGATCCGCTCGTCGATCGCGTCGGTCGTGCTGGTGATCGCGTCGTCGCGCTCCAGGGTGCGCTGCTTGTCGGCGTCGCGCACGAAGCGGCGGAAGCCGCCCTCCTCCGCCCCCTCGCCGCTGGAGTAGCCGCCCTCCTGCATCGTGCGCTCGGCCTCGAGGTCCTTGAGGTCCTTGAGCAGCTTCTCGTTGTTCGGGTCCGCCCGCAGCGCGTGCCGGCAGGCGTCGCACGCCTGTGCCCACGCCTCGATGCGCGAGAAGAGGTCGCGCACCTCCACCCAGATCGCCTTGTTCTTGTTCGCCGGGTTCTCCAGGATCAGCCCGCCGACCCAGTACGCCACCTCCGAGAGGCGCAGCTCCGGCTCGGCCTCGTCGGCGTCGACGGCGTGCTTCATCACGTCGCGCATCAGCTTCTGGTTCAGCGGATCCTTGGACCAGAGCCGCTCGGCGTGGAGCATCTTGTCCACCGCGGTCGACCCGCCACCCTTGAACCGCTCGCCGAAGCCCGCCGGCTTGCCCCCGGCGACCTTGCGACGAAGCGCCACGTCGCGCAGCGCCTCGTGCTTGTCCATGTTGCCCGGGTCGTGCTTGAGCCCGTTGACGTAGCACTCGATGGCGTAGTCGTAGTTGCGGGCGTCGGCGACCGCCTCGGCGTGCTCGAAGAACCGCCGGGCCTTGCGCGGGTCGCGCTTCGCCGCGCCCGCCCCCCCGCCTTCGCCGCGCGTTTTGGAAAAGATGTTCATGGCCATGGATGGTGAGTCGCGGTTTCGAGGCTCCAACCCCGTCCCGGTGAGCCGATCATCGGACGGAACCGTAATTTAGGGCAAGACCGGGGCATGTCAACTGTCAGGGGGTCCATCGACCCGCAGAAGCCATCGATCCTGAGCCATTAGCTATTAGCCATTAGCGATCGCTGAATAACCGCGAAGCCGCGGGGGGGGCGCGGGGGGCGGCCCCTCCCGGAGGGAAGGGGTGCGGATTCGGCGCGGTGCCGTGGGGCGGGCGCGGTAGGATGGCACGTCGAGGAGTTGCGCGATGCTTGCGGAATTTGACCTGAAAAGTGCCGAGGGGCGAGCCGGCTTCGAGCGGGTGCTCGGACGGCTGGGCGAGACGGTGTCGATGACCGGCGACGCGGCCACGGCAGTGGCAAAGATCGTCGCCGAGGTGCGCGAGGATGGCGACGACGCGGTCGTGCGGCACATGCAGCACTGGACCGACCCCGACTACGCGGCCGATCGCATCCGCACCGAGCCTGCCGAGCTGGCCAAGGCCGAGGGATCGCTCGACCCCTGCCTGCGCGAGGCGATCGAGACGGCGATCGCGCAGGTGCGGGCGTACCAGGAGCACGTGCGGCCGGTGGACGCGAAGCCGATGACGCTGGGCGGCGCGGAGCTTGGGCTGCGCTTTACGCCGGTGGACAGCGCGGGTCTGTGCGTGCCGGGCGGGACGGCGGTGCTGTTTTCGACGTTGATCATGCTGGCGGTGCCGGCGCTGGTGGCGGGTGTGCCGGCCGACCAGATCAGCGTGATGCACCCGCCGCCGACGCGGCGCGAGGGCGAGGCGGCGCGCGACATCTCGCCCATCGTGCTGGCGACGGCGAGGCTGCTGGGCATCGAGCGGGTGTATCGCATCGGCGGGGCGCAGGGCGTCGCGGCGCTGGCGTACGGGACCGAGCGCGTCGAGCCGGTGGCGATGATCGCCGGACCGGGCAACGTGTTCGTGCAGTTGGCCAAGGCGCTCGTCGCCGGACGCGTCGGGACGGAGGGCGGGTTCTATGGGCCCAGCGAGATCGTGACCGTGGCGGACGAGTCGGCCTCGCCGCAGCGCGTCGCGTCGGACCTCATCGCGCAGGCGGAGCATGACCCGGGCAAGTGCTTTCTCGTGACCTGGTCGCGCCGGGTGCTCGATTCGGTGCTCGGGCAGGTGGCGGTGCAGATGCAGGCACGCAAGCGCGGCGAGGCGATCGAGGCGGCGCTGACCGAGGAGTCGGCCGCGGTGCTGGTCGCCGACGAGGACGAAGCGGTGGACGTCGTCAACCGCATCGCGTGCGAGCACGTGAACCTGGCGGTGCGCGACCCGGGGCGGATGCTCGAGCGGCTGCGTCACGCGGGCGAGGTGTTCCTGGGCGACGCGTCGCCGGTGGCGGCGGGGGATTACTACGCGGGGCCAAGCCACTGCCTGCCGACGGGGCGCACGGCCCGGTTCGCAAGCGGGGTCAGCGCGTACACGTTCCTCAAGCGCATGGGCACCGTGGCCTACCCGGAGGGAATGGGCGAGCGGGCGATCGATCACGTGGCGCGAATGGCGGAGGCGGAAGGGCTCGACGGCCATGCCGCGTCGGTGCGGATGCGCGGGGTGTGACGGGGGGTCGCATTGTGAATGCACGTGCGCGAAAGCCCACGGACTGCAATCCGTGGGCTTCGGCGTGTTAGCATGGCGCGGACGCACAGGGAGCCGAGCGGTGACGCAGGGCAGGCACATCGTGGTCGGAATCACGGGGGCGAGCGGGGCGGCGTATGCGCGGCGGGTGATCGAGCTGTGCGTCGCGGCCGGGTGCCACGTGCACCTGATCGTCTCGCCGCTGGGGCAGCGGCTCCTGCATGATGAGCTTGGCGTGGAACCGGCGGCGCTGGTGACGGCGGCACCCCCCCCTGAAGGGGAAGCGGAGGCGGGTGTGGCGGGGGGGGCGGATGTGGCGGGGGGGGTGACGCTGTACAACTATCGCGACGTCGGGGCGCGGATCGCGTCGGGCTCGTTTCATCACGAGGGGATGATCGTCGTGCCCTGCTCGTCCAACACGCTCAGCGCCGTGGCGACCGGGGCGGCTCAGAATCTCATGCACCGCGCCGCCCACGTCACGCTCAAGGAACGGCGCCGGCTGGTGCTCGTGCATCGCGAGGCGCCGCTGAGCCTCGTGGACATTCGCAACATGGAGGCGGCGACACTGGCCGGGGCGATCGTCTGCCCGGCGAGCCCGGGGTTCTACCTCAAGCCGCGATCGATCGACGACCTCGTCGATTTCGTGGCGGGGCGATGTCTGGATCTCATGGGCGTCGAGCATGAACTCAAGCGCTGGGGGTAGGGTCCGTGCGCGATGCGTGGTCCGCGGCGGATCCTACGGCGGTGTTCATCGAGGAGGTCGGCATGTCGCTGGATTTCGCATCGCGTCTCGAGCCGGCGGTCGTCGGAGGCGGGTTCGCGATGGACGACTACTGGGTGTGGTGCGGGTCGGTCGTGCGCGGGGAGGATGGCCGCTATCACATGTTCGCCTCGCGCTGGCCGCGGTCGATGGCGTTCAGCCACTGGGTGGTGCGGTCGGAGATCGTGCGGGCGAGCGCGGACCGGCCGGAGGGGCCCTACGCGTTCGAGGAGGTGGTGCTCGGCGCGCGCGAAGGGGACGACGCGTTCGACGCGAAGGTGGCGCACAACCCGTGCATCGTGCACAACGGTGGGCAGTACCTGCTCTTCTACACCGGCACGAACTTCGATGGGCCGATCCCGACACCGGCGGACTCGGGCACGTGGGCCGGCCGACGAAGCATGCAGGCGTGGCACAACAAACGGATCGGACTGGCGACGGCGACGAGCGTGCGCGGGCCGTGGACGCGGCGGGCGACGCCGGTGCTCGACACGCGGCCGGACGCCTGGGACGCCGTCATCACGAGCAACCCGGCAGCCTGTGTCAACGCCGACGGGGCGATCCTGCTGCTCTACAAGAGCACCGACACGCGACACGACGCCGACGGGCGATTCCGCGGACGGTTCCGCATCGGCGCGGCGCGGGCGTCGGCGTTTGACGCCGAGTTCGAGCGCGTCGGCGATGGGCCGGTGCTGCAATTTGATGACGCGTCCGCGCACGTGGAGGACCCGTTCGTGTGGCGCGAGGGCGGCCGCTGGTGCGCGATCATGAAGGACATGACCGGGGCGATCGGCGGCGAAGCCCAGGCGGGGATCACCGCGACGTCGCGCGACGGCGTCCGTTGGACGCTGGCGGAGCCGGTGCAGGCCTACAGCCGCGTGGTGCGGTGGTCGGACGGGACGGTGACGCGGCCGGGCAAGCTGGAGCGGCCGCAGTTGCTGATGGAAGATGGGCGGCCGACGCACTTGTTCCTGGCGACGACGGACGCGACGGACGGCCTGCGCGGGGCGACGCGGACGTGGAACATGGTGATGCCGGTGGAAATCGACCGCGGATGAACAAGAAGAGGGAAGCGCCGCGTGGGCGCGGCGGCTAAACGTGGTACGTGTATCCGCCTTTTATCTGTTTCCCATTCGTGTTCATCTGTGGCTATTTCATCGTCGGGCGCTCGTGTCGCCGCCCGGGCCGGGGGCCGCGTACCAGGTGAGCTCCAGGGTGAAGCTGGTCTGGGCGCCGGGGTCGGGTCGGCCCTGGATGTCGATGTGGCGCAGAGCGACGTCGGGCAGTTGCTCACGTGCGTTGTGGAGGAAGAGGGCGAGCGCGTCGTACGGGCCGTGGCCCGTGACCGCGACGGGAATCTGCTGGAAGTGCTCGCCGGCCTGGGCGCGGCCGGGGCGGAGGCGGTCGAGCTGCAGGCCCGCATGGTTGGCGACCTCGGTGATGCGGGCAAGACGGCGGTTGAGGTTGTCGATGGGTTCGAGGCGCAGCGGGTACTGCTCGAGGCTGCGCTCCAGATCGCGCTGGCGATCGCGCATGTTGCTGAGTGTGGCCTGCGTGGTCTCGACCTGTTGGTGCTGATGAGCGAGATGCTGGCGCGTCTGGCGCTGCTGGCGGCGCTGCTCGAGCAGGGGCATGACGCCGACGACGAACACGAGGGCGGCCAGCGCCAGGCAGGTGACGACCGCGATGGCGTCGATGGTGCGCGGGTTGGGCAGGCGTGGCTGGTGGGTCATGAGCGGGTTCCGGGCGGGGCGGGGCGGGGCTATCGCGTCAGGCGGCACTCGATGTGGAAGCCGACGGCGGACTGGTCGTTGAGGAACGGCTCGCGCTGGGTGTGGACGAGCTTGACGCTGTCGAAGATCGGCGCCTGCTCGAGGCGCAGGACGACGCGTGAGACCTCGGCCTGAGAGGCGGCGAGGCCGGTGAGCTCGAGCTGGTAGCGTTGGCGCAGGTCAAGCTCCTCGTCGGGCCGGGGCGGATCGTTGAGCGGGGCGAGGCGGGCGCGGGTGAGGACGGCCTTCTCGTCGAGCCAGCGCGAGAGCAGCGCCAGAAGCAGGGCCCAGTCGGGCTCGTCGCCGATGCGGCGGCCGGCGGCGAGGCTGGCCTCGGCGTCGACGAGCTGGGGGCGGAGGTCGCTGATGGCGGCGTGGGTATGGGCGAGCTGCTGCTGCGCGTTCTGAAGCTGCCGGGCCAGCGCGCGGTCGGGGCCGGTGAGCCCGACCCAGGCGGCGGTCCAGAGGCTGGCGAGGATGATGGCCCAGAAGCAGGTGGCGACGAGCCAGGCGCGGAGTCGGCGTCGCCGGCGTCGGGCTTCGAGTCGATGGGCGGGGATGAGGTTGACGGCGGGGATCACGCCAGGGCCTCCTGCGGGTAGAGCGCCAGACCGGCGGCCAGCGCGAGGGTGGCGTGATGGGCCTGGGCGGCGAAGGGGCCGATGGTCAGCAGATCGACAGGGCGGAGGGGCGCGGTGTCGGTTTCGAGCTCGCTGGCGAGGCGCTCGGCGAGGCCGGGCACCTCGGCGCCGCCGCCGACGAGCCCGATGCGGGCGAGCGGGGCGTCGGGGTATTGATGCGAGGCGTAGGCGAGGGCGAGGCGCAGCTCCTGGGCGAGGGCGGCGACGTGGGTCTCGAGCGGGCCGCGGACGATGGCGGCGAGGCGGGCGCTGCCGGGCTCGACGTCATCAGGCTCGGACAGGCCGGCGTGATGGAAGAGGTAGTCGAGGACGTCGACGTCGATGTTGTGCTCGTGCTGGAGCTTCTGGATGGGGGCGGCGAGGCCCATGCCGCCGAGGACGCGTTCATAGACGAGGCTGGCGTGGTGGACGAGCAGGAAGCTCGTGGCGTGGTAGCCGAGGTCGACGACGGCGAGCATCGGGCCGAGCTCGTCAAGCAGGCCCTGGGCGAGACGGGTCAGGGCCCAGCCGTCGATGTCGAGGCCGCGGACTTCGAAGCCGGCGGCTTCGAGGACGTCGATGATCTCGTCGGCGGGCTCGTGCTGGCAGGCGGCGGCCATAACGGGCCCGCCCTTTTCGCTGCGGGCCGAGCCGGGCAGGGGCCAGTGGGCGACTTCGAGGGTGTGAGCGTCAAAGCGGTGGGAACGGGCCATCTCGACGCGGGCGAGCTCGGCGACCGGCGCGCCGGAGGACGCGGGCGGCATGTCCAGGACGCTGGTGAGAACGCGGGCCTTGGGCGCGGTCGTGACGATGGCCCGGCCCTTGAAGCCGCGGCGCTCGAGCACGTCGTAGAGGCGCGTGGCCTCATCGGCGTCAAACGGCTCACCAGGCTTCAGACGCTGCATGGAGAGCGCGGCTTCGAGGCGGTCACCGCGGCACTGGGCGGCCTTGAGGTAGCGCGAGCCGATGTCCAGGCCGATGGGTGAGCGCCGGGTTGTGGGCAGTTGGTTCATGGTGGCGTTACCCCCCTACCGATGCGGTAAGATCGAACAGCGGGAGGAACATGCTCAGGGCGACGGTGCCCACGAGCAGGCCGAGGATGACGAGGATGACCGGCTCGAGGATGCTGGTGAGCGAGCGGAGGATGATCTCGTTGTCCTCGTCGAGGAAGTCGGCGATGGTCATCATCAGCGGCGCGATCTGGCCGGTCGTCTCGCCGCTGCGGATGGCTTCGTAGATGGACGGGTCGATCAGCGACTCGTCGCGAAAAGCAGCGCTGACCGGCTCGCCGCGGGTGACGGCGTTGACGGCCTTGATGACCAGGCGCTGGTAATGGACGTTGCCGGTGGCGTGGCGCGTCAGATCGAGGGCTTCGAGCAGCGGCACGCTGTTTTCGAGCAGCGTCCCGAGCAGACGGGTGATGCGCGCGGTGGCGAAGCCGCGCGTGATCCCGCGGATGTAGGGCGTGCGGGCCAGCAGCGTGTCGCGCAGCTCCCGGCCGCGGGCGCTGCCCATCCAGAGATACGCGCCGGTGCCGGTGGCGGCGATGGTGATCAGCGCCAGCCACCAGTAGCTGCGCAGAAACTCGCTGACGGTCAGCATCAACTGCGTGCTCGGGGGCAGCGCGATCTGCATGGTGTCGAAGAGGTCGGCGAAGCGCGGGAGGACGAACGTCAACAGCAGGACGAGCACGACCATCGCGACGACGAAGAGCAGCGCGGGATAGGTCATCGCGCCCTGGATGGAGCTGCGCACGTGCTGCTGGCGACGGACGAGCTGGGTGAGGCGGTCGAGCATGATCTCGAAGCGGCCGCCGGCTTCGCCCGCGGCGATGAGGCTGCGGTAGACGCCGTCAAACCAGTCGCTGCGCTTCTCCATGGCGTCGCCGAGCGTGGCGCCTTCTTCGACGGCGATGCGCAGCTCGCCGATGACCTGCTTCCACTGCTTGTCGCGCGTCTGGCGCTCCAGGCCCGCCAGGGCGTCGACCATCGGCGTGCCGGTGGAGACCAGGACGTGGAGCTGGCGCGTGAACATCGCCAGGTGACGCAGGTGGCGCGTGCTGTGGCGCGAGCGGCGGGCGGCGACGGAGCCCGCCGGGTCGGCGGCCTCCGCCCTGCCGGTCGGTGGACGCAGCTCAAGCACGAACAGTCCATCACGGCGCAACTGCTGAAGGGCCTCGCCCTCGTTGGGCGCGTCGACGGTGTCGGTCACCGCGCGGCCGGACCTGTCGTAGGCCTGATAGACCAGCTTCATGTGACCTCCTCGGCCACATGAGGCGCGGGCGCGGCGACGGTAGCGGAACCCTCAGCGCCGGGCTTCCACCCGGCTGGGTCGACCTCGGTGCGGGCCGCCGGCAACGCGGCGGGCGCGTCGGAGGCGAGGAGTCCGCCGTCGTCGTCGCAGGCGGTGACGCGCAGGACCTCCTCGAGGCTGGACTGGTGGTCGAGGGCGATGAGCACACCCTCCTCGCGCAGCGTCTTGAAACCCTGGCGGCGGACGGCGGCGCGGAGCTCGTGGGACGGCGCGCCGAGGTGGACCATGCGCCGGACCTCGCCGGAAACCTCCATGACCTCATAGATGCCGGTGCGGCCGCGGAACCCGGAGTTGTGGCACTGCTGGCAGCCGGCGCCTTTGCGGAAGCTGCGTCCGGTGCTGTCGGTGAGACCGGCGTCGGCGAGGGCGTGCTCGGCGGGGTAGTACTTGGTCGCGCAGTGGGGGCAGGTCGTGCGCGCCAGGCGCTGCGCGACGACGCCGTTGAGCGCGCCGGAAAGCAGGTAGGGCTCGATGCCCATGTCGAAGAGGCGAGCCACCGCGCCGACGGCGTCGTTGGTGTGCAGCGTGGCGAGCACGAGGTGGCCGGTGAGCGCGGCCTGGACGGCGACGCGGGCGGTCTCCTCGTCGCGAATCTCGCCGACCATGATGACGTCGGGGTCCTGGCGCAGGATGGAGCGCAGCGCGCGGGCGAAGCTCATGCCGATGCTGGTGCGCACCTGAATCTGGTTGACCATATCGAGCTGGTACTCGACGGGGTCCTCGACGGTGACGAGGTTGCGCGTGGGGCTGCGCAGGAGGTCGAGCGCGGAGTAGAGCGTGGTGGTCTTGCCGCTGCCGGTGGGCCCGGTGACGAGCACGAGCCCGTGGGGGCGCTTGAGGATGCGGTTGAAGACTTCGAGGCAGGGCGCGCGGAAGCCGAGGTCCTCCATCTTGACGTGGAGGTTGGCCTTGTCGAGCACGCGGATGACGAGCTTCTCGCCGAGCAGCGTGGGCATGGAGCTGATGCGCAGGTCGATGTCGCGGCCTTCGGCGACGATGCGGACGCGGCCTTCCTGGGGCAGGCGCTTCTCGGCGATGTCCATCTTGCCGATGACCTTCACGCGCGAGGCGATGGCGGCGTGCATGCCGGCGGGCGGCTTCATGAGATCGCGCAACTGCCCGTCGATGCGGTAGCGGATGCGCGTGCCGGTGCGCGACGGCTCGATGTGGATGTCGCTGGCCTTGTCGCGTACGGCGGTGAGCAGCGCGACGTTGACGAGGTTGATGATCGGGCTGCCGGCGACCATCTTCTCGAGATCGGTGGCGGGGCCTTCGTCCTGGGCCTCGCGCTCGACGACCTCGACATCCTGCTCGACGAGTGAAGTGAGAAACGCGTCGACGTCGACGTTGCCGCCCGAGTATTTCTTGAGGAACTCCTGGATGTTGCCTTCGAGGGCGAGGACGGGGCGGATCTTCTTGCAGCCGGTCATCAGCCGGAGCTGGTCGATGATCGGCAGCGAGTGGGGCTCGGCCATGGCGACGGTGAGCGTGTCGTGAACCTTGAACATGGGCACGACGAGCATGCGCTGGCATTCATCCTCGCCGACGCCCTGGATGAGGGCGGGGTCGATCAGGCCGTGGCGCAGGTGGCAGCCGGGCACGCCCAGGCAGTTGGCGAGGGCGTGGACGAGCGTGGAGGTGTTGATGACGCCCTGGTCGACGAGCATCTCGCCCAAGCGCTGGCCGGACATCTTCTGCTCGGTGAGCGCGCGTTCGAGCTGGTCTTGGGACAGCGCGCCCTGCTCGACCAGGGCTTCACCGATGCGGACCTTGCGTTTCTGGACGCGGTCGCTCACAGGAAGCTCCTCACGGCCGAGCCGGTGTCCTCGTACTGTTCGAAGAGCGAGCCGAGCTCGGTCAGGTCGAGCACTTCGCGAAGCGTTTCGTTGACGCCGCAAAGCTTGAGGCTCTGGCCGCTGCGTGCGAGCTCGTCGTGGACCTCGACGAGGGCTTCGAGTCCGCGCGAGTCGACGTAGGGGATGGCGGAGACGTCGAGCACGAGGCGGCCGAGGCTCACGCCCCGGACCTGCTCGAGGCGCACCTTGAGCTGGTCGGCGTCGGCCTGGGTCAACGGGCCCGTCGGCCGCAGGACGGTCACGGCACCTTTTCGTTCTTCATCGATCTGCATGGTGAAGTGTCCGCAGGAGCGGAAAGTTGGCCAAAGATGAACACGGAAGACCCCAGGTGGGTGGGACATCGAATGGGGCAAGGTCATTCGGCCGGCATCGCAAGCTCCCTTTCAATCCATCTTCATCTGTGTTCATCTGTGGCTATTTCTCTCGGCGTTGATTCAAAGCGAGTCATTCGGTCGCCGTCGTCGCATCCGTGGCCGTCGGCAGCGTGAGCGTGAAGGTGGAGCCCTTGTCGATCTGAGACTCGACGGTGATGTCGCCGGCGTGGAGGCGGATGATCTCCCGGGCGAGTCCCAAGCCCAGGCCCGTGCCCTGGATCGCGGCGATGCGGCGGTCGCGGGCGCGATAGAAGCGCTCGAAGATGCGGTCCTGGTCCTCCGGCGCGATGCCCAGGCCCGTGTCGGTGATGTCGATGGCGAGGTGGCTCTCGGCCAGCGCGACCGTGATCGTCACCTGGCCGTTCTCGGGCGTGTACTTGATGGCGTTGGAAATCACGTTCTGCACGGCGAGGATGAGCTTGTCCCGGTCGCCATGGATGATCGGCAGCTTGGGCGGCATGTCGACGCGCAGGCTGATCTGCTTTTCCTTCGCGGCGGCCTGGTAGTCGGCTTCGATGTCCCCCAGGAGCGTGTCCAGCCGCACGTCGTCGTGGTTGAGCTGCAGGGCACCGGCCTCGATCTCGGCGACGGAGAGCATCTCGCCGACGAGGCGCTCGAGGCGACGCGCCTCCTGGTTGATGACGTTGAGGCACTTGGCGCGGACGGCGGCGTCGCTCTCGCCCTCGTCCTGTGCGGTCTCGAGGTAGAGACGGATGTTGGTCAGCGGCGTGCGCAGCTCGTGAGTCGCCTGGGCGACGAACTGGTGGCGGGACTGCTCGGCGACGCGCTGCTGGGTGACGTCATCGACGACGACCATGACGAACTGCCGATCCCCGCGGCGGATGGGGTGGAGGCTGGCGCGGAAGACGCCCTGGCCTTGCGGCACGGCGGGCGCGGCGGGGGAGACGCCGGGCGTGGCGGGCGTGGCGGGGTCGACGTCGGCCTCGACGGCCGGCTCGACCTCGAGCGTCTGGCGGCGACGCACCTGGCCCGAGGCCATCGCCGCGATCGCCTCGGCGAGCTCGGCGTAAGGCACGACCTCGCCGATGGCGCGCCCGACCATCGCGTCGCGCTGGTGGTGGCAGTACAGGCCGGCAGTGTGGTTGGCGTAGGCGACGCGGGCGCGGTCGTCGACGAGCATCAGGCCGTGCGGCACGGCGTCGCATCCGGCAGTCAGCTCGTCGCCCGCGGACGCGGCGCCCTGCTGGTCGCGGGCATGGTCGACAGCGGCCCGCTGGCGCAACTGGGCGTGCTCCTTGAGGAAGTGGTTCCACGCCGCGGCCTCGGCGCCGAGGTCTTCGGAGACCGCCAGGGCCGCCTCGGCGCTCTCGCCGCGCTCCAGCGCCATGAGCGCTTCACGCACGACACCGATGGCGCGCAGCCGGGTGCGGAACCGGCGGTAGACGAGTAGCAGCGTGAGCATCGACCCGACGCCGAGCACGCCGACGCCCGCCTGGGCTTCCCAGAGCAACGCGCCTTCGGGGTGGAGCTCGGCCATGACTTCAAGCCGCGCCGGGCCACGGCCCGGGACGTCGAGCGGGTAGGTGAGTACGAGCGTGCCGCCGGTGACGGCGATGATAGGGCGGGTGTCGGATTCGTCGTCCGCGTCGGCGTCGGGTCGGGCCCAGGCGCCGGTGTCGGCGTGGACGTTGATGCGGCTGGCGTCCGCGTCCGCGACGACGCCGCGCCCCGGAACGACGACGCGGCAGCGCGACAGGAGGTGACGGTCGGCCATGTCCATCATCAGCCGGCGCAGCGGCGTGATGGTGTCGGTCGCGAGCATGTGCTCGGCCGTGGGCGCGAGCAGCTCGACGACCGCCTCGATGCGCTGGCGCCGGGCCTGCTCCGTGGCCTGGCGCTCGGTGTGGAGGAGCCAGTACCCGGCCCCGCCGAGCGTGGCGACGAGGATCAGCGCGACGGCGATGCCGACGGACGCAATCAACGCCTCGCCGCGCATCAGCAAGGCGCGCGATACGGCTGGGCGCCCCCGGCGGGCAATGGCGGCGATTTCTGCGTACACGTGGCCTCCTGACTCGTGCCTGGTCACAGTCTCATGGGCCTTATCGACGCGCCATGACGGCGTCTTGTCGATTTGCGCGATTGCAACGGACGTCGGCGACCGCGCCAGCCGGGCGCGCCGGTGCAACCGCTACAGACGGAATGCGGAAGTGCGGTGGCGGGCTTGCCGCGCGGCGCGGGGTGCGGGCGGCGGCGGACGGGCGGGCCTTGGCGGGACCCGGGCCCAGCCACTACCATGGGCCCGATCCGCCAGCCCGCGGATCGCTTTCCGTGGGCTTCTTCTCGCACGGGCATTTTCATGGAACTGTCGGCCGGTCATTTTCTGCTGTTTGCCGTCGGACTGGTGCTGGGCGTCGGCGCGGCGTGGTACCTGATGAAGGGCAAGCTCTCGCTGGCCCGCGCCGAGGGCCGGGCCGACCTCAACGACGTGGTCGGCAAGCTGCGGCAGGAGAACGCGGGGCTGATTGCGGAGATCGAGGCCAAGCAGCATCGCATCGGCGAGCTTCATGCCGCGGAGGAGAAGCTCGCGGAGGCGCGGACGTCGATCGCGACGCTCAAGGCGGAGCTGGAGCAGGAGCGGCGGGTCACGCCCGAGAAGCTTCAACTGCTCACCCGGGCCCGCGAGGAGCTGACCAACCACTTCAAGGCCCTCGCCGCCGAGGTGCTCGACGACAAGAGCGAGAAGTTCACGAGCCTCAACCGCCGGAACATCAACGACATCCTGACGCCACTCAAGGAGAAGATCACGTCGTTCCAGGCGAAGGTCGAGGAGGCGTACGTCAAGGAGAGCAAGGATCGCTCGGCGCTGACGCGGCAGGTCGAGATGCTCAAGGAGATGAACAACCGGCTAAGCCAGGACGCGCAGAACCTGACGCTGGCGCTCAAGGGCGACCGCAAGGCCCAGGGCGACTGGGGCCAGATCATCCTCGAGGAGGTGCTCGAAAAGGCCGGGCTGGTGCAGGGGCAGCATTACGACGTGCAGGACAACGTCACGCTGGAGGACGCGCAGTCGCGGCTGATTCCGGACGTGGTGGTGCATCTGCCGGGGGATCGGCACATCGTGGTCGATTCCAAGTTCACCCTGCCCGACTACCGGGCGTTCGCCGATGCGGAGGATGAGACGGAGCGGGCCGCGGCGCTCAAGCGGCACCTGGTCGCGACGCGGGCGCACATGAAGGGGCTGTCGGACAAAAAGTACCAGACGCTGTACGGCCTGGGGTCGCTGGACTTTGTCGTGATGTTCATGCCGCTGGAGCCGGCGTTCATGCTGGCGGTGACCAACGACCGCGACCTGTTCCACGAGGGGTGGGACCGCAACGTCCTGCTCGTGAGCCCGAGCACGCTGCTGTTCGTCATTCGCACGGTGGCGAACCTGTGGCGGCAGGAGGACCTGCGGCACAACGCGCAGGAGATCTCCCGCCGCGGGGCGGAGCTGTACGACAAGCTCGTGGGGTTCGTCGATGACCTGCAGAAGGTGGGCGATCGCCTGACGCAGGCGCAGAACAGCTATGAGGAGGCGCGCAAGAAGCTGAGCCAGGGTCGCGGCAACGTGATCCGGCAGGCGGAGATGTTGCGCGAGCTCGGCGTCAAGCCGAGCAAGGCGCTGCCGGCGAAGCTGACCGAGGCCGCGGCGGATGAGGCGGCGGCCGCGCTGACAGGCGAGGGGACGTCGGACGCTGACGCGGGCGACGGGCTCGAACAGGCGGGCGCGACGCGCGAGGACGCGTAAGGCCCGAGGCCGCTTGCGGCTTCGCCTCGCCCCATCCGCCACTGCTCACGCGACGGGAGCGTTGCAGGACTGCAGGATGTGGCGGGCGAGGATCGTGTGAAGCTGGCGTGTCACGGGTCCCGGCTGGCCATCGCCGATCGCCTTGCCATCCACGTGCGTGATGGCGGTGACATTGGTCGTGGTGCTGGAGAGGAAGACCTCGTCGGCGGTGCGCAGCTCGTCGACGGTGGGGGCCTGCTCATGGACACGGATGCCTCCATCGCGGGCGAGGGCGAGCAGCACGTCGCGCGTGATGCCGGGCAGGATGCGGCCGTTGGTTGGATGGGTGTGGATCTCGCCGCCGCGGACGACGAAGGCGTTGGAGGCGGTGGCCTCGGTGATGATGCCGTCCTCGTGGAAGATGGCGTCGGCCGCGCCGGCGGCGATGGCGGCGTCGCGGGCGAGGACGTTGGGCAGCAGCATCAGCGTCTTCATCCAGCACTGTTTCCAGCGGATGTCCTCGGCGAGCATCGCCTTGGCCGTGGCGACAGGCGCGTCGGGGCTGAGCTTCTCTTGCGCGGCCGGCGCGGCGTACGCCATCGCCAGCACCGTCGGCGTCGTCTGGGCGGGGATGCGATGATCGCGCCGCGCCGGACCGCGCGTGACCTGCCAGTAGACGGCGGCGGAGTCGACGTCGAGCTGGGCGACGAGGCGATCGCTGACGGCGGGCAGGTCGGCGACCCAGGCCGGCTCATCGATGCGGACGCCGGCGAGGCTGCGGCGCAGCCGGTCGACGTGGGCCGACATGGCGAAGGCCTCGCCGTGGAAGTAGTGGGTGACCTCGTAGACGCCGTCGGCGAAGAGGGTGCCGCGCTCTTCCACGCTGAGGTGAGCGTCGTCGGCGGAAAGATACTGACCATTGATGTAAACCTGTGAGTCGGGCATGACAGTTCCTGGTCGGGTTGATCCAAACGAAAACGGAGCGCTTACAACCGCAACGGCCGGGCGCCCGCCGCGGGCTGGGTGACGAAGACGGTGGGCTCGATGCCGGTGGCGGCCTGGTAGCGGTGGTGCAGGTCGTCGGCGACGCGGTCGGCGGCGTGGGCGCGGACGAGGCTGACGGTGCAGCCGCCGAAGCCGCCGCCCGTCATGCGCGACCCAATGACGTCGCCGCCATGCACGTGCTCACAGGCGAGGTCGACGAGCAGGTCGAGCTCGCGGCAGGAGACTTCGTAGTCGTCGCGCAGCGAAACGTGGCTGGCAAACATGAGCGGGCCGAGCGCCCGCCAGTCGCGCTGCGTCATCGCCTCGACCGCGGCGAGGGTGCGCTGGTTCTCCGTGATGACGTGGCGGGCGCGGCGGTAAGCCAGCTCGTCCTCGTCCTCGAACGCGTCCTGGAGCTGGTCGAGCGTCGCGTCGCGCAGCGAGTCAACCCCAAGCGATCGGGCGGCAGCCTGGCACTGATCGCTCCGCTTGCCGTACTCGCCGGTGGCGAGCTCGTGCTCGACGTTGGTGTTGGCGATGAGCACGACGATGTCCGGGTCGTCGAGCGGGACGGGCCTGTGCTCGTGAGTGCGGCAGTCGATAAGCAAGGCGTGGCCGGCCTGGCCGAAGACGGAGATGAACTGGTCCATGATGCCCGCGGGCACGCCGACGAAGTCGTGGTCGGAGCGCTGGCAGAGCAGGGCCTTCTCGACGCCGTCGAGCTCTTTGCCCGCCATCGTCTCGATGAGCGTGGCGGTGCTGACTTCCAGGGCGGCCGAGGAGGAGAGCCCGCCGCCGGTGGGGACCGTGGAGTCGACGAGGGCGTCGAAGCCCGTGCCGGGGTCGATGCCCTTCTGAAGGTAGCCGGCCACGACGCCGCGGACGTAGTTGCCCCACGCGGGCTCGCCCGGGGTGATGCCGGGCGTGAGCTGGAAGCTCGCTTCGCCGGCGACGTTGGTCGACCGGACGCGGACGGTGTCGTCGTCGCGCGGGCTGGCGAGGATGATCGCCTGGCGCTCGATGGCCATCGGCAGGACGTAGCCGTCGTTGTAGTCGGTGTGCTCGCCGATGAGGTTGACACGGCCCGGGGCGACGGCGGCATGGCGCGGTGGATGGCCGTACGCCTGCTCGAAGCGGGCGACAGCGCGCCCGGTGTGGTCGTCGATGGTGAGCGCGTGAGGCATGCGACGATGATGATAGCCGATGGCCCCGTTGGCCGTCATCTTCCGGGCGACGCAACACCTTCCGTTGATCGATCGCGGCCTCCCTCGGCCCCCTCGCGGGGGGTGGGGGCGGACGCGTGGCCCCCCCTGCTCACACCGGCGCCGCTTCGCCCAGCGTCACCGTGTGGCCCGTGCGCGACGCGTCGAGGCCGGCCTGGAGAATCTGCTGGGCGATGAGGTTGTTGGCGAGCCCGCACAAGGCGTGCGGCGCCTCGCCGGTCTGCAGCACGTGCAGGAAATGGGCGCTGGCGGACTGCATGTGCGCCGGCGGGTCGGGGATGTCGATCGATCGCCCGCGCGGCGTTTCGGCATCAGCGAGGGTGAGCGTCTTGTTGCCCGCGATAAGCGTGCCCTTCGTGCCGTAGAAGTACGGCACGTACGCGGTGAGCTTGTCCATCTGCGACCAGGACGCCTCGGCGATGGCGGTGGCGTCCGCGTAGCGCATGAGGATGACGGCATTGTCGTCGACCTCGTGGTCCTTGACGAAACGGTCGGCGAAGCCGGTGACCTGCGTGGGCTGGCCCAGCAGCGTGGCGGCGAGCACGCTGCCGTAGCAGCAGTAGTCCATCAGCGCGCCGGCGCCGTTGAGCTTCGCGTCGTAGAGCCAGCCGTAGAAGTACTCGGAGCAGCCCAGCTCCCTGGGCCCCTGGTGCGCGGCGCGGTACTTGACCTGGAACACGTCGCCGATTTCGCCGTCGCGTGCCAGGTCGATGGCGTGCAGCAGCCCGGGCCACCAGGCGAAGGGCCAGCTCACGACGAGCGGCACGCCCGCCTTCTCGACGGCGGCGACGGCGCGGCGGGCGCCGTCGTATGTCGCCGCCAGCGGCTTCTCGACCATGACCGCCAGCCCACGCTCGGCCGCCTTGGCGATCAGCTCCGCGCCGGTGCGATTGTCGCTGGCGACGAACACGGCATCGAGCGATTCCTTCTCCAGCAGGGCGTCGTAGCTGTTATGCGTCGCACAGCCATGGGCCTGGGTGGCCTTGTCCAGCAGGGGCTGATTGGGGTCGGCGACGGCGACGAGGCGGGCGTCGTCCAGGCCCGCCAGGTGCTTGAGCTCGCCCCAGACGTGGTCGTGGGTCAGGCCGAGGACGCCGATGCGGAGGGGCTTGGGCATGGGTGCTTTCCCTTGGGAGACAGCCACGGACGGACACGAAGGGACACGAAACACATTAGCGGTCGGGACGTGTCCATGCACGCGCCCTCGGGCCGCATAAAGCCGGGACCGGTGGTCCCGGCCGAGGCGGGCAAGGGCGTACGGCATCTGTTGACCCAGATCGCCACGTGGCGCGTGCGATGCCGCCGTCGTGCGTTGTGGTGACGAATGCAATGCGGAGCGGTTTTGGGTCGGTCGCCGCCTCGACCGGGACCACCGGTCCCGGCTTTATGTAGCGGCGTGGTGCCGCGACTGAACTATTTCAACCCATACTCCTTCAGCTTCCGATACAGCGTCCGCTCGCCGATGCCCAGCATCTTCGCCGCCTGCTCGCGATTGCCGTGGTTGATGTGCAGGGCGTTGCGGATGGCCTGCTTCTCGATCTGATCGAGGCTTAGCCCGGCTGTTCCCGCGAGCGCGGCGCCGTCGTCGCCGCGATCGCCTTCGCCGGGCACGCGGATCTCCGTGGGCAGGTGCCTCGGCTCGATACGCTGGTCCTCGGCGATCACGACCATGTTCTGCACGACGTTCATCAACTCGCGCACGTTGCCCGGCCAGGCGTGCTGCATCAGCGCCATCTGCACATCCTCGGCCACCTCGATGTGGCCGCGGCCCATGCGGTGGGCGTACTGCTGCACGTAATGACTGACGAGCAGCGGGATGTCCTCGCGCCGCTCGCGCAGGGCGGGCAGGTGCAGCTCGGCCCCCTTGATGCGGAAGTAAAGGTCCTCGCGGAACTGGCCCGTTTTCACGAGCTCGCCGAGGTCGTGGTTGGTCGCCGAGATGAGCCGCACGTCGACGTGCCGCGTCTCGTTGGCGCCGAGGCGCACGACCTCGCCGGACTCGAGCACGCGCAGGAGCTTGGCCTGCATGTTCAGCGGCATGTCGCCGACCTCGTCGAGGAAGAGCGTCCCGCCGTGGGCATACTCGAAACGACCTTCGCGGTCCTTGTCGGCGCCGGTGAACGCGCCGCGCACGTGGCCAAAGAGCTCGTCCTCGAGGATCGACTCGCTGAGCCCCGCGCAGTTGAGCGGGACGAAGCGCTTGGCCTTGCGGTCGGAGTTGTTGTGGATCGCCTGGGCGATGAGCTCTTTGCCGGTGCCCGACTCGCCGGTGATGAGGATGGGGATGTGGCTGGGCGCGATCTGGCGCAGGCGGGCGATGAGGCTGCGCATCGGCTGGGAGTTGCCGATGATCCCCTCGAAGCCGTACTGGTCGTCGAGGCGCTGGCGCAGGTCGGTGTTCTGCGAGCGCAGGGCGACGGCCTGGATCGCGTGGTCGCAGAGCGTGCGAAAGACGTCGAGGTCGATCGGCTTCTCAATGAAGTCGTAGGCGCCGCCCTTGATCGCCGCCTTGGCGGTGGGCACGTCGCCGTGAGCCGTCACCAGGATCGTCTCGGCCGTCGGCTGCGTGCGACGGGCGGTGGCGAGGACCTCCATGCCATCGGTCTCGGCCTCCATGACCAAGTCGGTGACGACCAGGTCGAACTGGCCATGGTTCAGCTCGTCACGCGCGGCGTCGAGGTCGTGCACGATGGTGCAGACGTGGCCCCGGCGGCGCAGGGCGTCGGCCATGACGTCGGCGTGCTCCGGCTCGTCGTCAACGACGAGAACCTGGGCGGTGATGGACTCGGGGACGGAGGTCTGACTCATGCAATGGCTGACGGCTAATGACTAGTGGCTGATCTCGCAGCGCCGGTCGTCCCCCCTCCCTTCGGGCGGGGCTGGGGGAGGGGTGCCCGAATCACCCGGGCACCGCCGCCCACGCCGACATCACCAATACTACCACGCCCAGGCGGTATAATCGCGGCCATGCCCCACCCCGATGCGACGTCCACGCCCGCTGACACGATCGCGCCACGCCGGGCCACACCCGCTCGCCTGCGCCTCGGGTGCGTGAGCTACCTCAACGCCCGGCCGCTGATCGACGGGCTGGAGTCGGACGAGGCGGTGGCGCTGCACCGGGACGTGCCGGCCCGGCTGCTGGCCGACCTCGAGGCCGGGCGCGTGGACGCGGCGCTGTGCCCGGTCGTCGACTACCACCGGGCCACCGTGCCGCTGGTGATCCTCCCGCAGGCGGGCGGCATCGGCAGCCGGGGTGAGACGCTCACCGTGCGACTGTTCAGCCGCGTGCCGCTGGAGAGCCTCACGCGCGTGCACGTGGACGTGGAGAGCCACACGTCCGTGGCGCTGCTGGCGGTGCTGTTTCGCGAGCGATATGGGCGGGCGCTGGAGCTCGTGCCGCTCGAGCCGGGCGATGACGAGCCGGGGGCGGTGCTGCTCATCGGCGACAAGGTGGTGACCGATGCGCCGGCGCGGTCGCGCTACCCGCACCAGCTTGACCTGGGCGAGGCGTGGCATGAGCGGACGGGCCTGCCCTTCGTCTTCGCGGTCTGGATGACGCGGGCGGACGCGGCCGTCGACGGGTTGGCGGAGCGGTTGGCGGCGCGGCGCGCCGTCAACGCGGCGCGCATCGAGGCGATCGCACGAGTGCATGGGCCAGCCCATGGATGGCCCGTGGAGTTGGCGACGCGCTACCTGGGGCAGATCATGCGCTACGACGTGGGCGCGGTGGAGCTGACGGCGATGCGGCGGTTCAGCGAGCTGGCCGCCGTTGCGGGGTTGATCGACACGGCACGCCCGCTGCGCATCTGGGGCGAAAAGTAGGGTCCGCTGTGCGGACCGCGCGGCGACGCGCCCCTGGACGTGACGAAGAGAGGGTCCGCACAGCGGACCCTACAACTGAACGCCACGGCGGATCACCCAGCGCCCCCCCCGCCATCCCCGCCGTATTCATCTGTGGCTGATCCCTCCCGACCGAGCACGCCATGGCGCGAACCCTGGAGCAGACCTTTCGCAGTCACCGACTGGCGGAGCTGACGCGCCAGCTCCTGCATGCCGGCGTTGAGCGGCGGGCCGCGCAAGTGCGGCGGGCAGAGAAGCTGCACGACCAGATCGACCCCGAGCGTGCCTACCCGCTGGAGTTCGTGATCTATCGGCTGACCGGGTATCGGCGCGATGTGGGCGACAACGCGCTCATCGTCGGCGAGGCGCTGCGGCCGGACCTGCGGCTGATGATCGATGCGCTGACACGATCGATCACGTTCGAGCCCGAGCCGGGCGAAACGCACGAGACGGCCGCGGCGCTGGCCGAGCGCATGGGCGTGAGCACGAAGACGATTACGCGGTGGCGCCGCGAGGGGCTGCGCTGGCGCTGGGCGGTGCCGGCGGGCAAGCCGCGGGCGCAGGTGGTGTTCACGGCCGACGCGGTGGCGGACTTCGTCCGTCGGCATCCGGACCGCGTGGCCCGGGCGGCGGCGTTCACACACATCGACGCAGCGCTTCGCGGACGCATCATCGAGCGTGCCCGCCGGCTGGCGGAGCAGCGTGACGTCAGCCTCAACCAGGTCGCCCAGCACCTGGCGCGCCGGACGGGTCGGGCGCTGGAGACGATCCGCCAGGTGCTCGAGAAGCATGACCGCGAGCATGCCGAGGCGCCGCTCTTCGTCGATCGCACCGGCCCGTTGACGCCGCACCAGAAGCGGCTGATCGCGCGGGCGCATCGCATGGGGATGCCCGCGAGCCGGCTCGCGAGGCGGTTCGGCCGTACCCGCAGCACGATCCACCGTGTTGTCGGCCAGCAGCGCGCGAGCGCGGCCAGGCGGGTGGAGCTGGCGTGGATCGAGCTGCCCACGTTCCGCCGCGATGATGCCGACGAGGTGATCCTGCGGCCGACCGGGGGCAATGACGGCGATGCCGACGCGCTGCACGATGACGAGGCCGGAGGCAAAGGCGCGGGCAAGGGCGGGGCGGCAACGGTGGTCAAGGCGCGGAGCGTACCGGATCGCGTGCTGGCGGAGCTGCCGGAGGCACTCCAGACGCTCTATCGCACGCCGATCATGGCGCCGACGGAATCGCGTTCGCTGTTCATCCGGTACAACTATTTGAAGTTCAAGGCCGAGCGGATTCGCCAGGGGCTCGATCGGCTTGAGCCGCGGCGCGGCGAGCTCGATGCGTTCGACGCGTGCGTGCGCGAGGCGCGGGCCATCCGCGACACGCTCGCGCGCGCCCACCTGCCGGTCGTGCTCCTGGCGGCGCGGCGGCACCTGCTGGGAGACGATGAGCCGTCGGCCCGCCAGCTCGTGGGACTGCTCGAGCGCGGGCAGGTGGTGCTGATCGAGGCGGTCGACACGTTCAACCCCACGCGCGGGACGTTCGAGTCGTTCCTGACCAATCGCCTGCTGCAGCGGTTTGCCGCCGAGACCCAGCCGCGTGACGAGGCGCGGGCGCAGCGGCGGCTGACGGGCGAGGAGATGCGCGACCGGCTGGTGCGCAGCGCGGCGGCGGCGGGCGTGGACGTGACGACGCCGCGTGACGGATCGCCATAAAGCCGGGACCGATGGTCCCGGCCGCATCGGGTCGACGCCGTCGCATGCGAGCGATCGTTACGCCACCTCGACGTCGACCCTATGGGGAACGACGGATGGGCGCAATTGATTCGTAAGCCTTGCCCCGCTTCGACCGGGACCACCGGTCCCGGCATTATGGGCGGCGCGATCCTTGCATCGGCTGTCGCGACGTCCTATGCTCGCATCGTGATGAACGTTCGCTAGGGGTGCCTCGCCGGCGCAGGCGGGGCTGAGAAAGTCCCTTGGAACCTGATCAGGACGAGCGTCGCAACGCTCGAACTGCGTAGGGAAGCGAACTCAACCGCCTTTTGCTCCTGTACTTCAGGCCAGGCGTTGAGCTTCCCTTCCCGTGACGCGGAAAAGGAAGCCAACGATGAGTCCGCCTCGCCACCCCAGCCAGTCCAACGGTCACGCACCGGCTTACACGCTCCCGCCCGTCGGCGGCAACCCCGGCACGTCGACAAATGTCACCACGCCCGGCTCATTCGCGCGACGGCCGGACATCGGCGGGCCGGAAATGTTCAGCTCGCCCGACACGCCCGGCATGCCACCGGTCAGCGACAAGACGGCGTGGGACTTTATGCCGGACGGCTGGCGCGTCGAGATCGTCGAACGCGACGCCGGCGAGGCGACGCGCACGAATGTCGAGGCGCAGGGCTGCTCGCCCGGGTGCCCGTGCGGCGACCAGTTCGAGGCGTACGTCTTCACCGACGCCCGCGGCGTCCGCCGGAAGGTCACGCCGACCGCAGGCTTCGAGGCCGTCACCCAGCTCGAGCACGCGCGGCTGGGGATCGTCACGCCGCAGATGCAGCGCGTCGCCGAGCGCGAGGGCTTCCTGAGCCCCGAGCAGGTGCGCGACGAGGTCGCGGCAGGACGGATGGTCATCCCGGCGAACAAGACGCACCTCGGCTACCAGCTCGACGCGATGGCGATCGGGCGGGCGAGCCGCACCAAGGTCAATGCCAACATGGGCGCCTCGCCCGTCAGCTCCGGCACGGAGGAGGAGGTCGAGAAGCTCCAGTGGGCGGAGCGCTGGGGGGCCGACACGGTCATGGACCTGTCGACCGGCGGCGACCTCGACGCCTGCCGCGAGGCGCTCGTGCGCCACAGCACGGTGCCGATCGGCACCGTGCCGATCTATTCCATGATCATCGGCCGCAAGCTCGAGGACCTCGACAGGGAGATCATCCTCGAAACCCTCGAGCATCAGGCGCGCCAGGGCGTCGACTACTTCACCATCCACGCGGGCGTGCTCAAGGAGCATCTCAAGCTCGCGAAGAATCGGCTGATCGGGCTGGTGTCGCGCGGCGGGTCGATGCTGGCGAAGTGGATGCTCACACACAACAAGCAGAACCCGATGTACGACGCGTGGGAGGACATCTGCCGCGTGATGCGCGCCCATGACGTGACGTTCTCCATCGGCGACGGGTGCCGGCCCGGCGGCCTCGCCGACGCCACCGACGAGCTGCAGCTCGCCGAGCTCGTCGCCATCGCCGAGCTGACCGAGCGGGCGTGGCGCCAGGGCTGCCAGGTGATGGTCGAGGGCCCCGGCCACGTGCCGCTCGATCAGATCGAATACAACATGAAGCTCCAGCGCCGGCTCTGCCACGGCGCACCGTTCTACGTGCTCGGCCCGTTGACGACCGACATCTTCCCCGGCTACGACCATATCACCAGTGCGATTGGCGCGACGAATGCCGGGTACCACGGCGCGGCGATGCTCTGCTACGTCACGCCCAAGGAGCACCTGGGCCTGCCCAAGCGCGAGGACGTCAAGCAAGGGTGCATCGCTTACAAGATCGCCGCCCATGCCGCGGACGTGGCGCTGGGCATCCCGGGGACGCGCGATCGCGATGACGAACTGACGCGGGCCCGGGCGGCGCTGAACTGGCAGCGTCACTTCGAGCTGTCCTTCGACCCCGACACCGCCCGCGCCTACCACGACGAGGACCTCGACGTCGACACGGACTTCTGCGCGATGTGCGGCCACGACTGGTGCTCGGTGCGCATCAGCAAGGAGATTCAGGAGTGGGCGTCGGGCAAGGACGAGGCGATGGTGCGCGACAAGCCCGTGCGCAGCGCGGCGCTCACCGAGGAGCAGCAGCGCATCCTCGAGCAGCGCGGGTACTTGAGGCCCGAGGAGATTCACAAGCTCGCAAGCAAGACGAAGAAGGTGATGGTGGAAGACGCCGCCGAGGCGTCTGAAGAGGAGAAGCCGTCCTGCCACAGCGACTACGTGGATCCGAACACCGCCAAACAGATGCAGCGAGAGAAGCTGGTGCAGGTGGACGTGCGGCCGGCGCTCAACATCGGCAAGCACGACAGCCCCGTATAAAGCCGGGACCGGTGGTCCCGGCCGAGGCGGCGCTGGTGTCTGACGGGTATACGACCCGATCGGCACCGCGGCGCGTGTGCGCGTGCCGCAACGACCGGCGGGCATCGCCGCCCTTGAGCGCCCTCGCCGCCGCCCGCGGGACCACCGGTCCCCGCGTTGTGCGCCGCGATTCATCGCCTAACGCTTGCAAAAATACGGCATTTATGTCACCGTATAGGGGCCGGCGCACCGCATGCGCCGGCATCCGGGCGGCCGCGTTAACGGTGGGCAGGAGATTAGCTTATGGCGCGCGTGAACGTCGACCCGGGTGAGCTGCGGCGCTTTTCCAAGGACCTGCACCGGTTCAACCAGGAGCTGGAGCAGATGATGTCGGGGCTCGGGGCCCGGGCGGGGCAGGTGGCGCAGACGTGGCGCGACCAGGAGCACCGCAAGTTCGCCGAGCAGATGGGCGAGACGATGCGCGTGTTGCAGCGCTTTCTCAAGGCGTCGGACGAGCACGTGCGGTTTCTGAATCGCAAGGCGGAGCAGGCGGAGCAGTACCTTAACCAGCGTTAGCCAGGTGACATTATGGCCGAGTCGGCCCGCGTCGAGTCGATCCAGGCGATCCGCGACTTCCGCGCGGCGATGATCGAGTTCCAGGACCAGGCCAGGCGGGCGCTGCTCGAGGCCCAGGGGGACGTCGAGCGCACGCTCAACTGGCTGGACGAGCAGCAGGGCTACTGGAAGCAGGAGCTGCGCAAGCGCGAGGAGCAGGTCGTCGAGGCCAGGCGGGCGGTCAACCAGAAGAAGCTCTACCCGGCGGTGGATGGCAGCCGGCCGTCGGCGGTGGAGGAGGAGCAGGCCCTGTCGCTGGCCAAGCGGCGCGTCGAGGAGGCCGAGCAGAAGCTCAAGGCCACGCGCCGGGGCAGGCAGGAGTTGTCGCGGCAGGCGGTGCTGTTCCACGGGGCGCTGCAGCGGCTGGGCCAGCGCCTGGATGCCGACCTGCCGCGCGCCTGTGCGCAGCTCGAGACGATGGCGAGCCAGCTTGACGCCTACGTCAACGTGCGGGCCCCGCGCCTGGCCGCCGAGGCGGAGGGCGCGCCGGGCGCGGGCGGGATGAAGCGGGCCGCCGCGGCGCTGGGCGCGGGGGGCGTGACGTTCGACCCGATCGAGCTGCGCCGCCTGGTGCGGCGATACGGGCTGGAGGCCGTGGAGGTGACACCGCTGGAAAGCGTGGCGGGGACCTTGCCGAGCCCGAGCGAGACGGCAACACAGCGGCTGACGGCCGCGACCGACGCAACGGCCGAGGGGGGGGATGTGGTGGGGGATGTGGCGGGGGATGTGGTGGGGGATGTGGCGGGGGCGGGGGTGCTGGTGGTGGCCGCGGGGCCGGGCGAGGCGATGGCGGTCATCGCGCCCATGCCGGGCGACGGGGGCGCCGCGGCGTACGTCGGGCCGGCTGGGCCCGTGGAGGACGATCGGCCGCGCTGGGCGGGACCGATCGCGGAGCTGCTGTCGGCGAGACCGGAGCTCGCGGCCGCGCTGGGGCTGCCAGGCGGCTGGGTCGCGGTGGTGGGCGAGAACGGGCGGCTGGACGCGTTGTGGGATGAGGCCGATGAACCCGTGGCCACGGGGCAGCCGCAGGAGCAGGAGCGTTAGGCGATGACGATCCACGCCGGCCGGGCCAACCTGACGGATGCGATGAAGACGCTGCACGCGCGGTGGCAGCGGGCGCAGGGCGCGTGGCGCGACAACGTCAGCGGTCGCTTTGCGCGGGCCAACCTCCAGCCGCTGGAGGCGGACGCGCGGACGGCGCTGTCGGCAATGACCGAAATGGATGCGATCCTCCGCCGCATTCGGCGGGACTGTGAGAAGTAAGCAAGCGGGCGATCGCGCCGCGGCGTGATGCAAGGAGCTAGGCGACTTTGAGTACGACGGACAACGCCATCGAGCACGCACTGGGTCCCAATGCCGAGCCGGCGGATCAGCTTGGCGAGCTGGAGGCGGACAGCTACGCCGGGCGGCAGGTGGCGGCGCTTCGCGATCTGGTGAGCCTGTCGAGCGAGGGCGAGCGCACGGAGCATCGCATCGCCGAACGGCAGCAGGCCGAGCTCGAGGCACTCGACGCCCGGACGGGGCGCACGGCCCGGCGGCTGGAGAAACGCCGGGGTCGGCTGCGCACGGCGATCGACGTGGAGCACGAGCGGCAGGTCAAGGAAATCGACGCCCGCGAGGCGAGCCAGCGCGACCAGGTTGATCGGCAGCGGGCCGCGGCGATCGAGAAGCTTCAGGAGCAGCACACGAGCGCTGCCGAGCATATCAAGGGTCGCTACGACCACGACCGGTGGACGGTCGACGCGATGCACGAGAGCGCGCTGAACAAGATCGCCCAGACCGAGAAGGAAGCGGGCGAGACGCTCGAGCGGCGGCACGAGGCGCTGGCGGACTACGTGGGCCAGGCGGAGGCGGTGCTGCGGCGCTACCGCATGCCGACGCCGCCCGGTTTTCCACAGCTCGACGACGGGGCGGTGCCCGGCGAAGACGCGCCCGCGGGAGGCGTGGCGGAGACGGCGGGCGTGGCGGGGGTGGCGGGGGTGGCGGATTACGATACGTGTCGCGACGAGGTGGAGGCCGCGATCGACCGGCTCAGCCGGCTCCGCGTGCCAGCCATCTTCCGGGGCGTCAAACCCTACGTGCTGAGCCTGCTCGCGCTGGCCGGGGCCATGGTTGGGGCGCACTTCGCAATGGATGAGGCGATGCGCTCCACGCCGACCGCCGTGCTCATCTACGCCGGCGCGCCCGTGGCCGCCGCCGTGCTGCTGGCACTGATCGGCTGGGGGGTGTATCGGCTGGGGCGCAAGCATGCGTGGACGGGCTACGCGCCGGTGCGCGACGCGATGTCGACACTTGGCGCGGCAATGCTGGCGGAGCATCGGCAGGTGCTCGAGCAGGGCAAGACCGACCGGCACGAGGCGGACGAGCGCCGCCGCGCCGATCGCAAGGCCATCGAGGAGAAGTACCGCCCGCGCATGGAGCAGCTCAAGCAGAAAGAGCAGACCTCGCGCGAGTCGATCGAGCGCAGGCACCGGCAGCAGCGCGAGAGCATCGACGCGCAGCACACGACGCAGCGCGGCGAGGTCGAGCAGGGGTACACGCAGCCGAGCGGCGCGATCGAGTCGCGCTACACCCGCTACCGCGAGCAGCTTGACGCCCGGCACGCGCGGCAGCGGCGCGCGATCGAGCAGGAGGCGGAGACGGAGCTGGCGACGTTTCAGAGCCGCTGGCGGCGGGGCATCGACCGGCTGCGCGCGCTCATCGATGAGACGGCCGCGCTGGGCCCGGAGCACACGCGACCGCTCAACGACCCGGCGTGGCGCGACTGGCAGCCCGACGAGCAGCCGCGCGACATGGCGCGCTACGGCTCGCTGCACGTGGACGTGCGACAGCTCGCGTCGACGGCCGCGCGGCAGGGCCGCTACCGCGTCGAGCTGCCCAAGGCATTCGAGACGCCGGCGATGCTCAAGCTGCCGCAGCGCGGCTCGCTGCTGATCGAGCATGACCACGCCGGCCGCGAGCGCGCGCTGGCGACGCTGCAGGCGGCGATGGCCCGGCTGCTGGTGGCGCTGCCGCCGGCGCGGGCGCGCTTCACCATCGTCGACCCCGTTGGCCTGGGGCAGAACTTCGCGGGCTTCATGCACCTGGCCGACTTCGATGAAAAGCTCGTGACCAGCCGCATCTGGACGGAGGGCGATCAGATCGAACGCAGGCTCGCGGACCTGAGCGAGCACATGGAAAACGTCATCCAGAAGTACCTGCGCAACGAGTTCGAGACGATCGACCAGTACAACGCGCAGGCGGGCGAGCTGGCGGAGCCCTACCGCTTTCTCGTGCTCGCGGACGCGCCGGCGGGCATCAGCGAGGACGCGGCCAAGCGGCTGCGCTCGATCGTCAACAGCGGCGCCCGCTGCGGCGTGTACGTGCTCGTGGCCTGGGACACGACGCGTACGATGCCCGCGAGCCTCGCGCTGAAGGACCTCGAGGCCCACTGCCTGACGCTGCGGCAGATCGACGAGGAGGACCGCGACCCGGAGACGGAGCCGGCGTTCGCCTGCCTGCACCCGGTCTACCAGCACTTTCCGGTGACGCTCGACGAGCCGCCCGACGAGCACGTGCTGACGACGCTGGTGCAGAAGGCCGGCCGCGCGGCGCAGGAGGCGGGCGTCGTCGAGGTGCCATTCGAGCACATCGCGCCGGGCGAGGACAAGCTCTGGTCCGCCGACTGCACCGACGAGCTGCGCGTGCCGATCGGCCGCAGCGGCGCGGTGCGGCAGCAGGAGCTGCGTTTCGGCAAGGGCGTGGCACAGCACGCGCTGATCGCGGGCAAGACCGGCTCGGGCAAGAGCACGCTGCTGCACGTACTCATCGCCAACCTCGCGCTCTGGTACAGCCCCGACGAGGTGCAGTTCTACCTCGTCGACTTCAAGAAGGGCGTGGAGTTCAAGACCTACGCCCGCCATGACCTGCCGCACGCCCAGGTCGTCGCCATCGAGAGCGATCGCGAGTTCGGGCTGAGCGTGCTCAAGCGCCTCGACGAGGAGCTGGAGCGGCGCGGCGAGATGTTCCGCAAGGAGGGCGTGCAGACGTTGGCGGAGTTCCGCCGCAAGCGGCCGGGCGACGTGCTGCCGCGCACGCTGCTGATCGTCGACGAGTTCCAGGAGCTCTTCACCGAGGACGACAAGCTCGCGCAGGATGCGGCCATGCTGCTCGATCGCCTCGTGCGCCAGGGCCGCGCGTTCGGCATCCACGTCATCCTCGGCTCGCAGACGCTCGGCGGCTCGACCGGCCTCGGACGCGGGACGATGGGGCAGATGGCGGTGCGCATCGCGCTGCAATGCAACGAGGCCGACTCGCAGCTCATCTTTGACGACTCCAACACGGCGGCGCGGCTGCTGTCGCGCCCGGGCGAGGCGATCTACAACGACGCCGGCGGAACGATGGAAGGCAACAACCCCTTCCAGGTCTCGTGGCTCAGCGACGCCCAGCGCGAGGCGGCGCTGAACCGCGTGACTGCGCTGGCGCGCGAGCGAGGCCGGCATGATGAGCCGACGATCGTCTTTGAAGGCGCCGAGTCCGCGGACCCGCGTGAGAACCACCAGCTCGCGCAGTTGCTCGGCCGAAGCGACTGGCCGGCGGCGGGCGAGGTGGAGACGGTCGCGTGGATGGGCCAGCCCGTGACGATCGCCCCGCCCTCGGGCGTGCGCCTGCGTCGACATCACGCAGCCAACCTGCTGGTCGTCGGCCAGCGCGACGACGCGGCGCTGGCGATGCTGCAGACGGCGATGCTGAGCCTCGCCACGCAGCAGTCGCCGGGCGAGGCGCGCTTCGTCGTCTTTGACGCCACGCCGGCCGACCATGAGCAGGCGGCGCTGACGCGCGAGCTGGTGGAGGGCCTGCCGCACGATGCGTACCTCGTGCCGTGGCGCGAGACGGAGGCGGCAATGGCGGAACTGGCGGCCGAGATGGAGCGGCGCAAGGCCGCAGCCGAGGCGCAGCAGGGCGAGGCGGGCGGCGACGCGGATCCGAGCGTCTACGCGTTCATCCTCGGCCTGCAGCGCTACCGCGTGTTTCGCAAGCAGGAGGACACGTTGGGCTTCTCGTTCGGCAGCGCGGACGATGACGCCGACGCGCCGGCGACGGGCCAGGCGGACAAGCAGCTTGGCGAGCTTCTGCAGGAGGGGCCGCCCGTGGGCGTGCACGTGCTGACGTGGTGCGACACGCTGCTGTCGCTGGAGCGCACGTTTGATCGGCAGACGCTGCGCGAGTTCGATGCGCGCGTGCTCTTGCAGATGAGCGGAACGGATTCGAGCCACCTGGTCGACTCGCCGGCCGCGAGCCAGCTCGGGTTTCACCGGGCGCTGCTGGCCAGCGACGAGGCGGGGACGATGGAGAAGTTTCGGCCGTACAAGGAGCCCGACGCCACTTGGCTGCGCGACGCCCTGACCAAGCTGCGCCAGCGCACGACCTGAAGCGCGGACCCCGCCAGCGTTGGAGCCGCTGTGCGGACGTTCCCCACGCGACATACGCTCCGCCGTGCGGACCATCCCCGCAACATCCACCACGCCCCCGGGCCCCGCCATGCGCCACCTCACCCCCCTGCTTCTGCTCGGAGCCCTGCTCATGCCCATCAGCGCCCACGCGGACGACCGCGACGCCATGCGCATCCAGCCCTGGACCGAGAACGCCCACTACTGGCAGCACCGCGGTCGGTCCATCCTGCTCGTCGGCGCCTCCAACGAAGACAACCTCTTCAACCATCCCACCGTCCCGCCCAGCAGCGCCGACGCCGAGGCCGACGGCTTCGAGCCCGCGGCGGCGTATGAGCCCGAGCCGCTGGCGGCGCACCTGGACCGCATCGTCGCCGTCGGCGGCAACTACGTGCGCAACACGATGTCCAGCCGCGACGAGGGCAACGTCTGGCCGTTCCACGAGCGCGAGGAGGACGGGCTGTACGACCTCGAGCGCGGCGGGGCGGAGTACTGGCAGCGCTTTCGGCGCTTCCTCGATCTGACCGTCGAGCGCGGCATCATCGTGCAGATCGAGGTGTGGGACCGCTTCGACTACGCCCGCGAGCCGTGGCAGAACAACCCGTTCAACCCGAAGAACAACGTCAACTACACGAGCGCGGAGAGCGGCCTGCCCGAGCGGGTCGACACGCACCCGGGCCAGCGCGAGAACCCCTTTTTCCGCGCCATCCCGGAGCTTGACCACAACGAGCTCATCCTGCGCTACCAGCGGGCGCACGTCGAGCGGCTGCTGGACATCTCGCTCGAATACGACCACGTGCTCTACTGCATCAGCAACGAAACGAACGACACGGAGCAGTGGAGCCGCTACTGGGCGCGGTTCCTGCGCGAGCGGGCCGAGGCGCGCGGCATGAACATCGAGGTGACGGAGATGTGGGACAAGTGGGACCTGCGCGATGCCATGCACGCGCGGACCTTCGACCATCCCGAGCTTTACAGCTTCGTCGACGTCTCGCAGAACAGCCACCAGCAGGGCCAGACACAGTGGGACCGGCTGCAGTGGGTGCGTCAGCGCGTGGCGCAGCCGGCGCGACCGGTCAACAGCGTGAAGATGTACGGCGGCAACCACGGCGGCGGCCCCAACGAGGGCCAGCACAAGCTGTGGCGCAACGTGCTGGGCGGCGCGGCGTCAGCGCGGTACCACCGGCCCGGCGGCGGCATGGGGCTCAACCGCACGACGGAAGCGCACCTGCGCAGCCTCGCACTCGTGCGCGAACGCGTCAACGTCTTCGCGCTGGAGCCTGCCAACGAGCTGCTCGGTGAGCGGGCGGAGGACGAGGCGTACCTCGCCGTCGAGCGCGGCGTGGCGTACGTCGTGTATTTCCCGCGGCAGGGGCGGGTGGTGCTGGATCTCGCCGCGGAGCGCCAGGCGCTGCGGATGCAGTGGATCTCCGTGCCGGAGCATCGCTGGCAGGAGGAGGCGCGGAACGTCGACGCCGACGCGGACGCGGTGACGCTCGACACGCCGGGCGATGGCCCCTGGGTGGTGGTGTTGACGCGGCGGTGAGCCGGGCGGTCCGGGGAACGACACCGCATACCGGTCCCGCCGTTGCCGTAAGGCGCGGCGTCGGCGTCAGGCCCGGAACCGGGATGAACCTTTCACTTTGCGGGTCCTCGGCTCGAGGGGACCGGCGCGGGATCGAGCTGCAGCTTTTCGTCCGACACGGCATTGGCGTCGGGCAGGGCCTCGACCTCGACGCCGGAGAGTCGCCCGAAGTCGCGCAGGCGTGGGAAGAGGCCGGCCCAGAGCCCGACGACGGCGAGGGTACCGAGACCGCCGATGACAACGGACAGCACCGGCCCGATCGCCGCCGCGACGGCGCCGGCGCGGAAGCCGCCGATCTGGTTCGACGAGCCGATGAAGATGGAGTTGACCGCCGAGACGCGGCCGCGCATCTCATTGGGCGTCAACAGTTGCACGAGCGTATGCCGAACGACGACGCTGACGTTGTCGAACGCGCCGGTGAGGAACAGCATCGCGAGCGATAGCCAGAGGTTCTTCGAGATGCCGAAGACGATCGTCGCGGCGCCGAAGCCGGCGACGGACCAGAGCATGGTGCGGCCGGCCTTGCGGATGGGCGGCATGTGCGCGAGCGACAGGGCCATGATCAGCGCCCCGGCGGCGGGTGCGGCTCGCAGCCAGCCCAGGGCCTGCTCCTCCGTGAGGCCGGTGCCGCTGAGGTCGATGATGTCGCGGGCGAAGATGGGCAGGATCATCGTCGCCCCGCCGAGCAGCACGGCAAAGAGGTCCAGCGAGATCGTGCCCAGCAGGACCTTGCGCTGCCAGACGAAGCGAATGCCGTCGAACACCTGGGCGACCATGCGGCCGGGCACGGCCCGGGTGGCGGGCGGGATGTGGATGGTCATCAGCACGAGCATGAACACGGCCGTCGACCCGCCACTGAAGAGATAACACGCGGGGATCCACCAGCCGAGGATGAACCCGCCGATCACCGGGCCAACGATCGAGGCGATTTCGCCGAGGCTGGTGCGCCACTTCATCGCGCTCTCGAGCTTGTGGACGGGCACGAGTTGCGGGACGATCGCGGTGCGGGCGGGGTTGGCCAAGCGCAGGAACGCGGCGTCAAAGAAGAGCAGCACGTACATGACGAGGATCGAGCCCTCCATGTAGGAGAACTGCGCCAGCGCCAGCGACGTGAGCGTCGTGCCGAACAGGCCGACGAGGATGAGCTTGCGCCGGTCGGCGACATCGGCGAGGTAGCCCGCGGGAAGCGTCAGCAGCAGCATCGGCACGGCCTGGACGAGGCCGACCAGTCCCAACAGCAGGGCGCTGTCGGTGCGGACGTACATCTCCCAGGCGATGGCGATGGTCTGCGCGCCGGTGCCGAGGCGGGCCAGGAGCGTGCCGATCATGAATCGGCGGAAGGCGGGCTCCTGGAACGCGGCGTAGGGCCCGTCGTCGCGGCCGGGGCCGCCCTGGTCGCCTGGGTCGTTGAACTGCGTCATACCGATGCTCGCCGGCGCATCGACGTAACCTACTGTGACCCCGGGCGAAGGGCAATCGGCGGGGTGGGGCGGGGGTGGCGGGGTGTCGTGGACGCCCCGCGAATGATGACGAGCGCCGCCGGGGCGGAACCATCCCGCGGCGGTCAGTCGTCGTCCTCGTCGTTGCCGTTCGCGTCGTCCGGGGTAATCTTCCCCGTAGCCGCGTAGATGATGCCGCCGAGCAGGTGCTGGCGGAAGGCCTCGTCGTCGAAGACCGCCTCGCGATGGCCCATGCCGGTGTACCAGCTTCGCCCGCCGTCGTGCTCGTGATACCAACTGATCGGATGATCGCCCATCGGGGCGGCCGGGTCGTAGCTCTGCTCGTCAAGCGTCACCAGCACGTTCACCTCGTCGCGCGGGTTGCGGTCGAAGTCGTACCACTCGTCCGTGAACTGGAACGCTTCGGGCAGGTGCGCGGTGGCGATGTGCTCCCGATCCTCCACGATCAGCCGCGCTTCCTGGATGTGCGGGTGGCGCTTGAAGTAGGCGCCCACGAGTTCGCCATACCACGGCCAGTCATACTCGGCGTCCGCGGCCGCGTGAATCCCGACGTAGCCGTGGCCCGCCTGGATGTAGCGCTCGAACGCGGCCTGCTGGTCGTCGTTGAGCACGTCGCCTGTGGTGCTGAGGAAGATGACCGCGTCGTATCGGCCGAGGTTCTCGTCGGTGAAATCCGCGGCCTGCTCGGTCACGTTGACGACGAAGCCATGCGCCTCGCCCAGCTCGCGCACCGCTTCACTGCCCCTGGCGATCGACGCATGCCGGTAACCCACCGTCCTGGTGAACACCAGCACCTCGAAGCAAGGCTCGTCCGACTGCTCGGCCCCACCAACCGACGGCAACGCCAGCAACAGGCACGCGAACAGCACAGCCATCGCCGCGCATTTCGAGGCATCGACACGCGTGCGACGCATGGGCTCGTCTCCTTCGGTCAACCCGCTGCACCTGCCTCACGATGAGACCACCGGCGCATCCCGCCGCTCCTCGATCTTGCGGATCGCCCCCTTGCGGATCAGGACGTTGACGGCCTGCCCGACCGAGTTGCTGTTGTAGCCCTGCTCCTCCGCCTTCTGCCGGATCTCGCTGGGCTTGATGCCGTCACCGCCCGCGGCCTGAACGGCGCGGAGGATGAACGTCTGGTTGCCGCCCCGGCCCTTGGGGCTGGCGGGCGTCGCGTCGAGCTGTTTGGCACCGGTCGGCGCGGGGCCGTTGTGCCTGAGCTGCAGCGGCAGCCGGTACTGGTTGGCGATGCCGACGATCGCCTTGGCAATCTCCTCCTTGATCGGCTCGAGGCTCGCCTGCCGGGCGTCTTCGAGCGATCGGATCGCGTTCTCGAGGTGCGTCTTGATACCCCCCGGCGCGTCGCCCGCCTCCAGCCGTGCCCGGAGCGCCGCGATCTCATCCTGGTAGGCATGCTCCTGCTCCGCCAGCGCCGACTCGACGACGCGGGCGATCGGCTGCGCGACGAGTTGGTTCTGGTAATCGGCGCTGCGCTTTCTCTGCTCTTGCTGCTGCTTGATCATGGCTTGGCTTCAATGGGCGAGGCGTTACATCGTGAATTGGGGGCATTCTATTACCATCGCCCGCTGGGTGCGTCAAGGCCACGCGGCGGCGCTGCCTGGGTCACCACGTGGTGTCGTGGTGTCGTGGTGGCGGGCGCAGCGGTTGCCAGCGCGCCGGAGGCCGAGCGGGAGTCTGCCAAGCCCAACCCATGTTCGCACGGAGCCTAAGCCTCGGCTTGACGCGGCGCGTCGTAGGTCAGCTCGAGCGAGAGTTGCTCGGCGAGCTTCTCAAGCGTCTGGTGCAGCTCGTTGAGGTCCGCGTCCGTGGGCACGCTCAGCTCCAGGCGAGCCCTGAAGAGCTGTTCGCCGGACATCGGCGCGCTGTAGCACTCGCTGTCGAGCTCCTCGACGTTGATCCGCCGCGCCCGCAGCGCCCGCGCCAGCTCGCGCACGATGCCCGGCCGGTCATGCCCCACCAGCTCCAGGTGAAGGATGCGCGTGGCCTCGGCGGCGGGCGAGTCGCCCGACTCGACGACGATGCGCAGACCCTGGCTCTCCATCGCCTGCAGCGCCTCCCGCAGCGGCGCCGCCTGCGCGGCGGGGACGGTGATCAGCAGCAGGCCGGCGAACTGACCCGCAAGGTTGGCCATGCGGCTCTCGAGCCAATTGCCGTCGTGAGCCGCGATCGTGTCCGACAAGGCTTCGACCAGCCCGTGGCGGTCCGGCCCGATGATCGTGAGCACGAGTGACGTGTGCATGCGGGGACTCCTGCGAGGGGCGCAGCGTCATTGTACCGGACGCCTCGGCGCCCGTTCGACCTCGCGAAGCAGCATGCGAACCGATGGCGCTCGACTACGAGCACATCAGCGCGGGCGAGCCGAGGCGAAGAGCATCGGTGTCGACGCTTGTCACCGCAGCCGAGTCGCTGAAGCGCGTCTGGATGTCGATGAACGCTTCCTCCATCCGCGTGAACGCGTCGACGATGGCGGTATCGAAGTGCGTGCCCGACTCCTCGACGATCATCGCGCGGGCCGTGGCGTGGGTGAACGCGGCCTTGTAGACGCGCTTGCAGGTCAGCGCGTCATAGACGTCGGCGAGCGCGACGATGCGGCCGGCGAGCGGGATCGCCTCGCCGCGCCAGCCGTTGGGATACCCCGACCCGTCCCAGCGTTCGTGGTGCGACAGCGCGATCTCGTGCGCCATGCGCAGGAACTTGGCCGACGGAAACTTCTCCGCCAGGGCGCCGAGGGTGGCGGCGCCGATCAGCGTGTGCTGCTTCATCGCGTCGAACTCGTCGTCGTTGAGCCGGCCCGGCTTCAGCAGCACGCGATCGGGGATGCCCACCTTGCCGATGTCGTGCAGCGGGCTGGTCAGGTAGATGAGGCGGGCGAACTCGTCGTCGATCTGCTCGCGGTAGGGCCCGCGCTCGCGCAGGCTCTCGGCCAGCAGGCGGCAGTAGCTCCGCACGCGCTCCAGGTGCGCCCCGGTTTCCGGGTCGCGCGATTCCGCCAGCTTCGCCAGCGCGAAGATCGCCACGTCACGCGTCTCCAGCGACAGCAGCCGCTGGGCGTTGGACATCCGCGCGCGGAGCTCCGCCTGGTCGACCGGCTTGGTCATGAAGTCGTCCACGCCCGCGCTCAGTGCCGTCATCCGGTCCTCCTGGCCCGATCGCGACGTCAGCAGAATGAGGTACGTGTACCGGTCGTTGCCCGTGTCGTTCGCGCGGATCCACCGGCAGAGCTCCAGGCCGTTCATCTCGGGCATCATCCAGTCCGAGATGACGATCGGAAACGCGCCCCGCGACTGCGCGGCGACGGCTTCGCGACCATCCGGCGCGGTGGTCACCTTGTAGCCCGCCTCCGTCAGGCCGGCGGCCAGCCATTCACGCGCCACCGCATCATCGTCCACGACCAGAACCGAAGCCACCATCAGCCAATCCTCTCGCTTGCATCGGACCGCATCGCGCCGGCCCCGTTCACCGTAATCCCCTCGATGACACCCGGCAGCGCGCCGAGCATCTGCTCGACTTCCGTGTGCAGCTCATCGAGCTTGCCCTGCACAAAGCCCAGTTCGTCCTGTCGGCTGAGCTCCTCGATCTCGCCCGCCAGGCGGCTGACGCGCTCCGCGGCCACCTGCGCCGCCCCGCCCTTGAGCTTGTGAGCCGTCATCTCGATCTTCATCTTGTCACCCCGCTCGACGGCATCCCTCAGCGCCGCCAGATCGTCCGGCGAGGTCTGGTTGAACGTGCTCAGCACCCGCCGGGCGAGCGCCCCATTGTTCATGCACTGGCGCAGGAGGTCCTCGACGCAGATGGACGCGCCGCCGGGCTCCAACGGCGCAGGCGCGTCACCGGCCACACGGCCGCCATCAGCACCCGCCTCGACAGCGTCCTTGTCGCGGCCGAGCAGCCGCGTGATCGTTGCCAGCATCTGCTGGCGATTGAGCGGCTTGCTCAGGTACTCGTCCATGCCGGCCTCGAGGCAGCGCTCCCGGTCGCCGTGCATGGCGTTGGCGGTCAGCGCGACGATGCGCGGCCGCGCTGTGATCTCACCCGATGCGTGCAGCGCTTCGATCCGCGCCGTCGCCTCGAAGCCGTCCATCTCCGGCATCTGGCAATCCATCAGGACGAGGTCGAACGGTTCGCGCCGCACGGCGTCGACCGCCTCGGCGCCCGTCGCGGCGGTGGTGACGTCGAAGCCCTCCGCCTCGAGCAGCTCGCGCGCCACCATCTGGTTGATCGGATTGTCCTCGGCCAGCAGGATGCGCCAGTGGCCGCCCGCGGGGTGGCGCGGCGCCTCGCGGCTGGCCGCCCGCGCCCGCTCGCCCGGCTGAGCGCGGACGCGCTCCGCCACCGCGGGTCCGACGAGCTTCATGATCGAATCGAACAGCCGGGACGGGCCGATCGGCTTGTTGAGCAGCAGGTCGCACCCCGCCTCGTGCAGCGCGTCCTCCGCGGGCGGCACATTGCGGCTGTTGCAGAGGATCAGCTTCATGTCGCGATGTTCCGGGCGCTCGCGGATCCGCCGGCACAGCGCCAGGCCGTCGTCGCCCGGCATGACCATGTCGACGAGCCCGAGCGTCACCCGCTCGCCGCCATCGGACTCGCGGCCGAGCAACTCGCAGGCCTCGTCCGCGCCCGCGGCCGTGAGCGCCTTCAGCCCCCACTGCGTGACCAGTTGCTCCATGACCTGCCGCGTCGTGGCGTTGTCGTCCACGATCAGCACCGCGTGGCCGGCGAAGAGCGAGGTGTCGGCCTGCGCGCCCGCCTCGACGTCGCCCTGCACCTTTTCGACGCCGATCGTGGCACGGAAGATCGACCCGATCCCTTCCACCGAGTCGACCTCGATGCTGCCGCCCATCAGCTCGCACAGCCGCTTCGAGATCGCGAGGCCCAGCCCCGAGCCGCCGAACTTGCGGGTCATGGACGAGTCGGCCTGGGAGAAGCTCTTGAAGAGGCGGTGAACGCGATCGGAGGCGATCCCCACGCCGGTGTCGCGCACGTTGATCTGCAGCGTCTGATGCGTGGGCGAGTCGGCGGCCGCCTCGACGGACACGACGACCTCGCCCTTCTCGGTGAACTTGATGGCGTTGTTGATGAGGTTCAGCAGCACCTGCCGCAAGCGGTGCTGGTCGCCGAGCATCACCTTGTGCACGTCCGGCCGGATCGAGTACGTCAACTCCAGGCCCTTGCGGTTGGCCCGCTCGCTGAGCATCGCCATCGTGTCTTCGATCGTCTGCTCGAGGTCGAACTGGCTATGCTCGATCTCGAGCCGGCCGGCCTCGATCTTCGAGAAGTCGAGGATGTCGTTGATCAGCGTCAGCAGCGTGTCGGCGGAGGTGCGGGCCGCGTCGATGTAGCGGTGCTGCTGCGGGTTCGGACCCGTGCTCTCCAGCAGCTCCAGCATCCCGGTGACGCCGTTGATCGGCGTGCGGATCTCGTGGCTCATCGTCGCCAGGAACTCGCTCTTGGCGCGGCTGGCGGCCTCGGCGGCGTCGCGCGCCTCGGCCAGCGACTGCTCGGCGCGCTTGACGTGGTCGATGTCCACGTGCACGCCGATCATCCGGCCCGGCGAACCGTCGTCGGCCCGATGCACCACTTCGCCCAGCGTGTGGATCCACTGCCACACGCCGTCCTTCCGCCGCATGCGGGTTTCCGCCGAGTGGATGCTCGTCTCGCCGCGCAGGTGCGCCTCCGCCGAAGCCACCACCCGGTCGCAATCCTCCGGGTGCAGCAGGTCGCGCCAGGCCTCAAAGCTCGGCGCGAACTCGCCCGGCTCGTAGCCAAGCATCTCGTAGTATTGTTCGCTGAAGTACAGCTCGTCCTCGGCCACGTCCCAGTCCCACAGGCCAAGTCGGCCGGCGCGCATCGCCAGGCGCAGGCGCTCCCGCTGCGACTCGATCTGCTCGTTGGACTGCTTGCGCTGCTCGACTTCCCCCTCGAGCTGGGCCTGGCGGTCGGCGATCTTCCTCATCTCCCCAATGCTCTGCTTCGAGGAGTAGACGAGGAACGCCACCTCCAGCAGCACCCAGCAGGCGTGCTCGATCCAGCGGTACGGGCTCGCCGTGATGATGCCGTAGACCGATTGCGGATACCAGATGCCGCGAAGGAAGTGATCCACGGCGACGACCACGGTGGCGGTGATCAACGGTCGCCAGTCGCGGTAGAACGCCAGCACCGCCAGCGAGGCGAAGACGTGGAAGTGCGTCTCGATCCGCCCGCCGGTCAGGTGGATCAGCAGCGCCGACTGGATCATCTGCGCAATCGCGATCGCGTGGCGCGTCACGGGCCTGCCCGGCTGCAGCCACGCCAGCAACACCGGCGGGACGACCACCAGCGCGTTCAAGCCCACCGCCGCGATCAGGTGAATGTGTGGCTGGCTGCTCGTGCCGATCCACGTCCGCGGCGTCAACCAGACCGCCAGCGCGATGCCCACGATGTACTGCACCACGAGCAGCACGCCGAACAGCCGATCCGCCCGGCAGTAGATCGTGTCCTGGCTCTCCTCGAAGAGCTCCCGGGCGCGGGCACGGACCCACCCCTGGTCGGGCGCGTCCATCGGCCCCAGCCCGATCGACAGCAATCGGCTCTCGCGCATCGTCTCGGGATCCTTCATCAAGAGCCCCCTGCCGCTTCCGCCGCTTCATGTGCAACGCCCGCGGGCGTGATGATCGGGCAGCCGTAGACCGGTGCTTCCGCCATCTCGCCGCCAACGCCGGTCACGGCGTGCTCCAGCGCCGTCTGGCCGTAGCTGCGCCCCTCGTGGCCCCGGCTTGCGGTCACGCCGCCGCTGAAGCGCAACTGCCCCGCGCCGTCGTAGTAGAGCACGTGCCCGGAGATCGACACGCCGAACGTCCGCGTCGCGCCCGCCTGTTCGTCCGATACGACCGTCGCGCCGCCCAACCGCTCGGCCATTGGCCAGAGCCCCCCGCCACGGGCCAGGCTCGGCACGTCGGCGTCGGCCAGCAGCACCAGCACCACCTGCACGCCCGCGTCCTGCACCCGGGCCAGCACGCGCTCGATCTCGCGAAGGCTCGCCCGCGTGCAGGGGCACTGCGGGTGCATGAACATCACGACCGCCCCGCGGCCCGGCTCCAGCGGCAGGTTGTGCCCGGCGGGCAACGTGGCGGGCGGATCCGCGCCCGGACCCGGCTCGCTCCCGTAGGCGTACAGCCAGTGCGCCCCCAACGCCACAACACCCAGCCACACCGCCAGAAGCGGCACCAGAAGCAGACCACGGCGTGGCAGGAATCCAGTCACCAATGCCTCGACAATCCGCGGGCGAATTTCGACCTCGGGCGGCATCGGCCGCCGTGTCGCTTGCCTGAAGCGTTATCGCACCACGCCGACGGCGACTTGACGCCCCTGCCGATCTTCAGATCGGGATCGGCCGTCTGCGCCGGTTGTGACGCCGAAGGCGATCGGCGAAAAGGGGCAACCCGCAAGCGAACGGATCGCCTCGGGGCGGCGTGGAAGCGGTGCCCGGTCTCGCCCCGCCCCCGCCGCGGCGGTACATTGGGGCCGCACACCCGGCCACCACCGGACCCGACGGAACCCGAAGGGAGGACCGCCACGATGAATGACGATCGGCAAGAAATCCTGCGGCAGTTTGAAGGCCTCCGCGTCACCGACGTCGTCGACGCGATGGACGGCGTGGGCTACTTCGATCGCGGCCAGGTATCGCCCAACATTCGCCCGCTGTGGCGCGACATCGACCAGTTCAAGCACCGCATCTACGGCATCGCCCACACCGTGCGCTTCATCCCCACCGACAAGCCCGTGCCCAGGCTCGGCGACAGCTTCGACGCCTGGCGCAAGTGGGTCGGCGAGGGGTATGGCCTCGCGCAAGGCCCCATGAACGACGACATCCAGCCCGGCGACGTCATCGTCATCGACGGCGAAAACTGCGGCACCACCGGCTTCATCGGCTCCAACAACTCCCTCGCCTGGCTCGCCGCCGGCGCTGTCGGCGCCGTCACCAACGGCGGATGCCGCGACACCGACGAGCTCATCAAGCAGCAGGTGCCCGTCTACAGCCGCTACATCTCCAAAACCATCCGCCCCGGCCGCCTGGAACTCGACGCCCTGCAGGTGAACGTGAACATCGGCGGGGCCGTGGTTCGCCCGGGCGACGTGATCGCCGCGGATGGCGACGGCGTCGTCTGCGTGCCCCGGCAGATCGCCGCCAAGGTCGCGGAGTATGCGGCGATCGTCGCCGAAGGTGACAAGAAGGGCCGCCGCAAGCTGTACGAGACACTGGGCAAGCCCGCCGACTTCACGGTGGAGGCCTGAGGCGGCGTTCCGGCTGGCCTGCGCGCGATGAAGCCCCTGCCCCGCAAGTCCTCCGCCGCCGTCCTCTTTGGCACCTACGTGGCGATGGAGGTCGTGTTCGTCGCCGTCGTCGTCAGCGGCTCCACGCTGCTCGCCGTCTTCGAGCTCTCGCGCACGCAGCTCGGCCTCTGCCTCGGCGCCGCCCAGTTCGGCGGCCTCGTCGCCAGCCTCCTCATCGGGCCCGTCACCCACCGCCACGGCCCGCTCTGGACCGTCACCGTCGCCCTGCTCGGCCTGCTGCTCGCCCTCGTCACCGTCATCGCCGCCCGCGATTTTCCGACCCTCTTCGCCGGCCTCGCGCTCGCCGGTGTCTGCGCCGCGGCCGTGCACAACGGCGGCGTGACGCTCCTGTCAGGCGTCTTCCCCGGCAACGTCCGACGCGTCATGGCCTTCGCCTCCTCGCTCTGGTTCGGTGCCTCCGTCCTCACCGCCCCGCTCATCGGCGCCTGGCTCGACCTGATGGCCGCCTACGACGCCCGCGCGTGGGGTTACCGCGCGCCGCTGCTCGTCACTTTCGTCCTGCTCGTCCTCTGCCTCGGACTCGTGCGCTGGCGCCTGCGGTGGGTCCGCGTCATGCACCGGCGCGAGCGCCGCGGGCCCGCCTCGCCCGCGCGCCGCCCGCTGTGGCGCCGCGCCCTGCCCGACGCCTCGTGGCAGTGGCTCTGGATCCTCGCCATGGCCGTGTGCCACGGGCTCATGCTCGTCTCGCTCATGGCTTGGGCGAGCCCGATGGCGCAGGCGACGTTCCACGTCAGCGAGCTGATGGGCAGCGCAATGTTCGCCATCACTGCGCTGGGTCTGGCGTCCGGTCGACTGCTGTTGGCCGCCAACCCGTTGCCCATCGAGGATCAGCGGCTGCTCGTCATCAGCGGCTCGGTCGGCGGGCTGCTGCTCGCGGCCGCGCTGCTCGTGCCCGGCTACTGGCCCACGTTCGCGCTCCTGGGCCTGGGCATGCTCACCAGCAGCGCGACCGCCCCCTGCCTCTTCGCCCTCGTCGCCGCCCGCTTCGCCCCCGTCCGCGCCCACGTCTACGGCTACATGGAGGCCGGCATCGCCAGTGGCGCGATGCTCGGCGCCTTCCTCGTCGGCTTCATGGCCGACCACGGCGTCGCCCTGCCGCTCGCCATGCTGCTGTCCCCCGCGGCGGCGGTCACGCTCGGGATGCTGAGCCTCGCCTGGCGGTTGACCACGCCCGGCGGCGGGTCCCACGCCATCGCGATCGCCCCGCCCGCGCAGTAAGATCGCCCGCGTGAACGACCAGGGGAGCATCCTATGAGCATCCAGGCGCTGCGGACGGAGATGTCGATCTTGAACATGCGCACGCGCATGCCGTTCCGCTACGGCATCGCGACGTTGACATCGCTACCGCACCTGTTCGTGCGCATCACGTTCGACATCGACGGCCAGCGCGTCGACGGCATCGCCGCCGAGGGGCTGGCGCCCAAGTGGTTCACGAAGGACCCGGCCACGTCGGTCGAAGCGGACGTGGCGGACATGCTCGCGGTGATCCGCGCCGGCTGCGGCTTCGCGGAGCAGGCCGGCTCGTGCGCGTCCGTCTTCGCGCTGTGGCGCCACGTTTACGCGGCCCAGGCCGAGTGGGCGCAGTCCCAGCCCCACCCGCCGCTGCTCTGGTCGTTCGGCGTGACGCTGCTGGAGCGGGCGGCGATCGACGCCTGGTGCAAGGCCAAATCGGTCACCTTCGCCGACGCGGTGCGATCCGGCGCGCTCGGACTCGAACCGGGCGACGTCCACGCGGAGTTGAAGGGCGCCTCCCCCGCGTCGCTGCTGCCCGCGCAGCCGTCGCGACGCATCGCCGTGCGGCACACCGTCGGGCTCGGCGACCCGCTGCGCGACGAGGACATCCCGGCGCCCGAGCGCGTGGACGATGGGCTTCCCCAATCGCTGGCCGCCTGCCTGCAGCGCTACGGCCTCGAATATCTCAAGATCAAGCTCATGGGCGACGGGCCCGCCGACCGCGAACGTCTCAAGGCGATCGCCGAGTTGCTCGGCCCCCGCGCGGCGACGATCGCCTTCACGCTCGACGGCAACGAGCAGTACCGCAGCGTCGACGCCTTCCGCGACTTCTGGGCGTCGCTCACCGGCGATCGCGAGCTCGACGCGTTCCTGTCGCGGCTGCTGGTGGTGGAGCAGCCGATGCACCGCGACGTCGCGCTGGCCGACGCCACCGCCGAGGGGCTGCGGCGCTGGCGGGATCGGCCGCCGATCATCATCGACGAGTCGGATGCCGAGCTGCACAGCCTGCCGACCGCGCTCGACGCCGGCTACGCCGGCACCTCGCACAAGAACTGCAAGGGCGTGTTCAAGGGGCTCGCCAACGCCTGCCTGCTCGCTCACCGCCGAAGTCGCGACCCGGATCGCCCCTTTGTCCTCACCGGCGAGGACCTGGCGAACGTCGGCCCGGTCGCGCTGCTTCAGGACCTTGCCGTCATGGCGACGCTGGGCCTCGAGCACGTCGAGCGCAACGGGCACCACTATTTCCACGGCCTGGCCATGCTGCCCGCGCCGCTGCAGCAGCAGGTGCTCGCCGAGCATGGCGACCTCTACCACGCCGATGCCGCCAGCACGCCCACACTCCACGTCGCGGGCGGGCGCATCGACCTGACGAGCGTGCTCGCGGCCCCGTTCGGCTGCGCGGTGAGCCTCGACATGACGATGTTCGAGCCTGCCTCCGAATGGCGCTTCGCATCGCTCGGCGTGTGAGTCACCAGCGGGCGAACGATGGCCCGCTCATCTGGCCGCGAATCCGCTCGATGAGGCGGTGGTCGGCCGCGAAGGGGTTGGCGGCGACCACCGGCGCGTCGAGGCGGTGCGTCGCGGCGAACGGCGTGTCCTCGAGCTTCGCGTTGTACGCGAGCACCGCCAGCCGCTCCAGCGTCAGCACGTCCTCGACGTTGTAGGCCAGCAGCGTTTCGAGGGCCGCGCTGCTGCCGGTGCGCTGGTACTCCGCCCACAAAAGCACGGCGAAGTAGCCGTCCACGCCTTCGAGCCCGGGGCGGGTCAGGCCCAGCGCCTGCTCGCAGCGCTTGAGCCCGCCGCCATAACCCAGGCTCTTGAGCACGTAGCGCAGATCCAGGTGCGCCTGCGGCAGGCGGCAGCCGAGGCAGAACTCGAGGAACGGCACGTCAAAGCACTTGCCGTTGTACGTCACCAGCAGGTCGTAGCCGGCGATGTCGCGCTCGAACTGGTCGAGGTTCTGACCGTGCACGTAATGCATGACCCGTCGGCCGTCGTAGACCGCGATGGTCGTGACGTGGTCCATGCCGGCCATGAACCCGGTCGTCTCGATGTCGAGGTAGGCGATGCGCTGGCGGAAGTCGGGCAGCAGCCGCCAGTGCTGCCCGGCCGGGAGCCGGTCGGCGAAGTAGCCGATGCGTCCCTCGGCGTAATGCTCGCGCGACTCGGCGAGGCAGCGCTCGAAGCTTGCCAGCCGGCGAGGCCCGAGACGCAAACGGGTGGGATCGGCCCGGGCCCAGTCGTCGACGCCCTGCCGCCACAGCTTCGCCTCCGTCGCCGCGCCGATGCCGGGGATGTGCGTGAAGGTCTGGCGGATCATGGGCGACTCGAAAAATCGCGCTGGCGGGCGGCGACACCCCGGACCAGCCTGTGACGGATTGTACCGATCCGCCCGCCGGGCCCGCGTCGGCCGGGGCGCACGGGTCGGCACGTCGGGCCATAATGCCGGCGGCTCGTGCGGAGATGCGTCATGCTGGCCGTAGGTCGGTGGACAGGGCGGTTTGCTTCATGCCGGAACGGGACACCGAGGGCAAAGACGGGTCGACCGAGGCCGCCGAACCCGGCGTCGCCATGGATGGGACGCCCCTGCGCCCCCCGGAGCTCGCCGACCCCCCCGCCGAGCCCGGGCGGCGGAGGATCGGCGGCCTGGACGCCGCCCGCGCCCTGGCGATCGTCGGCATGGTGATGGTCCACTTCGGGCCCGGCAGCCCGCCGCCCATCACCTGGCTGGACTGGTCCTACGGCCTGGCCCGCGGACGCGCGTCGCTGCTGTTCGTCCTGCTCGCCGGCATCGGGATGACCCTCCTGGCGGGCAACCGCGACCTCGCCCGCCTGCGCCGCGCCTGGCCCCGGCTGGCGGTGCGCATTGCCGTCCTGCTGCCGCTCGGCCTGTCGCTGCAACTGCTGGACATCGGCCCGCTGGTCATCCTGCACTTCTACGCCATCTACTTCCTCCTGGCGATCCCGGCCCTGCTCGCGTCCGACCGCCTGCTGCTGACGGCCAGCGCCCTGCTCGCCGTCGTCGGCCCCGCGTGCTACTACGTCATCGAGCAGCTCCGCCCCGACTGGGTCGTCCGCTGGAACCCCGTCGAGCTGACCGACCCGCCGCTGGTCATCGTCCGCGAGCTGCTCATCAGCGGGTCCTACCCGGCAATCGTCTGGCTGGCGCCGTTCCTGTTCGGCATGTGGCTCGGCCGGCGCCGCCTGCACGCGACCGGCACGCGGCTGGCGATGCTGGTCGGCGGGGCAGCCGTCATGCTCGTGACCGCCCGCCTCGACGCCAACCTGCCCACCAGCAGCTGGTGGCAGCTCGTCAGCGGCGAAGCCCACAGCCAGATGATCGTGTGGCTCGTCGGCGGCCTGGGCGCCGCCACCGCGACGCTCGCCCTGTGCCTGTGGCTCACGGACTGGCTCGGCAGGCTGATGTGGCCGCTCGTGGCCATGGGGCAACTGGCGCTGACGGTCTACGTCGGCCATTTGCTGCTGCTGGCGGCCATGCCCAGCGTCTTCAAGGCCTGGGAGGTCGACCGCGCAGCGATCCTCGTCGCAAACTTCACCGCCGGCGTGCTCGTCCTGGCGACGCTCTGGCGGCTGGCCTTCAGCCGCGGACCGCTCGAGGGGTTCATGCACCTGCTCAGCCGGGGCCTGGAGCGCGTGACCCGGCGGCGGCGCCCCGAGGAACGCGGCGCCGCAACGATGAAGCCCACGGATTGCGATCCGTGAGCCTCTCGATGATAGATAATTGGTGGTTGATCGCGCGCTCCGCCCGCGGCGTCACTCCGCGGGGCGCTGGGCCACCTGCATCTGCCCGGCGATCACGCGCGTCTGCAGCAGCAGCAGCGCCGCTTCGAGCTGCGGGTCGAGCCCGTCTTCGAGCAGGTCGGCGGCCCGGGCGTGCCCCTCGCGCTGCGCGGGGTCCCAGAGCGTGTCCGCCTCCAGCCGCGCCTCCTGCGCCGCGTGCTGCTGCGAGCGCGTCATGTCGACGACGAGGTCAGGCTCGATGCCCCATCGCTCGGCGTCGGGCCGGCGGTCGATGATCCGCTGCGCGGGCAGCATGTAATACTGCGTCGTGAGCTTGAGGATCGCGCTGCCGCGGTCGAGGGTGAACGGATCCTGCACGGAGCCTTTGCCGAAGCTGCGCGAGCCGACGATCGTCGCCAGCCCGTAGTCCTGCAGCGCTCCGGCGACAATCTCCGACGCGCTGGCGGAGCTGCCGTTGATCAGCACGACGACCGGGAACGATTCGCGGTAAGTGCGGTCGCGCCGGGCGCTGCCCTCGTAGGTCCGCCGACCCGAGGCGTCGACCGTGAAGACGATGGGGCCCTGCTCGACGAATCGGTCGGCGACGTCGATCGCGGCGCTCAGCAACCCGCCGGGGTTGGAGCGCAGGTCGAGGATGAGCCCCTCGAGCCCGCCGCTCTCGCGCATCTCGGCGATCGCTTCGTCGAGGTCCGTGGCCGTCTGCGGGATGAACTGCGTGAGTCGCACGTACCCGATGCGCTCGTCCGGGTCGATCATCCACCGCCACGCGTTGTCGGAGGTGTACTCCCAGCCGCGGATCGACTCGATGGGGATCTCGGCGCGGCGGACGTCCTGCTCGATGAGCTCCGTCTCGCCCTCGCGCTGCAGCGTCAGGCGCACCTTGCTGCCCTCGGGCCCGGTGATGTGGCGCACGGCCCGATCCAGGCTCCAGGTGCTCGTGTCCTGCCCGTCGACCTCGACGATGGCGTCGCCCGCCTTGATGCCGGCCCGCTGCGCCGGCGTGTTGGGCAGCGGGCTGATGACGATGAGTCGCCCCTCGCGGCGCGACAGGTGGATGCCCACGCCGAAGAATCGCCCCTCCAGGCTGCGCGTGAAGCGCTCCTGCTCGCGGGGCCAGATCACGGAGCTGAAGTCGTCCAGCGTGCCTGTCGCGCCCTCAGTCAGCTCGTAGGCGAGCACCGGTTCGGGCAGCTCGATCGTGCGCGCGTTGGCGGCGTCGATGCGGTCCAGCAGCCGGTTGGCCTGGAGCACGGTCAGCTCCCGGCCCGGCTCGTCCAGGCTCGCGGCGATGGTGTCCAGTTCCCGGCGAAAATCGCGGACGCGCTGCCCGTCGGCGAGGCCGGGGAAGACCTCCGCCAGGGCCTCGGTATTGATGAGCAGTTGCAGTTGCTCGACGCCGCCGCGCATCAGGGGAACGAACCCCCCGCCGCTGATATGCCGCCGCGCCGTCTGCCGCAGGGCCTGGCGGAACATGCGAAGCTCGACGCCCTCCAGCCGTTCCTGCCACGGCTCATGGTCGATCTGCCCGATGGGGTCGGCCGCGAGATCATCGGCCGCCGAATCGTCGGCGTCGTCGCCCGCCGCGTCGTCACCGGCCTCGGCGGCAGCCTCGGCCTCCGCCTCGGCGAGGGCCGCTTCCCGCGCCTCGCGCCGGGCGGCCCGCAGCGCCTCGAAGTGCTCCGGCGCGTAGACCTGGATCAGCCTCACGTGCCGCCGCGTCCGGTCAAGCTCGCTCTCGTAGCGCCGCCGATTCTCGTAAAGCAGGTCCAGCAACTGGTAGTACGTCAGTGCTCCGAGCCAGTCCTCGGCAGCCTCGGCGTCGCCGGCGGCGGCCTCGACCCGCTCGACCAGCGACACGACCGCCGGATCCACGAGCACCGTCGCCTCGTCCTGTGCCTGCCGGTGGGCGTCGATCGCGGCGATCAGGGCATCCTCGACGCGGCCGGCCTCGGCCTCGCCCGCCATCTTCTCGATCGCCTGCTCATACAGCTCCTGCCGCTCGGCCATGCGACGCGACTCGTTGGCCTGGTACCGCTCCAGCGCCTGCACCAGCCGCGCGGCAGGCCCCTCCGGGCGCTCGCGCAGCACTTCCAGCAGGTCCAGGAACCGCCCGGACTCCGCCAGCGACGCCATCCGGTCGAGCGTCGCCCCGCCCGGGTCGGCGCCGGCGCGCGGCCCGGGGACGATCGCCCCGACGAGCATGCATACCCCCACGGCCGCCACCAGGATCCAACGCTGACGCCGATCATTCATAGTCAGACATCCACTTGCAAGGGGAAACCGGCCGGACCGATCCGCGGGTGCGATCGATTCCGCCGCACCAAACCGCGCCGCGGCCGACTGATGGGTCCTATCGGGCATTCAACCCTCCGTCCGCACCCGCCACCGCTGCTCCTACCCGGCTGGTCACCCCCGGGTTCGAGGATCGGCTCCGCCGATGCACCCGCCGCCCCGCCAGACGGCAAATCGCGTGCCGGCGCGGGGCTCTCCCACCCCTTCCGCCCGGGTGGCGGGGTCGACAACCCGCGTCAGCCGCCGCTCACGCCGACTCCTTCTTGGCGACCCGCAGCTCGGCCAGCGAGTTCTTGCCGTCGATGCTCTCGGCGTCGAGCACGTAGCGGGCCCCGTCGTTGTCGAGGTCGGGCAGCTCGTACATCAGGTCGAGCATCACCTCCTCCAGCACGCTGCGCAGCGCCCGGGCCCCGGTGTCGCGCCCCAGGGCCTTGGTCGCCAGCCGGTCCAGCGCCTCGTCGGTGAAGTCCAGCTCCGCCCCTTCCATCGCGAAGAAGTGCTGGTACTGCTTGATCAGCGCGTTCTTCGGCTCGGTCAGGATCCGCACGAGCGACTCAACCGTCAGCGGCGCCAGCGCCGTCACGACCGGCAGACGCCCGATCAGCTCGGGAATCATGCCATACTCGGTCAGATCCTCGGGCGTGACCTGCAGCAGCGGCGAGTCGTCGCCCGGCTCGCCCGCCACACCCCGGTTCGACCCGGCGCTGCCGGTCATCGCGCCGCTGAGCGCGGGCGGATGCTCGGACGCAAAGCCGATCGACTTGCGGCCGAGGCGCTTACGGATGAGGTCCTCGATCCCGACGAACGTGCCGGCACAGATGAACAGGACGTTGCTCGTGTCGAGCTGGATGTACTGCTGCTCGGGGTGCTTGCGCCCACCCTGGGGCGGGACGTTGGCGACGGTGCCTTCGAGCATCTTCAAGAGGCCCTGCTGCACGCCCTCGCCGGAGACGTCGCGGGTGATCGAGACGTTCTGCGACGTCTTGCCGATCTTGTCGATCTCGTCGATGTAGATGATGCCGCGCTGGGCCGACTCGAGGTCGTAATCCGCGGCCTGAAGGAGCTTGAGCAGCAGATTCTCGACGTCCTCGCCGACGTAGCCGGCTTCGGTCAGCGTCGTGGCGTCGCCGATGGCGAACGGGACGTTGAGCGTGCGGGCGAGGGTGCGGGCCAGCAGCGTCTTGCCCGAGCCCGTGGGCCCGATGAGCAGGACGTTGGACTTGTCGAGCTCGAGCGCGGTGTCCTTCTCTTCCTTTTCGATCGTCGAGAGGCGCTTGTAATGGTTGTGGACAGCCACGGAGAGGGCGCGCTTGGCGATCTCCTGGCCGATGACGTACTGGTCGAGGAACTCCTTGAGCTGCCGCGGCGTCGGGATGGACCCGAAGCTGGGTCGCCCGGCGTGGACGCGCCGTCGTTCCTGGCGGAAGATGTTCTGGCACAGGTCGGTGCAGTTGGCACAGATGTAGACGTCGTTGGGCCCCTCGACCATGGGGCCGACCTCGCGTGAGCTCTTGCCGCAGAACGAGCAGGTGGTCACGCGTCGGCCTTTGAAGCCGCCGCCATCGCCGACGGAGGCCCCGGTGGTGCCGGAGGCGGGACCGTTGCCGCCGTTCTTGCCGCCCTTGCTGCCGCTTTTCTGATTCGCCATTGCTGATCCTGAGTTGCTGCGATTTGCGGGTCGCGGGCGGCCCCGCCGCGCGCGTGGGCGGACCCACGACTGATCGTCCAGATCACCCGCCCGCTTGATGCCCCGCCCGGCTCATCGCCGGGCCATCGGGCGCATGGACCATCATAGTCGATGCCCCCCGGCCTCGGGGATGCCCGCACCTGATTTTTCGCAGTTCCCGACGCCAGCGGGACTTCGCCGCCGCGATGCGCGGCGTGAGGGGAATCGTCGACCATGGCGCGGAAATTCGGCGTGTCGCCCGCCGACCCTCAGCGCCGCGCGCCGCCGCCGCCCCGGTCCTCCGCCTGCTCCATCCGGCGCGCGAGCGAAGCCTTGACGGCCTCAAACTCCTCGTCGGACAGCTCCCCGGCCTCGTGCATCCGCCGCATCTCGCGCAGCGTCAGGCCCGCGCGCTGGGCGGGCGCCTGGTCGCCGCGGCCGACCACCAGTCGTCGGACCACGACGCCGACGAGCACGAGCAGGATCACCGCCCCGGCGAGCATCGCGGCCGAGGAGATCACCCGCGAGGGCGACCACGCCAGGACCAGCATCCAGCCTGTCTCGGGCGTCAGCATCACGATCCAGTCACTCCGCCGGCTTTTCGTCGGCCGGTTTCTCGTCGCCCGCCTTCTCCTCGACCTGGACCTTGGCGAGGATGGCGTCGAGCGTCTTGTGCTCGCGCATCTGCATGTAGATGTGCTCCAGCTCGCCGCGAGCGTGCAGCTCCTGGCGCAGCTTTTCGGGCCGACGGCCCTGGCGCATGGCCATCATCGTGATGCGGCCGTTGATCTCGCTCTCGGCGACCTCGATCTCGAGGTCCTTGGCGGCCTGATCGATGATGAAAAAGAGCTTGAGCTGCCGCTTGGCCTCCTCCTCCGAGCCGGCACGCAGCTCGGCGATCTCCTGCTCGACCTCGTGCTCGCCCTTGCCTTCGTAGGCCAGCTCCATCCGCCGCCGCGACAGCACGCGATCGGTCTGCCGCGTGGTCATGTCCTCGGGCAGCTCCATCTCGACCTTCTCCAGGAGCTGATCGGTGACCTGCTTGTGCATCGCCTCCTGCTGCTCCTGCTGGCTTCGCTGCTCGAGCATCTCGCGGGCGCGGTCGCGCAGCGCCTGCTCCGACTCGACGCCCATGCGCTGCACCAACTGGTCGACGGACGCCGGCTCGATCCGCTCGACGCCGGTGATCTTCAAACGGATGGTGATCGGCTGGTCCTTGATCCGCTCGTCCTCGTGGCCGGCGGGCCCGGTGGTGGAGATGACCTCTTCGTCGCCCGTCGTCTTGCCCGCCAGGCGCTGGCCGAGGTCGTCGACGACAATGCCCACGACGTGGCCGCGGAACTCGCGCGACTCGCCGGCCACCCAGACGTGCGTCCCACTCTGCTCGATCAGCACCTCCGCATCCTGGCCCGCATCCGCGCCGGCATGCACCTTGACATCCGCGATGACGAAGTCGTCGGCCTGCACGGGCTCGCCCTCGACGGCCCGGGGCTCGCCCATCCGCTCACGCACCCGGTCGATCTCCTTCTGGATGTCCTCGTCCGTCACCGCCGTCGGCTGCTTCTCGACCTTCAGCTCCTCGAACGCCGGGAGCGCGACCTCCGGCGAGATCTCCACCTCCACCTCGAACTTGAGCGGCCCGGACTTGGGCAGCTCGATCTGCTCCAGGTCCTTGACGTCCGGCTCGCCGATCACCGCAAGCGACTCGTCCTCGATCGCCTGCGAATAGGCCTCGGACAGGAGCTGGCCCTTGACGTCGTCGCGCACCGACTCGCCGAAACGCCGCTCGATCAGGCGCCGCGGGGCGCGGCCGCGGCGGAAGCCGGGCAGCACCGCCTCGTCGCGCAGCTTGCCGTACGACTCCTCGATCTTGCCGGCGATCCGCGACTCGGGGATCTCGATGACCAGCTTCTTCCGCGCCGGGCCCACGTCCTCGACTGCCACGCTCTGCTCGGGCTTCGCCTCCGTCGCAGCGTCGGTCGCGTCGGGGGTGTCGGTGGCGGGGGTGGCGGGGGTGGGGTTGTCTTTGTCCTGCTCGGCCATGGCCGGGGGCTCCTGATCAGCGTGAGGTGGCAAGGGATGGGGATGCGGGGCGTGGGAGGTGGGCTCGCTCCTGTCGACCCACGCCTGGCACTGCGCCCGCGGCAAGTGCCGGTACCTCGACAGGAAGCCGCGCATTATCCCCGCCGGGGGCGATACGTCAATCGCGGGGGGGGGGGGAGTTCTCGCAGAGGCCGCGGAGGGCGCAGGGGAAAGTGGGGGTGGGGTGCCGTGGTGTGAGCGCTCCTCCGTGGCCTCTGCGCTCTCTGCGTCCTCTGCGAGAATTCCGCTACGCCGGCCAGTCGCCGATGAAGACTTCGGTGGCGGGGCCGGCCATGTCGACGTGCCCCCCCTGCTGCGGGTCGTGCCAGTGCAGCTTGAGGTCGCCGCCGGGCAGGTGCGCGGTGATCGCGCGGTCGGTGCGGCCGGTCAGCACGCCCGCGACGCACACGGCCGCGGCGCCCGTCCCGCAGGCGAGCGTGATGCCGCTGCCTCGCTCCCAGGTGCGCATCGTCACCTCGTCGCGGGCGCGAACCTCGACGAAGTGGACGTTGATGCGCCGGGGGAACCAGGGGTGGAACTCGAGGATCGGCCCGATCGCCTCCAGCGGCACGCCCGCCACGTCGGCGCAGTAGATCACCGCGTGCGGGTTGCCCATGGACACGCAGGTCATCCGCGGCTGGACACCGGCGTCGCCCATCCTCTGCGCCTGCTCGGGCCCGGGGCACGCGTCGCTCGGGCCCGGCACGTCAAGCACCTGCACGCCCGCGTCCACGCCGGGGATGGCGACGGGAATGCGCCCCGCCTCCAGCACGGGCGCGCCCATGTTGACGGTCACCTCGGCGACGTTGCCATCCGCGCCGAGCTCGTAGCGCAGGCTGAGCACGCCCGCGCCGGTCTGCACGCGCATGGGGTTCGCCGTCGTGATGCCATGGTCGTGGGCGAGCTTGCAGACGCAGCGCACGCCGTTGCCGCACATCTCCGCTTCGGAGCCGTCGCTGTTGAACATGCGCATGCGGACGTGGGCGTCGACGCCGGGCTGGGGCGGGAGGACGAGGATGAGCCCGTCGCCGCCGACACCGAAGTGGCGGTCGGCGATGCGTGGCGCCAGGGCCGCGGGGTCGGCGACGGCCTCCTCGAAGCCGTTGACGTAGACGTAGTCGTTGCCGAGGCCATGCATCTTGATGAAGCGCATGGGCTCATGTTAGCGGTCGCCCGCGGGCGACGCAGGAGGGGGGACGGCCGCCTTCCTCACACGCCGACCATCGCGTACGCCGCGACCACGACAAGCACGGCCGCGGCCGACGCGAGCTTGATCCAGCGCATCTGCCGGTCGATCGGCAGCCGGTCGACGCGCTCGCCGACGAGGCGGCGGAGGTAGCGCTGCCGCCAGACGATCGACCCGTGCCGCCAACTGCGCCGCTCGGGCGGGATGTGGTTGAGGTCGGCGACGGCCTGGAGGGCGGCGACCATCGTCTGCACCGACTCGACGTCGACGAGCAGTCGTCCCGCCGCGTCGCGGGCGGGCTGCTCGCGCTCGCCGGCGAGGTGCTGGACGGCAAAGGTGTCGGCCTGGCGCTCGATGCGGCGCGAGACCCACCCGAAGATCGCGACCCACGACGCCCCCGCGGCGGCGAGCGTCGCCCCCACCAGCGCCTGGGGACTCGCCAGCGTGGCCAGCGCCGTGGCGAGCATCGCCCACGCATCGCCGGCCCAGCCGGCGTGGACGATCATCGGCCCGCTCTCGGCCGGCGCGGCGGGCAGGTAGCCCGCGATCGTCGTAAACAGCGCCAGGTAGACCAGCTCCAGCACCCCCAGCGCGCCGAGCGCCGCGGCCAGCAGCCAGAACATGTGATGCCGCCGCACGTGCGCCAGCTCGTGGGCCATGACGGCCTCGACCTGCTCGCGGCGGACCATCTCCAGCAGCGCGTCGGTCAGCAGGATGTAGCGCAGGCGCGGCACGAGGCCCATCACCGCCGCGTTGATCATCCCGCCGAACGTGCGCCACAGCAGCAGCTCGCGGACGCCAACACGGTGGCGGTGGCACATCGCCACGAGCCGGTCGCGCAGCTCGCCGGCGGGCAGGGGTGCGGTGTCCCACACATGCCGCATGATCAGCGGCGCGAGCAGGAAGATGCCCGCGGCGCCGGCGACCATCAGCATCGGCTGCGGGTCATGGCCGAACAGCCGCCAGTGCGGCGCGACGTAGCGCTCGACGAGCTGCGACCAGGTCATGATCATCAGCAACGGCACGAGGATGAGCGCCATCTGGTGGCGGACCTGGCTGAGGACGTATTGGCCGCGCGTCAGCAGCGGGTAGATCGGCCGGCCGGTGTCCAGCCGCCCCATCAGCGACGCCTCGCGGATCCGCCGCTCGATCGGGTAGTAGAAGACCCAGACCGCGGCGAGCATGCCCAGCGTGGGGGCGAGGAAGACCAACTCGTCGAGGAGGACGAGGTCGCCGGTGAGGCTGCGCAGCCAGCGCAGGGAGCCGAGGTGCAGTTCGAGGGCGTAGAGGCCGATCGCGCCGGCGCGGTAGAGGCCGCTGAAGCGATCGAGGCGGAGCATCGCGCGCTGCCCGCCGGCGCGGCCGAGGCTCCGCAGCGTCGTCCGGGACGCGAGCCAGAGCGTGCCGAGCAGCCCGAGGCGGGGCAGGAACATCAGCGCCAGCAGCACCGCCCCGTCCGCGGCAGGCGCGGCACCGGGGCTCACGGCGGCGTCGTGGAGGAAAATGCCGAGGACCAGGGCCAGGAGCAGAAGTTGCATGAGCGGGTCGCGCGGGGGGTTCAGCGGAGGCAGACGGGTTGGCAGCGGCCGTCATCAGTGTAGGAATCGGCCAGACGCCGGGCCCGCCGCGAGCGCGAGGCCGACCCCCGGTTGACGGTTCGGCGTACGCAGAGCGGATATCCGTCATTCAAGACGCCGATGGCGACAGGCGATATTCTTTCGACGATCCGCGGCACCGTGTCCGTGCTGACCGTTCGTGCCGCGGCCGCACATTGCTCAGCCGCCTCGCCCTCGCCCGACAGGAGCCGATTCATGCCCGACCCGGACCCGCGCCCGCCGATCGAACGCCCGAGCGACACCCCGCCGCCGCCTCCGCCGCCGGCGTACATGCCGATGGCGCCCCAGCCGAGCGGCCCGCGCACCGCGCTGACGCGCCTGCTGAGCTCGATGCTCCTGGGCCTGCTGGTGCTGTCGCTGCTGGCCAACGTCTACCTCGGGCTGATCGTCTCGTCGCTGACGGGCGCCGGTCCGCGGGAGGTGGTCCACAGCGAGGGCGACGAGGCGCACCGCATCGTCGTCCTGCCCATCGAAGGCCTGATCAACGACGCCACGTACGAGTTCGTCCGACTGAGCTTGCGCCAGCTCCGGGAGGACCTGCCGCGGGCGATCGTGCTGCGCATCGACTCCTCGGGCGGGCACATGGGCGCGTCGGACCGCATCTTTGCGGAGATCGAGCGCTTCAAGGCCGAACTCGCCAGCGACGGGCGCAGCGTGCCGATCATCGCGAGCTTCGGGACGATCGCGGCGAGCGGCGGCTACTACGTGGCGATGCCTGCGGACACGATCTTCGCCGAGACGACCACGCTGACAGGATCGATCGGGGTGATGGCGCCCGGATTTACGATCGACCGGCTGCTGGAGAAGATCGGCGTCACCCCGGAGGTCATCGTGGCCGAAGGCTCGCCGCAGAAGGACGATTTCGGCATCCACGAGCCGTGGGACGATGAGCAGCGGAGCCTCCGCCGGGCGATGCTCGAGCCGGCGTACGAGCGGTTCGTCGAGGTGATCCAGCATGGTCGGCCGGACCTGAGCGAGGAGCAGATCCGGGCGGCGGCGAGCGGGGCGGTGTTCACGGCCGGCGAGGCGCTCGAGCAGCGGCTGGTCGACGACGTGGGCTACCTGCACGATGCCGTGGCGCTCGCCGCGGAGCGCGCGGGCATTCCGGACGACGTGACGCCGCACGTGACGCGGCTGCAGGCGCGCGGGGGCTTCGGGCCGCTGGGCATCTTCGGCTACAGCCCGCGCCTGAACGTCGACGTCGGGGAGCTGAGCGCCGGGCAGGTGCGCGACTGGGCCCTGGAGATCCAGAGCCCGCGCGCGATGTACCTCATGCCCGCGCGGTAGCGGTGGGGCCCGCCCGACCCCGCCGGCAGGCCTCTTTGTCGGCCGTTGGGCGATGCGGTAGACTGGGCGTCGGCATTTCCGCCTCCTCACGCAGGTTTCGCCCGAGTCCCGGGCCATTGAGAAAGGACGTTGTCAAATGAGCTTTCGCGATTGGGTCAACAACAACTCGCCAGCCGCCATCGCCGTCGCCATCGTGCTGCTGTGCGTGGCCCTGGGCGTGATCGCCTGGTACAACGCCGGCAGCGGCATGGGCCGCGGCGGCAACGCCTACTTTTACGACCTGTCGTCCGACGAGGTCTTCACCGCCGACGCCAGCGCGTTTCCGCCGATCGTCGGGCCCTCCGGCGAGGCCGAGGGCGTGCGGGCCCATGTCTTCTCCTGCGGCACATGCCCGCAGCCGGGCGAGATCACCGGGCTGAACTGGCAGGCCGTCGAGGATCAGACCGACGCGTTCATCGCCTTCTTCGAGCGGTGGCCCGCCGACGCCCGCGACATCGTTGCCGGCGAGGTCGAAGCCGACTACATGGAGCGCTCCGGCGCGGAGATGGCCGGCACCGAGATCCGCACGCCCGACAGCACCCAGTGGGTCAACCGCGAAGGTGAAGGCAGCTTCATCGCCGAAGAAGCGATCGACCGTTGCGGCGGCGGCACGCGGCGCGTCTGCCTCGCCCGCCGCTGAGGACGGCGCGACGGCAGGTCGCGCGCAGCCTGTCACCCGCGCTCGCTATACCAGATCTCCGGGAAACCCCTCGTCCCGCCTCCGCTTCGTGAGCCTTCGCGGCTAATCCGCCCGCTCATAGAGTCGGGCCATGCGCCGGGCGTGCTCGTCGTAAGCGGATTCGAAGATTTCCCGCGCGCGGGCCTGACCGACCACCGCGCCGCTGGCCAGCGCAAGCGGCGGATGGCCGGCGTCGGTCAGGCGCCGGGCAAGCTCGGCCTTGATGGCGTTGATGAGCATGCACCCGGCGACGGTCGAGCCGGGGGCGACGGGCATCTCCATGCCTTCGAGTTGAACCATCGCATCGCCGACCGGCGCCCCAGTATCGAGGACGAGGTCGGCGTGGTCGGCGAGCTTGTCGCCGGCCGGGTGCTGGCTCGTGCTGGCGTCGCTGTGGGCGCGGCTGACGATGGCGACCGTGCGGACGCCGCGGGCGCGGAAGCCCTGAGCGATCTCGATGGGCACCACGTTGCAGCCGCTGGAGGAGATGACGAGCGCGGTGTCATCGGCGGCGAGGTTGAAGTTGCGGAGGATGCGCTCGGCGAGGCCGGGCACGTTTTCGAGAAACATGGCCTGTCGCTGGCCGTTGGCGCCGACGACCTGGGTATGGTGGGTCAGCGACAATTCGACGATCGGGTTGAAGCCGGGGAACGAGCCGTAGCGCGGCCACATCTCCTCGACCATGATGCGGCTGTGCCCGCTGCCAAAGACATGGACCATGCGGCCGGCGAGAATGGTGTGGGCGAACCAGTCGGCGGCCTGGGCGATGGCGGACTGCTGCGCGGCGACGGCGTCAAGCAGATCGCGGCAGCGGTCGAGGTATTGGGCGGCGGGGGTGGGCATGGGAGAGCCAGGGAAGTCAGGGGAGTCAGAAGTCAGGGAAGTCGAGGAAGGCGGAAGTCGGAGGGGGCAAGGAGCGGGGGAAGCCGAGCAGGTCGCAAGGGGCGGCGGTTGACGCATTCCTTGACTTCCCCGACTTCCTCGACTTCCCTGACTTCCTCCCCCCCTACCACGCGTATGCCTTGGGCGCTTCGCCGCCCGGGCCGGGCCAGATTTCGTCGAGGCGTTCAAGGGTATTTTCTTCCAGTTCGACGTCGAGGGTCTTGACCGCCTGCTCGAGCTGGTCGAGAGTGCGTGGGCCGATGATGGGGGCGGTGACAGTGGGGTTGGCGAGCAGCCAGGCCAGCGCGACGTCGGCGGGGCTGTGGCCGAGCTCGTCGCAGAGGGTTTCGTAGGCCTGGAGCTGGTGGCGGTGGTTGTTGACCTGGGCCTGGAACCGCTCGCTGCCGCGTCGGCCCTGGGACTGTCGCTTGAGGGCGCCGCCGAGCAGGCCGCCGGCCAGCGGGCTCCATGGCAGCAGCCCGAGGCCGAGCTCACGGCAGGCGGGGACGACCTCGAGCTCGACGGTGCGGTTGCTGAGGTTGTAAACGGACTGTTCGCTGACGAGGCCGACGAGCCCGCGCTGCTGGCCGAGGGTGTGGCAGCGGGCGATGTCCCAGCCGGCGAAGTTGCTGGAGCCGACGTAGACGATCTTGCCCTGGCGGATGAGGGTTTCCATGGCCTGCCAGATCTCGTCCCAGGGGCAGGCGCGATCGACGTGGTGCATCTGGTAGAGGTCGATGCGGTCGGTCCTCATGCGGCGGAGCGAGTCGTCGCAGTGGCGCATGATCTTCATGGCCGAGAGGCGGCGCTCGTCGCGGTTGGGCTCGGGCTCGCCGGGGCGTTTGACGGCGTTGTAGACCTTGGTGGCGAGGACGACGCGCTCGCGGCGGGCGGAGCCGTGGGCGAACCAGTCGCCGAGGATGGTCTCGGTGATCCCGGGCTTGTCGGCCTGGATGCCGTAGACGTCGGCGGTGTCGAAGAAGTTGATGCCGAGCTCGAGGGCGCGGTCCATGATGGCGTGGCTGTGCGCGGGCTCGGTCTGCCAGCCAAAGTTCATGGTGCCGAGGCAGATCGGGCTGACGCGCAGGCCGGTGCGGCCGAGGTGGGTGTAGTGCATGGGTTGTCCTCTGTGGGGAGAGGAGGATAGCCACAGATGAACACAGATGCACACGGATGGGGAGGGGGCGGGGGAGTCGGGGAAGTCGGGGAAGTCAGAAGTCGGGGAAGTCGAGCCAAGAGAAGCGGAAGCTGCGGGGGTGGCACTGACAAGCGGAGTCCGCGCCGCTTGTCAGTGTGGTCGACGGCAAACCACTGACAAGCCCGCGGACGGCCTTGTCAGTGCCACCCTCTCCCTTCCGTCACTTCCCTGACTTCCGCCACCTCCCTCACAACCGCGAGTAATGCTCCGGCCGGCCCTGGACGCCCGGGCGGACGCGGAAGAGGGCGCCGGCGTGTTCGCCGTGCTTGTCCTTGTCACCGCCGCCGGCGCAGGTGATGTAGAGCTCGTCGAGGTCGTCGCCGGCGAAGATGAGGCTGGTGATCTGGTCGGTGGGCAGGTCGATGCGGCCGATGTGCTCGCCGGCAGGGCTGTAGCGGTCGATGCCGCTGCCGCCGAACTTGGCGGACCAGATGCAGCCCTCGGCGTCGACGACCATGCCGTCGGGGCCGCCCTGCTCATTGCCCGTCTTGATGCCCGGGCGTTGGTTGGTGATGGCGCCGGTCGCGCGGTCGTAGTCGAAGAGCCAGATGGTGTCGGCCCGGGTGTCGGTGAAGTACATCTGCCTGCCGTCGAGGGTGAAGCCCATGCCGTTGGCGCAGCCGATCTCTTCGAGCAGCAGGTGGTGGCTGCCATCCGTGTCGACGCGGTAGAGGCGACCGAGGCGCTCCTTGGTGGGCATGGTGCCGGCGAAGACGCGGCCTTCGGGGTCGGCCATGACGTCGTTGAAGCGGGTCGTCACCTCGTCGGGGATCTCGTCGATGAGGGTGCGCTGCTCCTGGCCGTCGGCCCAGAGGGTGACGTTGCCGCGGGCGCGGAAGAGCAGCAGCGAGCCGTCCGGCTGGAAGGTGAAGCCGCCGACGTGGGAGCCCTCGTAGCACTGCTGGTGCTCGCCGGTGGTGGGGTCGTACCAGAAGAGGCGGCCGGTGGGGATGTCGGTCCAGTAGAGGCGCTTCTCTTGCGGGTGCCAGAGCGGGTTTTCCCCGCACTTGCAGGCGTAATCGGCGATGACTTCGACGCTGGTGTCGATGGGCATGGCGGCAACTCCGGGTGGGCGGCTGAGCGCGGGCAGTGTAACACGGCGGCGAGGCGTGGCGACGTGGCGGGCGGCCGCCGGCGGGTGGGGTCCAGGGGAGGCCCGCGGGTCGGGCGTTATCATGAGTGATGCCTGCGGTGCGTTGCCGAGGCTGGCGGCGCGCGTAAGCTCAGGACCATGATGATGGACGAGGGATTCACCGGGACCGGGGCGATGCTGGCGCCGGGGGAGATGGAGCCGGCGGGCGAGGCGACGGGCCCGGGCGATCAACCGCTGCGCCAGGACGTGCGGATGCTGGGCTTCGAGCTCGGGCAGGTGCTCAAGCGGCATGGTTCGATGCAGCTCTTTCAGCTCGTCGAGGAGATGCGTCGGCTGTCCAAGCGCCGGCGCGCGGGCGACGCGCAGGCCGACGAGAAGCTGCGGGCGACGATCGCCGGACTCGACGCCGAGCCGCTGCGCGACGTGATCCGCGCGCTGAGCTGCTTTTTTGACCTCGCCAACCTGGCGGAAGACCGTCACCGCATCCGCGTGCTGCGCGAGCGTGAGCGGGCGCTGGGCGGGGCGCCGCAGCCGGAGTCGATCGCCGCGGCCGTCGCCGCGCTGCGCGAGCGAGGCTTCGATGCCGACGAGGTCCAGGCGCTGATCGACAAGCTGGACATCGAGCTCGTGCTCACGGCGCACCCGACGGAGGCCAAGCGGTTGACGGTGCGCAACACGCTCAACCGCCTGCGGCAGGACCTCATCGAGCTCGAACGCGCCGACCTGCTGCCGCGCGAACGCGACCGGCTGGCGATGCGGATGCAGGCGGACCTGGCCTGTCTGTGGGAGACGGAGCCGTTGCACCCGCGGCGGCCAACCGTGCTCGAGGAGGTGCGCCGCAGCCTCTTCGCCGTCGACTCGCTCTGGCAGATCACGCCGCAGCTCTACCGCACGATGCGCAGCGGGCTGGCGCAGCACTACGGCGAGAAGCCGTTCCACCTGCCCGCGCTGCTCCGCTTCGGCACATGGATCGGCGGGGACCGGGACGGCAACCCGAACGTCACCTGCGACGTGACGCGGCAGACGCTGACGCTGCTCCGCCGCACCGCGCTGGAAAAACACCTGGCCACGTGCGAGCGCATCGCGTCGATGCTGAGCATCTCGGAGCACTATCACGCCGCCAGCCGCGAGCTGCACGAGGCGCTGGCCGACGCCCGCGAGCGGTGGAGCCCGCCCGAGCAGGTGATCGAGCAGCTCAACCCCAACGAGCCTTACCGCCACTGGCTGGCGGTGATGGCATACCGCCTGCGGCGGTCGGCCGAGGCGCAGGTCGACGGCCCGGTGCCGGAGGCGGCGTACACCGACGCCGGCGCGTTCGAGGCGGACCTCGCGCTGATCGAGCGCAGCCTGCGGGCGGCGGGGCATGAGTTGCTCGCCGACGGCGAGCTGCGCGACTGGCAGGACCGGGCCGCGGCATTCGGGCTGCACATGGCGCGGCTGGACGTGCGCGAAGACGCTCGCCGGTTGCAGCGCGTCGTCGCGGAGCTTGGGCCGCACTTCGGCCTGCCCGCGGACTTCGCCGACCACTCGGAGCACGACAAGCAGCGCCTGCTGGGCGAGCCGGTCAACGCCGCACGCGCCCACCAGTTCGACCCCGCGGCCGTGAGCGACGACGCGCGCGAGACGTTCGAGCTGTTCGTCCTGCTCGGCCAGGCGTCGGCGACGTTCGGGCCCCGGGCGCTGGGCATGCTCATCGCCAGCATGACGCACCAGCCCAGCGACGTGCTGACGATGCTCTGGCTGAGCGCGGCCGCGTCGGCGTGGAGCGGGCAGCCGGCGCCGCGCCTGCCGATCGTCCCGCTCTTCGAGACGATCGACGACCTCGAGCATGCGCCCGACACGCTCAAGGCGCTGCTCGCGTGCGAGCCCTATGCCGAGCACCTGCGCACGACCGGCGGGCACCAGGTGTGCATGATCGGCTACTCCGACTCGACGAAGGACGGCGGGTACCTCGCCGCCAACTGGCACCTGTACGAGGCGCAGCGGCGGTTGACGCAGACGGCGCATGCGCATGGCATCAGCGTCAGCTTCTTCCACGGCCGGGGCGGGGCGCTGGGACGCGGCGGCGGGCCGGCGGCGCGCGGCATCCTCTCGCTGCCCGCCGACTCCGTTCAGGGCCACATCCGCATCACCGAGCAGGGCGAGGTCCTCGCCGATCGTTATGACAACCCGCACATCGCCCACCGCCACCTCGAGCAGGTCACCTGGGCGACGATGCTCGTCAGCGCCGCTCCGCCCGAGGCGGCGCCGGAGGCGTGGACACAGATGATCGACGCCGCGGCCAAGCGGGCGCGGCAGGCCTACCGCGACCTCGTCGACGACCCGGCGTTTCTCGATTACTTCCAGCACGCCAGCCCGATCGAGATCATCGAGAGCCTGCCCATTGCCTCGCGGCCGAGCCGGCGGCAGGCGAAGCGCGCGCTCGAAGACCTGCGCGCCATCCCGTATACGTTCGCCTGGACGCAGAACCGGCACGTGCTCACGGCGTTCTACGGGCTCGGCGCGGGCCTCGGTGAAGTCGCCGACGCCGAGGTCGATGGGTGGACGCACCTGCAGCAGATGTACCGCGAGTGGCCCTTCTTCACGGCGGTGATCGACAACGCGGAGCTGGCGCTGGCCAAGTGCGACGAGGTGATCATCGACCACTACGCCGAGCTGCTGGACGAGGCGGCGGGCGGGGACGACGGACGGCGGCTCGGCGGGCTGGTCCGCGCCGAGTACCGCCGCACGCGCGACGCCGTGCTGCGGATCACCGGCCGCTCGGAGCTGCTGCGCGACACGCCCTGGCTGCACCGGTCGGTCGCGGTGCGCAACCCGTACGTCGACCAGCTCAACTTCATCCAGATCGAGTTGATGCGGCGGCTGGAGGCCGCCCGAGACCGCGACGCGGATGAGGCGGCGCTCGAGTCGCTGCGCAGCCTGCTGCGGATGAGCGTGCAGGGGCTCGCGGCGGGGCTGCGCTCGACGGGGTGAGCGGGGAACCGGGGGAAGGGACTTGGGCGGCGGAGTGGGGACGGAGGCTTTGACATCGTCCCGCCGCGCCCTATGCTCGACCGTGGCGGGATGGTCCCGAGCGCCAGCCGAATCCAGCGACGCACTGCGCAGCCGCGATGGCGCGGCGTTCGGCGCGTGCATTGCTGGCCTGTGCCCGCCACCAATCCGGTTCCACAGGGAGAGGACGCGTCGTGTCGAGTCAGGGTGGTGAGCCCACCGAACGTGAAGCCCCGGCACAGTGGGGCGATGAGGTCGCGGTGGCCGAAGCGGTCGAAGACCCCGCCTATGCGATCGCGTCCGCCGACGCGCCGGCGCTGACCCGCCCGCGCCTCTACTACGGCTGGATCATGCTGCCTGTCGCCACGGTCGCGCTGATCTGCACCAGCCCGGGGCAGACCTTCGGCGCGTCGGCGTTCAATCCCTACCTCCGCGAGTCGCTGGGCATCAGCGCGACGCAGCTTTCGGCGGCGTACGGCCTGGGCACGTTCCTCGCGGCCCTGCCCATGGGATACGTCGGCGCGCTGATGGACCGCTACGGCCTGCGCGTGACCATGACCGTCGTCGCCATGCTCTTCGGCGGGGTGTGCATCCTCGTCTCGCAGGTCATGGGGCTGGTGACACTCTTTCTCGCGTTCCTGCTGCTGCGCATGCTTGGGCAAGGGGCGCTCGGGCTGCTGTCGGCCAACACCCTGCCGTTCTGGTTCGACCGCAAGCTCGGAAGCGTGGAAGGCCTGCGGAACATGGGCATGGCCGGGGCGATCGCCGTGGTGCCGGCGATCAACCTCGCGCTGATCCACAGCGTCGGGTGGCGCTGGGCGTACGTGGTGCTGGGCATCGGCGTGTGGGCGATCATGCTGCCGCTGATGGCGCTGGTGTTCCGCAACCGCCCCGAGGAGCTCGGGCAGCGCAAGGATGGGGAGTGGATCGAGGGCGACCGGACGGAGTCGGACCGCGCCGCCGCCGAGGCGGACGCCGCCAACAGCTTCACGCTCGGCGAGGCGCTGCGCACGCGGGCGATCTGGTTCGCCGGCGCGGGCATGGCGCTGTGGTCGATGTCGGGCACGGGCGTGATGTTCCACATCATCCCGCTGCTGGGCTCGCGCGGGCTCACGGAGGCGGAGGCGGCGGGGCTGTTCGGGGCGTTCGCGTTCAGCCTGGCGCTGACGTACCTGATCGGCGGGATGCTGGCCGACCGCCTGCCGCTGAACGTCCTGCTGTCGGTCGCAGCGGCGGGACTGGTGGTGTCGATGGCGCTGGTGTGGAACGCGGCGACGACGCAGATGGTGCTGATGGCAGGCATCGCGATGGGGCTGAGCCAGGGGCTGAACGTGGCGGCGCTGGGGCCCCTGCTGCCGCGATACTACGGGCGGGCGCACCTGGGCAAGATCCGCGGTTCGATGACGACGGTGATGGTAGCGGCGTCGAGCGTCGGGCCGCTGCTCGTGGGCGGGTGCTATGACCTCTTTGGCGGCTATGGCCCGATCATGCTCCTGCTGACGCTGCTGCCCCTGCCGCTGGTGGGCCTGTCGCTGCTGGCGACCCCGCCCCGCCGCACGGGGGCGTTGGGTCCACGGCGCGGATCTGTGGCGTGATGGTCGAGGCGGGGAGGTCGCACAGCGGACCCTACGGCGGGGCGAGCCGGGGCAGGGTGGCGCCGATTCGGCACATATCTCTTGACGCGGGCCGGGCGTTGGTCATACTAAGGGTGGATTTGTGCTTGGTTTCCGCCTCCGGTATCGGCCGGCGGCGTTGTGTCCTGTCTTCGGTTGTTCGGTTTGGACCCCTCTTTTCGGTTTTACCCCCGATCGTTGGGGAACGTCATGTCTTGGAAGGGGAGAGGCGATGGGTTTGTTTGGTTTGCGTGGCCGCGTGCGCGGCTCGGCACGCTGGCGCGCTGACGTGCTTGCGCCGCTGGTCTTGGTTATTCTTGCGTCGGTGTCGTCCGCGGCCGCCGAGTCGGCGTGGTTCGTTGACGTCACCGAAAGCGCCGGTCTGACGCACACCCACCTGGTCGACCCGCCGCCGCCGTGGGAGGTGATCCGCAGCCCCGAGAGCGCGGGCGCGGCCGTGGGCGATTATGACGGCGACGGGCTGCTGGATCTCTTCTTCACCCGCCTCGATGACACGGACATCCTTTACGCCAATGAGGGCGACGGCACGTTCCGCGACGTCACGGCCGAAGCGTTCGGCGGCGAGATGCCTGATGCGGGCACCAACGGCGCGATGTTCGCCGACCTCAACAACGATGGCCACCTCGACTTGTTCGTCAACGGCGGCGAGGCGGCGCGGCATTACCTGTTCGTCAACCGGGGCGACGGCACGTTCGTGGAGCGCGGCGCGCAGCGCGGGGCGGGCCGCGCTCCCGAGGCGCATCCGATGCGCGGCCAGAGCGTGACGGCGGGCGACTTCACGGGCGACGGCTATCTCGACCTGTACGTCGCGGACTGGAGCATCCGCGAGCCGGGCGATCCCCCGCGCAATCGGCTGCTCGCCAACCGCGGGGCGGCCATGCCCGGGCACTTCGAGGATGTCACCGTCGCCGCTGGCCTCGACCAGACGCACAACCAGTACGGCTTCGCCGGCCGATTCGCTGACCTCGACCGCGACGGGCACGCGGATCTCGTGGTCACCAACGACTTCGGCCACAGCGCGCTGTACTGGAACCAGGGCGACGGCACGTTCGTCGACGGCGCGGCCCAGGCGGGGACGGGCACGGGAACCAACGAGATGGGCCTGACGGTGGCGGACTACGACAACGACGGCTGGCTGGATGTCTTCGCCACGAGCATCGGCAGCGAAGGCGTCGACAGCCCGACGCTGGGGGGGAATCGGCTGCTTCGAAACGAGATCCACCGCGACATCCCCGGCATCTACTTCTCCCACCAGACCGACACCGCCGGTGTGCGCTGGGGTGACTGGGGCTGGGGCGCCTCCTTCATCGACTACAACAACGACGGCCTGCGCGACCTGGTCATGGTCAACGGCTTTCCCCAAGAGCCATACGTCACAACGCCCATGCGCTTCTGGGAGAACCAGGGCGACGGCACGTTCGTCGAGAAAGGCGCCCAGCTCGGCCTGACCGACGACGGCGACGGGCGCGGCGTCATCGTCGCCGATTTCATGGGCGACGGCTGGCTCGACATCCTTGTCGTCAACCACAAGGGCCAGCCCGTGCTCTACCGCAACCAAGGCGGCGACAACGACTGGCTCCGCATTGACACCGTCGGCACACGCTCCAACCGCCAGGGCATCGGCGCCTGGATCACCGTCGTCCCTGACCTCGACAACAGCGAGCTCTTCTACGTCCACGAGGTCAACCTCGGCTCCAACTACCTCACGCACAACGAGACCACCGCCCACTTCGGCCTGGGCGATCTCGACGGCCTGGTCGACTACGTCCACATCCGTTGGCCCAGCGGTGTGGAGCAGGAGCTATTCAATGTCAGCCCCAATCAGGTGCTGACCGTCCACGAGCTTCCCGAGCCAGGCACGGTGGCGATGCTCGTGGCCGGGCTGGGATTGCTTATGCGCCGGCGAGTTTGCCGGCGGCATGTCTTTCTTCATTTTCGTGTGTGAGGTGCTCTATGCAGGATGGGAGCGATTCGAGTGACTGGAAGGCGGGGCGCGTCGGCTGGCGGTGCCGGGTGGCGGCCGCGATCGTCCTCGCGCCGGCGTGCATGCTGGCGGCCGTGCCGGCGGCGGGCGCAGGCACATCGAGCGAGTTCATCTATGAATGGAACGACACGGCGCTCGACGTGCTGCGGCTGATCAACATCCGCAATGATCCCGACCAGTTCGAGCACATCGGCGGCGACAACCCGCCGCAGTCGGGGCGGCTGCTGGCGATGCTCCACGGGGCGAGCTATGACGCGGTGCACGGGCTCACGGGCGAGCTGTCGACCTATCGCATGCCGGCGGCGGCCGCCGGCGGCGGCGCGTCGATCGAGGCGGCACTCATGGAGGCGTCCTACACGGTGCTCGACGGGCTGTTCGCCGAGGGGACGCACCTCATTCCCGCCGACGAGTTCGGCGATCGGCTCAACAGCGCGCGCGGGATGATCAGCAGCCGGTGGCAGACGCAGTTCGTGGAGCTGATCGATCGCGTCGATGCGGGGGCGATGACGCAGACGGAACTGGACCTGGGACGCGCGTGGGGGGCGGAGGTCGGCGAAGCGATGCTCGCGTGGCGGGCGGACGACGGCGCGGCGGAGGCGGCGATCGCGTGGGAAGACTCGACGCAGCTCGGCGAGTACCGCACCGACCTGTTCACGCCGGACGCGGATGATCCGGCGGCCGAGCCGGCGTATGGCGGGGTTGCGCCGTTCGCGCTTGACGACGTGCGGCAGTTCGACATCGAAGCCCCGTTGGCGCTCGACAGCGCGCGGTGGCAGGCAGACCTTGACGAGGTGCGCGAGCTCGGCCGGCGCGACCGGTACCTGACCGATGACCTGTCAGGCGAGGCGGAGGAGCACTACCGCACGGCGTTCTTCTGGGCGGCGAAGGGGCTGAACCCGGACGGGAGCAAGACGGCCACGGGGACGGTGACGCCGGCGGGCGAGTGGCTGCGCATCGCGCAGTCGGTGGCGCAGGAGCGGTCGCTGGACCTGGAGGCTTCGGCGCGACTGTTCGGGCTTCTGAGCCTGGCAATGCACGACACGACGCTGGCGACGTGGGACGGGAAGTATGACCACAACCTGTGGCGGCCGATCCACGCGATCCGCGAGGGGCTCGAGGCGGGCGATCCGGACGCCGACTGGCTGCCGCTGATCCCCACCTCGATGCACCCGGAATACCCGAGCGGGCACAGCAGCATCAGCGGTGCGGCGGCGACGATTCTCGCCGACTTCTTCGGCACGGACGCGGTGACGTTCATGGCCAGCGGCGACGACGCGATTGACGGCGAGGTGCGCGAGTTCGACAGCTTCTGGGCGGCCGCGGAGGAGGCGGCGATGAGCCGGGTGTACGGCGGGATTCACTACCGGTTTACGAACGACGTGTCGCTGGAGTTGGGGCGGCAGATCGCGGAGCACGTGGTTGCGACGCACATGGTGCCGGAGCCGGGCACGCTGGGGCTGGTGGCGGTCGGTGCGATGCTGATGCTGCGGCGCGGGATTTCGCGCAGAGGGCGCGGAGGGCGCGGGGTGTGGCGGGGTGTGGCGGGGGACGACGGGGTGGTTGGTGGGGGGTGGGTGCGGTAGGCTACGCGGCTCATGAGCGTGGACCCGAGGCAGGTTGACGATGAGCTGGCGTTTGCCCGGCGGGTGCTGGACGCCGAGGCGGAGGCGATCCGACGCATCGCGATCGATGACGCGTTTACGCGCGCGGTGGAGTTGATCGTCACGTCGAGCCAGGCGGGCGGGAGTGGCGGGGGTGGCGGGGGGTCGTCCGTGATCGTCTCGGGGCTGGGCAAGTCGGGGCTGATCGGGCGCAAGCTCTCGGCAACGTTCGCGTCGACGGGCACGCCCAGCCAGTTTCTACATCCATCCGAGGCGCTGCACGGCGACCTGGGGCGCGTGCGCCGCGGGGACGTGGTGCTGCTGCTTTCGTATGGCGGTTCGACCGAGGAGGTCGTGACGCTGGCGCAGCTGCTCAAGCAGGACGGCGTGCCGATCGTCGCGATCGTCGGGCAGGCGGGCTGCGACCTCGGGCGGCTGGCGACGGCGGCGCTGTGCGTGGGCGATGTGACGGAGGCGTGCCCGCTCAACCTCGCACCCACCGCATCGACCACGGCGATGCTGGCGCTGGGCGACGCGCTGGCGCTGGCCGTGAGCAAGCGGCGGCAGTTCGGGGTCGAGGACTTTCGCAAGCTGCACCCAGGCGGCGGGCTGGGCCGGCAGCTCACGCCCGTGACCGAGGCGATGCGCTTCAAGGCGGGGCTGAACCTGCCGCTGGTGGCCCGCGAGCGGACGGTCGAGCAGGCCTACGCGGAAGCAGAGCAGCACGCGCAGGCGTCGGGGCTGCGGCGGGCCGGGGCGCTGCTGATCGTGGATGGTGCGGGAAGGCTGGCGGGGATCGTGACGGACGGGGACTTGCGGACGGCGCTCATTCGGCAAGGGCCGGAGGTGTGGCGCGGGCCGATCGAGCGGATCATGACGAGCGACCCGACGACGCTGGGCGATGATGCGCTGGTGCGCGATGCCGTGCGCGTGGTGCGCGAGCATCGGTTTGACGAGATTCCGATCGTGGATGGGGACGGGAACCCAGTGGGGCTGATCGACGTGCAGGACCTGGCGGCGCTGAAGGTGATCGAAGGATGAACGATGACGCGGCGAAGCGGCTGGCGGACGGGGCGCGTTTGGCGGGGCTGGCGGGGGTCAGGCTCATCGTGTTTGACGTCGACGGCGTGCTGACGGATGGCAGCGTGATCGTCGACGAGCAGGGCGTCGAGACGCGACGGTTTCATATCCGCGACGGGCTCGCGTTCAAGCTCGCGCGCAGCCAGGGCGTCGAGGTGGCGATCCTGTCGTCGCGCAAAAGCGAGGCGGTGACGCGGCGGATGGGCAAGCTTGGCGTCGAGCACTTGGTGCAGGGGGCGAACGACAAGCGCGCGGGGCTCGAGCGCCTGCTGGCCAGCGCGGGAATGGATGGCGCGCACGCGGCGTACGTGGGCGACGACCTGCAGGACATCCCGGCGATGCGGTTGTGCGCGTATCCGATGGCGGTGGCGGACGCGGCGGCGGAGGTGCGGGCGGCGGCGGTGTACGTGACGACCACCCCGGGTGGACGCGGGGCGGCGCGCGAAGCGGTGGAGCATGTGCTGCGCGGGCAGGGCAAGTGGGACGCGGCCGTGCGCGCGATGACAGGCGGGTAAGGCCATCCCGGCCGGCGATGAGCTTGATGTCGTTGGCGGGCAGCGGCTGGCGCATGTGCGCTTCGAAGCGTTCGATCAGCGCCAGCAGCGACGGCTGGTACTGCCGTCGGCTGACGGTCTTGTCGTGCAGAGCTGCCCAAAGGAGAATGCGTACGACCAGCAGGTCGCTGTGGGTGTAGCGTCGGCTTGGCCGGTGGCCGCGCGCGGCGCCGCGAAGCAGGGCGGCGAGTTCCCGAAAACGCTGGCGTTCCATCGATGGCCTCCTGTGTCTGGATAACACAGACCATGGTGGACGCCAACTGCGTGTGGCGCAGGTGCTTGCGCAAATGGCGCATAAAGTTGAACGGTCCCGCTTTATCGGTCGATGTACGCCCGCGGCACGCGCAGGCGGCAGAGCATCTCGTAGCAGTGCGACCCGGCCAGCGCGGCGAGACGGTGCAGGGCGTTGGGCGCGGCCGGGTCGGGGCTGACGAGCTCCACGCGAGCGCCGCGCAGGATGGCGTCGGGGCCGCGGCGCGCGGCCACGTCCGTGAGGTCGACGGTGATCTGATCCATGTTGACGCGCCCCAGCACGGGAGCGGGCACAAGCTGCCCGTCGACCTCGACGCGCACGACGCCGCGGCTGCTGAGCGCGAGCGGGTAGCCGTCGCCATACCCGACGGGCACGACGCCGAGCACGCTTCGTCGATCCAGCCGATGCGTCAGGCCATAGCCCACGCCCTCACCCGCCTCGTACTGCCGCACATGCACGACGCGACTGAGCCAGCGCATCGCCGGCTCAAATGCAAATCCCGGCTCAAGGCACGGGTCGCCCACCAGCGACTCGGCACCGTAGCCGAGCAGCCCCAGCCCGGGCCGGACCATGTCCAGGTGAAACGCGCGGTCGCGCAGCAGGCCACACGTGTTGGCGATGTGCCGCCCACATCCGAAATCCGAAATCCGCAATCCGAGATTGCCGACCGTCGCGTCGTATCGCCGCAACTGCTCGCGGGCGAAGTCGCCGTCATCGTCCGCCGTCGCCAGGTGGCTGTAGACCCCCGCGAGGCGCAGCTCCGGGCAGCGCTCGATGCGCTCGAGCACCTCGCCCAGGCGGGCTGGCTCCAGGCCCGACCGGCTCATGCCGGTGTCGAGGAACACGTGCACGGGCAGCACGGCGTCCAGTTGCCGGGCCGCGGCTCGTAACGCGGCCACCTGGGCCGGCTCATGCATGCTCAGATGCAGCCGCCTACCCCGCGCGGCCTCCGCCAACGGGCCGGTCGGCTCAATGTGCCACACGGGCATGAGCACCAGCAGCGGCGTCGCGTCGATGCCCGCCTCAAGCAGGCGGGCGGCCTCGTCGGTGCTGTAGACGGCGAGCATGTCGCAGCCCGCTTGGGCGAGGCGGGTGGCGATGGCGGCCGCCCCGAGGCCGTAGGCGTCCTTCTTCACCGCCGCGCAGACCCGCACGCGGGGGCCGACGAGCCGGCGGACGGCGGCCAGGTTCCGCTCGATCCGGGCCAGGTCGATCTCGACCCAACTGAGGGTGGACGCGGGCGCCGCCGACGCCCACGGCCCTAACCCATGGGTGTCGGCGGCGGGTTGTTCGATGGGGCTGGGGGTTTGTGTCATGCCCGTACTCCTTCTAGAATCGTCTGCCCCCGCCACGCAGGGCGGGGGCGGCCGCGGGCCCGTTGGCGGGCCCATGACCCGGGATGGGGGGCGGCAAGTGCGTGAGTCGTGCCTCGTGCCGTCGGCGTCCGCCGGCTCCAGGCACCACTCACGCCGGGTCCGCTCCCCTTCCCAGCCACCGATCCGAGGCGCGCCAGGGCATCATGGGCCTGGCCCCCCTGCCGTTGCGCGCCCAGGCCCCCAACCCGGCAAGGACCCCATGACCGACGCAAACGACCTCTTCGACACGCAGAACTCCTTCGAATCCCTCGGCCTGCGCAGCAGCGTCCTCGCGGGCGTCAAGGCCTCCGGCTTCGAGCACCCCACCACCATACAGGCCAAGCTCATTCCCCTCATCCTCGCCGGCAAGGATGTGATCGGCCAGGCGCGCACCGGCACGGGGAAGACGGCGGCGTTCGGCCTGCCCATCTTCCACCTCGCCGACCCCGACACGCCCATGCAGGCCCTCGTCCTCACGCCCACGCGCGAGCTCGCCGCCCAGGTCGCCTCCGAGCTCGAAGAGCTCGGCGCCCACACGCCCATCAAGACCGTCTGCATCGTCGGCGGCGAGTCGATGCGCCACCAGCAGAAGGCCGTCGAAGAAGGCGCCAACATCATCGTCGGCACGCCGGGGCGCATCATGGACCTGTACGGCCGGCGGCAGATTCACTTTGACAACCTCCGCTTTGCCGTGCTTGACGAAGTCGACCGCATGCTGGACATCGGCTTCCGCGACGACATTCGCAAGATCCTCGGGCAGATCAAGGGCCCGCACCAGACCATCTTCGTCTCGGCGACGATCAGCGAAGACATCGAGCGCCTCGGCCGGCGCTTCATGGCCGACGACGCGGAGCGCATCACGACGGTCTCGGGCTCGCTCACGGTCTCGCTGGTGGACCAGAAGTATCTGCCGGTCGAGCCGTGGGACAAGCGCGGGCTGCTGCTGCACATGCTGCGTCACAAGGAGCCGGACACGACGGTCGTGTTCTGCCGCACCAAGGCGACGGTGCAGAAGCTCACCACATTCCTGCGCGACAAGAACGTCGCGGCGCGCGAGATCCACGGCGACCTGCAGCAGAAGAAGCGCAACAGCGTGATGAACCAGCTTCGCGAGGGGAAGCTGTCGGTGCTGGTGGCGTCGGACCTTGCGGCGCGGGGCCTGGACGTGGAGCACATTTCGCACGTGATCAACTACGACCTGCCGGACGATCCCGAGGTCTACATCCACCGCATCGGGCGTACGGCGCGGGCGGGGCGCAAGGGCATCGCCTGGTCGTTCGTGACGCCGGAGCAGGGGCAGCTCTTGACGGAAATTGAGAAGCTGACGGGGGTGTTGATTGAGAAGCTCGACGCTCCGCCGGATTTCCGTCCGGGCCCGGTGCCGGCCGACATCAAGGCGGAGCGCGACCTGAGCGACAAGCGGGGCCGACGCGGCGATCGGCCGGCGCAACTGGAGCGGACGCTGCCGACGGCTTTGGAGGGTGTGGACGACGCGGAACTGCGCAAGATGTTTCCGGACGGCAAGATACCGCGGAATTTGCCTCCGCGGACACTCGGCTCGCGGATGAAGAGCCGGCGCGGCCGCTAACAGGCTCCACCCCGAACTCCACTCGGCGCACGTCGGCGCGCAGGGATGGGTTCCTCAATAACTTAGAGCGATTGATCGACCACCGCGCCCGCGGCGCGGGGACCGTGGCGGTGCGCTCACTTCTCGCGCGCGGTGGGACCAATTATGGCGTAATTGAGTCTTGCCACCATCGGCCCGGCGGGTTAGGCTGGGAACTCCGTAGGGCCTCGACCGATCATGCGGGGCGGGATGGGAGACGCGCCATGGGGGCATGTCCGCTTTCTTTTCAGACCACTTCCCAGGTTCCGCCGCGGTCCGTTGAGACCGTCGGCGCGATTTCACTGTCACGGTTCGAACACCCTTTCTGATCCGTTTAGGAGGACCGAAGATGTTTATGTACAAGACGCGATGGCTTCTCGCCGGCGCCGCCACTCTTGGTTTGGCCGCCACGCCGGCTCTGGCGGTGGACCGCACGTGGCTTGGGATCAACAGCCCGGGGGAGGACGGCGACCCCGGGAGCGGGAACACCGGCTCGACCGACGTCAATGATGAGCTCAGTTGGGACCCCATTGGCGACTTTGCCATCCCGGGGGCCGGGGACACGGCGATCTTCAACTGGGGCATCAGCCTCGACGAAGCCTTCCGGGCGCCACTCATCATCACCGGCGGCGCCTTCAACCCCGACCACATCCGGCTCACGGCCAACGTCCACAACATGGCCACCGAGAACCTCCTCTTCCACACCGACCTCACCCTTGAAACGCTGGAGATCATTACCGGCAACAGTACCAACGTCCGTGGCGAGGTCGAAGTCGGCGACGGCGTCAACCCCTACACGCTGACGATGACCGGTGAGCGGCCGTTTGAGTTCGGTGGGTCGCTCGGCGGATGGCGCGCCATCCACCTCCGCGCCGACTCGACGATCGAGTTTGCCGGCGATCACATCTTCGATGAGTTCAACTCCGGCAACTACCACGGCTTCTTCAACCGCAACCAGGGCTTTGAGCAGCTTGGGGGCTCGGGCGGCATTGTGGCGTTCACCGGCGTTGGGGCGACGATCACCCTCGGCGACGTCGGCGCTCACACGCTCCATCCCGGCAGTCAAGTCGCGCACGTGCTGCCGGTGGCCAACCACACGCTCCAGGTCCGCAGCGACCAGACCTGGGAGGCGCTCGCCGACGCCGGCGCCGCCATTCGGCTGACCGGGCGATCCGGCGAGGAGATCATCCAGTCCATTGACGGCGCGCCGCTGCACAACCTCGGCCAGGTTCACCTTGACCTCTATCACAGCACACAGCAGGACCAGACGGTCTTCCTGCCGGAGATGACGCTCCAGAGCATCGAGCTGCGCGGCGAGCTCACCAGTGGCCGGCGCGAAAACTACGTTCTCACCGGCGACGTCAACCTCGTCGGCGGAACGATCATCCCGGGTGAGTTCGGTCAGGACGAAGAGCCCGACACCCCCTCGTCGCAGAGCGACTACAGCCTCGCCTTCAACTTCCCCAACGTGCTCGGCGCGGAGGTGCGCCTCGATGGCCACACGCTCACGCTTGAGCGCGGCGCGCTGCTGCGCAAGCACGCGGGCGGCAACCAGAGCAACCATCCCAACATGGTCGCGCTCATCCAGGCCCAGGGCTCGACGCTCAACATCGGCGGTGACCTCGTGATCGACGACGTGCCCCTGCCCGCCGGCCGCACGGTCGAGCAGGACCTGTGGAACCCCGACCCCGAGGGCGAGGAGTGGCTCACGGCCCCCGACCAGGAGACCGCCGAGGAGGACGGCTACGTCTTCAACGAAGACCTCCAGGAGTGGGGCGAGTTCGGCTTCACGACGACCGTCGACGTCGTCTCCGGCGAAGGTCGACGCGTCGGTGTCCATGGCGACATCGATACGGTCATCAACCTCGCCGGCAACTACACCACCAACGCCCGATCCGCCGCGCAACGCGGCAACGGCCTGTTCGAGTCGACGGTCAACCTGATCGGCAGCGGCTCCACCTTCGAGGTCGCCGCCAACGCCGCCCATGAGATCGAGGCTCAGACGTACGCCATCGGCAACCTCAACGTCGGCACGTCCAGCGACGCAGCCAGCATCCAGCTCGTTAACGACTTCGTCAACGATGGCAGCATCGTCACGGATGAGGACGGCAACGAGACGCGTCTTA
>JBBDRN010000019.1:0-6482 GCA_040905445.1 Phycisphaeraceae bacterium | reverse complement strand
CGATGTCGATCTCGCCGATCAGGTCGGCGATGGTCACGTCCGGCGTCGCCAGCTTCTCGTGGTAGCGCTGCGAGCGGTGCAGCCAGCGCAGGGGTGTCTCGTCGCCCGCCTGCGCGATGGCGGTGCGGCCCATCGCGGTCATCGGCTCGATCGGGTCGTCGGGGATCTCGACGTCCGCGAGCACGGGCAGCCACTCGTCGAGCAGTTGCGGGAGCATGCGGAGCATGCGCGTCTTGGCCTGGCCGCGCAGGCCGAGGAAGAGGATGTCGTGGCGCGAGAGGATGGCGTGGACGACCTGGGGCAGGACGGTGTGCTGGTAGCCGCGGATGCCGGGGAAGATCTCTTCGTTGTTGCGCAGCCGCTGGATGAGGTTCTCGCGCATCTCCTGTTTGACGCTGCGATAGCGGTAGGGGGTCTGCTTGAGCTGACCGAGTGTCGCGGCTGGCGGAGGTGAAGGCATGGCCGACTCGCTGCGAGGATCATGAAGCCAGGGCGCCCGCAACGCTAGAGGCGGCGCGAGGGTAAGTCAACAGCGGCCGGCGGGGCGGGGCGGGGCGCGGCCTCGGTGCCGTTGCCGGGCGCGGTGCGTTAGAATGGGCGCAACCGCATGAACAGGCATGTTTTGTCATCCTCCCCGGTTGTTTCGCCCGCGTCACCGGACGGCCCGCGGCGCACCACCGCGGGGCTGTCGCTCGAGGGCGTGACGTTCGGGTACCGCCGCGGCGAGCCGGTGGTGTGCGACGTCACGGCCCGGCTCGCCCCCGGGCGGCTGTGCTGCCTCATCGGGCCCAACGCGGCGGGCAAGACGACGCTCGTGCGACTCATGCTCGGGCAGCTCGGCCCGCGCGCCGGCACCATTCACCTCGATGGCGAGCGCGTCGACCGGATGGGCCCGCGCGCCCGGGCGCGCCGGCTCAGCTACGTGCCGCAGCGCGGCAGCGTGCAGTTCGCGTTCACGGTGCGCGAGGTCGTGGCCATGGGACGCTACGCCGCGGGGCCCAACGACGCGGCGGTGGCGGCGGCGATCGAGCAGTGCGACCTGGCGGGGCTGGAGCAGGCGGTCTTTGCCGAGCTCTCCGGCGGCCAGCAGCAACTCGTGCTCATCGCCCGGGCGCTGGCGCAGGCGGGGACGACGACGGGGGGCGTGGCGGGGGGGGGGGGAGGGGCGACGACGGCTGTGCTCCTGGACGAGCCGGGCGCGAGCCTGGACCTGTGGCACGTGCACCGGGTGATGGCCTTGCTGCGCGAGCAGCTTACGCCGGGGCGGGCGATCCTGGTCGTGCTGCACGATCTGAACCTGGCGGCCAGATACGCGGACGACGTGTGGCTGATGGAGGCGGGGCGGCTTGCGGCCGCGGGGCCCTGGCACGAGGTGATGCGGCCGGCGGTGCTCGAGCCGGTCTACCGCGTCGGGCTCGAGGCGGTGCATGGCGATGCGGCGGGGGAGGACGTGGCGGGGGAGGGGGGCCGGCCGGTGTTCCGCGTGGAACCCGGCGGTACACTGTAGGCGTCCGCGGCTGTCCCTCGGCGCCGGCGTCCCTCGACGCGACCTGCTGCCCGGCCATGCGAAAGCGAGTCCCCCCATGCTCCCCACCTTGGCCATCTCGTTTGAAGAGCTTGTCGTCTACGGCATCGCCACGGTCATCCTCGTCGGCTCGTGGGTGGCCAACCTGCTGCGCCAGCAGCAGGAGGAGCGCAAGGCCCGCCAGCGCGGCGAGGGCCTGCCCGCCGACGGCGAGACGAAGACGACGCGCCAGCGGCTCGACGAGCTTGCCGCCCGACGTCGGGCCGAACTGCGGGCGCAGGCCCAGCGGCAGCGGCAAGTGGAGGACGATCAGCGGAGCGACATCGCCGGCCGCGCCAGGGCCGCACGCGGCGCCGCCGCGACGGAGCGGCAGAAGCTGGCGCAGGTCAATCGCGAGCGGCAGGACACGAACATCGGCACGCGGCGGTCGGCGGCCCGCGAGACGTCGGCCGACCCGCAGAACATGACCATGGCGGAGCGCGCCGAGCGCGAGCGCGCCAAGGCGCGCTATGAGGCACGGGCGGAGAAGCTGCGCCAGCAGGCCCAGCAGCAGCAACCGCGTCAGCACCCGCAGCAGCCGCGGGGCTCGCACCCGCAGGCCTCGCGGACGCAGACGCCCCGGCCGCGTCCCGGCCGACCGTCGGCGCCGGCGGGACGGCGCGGCTCGGCGGCGGAACAGGCCGAGCAGGCCCGGCGCCGGGCGCAGCAGCAGGAGCAGGAGCGTCAGCAGGCCCAGCTCCGCGCCGGGCAGGAGGCGGCGCGCAAGAAGCTGGACGAGGAGGCCCGCCGACGGGCGCGGCTCAAGCAGCGCCAGGAGGAGCAGTCGCAGGCGGACCGCGGCAGCACGACGCGCGCGGCCACGGCCGCTCGGCGACAGGAGCATGCCGCCGCGTCGGCGTACCTCATCGGCGGCGCGGGTCGGCGGTCGCGCTTCCCGTTCGTCACGCCCCGGTCATTGCGCGAGGCGGTGATCCTGCGCGAGGTGCTGGATCGGCCGCGCGCGATGCGCGACCCGGTGGCGGAGCGCGAGCAGGGGTATTGAGGGGGGAAAGTCGGCAGGGGGCAGGGGGCAGGGGGAAACGAGGGTGGCACTGACAAGCTCCGCGGACTCTGCTTGTCAGTGCCACCCAGCGGACAAGCTTTGTGGATTCGGGTATCTCTGGCATCCGGCGTGAAAGGCCGCCCATCGCCACGCCACGTCTGCAGGTTGCGAAGGCGATCGTCGCTGTCGGCGCGGTGCTCGGCGTCATGGTGGCGATCGTCGCCGTGGATCTCGCGGGCAAGCGGCACGCGTCGGTCGATGGATTCGAGGTTGCCATCTCAGGCCGGTTCGCGAGAGGCCATCCGTGGGAAATGACGATCCGGTCGGATGGCTGGGTAACGTACCAGGCGAAGGGGTCAGGCGAGCTCGTCGATCAGTATCAGGCTGACGAGCAGGCTCTGCAGGAGATCGAGCGTCTCGTGGTGAAATACCTGCGGCGAACGGACGCGACGTTCGGAGACCTGGTTGCCGATAGTGCGAGACGAACGATCACGGTCCATGAAGGCGCTCGGTCCTACACGACGACGCTTCTGTACATGAGCGAACCACACCAGATCGAGCAGCTCTGGTGCGCGATCGAGCGATTGCTGCGGGATGCCAACGCCCATCGTCGATGCGAGTAAGTGATCGCCGGTCAATGGCGCTCACCGCGCCGCCCAGCGCTCCCCGCGCCGCCGCACGTGCCGCGCGTTGGCGGCGAGGTGTTCGAGGATGTGGTGCAGGGTCTCCGCCGCGTCGGGCGCGTTGATCGCGGCGGCGAGCTCTTCGGTGGTCATCGCGGTGGTCGACGCCTTCAAGTGCGCGATCGCGCGCTGCTGGAGATCGAGCACGGCCGCGGCGGCCTTCTTGCCCGCCTCGACGCCCGGCTGGTGGTAGGCGTTGATGTTCACGAGCGCGGCATAGTAGCCGACCGCCCGTTCGTAGAGGGCGATGAGCGCGCCGAGACTGCGGGCGTCGAGGCGATCGAGCGTGATCGTGATCGACGTGCGGCCGTTGTCGTACAGCGCCTGTCGCGTGCCCAGCCAGAAGCCGTGCAGGTAGTCGCCGGCCGTGACGTTGTCGTCGACCTCCAGCGCGCTGCCCGATCGCCTGCGCGGGCCGGCGTCATCCTGGTTGACGACGATGAAGGTGACGAAGAAGTTGTTGAGCCCTTCGCGCAGTTGCTGGACGAACGCGTGCTGATCGGTCGAGCCCTTGTTGCCATAGACGGCGATGCCCTGCTCGACGGGGTGGCCTTCGAGGTCGCGTCCCTTGCCAAGGCTCTCCATCACGAGCTGCTGGAGGTAGCGCGAGAGCAGCAGCAGGCGGTCCTTGTAGGGGAGGATGACCATGTCCTTCGCGCCCCGGCCGCCGGTGGCGTGGTGCCAGCCGGCGGCGAGCATCGCGGCGGGATTCTGCGCGGTGTCCGTCTCGCGCGTGTGTGCATCCATCGCGGCGGCGCCCTGGAGCAGGCCGTCGACGTCGAGGCCCTGCAGCGCGGCGGGCAGCAGGCCGACGGCGGAGGTGACGCTCGTGCGTCCGCCGACCCAGTCCCACATGGGCAAGCGTGCAAGCCAGCTTTCGTCGCGCGCCTGGTTGTCGAGCTTGGAGCCTTCACCGGTGATGGCGACGGCGTGGCGCGGGAAGTCGAGTTTTTTCGAGGCGAAGGCGGCGCGGGTTTCGAGCATGCCGTTGCGCGTCTCGGGCGTCGTCCCGGACTTGGAGACGACGAGGACGAGGGTGGACTTCAGGCGGTTGGTGAGGCTGGCGAGGATGCGCTGGATGCCGTCGGGGTCGGTGTTGTCCATGAAGTGGACGCGGAGGCGGTCGCGTCGGGTGGCGAGCGCGTCGCTGACGAGCTGCGGGCCGAGCGCTGAGCCGCCGATGCCGATGAGCAGCAGGTCGGTGAAGCGGGCGGCGGGGCTGGCGGGGGTGATGGCGGGGGTGGCGGGGGTGATGCGCTGTTCGTGGACATCGCGGGCGAAGGTGCGGACCTGGTCGATACCCTGCTCGATGGCCTGGCGCAGGTCGGTGGAGGGGGCTAGGTGCGGGGCGCGGAGCCAGTAGTGGCCGACCATGCGGTCCTCGTCGGGGTTGGCGATGTCGCCCGCTTCGACGCGCTGCATGGCGTGGTGGGCGCGCTGCATGGGCTCGGCGAGGCGGGCGAGGTGGTCGTCGGGCAGGTCCATGCGCGACAGGTCGAGGCGAAGGCCGATGTCGGCGCAGGTGATGAGCTGCTCGCGGTAGCGCGTCCAGAGTTGCGGGGGATTCGGCATGGGCGGTCCGTTGATCTGCGGTGAGGGCTGGCGGTCGTCCGGGGGCGACCGCTCACGGGATGGGCGCGTTGCCGGGGTTGCGTCGCGTCGCCCCGAGGGCGACGGCTAACGGGTTCGTTATTCCGGCGGGGGCTGGACGAGCAGACGGTGGCGCGTCCCGGCGGTGGAGTCGTACAACTCGGCGGCGACGACGGGGCGGGCGCGGTCGGGCGCGAGCAGGATCGCGACGGGGAACGCCTCGCCGAAGCGGTTGATGAACGTGCGCAGGTCGAAGTGGTTGTCGCCGCCGATCGCGATCGATGTGACGCCGCGGACGTACTGGCGGTTGAGCCAGAGCTCGACGCCGTGGATCGTCCGCGGCGTGCGGTTGATGAGCGTGAGGGTGTGGCCATCGCGTTCGACGATGATGTCGAAGTCGTCGCCGTAGTCCGCCTCGTCGGGGTAGACGCGCTGGGCGAGGGCGTTGGTGGCGTGCTCGCCGAGGACGGTGGTGCGCACGCAGCCGGGGCCGGCGGCGGCGAGGCTGGTGAGCAGGGCGAGGGTGAGGGCGGCGAGGGGGCGTGCGGACATGGCGGTAGCTTAAAGCGTGCGCAGGCCCGGTGCCACTGGTGGCGCGGCGGCCGGTGGCGGGTGTCGAGGCGGCGGGGGCGAGCTCGGCCCCGCCTTTCCAGGTGGGGCTACTGGCGGGGCCGGTCCTGAGTTTGGGAGGCCCTATAATGACGACCATGCTCGCGATCGGCAGGCACACGCTCGACGCCCCGTTCTTCCAGGCGGGGCTGGCTGGCTATTCGGACGCCGCGATGCGCCTCGTCGCGCGTCGGCATGGCTGCCCCTACTGCGTGACGGAGGCGATGCTCGACCAATTCCTCGTCGCCGGCGGCAAGGGACTCAAGGCCGCGGAGCTGGACGACCGCGACCACCCGATCGCCGGGCAGCTCATGGGCTCGCACCCGCGCGACATTGCCGCGGGGGCGCGCATGCTCGTCGGGCTCGGCTACGACGTGGTGGACATCAACCTCGCCTGCCCGGTCAAGAAGATCAAGAAGAAGGCGCGCGGCGGGCACCTGCTTGCCGCTGACGACGACGCGGTCGCCATTCTCGACGCGGTGCGGCAGGCGGTGGGCGACGACGTGCCGTGCACCGTCAAGCTGCGGCGTGGCAGCGACGACTCGGCGCAAGCCGCCGCCCGCTTCTACCGCATCTTCGAGGCTGCGATCGAGTTCGGCTATGCCGGCGCGGTGGTGCACGGGCGGACGGTGGAGCAGAAGTACCTCGGCCCGGCGCGGTGGAGCTTTTTGCGCGATCTCGTCGCGCGCTATCGGGCGAGCGCGCCAGGGTTTTTCATCGGCGGCTCGGGCGACATCTGGGAGGCGGCCGACATCTTTGGCATGATCCACGAGACGGGCGTCGACCTCGTGTCCGTGGCGCGCGGGTGCATCGGCAATCCGTGGCTGTTCCGGCAGGCGCGGGCGATGATGATGGCGGGCGTGGCGGGGGATGTGGCGGGGGACGCCGCGTGGGCGCGGCGGCTAAACGGGGCGGTGGTCGGGCCGACGATCGATGAGCAGCGCGACGTCCTCGCCGAGCATTTCGAGCTGTCCGTCGCCCTGCACGGCGAGAAGAAGGCGGGCATGATGATGCGCAAGTTCGGCATCAAGTT
>JBBDRN010000018.1:0-36457 GCA_040905445.1 Phycisphaeraceae bacterium | reverse complement strand
TGATGCTTCATCGACTGCAACCGGGATGATGAGGCTTGTCACACACGTTCTTAGGCCGCGGAGGAGGGCTGCTGACGGTGCTTGGGGTTGAGGTGCTTACGGCGGGTGCGGCCGTCGGCGCACCGCGGGCCCTACGTCGGCCGCAGGCGCAGGGCGTGCACAGCGTCGGCGAGGACCATCCCGATCGCCGCGGCCGCCATGGCGTCCGTCCCCTGCCGCAGGTGGGTCGTGACGTCGTGGAGCTGCTGCTCGGCGAACGGCCGGGTGTCGGGCTCATCCAGAAACGCCGCCAGCGCCCAGGGCTCGTAGGTGGTGTAGTCCGGCTGCGTGACCTGCTGGTGATGCGCCGCCGTGGCCGCCACGCGCCGGCGCCAATCCGGGCGATCGACGTGCAGGGCGAGGTTGTGCAGGGCGTGCAGGGCGGTCAGCTCGGTGTACGTCCAGGCTTCGAGCGTCTCGTCGACATGCTGGGCGTGCAGGGCCGGCTCGCCGGCCGCAGCACGCGCCAGCGCCGCATCGACCGCCGCGCCCGCCCGCGCCGCCGCCTCGGTCTCGCCGCCAACCTGCGTCCCGCGCAGACGCACGAGCGCCCCCCAAAGCTCCGCCGCGATGTCACCATTTCCCCGTTTAGCCGCCGCGCCGACGCGGCGCCCCGCCCCCGCCGCCGCCACTGCGTCCGCCTGCCGCACACCGCACTCGATCGCCAAGTACCGCCTCAGCCACGCATGCGCCGCCCGTCCGCCTGAGGCAGGCGCCTCGCGATCAACCACCCCCTCCCCCGCCCTCTCCAGCAGCATCCGCGCCAGGCGCGTCTCGCCGCCCCCCGCTTCCGCGGCGTCGAGCGCCTGCCGCGCGAGCTGCGCCACGACGCGCTCATCATCTTCGCGAGCGTGTGGCGACATGGGCGACATGGGGTGGGGCCCGCTTTACGTGTGAGCGGGAATCGTAGAGGATTCGTGTGCCATGACCAACTGGATCGACATCGCCTCCGCCGACGCCCTCGCGCCGGGCGGCCGACTGCCCGCCACCGCGGGCGGCCGGCGCATCGTCGTCTTTCGTACGGACGAGGCCCTCTTCGCCGTCGCGGACGTCTGCCCGCACGCCGGCCAGCCGTTGCAGGACGGCGAGCTGCGCGGCTGCGTGCTGACATGCGCCTACCACGGCTTCGCCTACGACCTGCGCACGGGGCGCAACGTCGACTACCCCCACGACGAGCTGCCCGCGCGCGTCTACCCTGTCCGCGCCCACGATGGCCGGCTCGAGGTGCAGATGCCCGCGTAGGGTCTGCTGTGCGACCTGTTCCGCCGACGTCGCTGGGGAGGGCCGCACCACGGATCCTACCGTGTGCGCACCGGCTCGAAATGGATCCGGTCGTCGACGGACTGGGCGAGGTAGGTGTCGACCTGCGCGATCCTGGGCAGGTCGCGCAGCCTTGCCGCCACGCGTGCGAGGTCCGCGACCTGCTGCTCGGCCAGCTCCGGCTCGGTCAGCCCGAGGCGCAGGGCGTAGAACGCGCAGCCACTGTGGGAGATCAGCACGACGCGCTCGAGCTCGTGCGCGTCGACGAGGAAGCGGAGGTCGGTCATGACCGCGTCGGCGTCGACGGCGACGCGGTCGTGGCCCGCCAGCGCACCGGGGCCGCCCGGCAGGGCGACGCGGTCGTAGTTGGGCAGCTTCAGGTGCTCGTGCAGGAACTGGTCGCACTGGTCGCCGAAGCGCCCGTCCGAGCAGTAGACGGCGGCGGCGTGGATGCGGCGGGGCTCGAAGGGGATGTCGCTGGTGTAGGGCATGACGATTCGGTGTCAGATCATGAAGGGCAGGAAAAACATCGAGCCGAACGAGACGACGCCGATCACGCCGAGGACGGTGCCGATGATACCGGTCACGAGCCCGGCGGTGGCCATGCCATCGCCGCGGGGGCCGACCAGGCCATCCCGCCTCTGTTTGTGCGCGACGTGCCAGAAGACGATCGCCAGCGGGCCGCAGACGATCGAGAACGCGCCCCCGGAGCCGGGGCACATCGCCAGCGACACGATCCCGAGCACCATCGACGCCACGGCGAAGCCCGACGCGGCCTGGGTCGGATAGAGCGAGCGATCGAGGGGGGTGCCGCACTCGGGACAGACCCCGCCAAGCGCCACGCCGGTCAGGTCGTAGCCGCAGCGGATGCAGTGGATGCGCGCGGATTGGCTCGCCTGGCCCTGCGACGGATCGGCCGGGACGGGGTCAGGCCCCGGCGAGCGGCGGTCGGGATCGTAAGGCTCCTGCACCATGGCTCTGGCTCGACGTCGCGACGGCGATCAGGCGAACACGCCGCCCGAGCGGATGCTCAGGGCCTGCAAGGCCAGCGGCGCGACCGTTTGCTCCCCACGTCGTGAGCTCAGTTGCCATCCATCCGCTTCACCACCGCTTCGCCGAACTCGCTGCACTTGACCTCGTTGGCGTTGTCCATCATCCGGGCGAAGTCGTAGGTCACCGTGCCGCTGGCGATCGCGCCTTCCATGCCCTGGACGATCAGCGCGGCCGCCTCGTTCCAGCCGAGGTGCCGCAGCATCATTTCACCGGAGAGGATCACGGAGCCCGGGTTGACCTTGTCCTGGTCGGCATACTTGGGGGCCGTGCCGTGCGTGGCCTCAAAGATCGCGTGGCCGGTCTGGTAGTTGATGTTCCCGCCCGGCGCGATGCCGATGCCGCCCACCTGCGCCGCGAGCGCGTCAGAGATGTAGTCGCCGTTGAGGTTCATCGTCGCGACGACGTCGTACTCGCCCGGCCGGGTGAGGATCTGCTGGAGGAACGCGTCGGCGATGACATCCTTGATGACGATCTCTTTGCCGTTCGCCTTGATGCGCGTCCACGGCCCGCCGTCGATCAGCTCGCCGCCGTACTGCTCGCGGGCGACCTCGTAGCCCCAGTCGGCGAAGGCGCCCTCGGTGAACTTCATGATGTTGCCCTTGTGCACGATCGTGACGCTCGGGCGCCCCTGCTCGATCGCGTAGTCGATGGCCGCCTTGACGAGGCGCTCGGTGCCCTCGCGCGAGACGGGCTTGATGCCGATGCCCGCCGTGCCGGGGAAACGGATTTTCTTGTAACGCTCGGGGAAGTTCTCGGCGAGGAGCTTCTTGAACTTGTCCGCCTCGGGCGTGCCGTGCTCGAACTCGATGCCGGCGTAGATGTCCTCCGTGTTCTCGCGGAAGATGACCATGTCGATCTCGGCGGGGTTCTTGACCGGCGAAGGCACACCTGTGAACCAGCGCACGGGGCGGAGGCAGACGTAGAGATCGAGCATCTGCCGCAGGGCGACGTTGAGCGAGCGGATCCCGCCGCCGATGGGCGTCGTCAGCGGGCCCTTGATGCCCACGAAGTACTGCTTGAACGCGTCGACCGTCGCGTCGGGGAGCCAGTCGCCCGTGGTGTCCTTGGCCTTCTGACCCGCGAGCACTTCCTTCCAGGCGATGGCGCGCTCGCCGCCGTACGCCTTTTCGACGGCCGCATCGAAGACGCGCTGCGCCGCCCGCCAGATGTCGGGGCCCGTCCCGTCGCCTTCAATGAAGGGGACGATCGGGTGGCTGGGCACGGTGAGCTGCCCGTTCTTGAACTGAATCGGCTGGCCCGAGGTGGTGGCGGTATCTGGTGACGGGGTCATCAAGTCCTCTCCTGCGGCAGGGATGGGTCGGGAGTTACGCCCGCGCCGGGGGTCGGCGGGGCCAAGACTGCGATTATTCAGCAAGTCGCCCCCGCGCTCAAGTTCGCCGGGCTCCGGCCGCCGTGGTCGCAGGCGCGCCGCCCGTTTCGCCGCCACATCCGAAATCCGAAATCCAAAATCCTCCTACCCCCGCGCCCTGCTACAGTTACCCCTCCCATGGCCCTCGTCTCCATCGCCAACCTCGCCCTCAGCTTCGGCAACGACCCCATCCTCACGGGCGTCAACCTCACCCTTGACGAGGCCGAGCACGTCGGGCTCGTCGGGCGCAACGGCTGCGGCAAGTCCACGCTCATGAAGCTCATCGCGGGCCTGACCACCGCCCGCCCCGACGCCGGCCAGATCCAGATCGCCCGCAACGCCAGCGTCGGCTACCTCCACCAGGACCCCACGCTCGACCCCAAGCTCACCCTTCGCCAGGAGGCCGGCCGCGCCTTCGCCGAGCTCTACAAGCTCCACGACGAGCTCGAAAAGATCGCCCACGCCATGGCCGACGCCAGCCCCGACGAGCTCGACAAGCTCATGAAGCGCTACGAACGCGTCGAGCACCAGATGGACGCCGCAGGGGGCTACGCCGTCGACCACCGTATCGACGAGACGCTGCATGGTCTCGGCCTCGGCGACGACACCTTTAGCGTCCCCGTCACCGCTCTCTCCGGCGGGCAGAAGGGTCGCCTCGCGCTGGCCAAGCTGCTGCTCAGCGAGCCGGACCTGCTCCTGCTCGACGAGCCGACCAATCACCTGGACATCGCCGGCCGGCACTGGCTGGAAGCCTTCCTCGCCAGCTACCGTGGCGCCGTCATGCTCGTCAGCCACGACCGCTGGCTGCTCAACCAGTCCGTCAGCAAGATCTACGAGCTCGAGCTCGGCCAGCTCGTCGAGTACCCGGGCAACTACGACAAGTTCCGCGAGCTCCGCGCCGAGCGCCGCCTCGCCCAGCAGCGCGTCTACGAAAAGCAGCAGGACCGCGTCAAGCAGGAGCAGGCCTTCATCGACCGCTACCGGGCCGGCCAACGCGCCAGGCAGGCCCAGGGCCGCGAAAAGCGGCTGGAGCGCTACAAGCGCAGCGAGCTCGTCGACCGCCCGATGGACCAGGACTCGATGGCCCTGCGCTTCGCCCCCGCGACGCGCACGGGCGACGTCGTCGCCCAGGCCACGGGGCTCACCATGCGCTACGACGACCTGACGCTCTTTGAGGACCTCGACCTGACGATCAAGCGCGGCGAGCGCATCGGCATCATCGGCCCCAACGGCGCGGGCAAGTCCACGCTCGTCCGCTGCCTGCTGGGCGAGCAGGCGCCGACCGCCGGGGCCGCCAAGCTGGGCGCGCAGGTCGACGTCGGCCACTACCACCAGACCCACGAGCACCTCAACCCGGAGCTGACCGTCATCGAGCACCTGCGGGCAGCCGTGCCGAGCTTGAGCGAGCAGGAGTCGCGCGACCTGGCGGGGGCGTTTCTCTTCAGCAACGACGAGCAGGACAAGCTGCTGGGCACGCTCAGCGGCGGGGAGCGCAGCCGGGCGGTGCTGGCGGCGCTGATGGCGGGCGGGCACAACGTGCTCGTGCTCGACGAGCCGACCAACCACCTCGACATCCCCAGCGCCGAGCGTCTGGAGGAGGCGATCAGGCAGTTCACCGCCGCCCCCGAGGGCTGGGGCCAGAACCGCGCCGGCGGCGGCACGCTCATCCTCATCACCCACGACCGCATGCTGCTCGAAAACCTCGTCGACCAGCTCGTGATCTTCGACGAGCACGGCTGCGGCGTCACCGTCTTCACCGACCGCTACAGCGAGTGGGAGCGCCAGCAGGACGCCCGCGCAGCGCGGCAGGGGGCATCCGGCACCACCTCGCCAGGTGGCGCCAAACCCGCGCAGCAGTCGAAATCAACCGTGCCGCAGCGCAAGGCCGCCATCGCCACCGCGCCGCGCAACGGCGGCGGTGGCGGGGGCGGGGGTGACGGGAGTGGCGGGGGGGGACGGTTCAGCCATATGAGCCAGGCGAAGCTGGAGTCGCGCATCGAGGCGATCGAGAAGGAGCTCGCCGAGGTCGACGCCACGCTGGCCGATCCCGCGATGGCGCGCGACGGCCAGCGCGTCAAGGCGCTGCAGGCCCGTCGCCAGGAGCTCCAGGCCGAACTCGAGCCGCTCGAGGCGGAGTGGAGTCGACGCGCGTAGGGAGACGGGGGGATTCGGGATCCGGGTTCCGGGATCGGGGGGCGGAATCCGCGTCGCCGGGTGTTGCGTCGCGCGACGGATTCCCCGATTCTGATGCGCCCCGGCGCCCGCGGCCGAACGCGTCCACCAAGGACGACGGCTAACCCCGACCCCCGAACCCGGAACCCCGAACCCGAGGCCACCTCCCATGTCCACCCTCCCCACCTTCGCCTCCTACGACGGCCACTTCATCACGCCGCGCCTGGTCATCGGCGCCTGGCCCCGGCCGGAGCACGTCGACGAGATCGCGGCCGCGGGCGTGCGCGGCATTGTCAACCTCGTCGCCCTCTGTCGGCGGGACGCCATGGCGTACGTGCATCACCTGCCCGAGCACGTGCACTGGATGCACGTGGCGATGTGGGACGGCTTCCTGGCGGAGGGCGCGAGCTGTACCGAGACGCTGACCGAGGGCTACGCGCGGCTGCTCGTGCAGCAGGCGGCCATCGTGATGCGCGACCACAGCCCGGTGCTGGTGCACTGCATGGGTGGGCAGGGCCGGGCGGGCAACGTCGGGGCGATCCTCCTCGCCGCGAGCGAAGGCCTCACGCCCGACGAGGCGTCGGCGAAGATCCGCGCCCGTCGGCCCAGCATCGCCCCCTTCTTCCACGACGGCTTCTGGCGCCACGCCGGCGGGGACGCGCTGGTGGCGCTGGCGCGGCAGGTGCTGGACGAGCCGACGACGCCGCCGGCGCTGCTGTGTCAGCGTGTCCGTGGCGAGGTGGGGACCGCCTGACCCGGTCCCGGCCGATCCCCGATCCCGTGCCTCCGGGGAGACGCGCGGCGGGAGGGGTGCGCGACTTTTTCACATCACGCCCCGGCTAACCTGCCGGCCCGGTTCTGGCCATGAGGCGAGGCGGGGGCGGACCACATCAAATACAAGTATTTCAAATACGCCGCTTACGGTTGTGGTAGGTGGTGCGTGCCGGGGCGGGGGGCAAGGTCCCCGGTCGTCGCCCCGGGGCGAACCCCAGAGTGCCACCGCCGTGGCACCTATTCTAAAAAAGCCCCTCGAAACCAGCGGCCGGACGTGTCAAAATAGGTAAAGTTAAGCTGGGCAAGCCCGGGGGGCCATGGCGACGGACGCACCGCTTGGTGCCCCCCGCCGTGGCCGAGGGGATCGCGGCGGAGCCGCGATCGGGCGGCACGGATTGTCTCGTGTGTACGCATGTCTCTCGGGTCGACAGTTTTTCGAACCCCGGAAGCTCGCGGTTGCTGCCCCAGGCGACGGCCCCGCGTGGAGGAGGTGCGCATGTTCGACGACCGATGGATCGAGGAACGTTTGGAATCGCCGCTGTACGCGTCGCTGGTGCAGGTGGTGGAACTGATGAGCACGAGCGTCCAGGCGGACCTGGCGGGCGGGCGGCTGACGGGGTTGCCCCCGGACGAGCCGAACGCCTACGTGAGCACCGCCGGACTCGCGGCGGATGCCGCGACGCGGATGTCGCTGCAGCAGTGGCCGATCATGCGGGGTTCGATCTTCGACGCGCTGCACCGCCGGGCGCGTCCCGACGAGCCGGGGGTGTTTCGGCCGCGGGAGATGCTCGATGAGCCGGCGCACAGCGGCAGCCCGCTGTTCCAGTGCGTGCGGCAGTTGTGCCGGGTGATCGACAGCGTCGGGATGCGCCGCGATCTGACGCATCGTGTGGGCGTTCTGCTGATCGTCTTCCGCTGCGACCGCAGCCTGCCGTTCCGCCGCGGCCACGTCGACCGGCTCGAGCGGCTGCAGCCGATCATCGACGCGAGCCTGGCCCGCGGGTATCGCCTGCGGAGCGAGCGCGACGGCCCCAGCCTGCCGGGACCCGGCGTCCTGCCCACGACGCTCGAGGAGATGCTCGCCCGGCTCAGCGCGACGGAGCGCGAGGTTCTGCGCTACCTGCGCGAGGAACGGACGGAGGCGAGCGTCGCCGCCTGCATGCACCGCTCGCGCCACACGGTGCACGTGCATGTCAAGAGCATCTACCGGAAGCTCAGCGTTAACTCGCGCAGCGAACTGATCGAGCGTCTCGAGCTCGCCGAGCAGGCGCAGTTCCAGTGTGACGAGGTGGACCCGGAATATTGCGCGTGATTCGGGTTGCAATCCGTGGGCTTTGCGGGTGCGATGCGCGTGGTTGAGGGAGCGCGTTACACGCCGCGGGCCAGCGGGTGCCAGATGAGCTTGTGCAACTGGGTCTGGACGCGCACGGGCAGGCGGTCCTCGATCACCCACGTGGCCAGGTCGTGCAGCGGCAGGCCGGGCGTGCCGGGCAGCTCGCGGCCGGCGGGCATCTCATGCACGCCGCTGACGAGCACGGCAGCGACGCGGTCGGCGAGCGCGTGCTCGCGGATGATGTCGCGGGCCCATTCGTAGTCGCGCCGGGACGAGAGCACGAGCTTGACCTCGTCGCGCGCGGCCAGATGCTCGATGTTGGGCCAGTGGTTGCGGTGCGACTCGCCGCTGTCGGGGGCCTTGAGGTCCATGATGCGGATGACACGGTCGTCGCAGGGGCTGATGTCGCAGGCGCCGCTGGTTTCGAGGAGCACGGTGTGGCCGGCGTCGGCGAGGCGGGCCATGAGCGGGTGGACGTTGGGCTGCAGCAGCGGCTCGCCGCCCGTGACCTCGACGAGGGTCGGCACGTCGTCGGCGAAACGTCGGACCTCGGCGAGGATGTCGTCGAGGCTGCGGCGGGCGCCTTCGTGGAAGGCGTACTCGGTGTCGCAGTAGCCGCAGCGCAGGTGGCAGCCCATGAGTCGGATGAAGATGCACTCGAGGCCCGCCCGCGTGCTCTCGCCCTGGATGGAGCGGAAGATCTCCGTGATCATGAGGCTGGGGGCGACGGCAGGCATAAGCGATGATCGTAGACGCCCCCGGCCCGGACGGAAAGATGCGGCCGCGCACAAGGCCGGCTTTGTATCGAACCTCGGCGGTCGGCGTGTCCCGTATCATCCCCCAATGCCCGCGCGTCCCCGGCCGATCACCACCGACCTGCTCGTCGAGGCGTACGCGATGGGCATCTTTCCGATGGCGGAGCACCGCCACGGCCCGGTGCGGTGGCTGTGTCCCGACCCGCGCGGGCTCATGCCGCTGGAGAAGGACCGCTTCCACGTCCCGCGGTCGCTGCGCCGGCGGTTGCGCGGCGGGGGCTGGCGGATCACGCACGACACGGCGTTTGAACGTGTGATGCGGGCCTGCGCCGAGCCGCGGCAGGACGATGACGAGACGTGGATCAGCGAGGAGATCGTTCGCGCGTACGTCGGGCTGCACCACGCCGGCCTGGCGCACAGCGTGGAGGCGTGGGCGGCGGACGGCGACGAGGCGGGCCCGCGGCTGGTGGGAGGCGTCTACGGCGTGTCGCTGGGCGGGGCGTTCTTCGCCGAGTCGATGTTCAGCCGCGCGACCGATGCGTCGAAAGTCTGCCTCGTGCACCTGGTTGAGCACCTGCGGTCGCGCGGGTTCGTGCTGCTGGACGTGCAGTTCGTCACGCCGCACCTGGCGCGGTTCGGGGCGTACGAGCTGCCGCTCGACGCGTACCTCGGGCGGCTGCGGGAGGCGATGGCGCTGCCCGGGCGGTGGTAGGGGGGAGGCGCTACTCTTCCAGGTGGTCCTATGGGTTACGGCGATCGGCTATGCTCAGTGCGATGGCGCTGTTTCTCACGATCGCCGGCGGGGTGGCGCTGATCATCTACGGCGCGCGGGTCCTGCAGAAGGGCCTGGACCGCGTCTTCGGCGGGCAGCTCAGCCGGTGGATGCAGCGCATGGCGCATTCGCGCGGCCGGGCGTTCGCCTTGGGCCTGGCGGTGTCGCTGCTGGCGCCGTCGAGCACGACCATCTCCGTCCTCGCCGTCCAGGCCGTGCAGGCGGGGTACCTGACGGCCCGCAAGATGCTGGCGGTCATGCTCGGCGCGAACCTGGGCATGACCATCATGGTCATCCTGATCGCGCTGCGCCTCGAGACCTATGCCCCCGTGCTCGTGCTCCTGGGCGTGCTCATCTACCAGTTCGGGCGCACGCGCGCGATGCATGGCCTGGGGCAGATCGTCCTGGCGCTCGGGCTCATCTTCCTGGCGCTGGACATCATCCGCGGCGTGGGCGAGCAGTTCGAGCCCGAGGACGACTTCGTGCAGTTGATGCGGATCGCGCAGCACTATCCGTTCTGGATGGCGATCTTCGCCGCCGGGCTGGCCATCGCGCTGCAGTCGTCGACGGCGGCGATCGGGTTGATGATCGCACTGGCGGCCGCGGGCATGGTGGGGCTGCCGCTGGCGGTGCCGGTGGTGGTCGGAGCGAACGTGGGGCTGGCGGTCAACACGCTGCTCGTCGGGTGGGGCGCGGGCCTCGAGTCACGGCGGCTGGGGCTGGGCAACCTGTTGACGAAGTCGGCGACGGGTCTGCTCGTGCTGGCCGCGCTGCCGCTCGTGCTCGCGGGGCTGGAGCGCGTGCCCGTGGAGCTGGACAAGCAGATCGCCATCGCGCATACCGGGTTCAACGTGGTGATGGCGGTGCTGTTCCTGCCCGCGGTCGACGCCGTGTACGCGATGCTGTGCCGGCTGGCGCCGGAGCGCGAGGACGAGGCCGCGTTCGGCCCGCGGTACATCACCCAGCGTCCGCCTCAGGGCGCGTCGCTCGCCACGGGACAGTCGATGCGTGAGATCCTGCGCGTCTCGGAGATCGTCCGCTCGATGCTCACCGACCTGTGGCGGGCACTGGTGCAGCGCGACATGGACCTGGCGCGACAGGTGCAGCAGCGCGACGACGAGGTCGACCTGCTCGACGGCGCGATCAAGCGCTACCTCAGCCAGGTCGCCTCGCAGGAGGGGCAGGAGGGCCAGAGCGTCGAGGTGATGCGCCAGCTTCGTTACCTCGCGGAGCTGGAGACGATCGGCGACGTGATCGACAAGAACCTCGCCGAGCTGGTGCTCAAGCGCATCCGCAAGGACATCAACTTCTCGCCCGAGGGGTGGGAGGAGCTCAACGACTTCTACCAGAAGGTCGAGGAGAACATGCTTATCGCGGAGACGGCGTTCGCCACGCGCGACAAGTCGCTGGCCGAGCAGTTGCTGCGCCACAAGGGGCGGCTGAGCGATTACGAGCGGGCGCTTCGCGATCGGCACTTCTACCGGCTGCGGTCGGGTCAGGCGCTGACGCACGAATCCAGTGCCGTGCACCTGGACCTGCTGACGCACCTGAAGCGGATCAACGCGGCGGTGACGCATGTGGCCTACGCCGTGCTGCAGTACGACGAGCAGGCGGCGCCGGCGGCGGTGCGCCCGACGGAGTAGGTGGCCAACGCACGGCTGGCCGCTTCGCGGCGAGGTGGCCGAGGTATAATCCCGCGTCCACCCACTTGATGCCCTGGAGGTCCACCCATGCAGGAATCGACGCAGACGGCAATGCTGGCGGGCGAGGTTGTCGAGCCGATGACGTTTTCCCAGCGCGTCTGGGCGGTGACCGCACGCATCCCGCGCGGGCGCGTCGCGACGTATGGCCAGATCGCACGCGTGCTCGGCTCGCGCGGGGCGTCGCGCGCGGTGGGCAACGCCCTGCGCAACAATCCGCACGCCCCGGCCGTGCCGTGCCATCGCGTCGTCGCGACCGACGGCGGGCTGACCGGCTTCGCGCAGGGGCTCGACCGCAAGCGCGAGCTGCTGGGCGATGAAGGCGTCGAGGTCGCCGCGGGACGCGTCGATCTCGAGCGCTTCGGCGTGCGGTGGTGAGACGCGCCGCCGCACGCCCAGTCGGCGACGCTGACGTTGGTCCGGCCCTCGCGTGACGCTATCATCGCCGCTTCGACCTGCCCCTGACGGGCAGCGACATGGAGCGGCATCATGCGAATCGATCCTATCGCCGGTGCGGCGGCGGGCGCCATCCTGCTCGCGATCACCGGCCCGGCAGCGCTCGCGCAGCCGGCGGACACCACCCCCGCCACCCCCGCCGATCCCACCCTCGCCGAGCCGGCGGAGCAGGGGTTCTTCGCCGAATGGGAAAGCCGGCTGTCTGCGGGGTTTTCCGGGTCCGAAGGCGACACCCGCACGCAATCGTTCAACGCCAGTCTGCGCACGCGCCAGCGGACGGACGAGCGGCGGATCGAGCTTGAGGCCCGCTACTTCTTCAGCCAGGCCAGGAGCGAGCGCGATCAGAACGAGTTCCGTTTCGAGGGCACGCACGACTGGCTGCTGCCCGGTTCGCCGTGGTTCCTGTTCGCGCGGGTGGAGTATGACTACAACGAGTTCCGCGCCTGGGAGCAGCGGGCGGCGGCGTTCGGGGGCTTCGGCTACGCGTTCGTCGATCGCGAGGACCTCGAGCTGCTCGGCCGGGCGGGTGCCGGCGCGACGTACGAGTTCCGTGGCGGGCGCAAGTGGACGCCCGAGGCGCTGCTGGGCGCATCGATCGCCAAGTGGAACATTACCGAGCACCAGACGCTGACCGGCTCGCTGACGTACTACCCCAACCTGGAAGAGGTCAAGCAGTACCGGCTCGACGCGTCGCTGGAGTGGACGGTCGACGTCAACACCGCAGAGGGACTGAGCCTGACGCTGGGCCTGGCCAACCAGTACGAGTCGAACCCGCTCGACGGCGGCGAACGCAACAACCTCAACTACTACGCGGCGCTGAACCTGGACTTCTGAGGGGGATTGGCCACCGATAAAGGCGATGGAGGAGCTGCTCCTTCTCTTCCTGATCTGCGACGATCTGTGATTATCTCCCCACCGGTCAGTACCGGATGTGGAAGGCGCCGGGTGTGCCCGGTTCGCCGAACTCGCCGGTGGGCGGGGCGGGCTCGACGTGGCGCTTGCGGATGTGGCTGGCCATGGCGCGGCCGAGCTCGGCGAGGAAGGCGTCGAGCGTCGCCTGTTCGCCCTCGATGACCAGAGCGACGCTGCCGTCGGGCTCGTTACGCACGTAGCCGGCCACGTCGTGACGACGCGCGATGTCCGCGGCCGTGTAGCGAAACCCCCCACGCCTTGGACGCGACCCTCGAAGCGGACGCGATAGCGCTGCATGGTTGGCAAGTGTGGCGGGTCGCGGCGCGGTTTGCAAGGGCGGAGCGGGGCCACCGTTCTCGGCTGGTGTGAGGGCCGCGTCCGTTCGTGATTCAGTGCTTCCGCGCCTTGCCCTACAATCTCCGCATGCCGCCTGCCGCACAATCCGACACATGGACGACCCGTCGCCTGCTGACGTGGACGACCGAGTATTTTCAGCGCCAGGGGCTGGACCATGCGCGGCTGTGCGCCGAGATGCTGCTGGCGCACGTGCTCGGCGTCGAGCGGCTGCGGCTGTACATGGAGGTGGATCGCCCCGCCAGCGAGGCGGAGCGGACGGCGTTCCGCAGCCTCGTGGCCCGGGCGGTCGCCAACGAGCCGGTGGACTACCTCGTCGGCCAGGCGCCGTTCTTTTCAATGTGGTTGAAGGTCACCCCCGCGACGTTGATCCCCCGGCCGAGCAGCGAGACGATCGTCGAGCATGTCATCGCCCAGGAGCGCAGCGTCGGCCCGCGCGAGGATGGCCCTCTGATCGCCGACATCGGCACGGGCAGCGGCGCGATCGCGATCGCGCTGGCGAAGCACATCCCCGGGGCGCGGGTGATCGCGACGGACATCAGCGAGGCGGCGATGAAGATCGCGCGCGAGAACGCGGCGGCCCAGGGGGTGGCGGAGCGGATCACCTTTCGCGTCGGCGACCTGTACGAGCCGCTGGCGGGCGAGCGGGTGGATTATCTCGTGAGCAACCCGCCCTACATCAGCGACGCGGAGTGGGCGGACGTGCCGACCAATGTCAAAGAGCATGAGCCGACGTCGGCGCTGCGCGGCGGGGCGGACGGGTTGGCGTACCTGCGGCCGCTGATCGCCGGCGCGGCAGCGCATGTCGAGCCGGGCGGGCAGGTGGCGCTGGAGATCGCGGCGTCGCAGGAGCAGGCCGTGTTGGAGCTGGCGGGCGCGGCGGGTGTGCGGGAGGCGCGGGTGCTCAAGGACCATGAAGGTCTGCCGCGCGTGCTGGTGGCGGCGTGCTGAAGGCCGGGTGCGCGACGGCAAGACAGGTTGAACCGCGAAGGGGCGAAGGGTGCGAAGGAAGCGAAGTGAGCCGTTTTATGATGAATGAGGCTGGTTTCGGAAGCTTTCTTCTGTCTCTTCGCCTTCTTCGCCGTCTTCGTTTCTTCGCGGTTTCTTGAACACCGCCATCTCGATGGCCAACGGGAGATCGGGGTTGTGTGTTGATGGGTGATTGGCCGCGGTTTGCCGTTGATGCGCGGTATGCGCGTGTGCCGCTGAGCGGCATTGGTCGGCATACGCTCAATCTGCTGCATGGGCTGGCGGCGCTGGCGGAGGCGGAGGCCGAGCCGGTGGCGATGCTGGTCAATGATGAGACGCTGCTCGACGACCGCCTGCGCGGGGTGCCCGGGCGGCTGGTGCCGATCGACGTGGCGGGCGCGCCGACCTCGCCGATGGGCCAAGTGCGGCTGGCGCGGATGCTGCGCCGGCGTGGTGTCGAACTGCTGCACAGCCCCGACGCGTTCGGTCCGGTCGTGTCACCTGGCCTGCGCCACGTCGTGACGATCGCGGACGTGATCCCGCTGCGCTGTCGCGGGCAACTGCCGCACAGCCGCAAGGCGCGGTTCGCGTGGCTTTGGCGGGCGTGGCTGCGGGCGCAATGCCGCGGGGCCGACGCGGTGGTGACCGTGAGCGACTACTCGGCGGGCGACATCGTTGCCGAGCTGGGCGTGGCCCGTGGCAATGTGCATGTGATCTACAACAGCATCGCGCCGCTGGTGTGCGAGGCGGGGGATGTGGCGCGGGAGGCGGGTGAGACGGGCGTGGCGGGGGCGGGGGACGGGCCCATGGTGCTGTATGTCGGGCGATGCGATCCATACAAGAACGTCACGGGCCTGGTGCGGGCGTTCGCGCGGCTGCGCGAGGCGCTGCCGGGTGTGCGGCTGGTGATCGTCGGCTCGACCGATGAGCGCTACCCTGAGGCGGGACGCGAGGCCGAGCGATTGCGCCTTGGCGATGCGGTGCAGTTCACGGGCTTCGCGCCGGACGCCGAGCTCGAGCGGCTGTACGCCTCGGCGAGCCTGTTCGCGTTTCCGAGCCTCTACGAGGGCTTCGGCCTGCCGCCGCTCGAGGCGATGCGGCATGGCGTGCCCGTGGTCGCGAGCGATCGCACCGCCATCCCCGAGGTGCTCGGCGACGCGGCGCTATATGCCGACCCGACCGACGAGCAGGCGTTCGCCGAGGCGATGCGCGGCGTCCTGACCAATGCCGCGCTGGCGCAGCGGCTGCGCGAGCGCGGGCGCGAGCGGCTGCGGCGGTACGCACCGACGGAGCAGGCGCGGCAGACGCTGGCGCTGTGGCGCGGGCTGGTGGGATGACGTGGCGGGGGTGGGGTTCCGGGACTCGGGGTCCGCGGATGCAGGCCGGGGCGTTTGACCGATCCCGGTCTCCGATCCCGGAACCCGACTCCGCAGCCTCAGGGCAGCGCGGCGACGAGGCGGTCGAGTTGCTCGCACGTGTTGTAGTAGTGCGGGCTGGCGCGCAGCCGCCCGTTGCGCACCGCCACGATGATGTCCCGGCGGGCGAGGTCCGCGGCGATGGCGTCGGGTTCGCCCTTCGCGGCCGGCACGTCGAAGACGACGATGCCGCTGCGCTCCCTCGCGTCGCGGCGCGGGGAGAAGACGGGGTATCCCTTGGCCTCAAGCGCGTCGCAGAGGTGCGTCGTCAGCGCCTCGATCCGCTGCCAGACAGTGTCGAGCCCGACTTCCAGCAGCAGGTCCACGCTCGCGCCCATGGCGAGCAGGCCCGGCACGTTGAAGCTGCCGGGCTCGAAGCGCCGCGCGTCCGGCAGCAGTTCGAAGCGGTAGTTGCCGAAGTCCAGTGCGTCGACCATGTTCATCCAGCCGACGACGTTGGGCTCCATCAGCTCGACGAGATCCTCCCGGCAATACAGAAACCCCGCGCCCTCGGGCCCGAGCATCCACTTGTGCCCATCGGCGGCGAGAAAATCGATGTCGTCCGTCTGCACGTCGACCGGCATCGTGCCCACGCTCTGGATGCCGTCGACGCACAGGTACCCCCCGACCTGGTGCACCGTGTCGGCCAGGGGCTTGAGCGCGATGCGGTGGCCCGACGCGTATTGCACGTGCGACAGGGCCACGACGCGCGTGCGGTCGGTGACGGCCTCGATGACGTCGTCCAGCTCGATGCGGCCGTCCGGCTGCTGCGCGATCTCGACGACGCGGACGCCGTGGCGGCGGGCGAGGTTGACCCACGGGTAGCGGTTGGCGGGGTACTCGACGTTGGTGATGACGACCTCGTCGCCGGCGTGCCAGGCGAGCCCATTGGCGACCTGCGCCAGGCCCGCGCTGGTGTTGGGCATGAACGCGATCTCGCGGTGCGAGCGGGCGTTGATGAGCTGCGCGACGCGCCCGCGGATCTCGGCGATGCGCTTGTGCCACCCGCCGGCGACGTAGGCGCGGCTGGCGGCGTGGCGGGCGTAGGCGTGCAGCGTTTCCGCGGCGCGCCCGCTGATGGGGGCGACGCCGGCGTGGTTGAAAAAGCCGAGCGCGTCGAGGATCGGAAACGCCTCGGGTCCGTCGATGGGTTGCTGTGGGGTTGGCTGGTGACTCATGGGCAGGGCGAATCCTAGACTAGGGGGCGGCCGGGGGAAAGACGGCACGCAGGCACGCAGGTGCGCAGGGGGGCGGTTCGCGGGCGCCCTCCGTGCGACGTGGACGGCGTGATGGCGTAGAGTCCGCTGGACGGACTTTGTCGGGCATGCACTCCGCGGCGGGGTGCGATGGTCCGCCCAGCGGACCCTACGGTGAGGCGTGACATGATGCGAGCGGTTGAGCGTGCGGCTGTGATGATGGCCCTGGTGATCGCGCTGCCAGGCGCCTTGACGGCGGGAGCGGCGGTGGCGGCGGACGCCGAGCCGCCGACCGAGGAGGAGCTCCACCCCCCGGGCGAGCTGGCGACCGAGGTGGCGGCGGAGCCGGCGGTGGGGGAGCGGGTCGAGCCGTCGCCGCTGGTCGACCGCCTGCTCGACGATGCGCTGACGACCGGGGACGAGCAGCGTCGGCTGCGCATCTTTCACGGCCGGTGGGAGCAGCTCGACGAGGCGGCGCTGACGGTCGACGAGCGCGCCCGGCTGGCGCTGCTGCGCTTCGAGCTCGACGCCGACGCGCTGGCGGACGACGCGGCGGAGGCGATGGTGCGCGCCGAGGCGGCGCTGTGGCGCGGCGAGCCGGAGCGCACGCTCGCGCTGCTGGGCGAGGACGCGAGCATCGCCGCGCGGCTGTTGCGGGCGCGGGCGCACGAGGCGATGGGGCAACTGGGCGAAGCGGTGGACGAGCTGGACCCGCTGCGCCACGCGCAGCGCCCGCCGCAGGGCTCGGCGCTGCCTCCGGCCGAGGCGTGGACGGCGCTGGCGGAGGCGATCACGATGCTCGCCCGGCTGGAGGGCCGACCCGCGGAGGACTACCAGCGCGCGCTCAACCTGCTGGCGGCTGCACGCGATCGCCACGACCCGCTCTACTGGCCGGCGTACGTCGCCGAGGGGCGGCTGCTGCTGGAGAAGGACAACACCGGCGAGGGCATCGAAGCGCTGCTCGAAGCGCTGGCGCTCAATCCGCAGGCCGGCGAAGCGTGGTACCTGCTCGGCCGCCGGGCGGCGCTCTCGTTCGATTTCGACCGCAGCGAGGAGGCGATTGAGCAACTGCGGCTTATCAACGACGACCACTTGCTCGCCCAGGCCGTCGAGGCGCACATGCGGCTCGTGCAGCGCGACCCGGAGGGCGCGGCCGCGGCCGTGGCGCCCGCGCTTGAGCGCTACCCCGCGCAGCGCGAACTGCTGGCGCTGGATGTCGCGGCCGCGGCGCTGAGCCACGACGAGGCGGCGCTGGCCGCGGCGCTGGAGCGCTTCGAGCGCGTCGCGCCGCGGAATCCGCTGGCGCACTTCCTCGCCGGGCGCTACCTGTCGCTGGCGCGGCAGTACGAGCTGGCGGAGGCGATGCTGCGCGAGGCGCTGGCGCGTCAGCCCAATGACCCGGCGGCGCGGGTCGAGCTGGGGCTGCTGCTCATGCAGGCCGGGCGCGACGACGACGCCCGCGTCGAGCTGGCCCGCGCCGCGAGGCTGGACCCGTTCGACCGCCGGGCCGCCAACCAGCTTCACCTCGTCGAGCAGCTTCTCAGCGTCCACCAGCGCATCGAGACCGAGCACTTCATCATCACCTACAAACCGGGCATCGACACCGTCCTGGCCCGCGACGTGGCGCGCGAGGTCGAGGCGATTCACGATGAGCTGACGGCCGCGTTCGAGCACGAGCCGGTCCGCAAGACGCAGATCGACCTCATGCCCGACGCGCAGTGGTTCGGCGTGCGGATCACCGGGCTGCCGGAGATATGGACGGTGGCGGCGGCGACGGGCCCCGTCATCGCCTTTGCCCCGCCTCGTGAGGGCTCGCAGCAGCGCGGCACGTTCGACTGGCACAACGTGATGCGTCACGAATATGTGCACACGATCAACCTCTCGCAGACGCGCAACCGCGTCGCCCACTGGCTGACGGAGGCGGCGGGCATCGCGTACGAGCGCCGCCAGCGCGACTACGCGACGCATCGCCTGCTTGCCTGGGCGCTGCACGAGGACGAGCTGTTCGACCTCGACAACATCATCTGGGGCTTCGTACGCCCGCGCACGCCGCGAGATCGGCCGCTGGCGTATGCGCAGTCGCACTGGATGTACGAATTCATCGTCGAGCAGTTCGGGCGCGACGCGGTCCTGGAGCTGCTCGACGCGCAGGCCGAGGGCATGGGCGACGTCCGCTCGCTCGAGGCGGTGACCGGCGTCAGCGCGGCGACGTTCACGGAGGCGTTCCTGGACTGGGCGCACGAGCAGGTCGAGGCGTGGGGGCTGGCGCCGCAGCCGCCGAACGAAGCGCAGCGGGCGATCATCGGGGGCGAGCGCGAGCTGACGGTCGATGCGCTGAGCGAGTTGATCGAGGAGGCGGGGGCGCATCCGGAGGCGCTGCGTGTCGTGGCGCGCTTCGCCGTCGAGCAGGCCGAGCCGGCGCGGGCCCGCGAGTTGGTGCGTCGCTATGCGGACGCCCGGCCGGTGGATCCCTGGCCGCACGAAGCGATGCTGGAGCTGGCGCTCGACGCCGGGCAGGAGCAGGAGCTGATCGCGGCGCTCCAGCATCTGGACGACCGACAGCTCGAACATGGGCGCTGGGCGCTGCAACTGGCGCGGCGGCACCGCGCGGCGGGCCGGCTGGACGAGGCGGGCGAGGCAATCAAGCGGGCGCTCTATCGCGAGCCTTACAACGCCGACTACCGCGAGCTTGCCGGGGCGATCGCGCTGCAGCGGCGGGACATGGACGAGGCGCTGCACCACCTCGAGGCGATGCCGCTGCTGGAGCCGGACCGGGCGCAGCATCACGTGCGCCTGGCCGCGCTGTACAGCCGCCTCGGCCGGGCGGAGGATGCCGCGGCCGCGGCGAGGCGGGCGCAGCAACTCGACCCCGCCGCCCGCGTGGGACGGTTTCTGGAGTAGCCCCCGTTTGCCCCGGGGCAGGGGGGGCGGAAGCTGCGGCGGCGCCACGGTGCTAGCATTGACGCTGATGGACCGGATCCTTGGCCAACCTCAGGCAGTCGACGTGCTGCAGACGCAGCTCGCCAGCGGGCGGCTGCACCATGCCTTTATCTTTCACGGCCCCGCGGGCGTGGGGAAGTTCACGACGGCCATCGCGCTCGCCCGCGTGCTGCTGTGCCATGACCCGGTGCGCGATCTCGCCGGCCGGCTCGCCGCGTGCGGCTCGTGCCCGTCGTGCCGGCTCATGAGCCAAGCGTCGGAGGGCGCGGCCGACGACGCCGGCACCGCAACGGGGGATGAAGCCCCCGGATTGGAATCCGCGGACTTCGCTGCCGGGGCGCATCCCGATCTGCACGTGGTCACCAAGGAGCTGGCGCGCTACCACGACGACAAGCGCATCCGCGACCGCAAGCTGACGCAGATTCCCGTGGAGGTGCTGCGCGACACGCTGCTCGAGCCGGCGTACCGCGCGGCCGCGCTCAACCATGGCAAGGTGTTCATCGTCGACGAGGCGGAGCTGCTCAACCCGACGGGACAGAACCTGCTGCTCAAGACGCTGGAGGAGCCGCCGGCGGGCACGACGCTCGTGCTGGTGACGTCGAGCGAAGATCGCCTGCTGCCGACCATCCGCAGCCGATGCCAACGCGTCGCATTCGTTCCGCTCGCCGACGAGGTCGTGGTGCAGTGGCTGGCGCGCGCGGCCCCGGGGATGGACGAGCCGGAGCGGGCCCGCGTCGCTGCGGTCGCGAGCGGCAGCATCGGGCGCGCGGCGATGGCGGCGGCGTACGGGCTGGGCGAGTGGGTGGACGTCATCGATCGCCAGCTCGCCGACATGGCCGCCGCCAAACCCAGCGGGACGCTCGGCGGCGCGATGGCGGAGCGGATCGACGGCTTCGCCCAGACGTGGGTCAAGCGCCACGCCAACGCCTCGAAAGAGGCCGCCAATCGTCTCGGCGCCGAGCAGTTGTTCGCCGTGCTCGCCGGCTACGCGCGGCAGCGGCTGCACGGCGCGGCCGGGCGCGCCGATGGCGCCGACGCCGACGAGCTGGAGCGCTGGGTGGCGGTGATCGACGCGGTGCAGGAGGCGCGCGGGATGCTTGATGCGAACGTCAACCTTGCTCTGGTGTGCGACGACCTGGCGCTGCGCGTCGCCGAGGCGCTGGGTGCGTTCGCGACGCCTCCCCAGCGATGACGCCCCCGCCCCGACTTCCTCTCTCCGCTCCCCATCCGGCACCGCGCGCCCGCAGCGGCTACGCTTCCCCCCATGGATTGGCTGTGGCAAGGGCTCGTGCTGTATCCCGTGCTGGAGTGGGCCGTGCGCATCGGCATGGTCCCGGTGATCCTGCGCCGGCGCTTTCCCCCCGCGACGGGGCTGGCGTGGCTGACGATGATCTTCTTCCTGCCCATCGTCGGGCTCGTGGTCTACCTGTTCGTGGGCGTCAGCTTCCTCGGCCGCGAGCGGGCGCGGTCGCACCGGCGGGTGCTGTTGGCGCGCATGCCCGAACGCGAGGCGGAGCTGCGGCCTTACATCGAGCGACCCGTGCTCCTGCCCGAGCAGGAGAACATGGTCACCCAGGCCGAGCAGATCTCCGGCAACCCGATCGTCGGCGGCAACGCGATGGAGCTGCTGCCCGAGACGCCGGCGATGATCGACCGCCTCGTCGCCGACATCGACGCCGCCGAGCGGCACGTGCACCTGCTGTTCTACATCTTCCGGCCGGACGACAACGGCATGCGCGTCATCGACGCGCTCAGGCGCGCCGCGGGGCGCGGCGTCAAGTGTCGCCTCATGGCCGACGCCGCCGGCTCGCGCCCCCTGTTTCACTCCAGCGTGCCCGGTGAGCTGACGCAACTGGGCGTCGAGGTCGTGCCCGCCCTGCCTGTGCAGCTCTGGCGGCGCAAGCTTTCGCGCATCGACCTGCGCAACCATCGCAAGATCGCCGTCATCGACGGCCGCCTCGCCTACACCGGCAGCCACAACATCGTGGTCGAGGACTACGGCCACAGCCGGGCGGGCAAGTGGCTGGACCTGTCGGCCCGGTTCACGGGGCCCCTCGTGGCCCAACTCCAGGCCACGTTCCTCGACGACTGGGTCTTCGAGACGGGCGTGCCGTTGCAGAGCGAGGACCTGTTTCCGCCCATCCAGGCCGCGGGCAACATTGCCGCGCAGGTCGTGCCCACCGGGCCCAGCCATGAGGCCGAGACCTTCCGCCGCGTTCTGCTCGCGGCGTTGAACACCGCCCGGCGCAAGATCGTGATGACGACGCCCTACCTTGTGCCCGACGAGGCGACGATGACCGCGCTGGGCATGGCGGTGGACCGCGGCGCCGAGGTGACGATCGTGATGCCCGCCCGGTCCGACCACCCGCTCGTCGCCGCGGCGGGGCGCTACTACTACGAGCCGCTTATGGACATGGGCGTGCAGCTTCACCAATACCACGGCGGGCTGCTGCACGCCAAGACCATCACCGTCGACGACGCGTTCGCCCTGCTGGGCTCGGCCAACATCGACATCCGGTCGTTCTACCTCAACTTCGAGATCAACGTGCTGCTCTATGGCCCGGCCGTCACCGCCGAGCTGCGCTTCGTCCAGCAGGGCTACCTGGCCCGTTCGCGGCAGATCTCACCCGACGCCTGGCGCCGGCGCGGCACGCTAACGCAGTACGCCGAGAGCGCCGCAGCGCTGGCGTCGCCGTTGCTCTGAGTCAAATGCGGGTACCACCCCTGGCGGCGCCGCGGCGAGCCGTGTTGGAGCTTTCCCGGGTCTACGGCAGCACTTCGACGGTGCTCTGGCCGGCGACGAGCATGTCGAACACGAGCTCGATGTCGCCGTCCGCGAGGCGGATGCAGCCCATCGAGCGTTGCTCGCCGATCGATTCGGCGTCGATCGTGCCGTGGATCCCGTAGCCGCGCATCTCGCGGTTCTCCTCGTCGATCCCGGTGAGGGCGATCCAGTGGCTGCCGATCGGGTTGTTCGGGTCGTCGCTGGAGAAGTATTCGCCCGTGCGCGGGTTGCGCCAATCGGGATCCACCACCTTGCGGCCCGGGGTCACGACCCAGCGGCCGGTCGGCGTCGAGTCCTCCTCGCCGAGGCCGACGCTGAAGCTGCGGACGAACAGCGGCTCGCCGTCGGGCGACTCGAGGTAGACGTCCATCAGGAACTGGCTCTTGATGATCCGGGCGTGGAACGGGCCCTTGAGCACCTTGATGCTCTGGCCGACCTGCAGGCTGCGGGCGTCCAGGCCGTTGATCCGCTCCAGGATCCGGTACGTCAGGCCGTAGTGCCGCGCGATCGACCCGAGCAGCTCGCCGCGCACGACCTCGTGGCTGGCGGCGACGGGATCGTCACGGCGGATGTTCGAGGAGAAGATGAGACGGTCGTTGAGCCGGGCGAGTTGCTCGCGCACCGCGCGGGCCTCGCCGGGGGAGAGCTCGTGAGCGTGGTCAAAGAGCAGCCGCGAGAGCATCGTCCTGGCCGCGACCGGGTCGCCGTCGTCCGCCGTGGCCAAGGCCTCGTCGTAGGTACGGGCGAGCGCCCCGCTGGGCCGACGGCTGGGCGGCGCGGGCGCGGAAGACGCCTGCTCGCGCGGCGACGGGGCCGACGCGCCGGCGGTATCGCCCGGGGCATCGTCGGCTGCGATGTCGGTGTTGGTGTCGGCGGGGATGGACTGCGGCGGCGGCAGCTCCGCCACCGATCGCGGGCGCGGGCGCACCATCGCGGGCGACGGCTCCGGTGAGGGCGACGAGGTCTCGACGCGGTGGGAGGCATCCGGACTCGGGGTGTCATTCCCGCCCGTCGCGTCCGCACGCTCCGGCCCGCCGGCCCGCGCGCTGATCGAGGTCGACACCTCCTCCGTCCGTTCCCCGCCCGGGCCCGCCAGTGCCCCGGCGGGCCGTTCGGTGTTGCTCAGGTAGACGGCCCCGAAAATGACGCCCAGCACGGCCAGCGCCACCCAGGGCCAGCGGTTTCGCCGACGACGCCCGCCGCGTCGGCTTCCTCCCCCTCGCAACCCACGTGAAACCATGGACTGGGATCCAAGCGCCATCGGCGAGACTCCTTCTCCTCGGGGGCATCCATACGGCACACCGGCCCCGCCGCGCGCAACGGCGGAGCGACCGCTGTTCACTACATCGGCGCGGCGGCCGCGACCTCGCCAATTTGCGGTTCATCCGCGATTGGGATTAGGAATCAGGATTAGGATTAGGATCAGGATCAGGATCAGGATCAGGATCAGGATCAGGATCAGGATCAGGAGTGGGAGGGGGCGTGGCGGGGGTGGCGGGGGTGGTGGGGGCGTGCAGCCACGCCAGGTAGGCCGCGATCCGCTGCTCGTAGCCGCGATCCGTCGGCTGGTAGTACTGCTTGTCCACGCCCAGGTAATCCTGCTCGACGTACCCCTTCGCGCTGTCGTGCGCGTAGGCGTAGCCCTCGCCGTGGCCCAGCTTCTTCGCCCCCTTGTAGTGGGCGTCGCGCAGATGCCTGGGCACGGGCAGGGTCCGGCCCTGCTTGACGTCGCTCATCGCCCCCCAGATCGCCAGCGCCGACGCGTTGCTCTTCGGGGCCGTGGCCAGATAGATGACCGCCTGTCCGAGCGTGAGCTGGCACTCGGGCATGCCGACACGCTCGGTGATGGTGTACGCCGCCGCGGCGAGCTGGAGCGCCCGCGGGTCCGCGTTGCCGACGTCCTCGCTGGCGAGGATGGCGATCCGCCGGGCGATGTAGCGCGGGTCCTCGCCGGCGTGCAGCATCCGCGCCAGCCAGTAGACCGCGGCGTCCGGGTCGCTGCCGCGCATTGACTTGATCAGCGCCGAGATCGCGTCGTAATGCTCGTCGCCCGTCGCGTCGTACACGACCGCTTTCTGCTGGATCGACTGCTCCGCGGCCTCGAGGTCGATGCGGACAGGGGCGGGTTCCGGGTCCCGGGACCCGGAACCCGCTTCGCTGGCTTCACTGAGCACCGCGATCTCCAGCGCCGTGAGCGCCCGCCGGGCGTCGCCGTCGCTGATGCGGGCCCAGTGGGCCACGGCGTCGTCATCAATGGCGAGCTCGAGCCGGCCATAGCCTCGGTCGGGGTCGGCGACGGCGCGACGGATCAGGCCGGCGATCTCGTCCTCCGTCAGCGGCTGAAACTGGAAGATCTGCGACCGGCTGACGAGCGGCGAGTTGATCGCGAAAAACGGGTTCTCCGTCGTCGCGCCGATGAGCGTGATCAGCCCGCGCTCGACGTCGCCAAGCAGCACGTCCTGCTGAGCGCGGTTGAAGCGGTGGATCTCGTCGAGGAAGAGTATCGTGCGCACGCCGTTGGCCTCGACCTCGCTCGTGGCGCGGGCGAGGATATCGCGCACCTCCTTGACGCCCACGGCCGCGGCGTTGGCACGCTCGAAGCGGCGACGCGTGTACCGCGCGATCAGCTCCGCCAGCGTCGTCTTGCCGGTGCCCGGCGGGCCATAGAAGAGCACGCTCGTCAGCCGGTCGGCCTCGAGCATGCGCCGGAGCATCTTGCCCGGGCCGAGGAAGTGCTGCTGGCCGACGAACTCGTCGAGGCTGCGCGGCCGCATGCGCACGGCCAGCGGCTCGACCGCCTGGCGACGCTGCTGACGCGAGTCGGCGAAAAGGTCGTCGGGCATGAGGATAGTTTAGCCCCTGCTCGACGTGGCGCTGGCCGTAGGGCGCGGATCCGCGCGTTGGGCGATACCAAACACCCTGATGCACACTCAGTACTGTGACCCCTACAAGCCCAAGCACCGGGCGAATCGTATACGGCGCAGACATCTGAAAGTTGTAGGCCCCTGAAGGCCCGCGGCCTGCCCTATGTTCCGCATGGGGTGCGACTCCGATCAACACGCAATACGCATGACGACGGCCAAGACCACGCTCGCCACGATGTGCGACAAGTACGTTACGGGACTTTCGGGCCTGCCTGACGCCGACCCCGCGCCGCAATCGCCGGCTCCGGACTCCAGCCCCGCAGGAGCTGTAGGGTCCGCTATGCGGACCTTTCCCCCGCCACCCTGAGAACCGGCCGCCAGGGTCACCGCTCACGCTACCGGGCCCTCACTTGCCCGCGATGGGGAGGAAGGTCCGCACAGCGGACCCTACGCCGAGCCCGCCTCGCCAGCCCCGCAGGGGCTGCGGGTTGTAGCCACGGGTGGAGCGCAGCGGAACCCGTGGAACGTGGCGACGGAGAATCCTCCTGCCCCGGCAGGGGCAGTGGGAATTGCCTCCGCCCCTGCCGGGGTGGGACGAATGCCGACATCTCCCACGGGTTGCGCGGCTTGCCGCAGCCGGCCAGCCGCTTCACCCGTGGCTACAGGCTGGCCGCCCCCTACGGGGGCTGCAATGAGGGTCCGGCACGAAGCCCCTCCCTGGAGGCTGGAGACGCGTGGCGAGGAGCGTTGCGGGCGCGCATGAAAAAGCCCCGGCCGGGGGTGCCGGTCGGGGCTTGATGGTTTTTGTCGGGCTGTGACCCTGCGGTCGACTTACCAGCGGGGTCCGCCGCCACCACCGCCATCGCCGCCGCGACGGCCGCCACCACCACCACCGCCGCGGTAGCCGCCGCCCCCACCGCCCCCGCCGCCGCCCCCGCCGCGGCTCTCGCGCGGGCGGGCTTCGTTGACGTTGAGTGTGCGGCCTTCGACTTCCTGGCCGTTGAGCGCCTCGATGGCGGCGCGGCCCTCGTCGTCGTTGGGCATGGTCACGAACGCGAAGCCGCGCGGCCGGCCGGTGTCCCGGTCGGTGATCACGGCGACTTCGTCGACCGAGCCATAGTTGGTGAAGAGCGCCTCGAGCGCTTCTTCCGTCATCCCGAAGGACATGTTGCCCACGTAGATCTTCATCGCGAAACTCCAAACAGCGTGACCGTCCAGAGCTTCGCGTCGGACTTTTTCTTACACACGAGCGGAAACCTGCGGCGCGTCACGAAACAGTGAAACAGCCAGGCACCATGCCCGACTACCAAATGCGACGCAGCGGCCAAAAGACGGTGCGCGCGGACAGTCGGCCGAGGCGGAATCCTTTCCGACCGACGCCGTGAGTATACACATCCTCCCCCGCCTGACAAGCAAAATCTCCCAACCGGTCGAAATCTTCCGCCCCACCCCGAGGCCCGTCCCGATGATTCCCGATGAAGCCCGCGGATTGCAGTCCGTGGGCTTCGGCGGCCGCATCTCACCGACCCAACCGCTTAAACTATGTCCCATGCCCGAGCTGCCGATCATTCTCCGGCCCGCGGGGTGGCGCTGCGTCGTCGTGGGCGGCGGCGCGGTCGCGACGCGCCGCGGCCGGTGGCTCCGCGACGCCGGGGCGCGCCTCGTCGTCGTCGCGCCCGTCATCGCCGATGAGCTCGCCGGGCTCGCCCACGAAGCGCACCATCGGCCGTACCAGGCGGGCGACCTGGCGCGCGCCCGCCTCGTCATCACCGCCACCGACGACCCGGCGGTCAACGAGCAGGTCGCCCACGATGCCCGCGAAGGCAACATCCTGTGCAACCGGCCGGATCGGCCCGCGGCGAGCGACTTCACCGTCCCCGCCGTCGCCCGCCGCGGGGACGTCACGCTCGCGGTGGCCACAGGCGGCGCGTCGCCCACGGCGGCACGGGCGATTTGCGACGAGCTCGCTGAGTGGCTGGACCCGGCCTGGCCCCGGCTGCTCGCGATCGCCCGGTCCTACCGCGAGGCGATGCGCGGCCGGGAGAATCCCTCGGCCGGGCGACCCGGGGACCTGACGGACCGCCGCGCCCTGGATATCCTTAAGGCACATGGTGAAAACGCCCTGCGCGACCATCTCGACGGCCTGACCGCCGACGGACCGCCCCGGACGCCGGGGGGGTGAAGGGGCGATGGCGTCGGTGCGGTGGATGCACCGCCCGCGTGCGATCGCGGTGGGTGCGATTCGCTCCACCCACCCGACTCCCCGCCACACCCGCCCCCGCCACACCCTCGCCTCGCGGCACACCCGACGCCCCGCATGCTTACCACGCTCCTGCTCGTTCTGCTGACGTTCCTCGCCCTGCTCGCTTGGGCGCGGGCGCTGCGCGCGCTGGCCGAAGCCCACGGACTGCAATCCGTGGGCGTCCCCGCCCTCGCAGCGCCCACAACGCCCGCCGCCCCCAATCAGAAGTCAGACCTCAGCAATCAGAAATTCTCCGCTCTGCTCGTCGCTGCCGTTACTGCCGGCGCGGCGGGGCTCTTCCTTTACCGCTGGCTCGTCGTCCACCGCGCCTGGCAGCCGGTCAGCGCGCACGTGGACGGCCTGCTGCTGATCGCCGCGCTGCTCGGCGGGCTGGTGCTTTACGTGCAGGCTCGGCCGCGGATCACCGGCTTTGCCGCGTTCGCCCTGCCGCTGCTGGCGCTGGTGCTGGCGTGGGCGATCTGTGCCGCGCACTTCACCTACCGCCCGTTCGCGCTCAACACGCTGCACCCGCTGTGGCACCTGCTGCACCTGGCGAGCGTCTACGCCGGCACCGCGCTGGCCGCGGTCGCCGCCGTCGCGGGCACGATGTTCCTCTACCTGGAGCGGCGGCTGAAGCGCAGGCGTCCGCTGCCCCAGCCGATCGCGAGCCTGGAGGCGATCGAGACGCTGATCATCCGCACGGCGACGCTCGGGTTCGCGCTGCTGACGCTGGGGCTCGTCGCCGGCGTGGTCATCCTCTTCGACGCCCCCGCCGATGCCGGGCCCCTGCCCGTGTACGCCTATGCCCCGAAGCTCGCGCTCGCCACGCTCGCCTGGCTGGCCTACGCGCTGGTCATGAATGTGCGCCACACCAGTAGCTTCCGCGGCTCCCGCGCCGCCTGGCTCGCCATCGTCGGCCTCGTGCTGCTCCTGGCGACGTACGGCCTCGTGACCGGCACATCGAGCCACGGCGACGCGACAACCACGCCAACGCGCGATCAGCCGTCAGCCATCAGCCATCAGCCATTCGCCAACTCGCGGGAGGTGCTCTGATGCGCATCTCCCTGCTCGGGCTCAACCATCGCACCGCCGACGTCGAGCTGCGCGAAGCGCTGGCGCCGTCGCCGGACGACCTGCCGGCGTTCTACGCCCGGCTTCGCAGCCGCTTCCCGGGGGCGGAGGCTGTGCTGCTGAGCACGTGCAATCGGCTGGAACTGTACGTCGCCCGGCCCGCGGGGCAGGGGCCCGACACGCCGGCCCTGCGCCAGCTCATCGTCGATCATGCGCAGGCGGCTGGTGGCGGTGAAGGTGGCGACGGCGGGGGCGGGGGGCTGGACCCGGCCTCGACGATCGCCCGCGAGCAGGAGGCTGCGGTGACGCACCTGTTCCGCGTCTGTGCCGGGCTCGAGTCGATGGTGCTCGGCGAGGCGCAGATCCTCGGGCAGGTCAAGCGCGCCTACGAGGCGGGCGTCGCCGCCGGCGCGGTTGGCCCGGTGCTGCACAAGGTGTTTCAGCAGGCGCTGGCCGCGGGCAAGCACGCCCGCGCCGCGACCGGCATCGACGCGGGACGCGTGTCGGTCGGCTCGGTGGCGGTCGAGTTCACGCGGCGCGTCTTTGAGAGCTTTGCCGACAAGACCGTGCTCTGCCTCGGGGCCGGCGAGATCGCGAAGCTCACGCTGCGCCACCTGATGAGCCTGGCGCCGGCGCGGCTGTGGGTTGCCAACCGCACGCTGGAGCGCGCCCAGTTGCTGGCGCACGGGCTGTCGCTGGCGGCCGACGGCGTCGTGCGCCCGTGGGACGATCTGGACGAGCTGCTTGTGGAGGCCGACGTGGTGGTGACGTCGACGGGGGCGCGGCAGCCGATCCTGACGGCCGAGCGGTGCAAGGCGGCGGTGCGTCGGCGTCGCCGGCGGCCGCTGGTGATTGTTGACATCGCCCTGCCGCGCGACGTCGAGCCGGCGGTCGGGGCGCTGCCCAACGTCTACCTCTACAACATCGACGACCTCAACGACGTTGTCGCGGGCAACGTCGACCAGCGCCGCGAGCAGGTCGAGCATTGCCAGGCCCACGTCGCCCACGCGGTGGCGCAGACGATGCGGCAGGTCCAGCACCGCGAGCTGGGCCAGCTCATCCGCCGGCTGCGGCATCAACTGCACGAGATCGGTGCGCTGGAGTCGCGGCGGACAGCCCGTAAGCTGCTCGCCCCGATCCTTACCCCCCCCGCCACCCCCGCCACCCCCGCCACGTCCGCCACGTCCGCGATAGACGGCGGCGACGACATTGTCGGCTCGGAGGAGCAGCTCATCGAGGCGCTGCTCGAAGAGCACACGCATCGACTGATTAACAAGATCCTCCACCTGCCGCTGAGCCAGATCGAGGCCGCGGACGAGTCGGCATCGCTCGGTTTTTATGCCGCGGCGCTGCGCCGGCTGTTCGACCTCGAGGACGACACGCCACCCGACGACGACGCGCCGCCACGTCCTTAGCACCGCATGGGAAATGCGGTGCTCACCGACGCGCGGAACGCATCGCCCATAGGGCAACGACGGGCGTATAAAGCCGGGACCGGTGGTCCCGGGGCGGCGGCGTATGCGCGACGATGAGCACGCGTGCGTGGCGGGGGCGGGGTGTGGCGGGGCCGGAGCACCCGGCCACTGGCGGCCAAGCCGCTAGTGGCACCCCGCGTCAGCACCACGCGCGCGATGAATGGGGAATCCGTATCACTCGACGATCCAGCGCTCGGCCGTGCGGTCGTAGTCGAGGATCTCCGTTTTCTTGAAGAAGAGCCCCAGCTCGCGCTCAGCGGCTTCGGGGCTGTCCGAGCCATGCACGAGGTTGAACCCCGTCGACAGGCCGAAGTCGCCGCGGATGGTGCCCGGGTCGGCCTCGGCGCTCTTGGTCGTGCCCATGAGCTTGCGGCAGATGGTGATGGCGCCGTCGCCGCGCACCGCCAGCGCGAGCACGGGGCTCGACGTCATGAACTTGACCAGCCCCTCGTAAAAGGGCTTGCCCTGATGGGCTTCGTAATGCTGGCCCGCGAGCTCGGGCGTGATCTGCATCAACCTGGCGGCCACGATGGCCAGGCCCTTGTCCTCGAAGCGGCTGAGGATCCGCCCCATCAACCCGCGCTGCACGGCGTCAGGCTTGATCAGTATCAACGTCGTTTCCATGAGCATCCTTCCTGGTGCATCGTGTCGTCCTGTTTATCCCGCATCTCACCGGCGGACGCAACCTCGCCCCTGCTGCGGCGGCGAGCTACGGGCACCCCCCACGCGGGGGCAGGTTAGCTTCCCTGCGCCATCGTGGTGGCCGGACCCGGACATGGGGCCTACCGTGGAATCGGACCTCCGGGCTGCCTAGGATTCACCTACGAAAGGACCACCCTCATGCGAAAACTCGAGCACGCTGTGGACTACTCGGGGCGGCAACTGACGATGGGGGACACGGTCTCGACCCTCAACGGCTACCTGACCGCCCGCATCTGCGACATTGCCGCCGACGACGGGGCCGCGTTCGTCAGGCTTCGCCCCGCGCATCAACCCTACGGCCGGGGCACCTGGCACGCCGCCGACCGCGTCGTCTGGGTCGCGGCGGGCAACCGCCGACCCCGCCGCAGTCGCAATGGCGAAGCGGCGAGCACCGCCAGTGCCAGCGCCTCCACCAATGGTGAGGCGTCGGCTTAGGCCGCATCCGAGAGGGGCGGCGGACAATCGCTAACGCGCCTTGTTCGACGCCACCGCCCTCCATCCACCGAGCGGTGACGCGCCGCGGCGGTGGACATACCAAAGCCCCCACACGCCGACCGCCACGAGCAGTGCGCTGAGCCACTGCCCGCGCGTGATGTCCAGCAGCGCGAATTCGGCGTCCAGGAGGTGGGGGTCGGGCCTGCGGAACATTTCGCCGACGATCCGTCCGATGCCGTAGACGATCGCGAACAGCGACACCACCAGTCCCGGCACGCGCGGCCGCCGCCAAACGAACGCCAGCACCGCGAAGACGACGAGCCCCTCGAGCAGCGCGGCATAGAGCTGCGAGGGATGCCGCGCGATGAGCATCGGCTCGACGACGGCGATGACGTCGGGCTGGCCTCGCTGCACCATCGCCTGCACGGCCGACAGGCTCCAGTGGTCCAGCCGCTCGTTGACCTGCCATGCCGGGGGAAGGGCGGCGTAAAGCTCGGCGAGGTGGGCGTCGTCCCAGTCGCGCATTTCCTGGGGGAACTTGACGGCCCAAGGCAGCCCATCGGGTGCCTCTCGGCCGATCAGCTCGCCGTTGATGAAGTTGGCGACCCGCCCGCCCGCGAGGCCGAGCGGCGCGGCGAAGGCCATCAGGTCCAGGAGGAAGAAGCGGTTCACCCCGGTGCGCCGGGCGAAGAGGAGCGCGGCCACCGCGCATCCGATCATGCCGCCGTGGCTGGCCATGCCCCCGCGGTGGATGGCGAGCAGGCCCCAGAACGGCAGCTCACCGCTGAACTCGATGAACAGCTCCGGCTGGTAGAGCAGCGCATAGCCGAGCCGCCCGCCCAGCAGCACGCCGACGCCCAGCCAGAGGACGAGGTCGGTGACCTGCGCCGGCTCGATCGGCGAGATGCCGACGCGGGTGACGCGCCGCATGAGAAGCCACGCGAGAATGAAGCCCAGGACGTAGGACAGGCCGTACCACCGCACGGGCCCGATCGCCACGGGGTCGATGTCATGGATCCAGGCCGCCATCACGAGCATCATGGAACGTCCTTTGGCGGGCGCATGGGGTCCGCAAGCCACCGATGGCAATCGGTGCGCCCGCCGATCGCACGCGTGACCTGCTGCGCTGTGGCCGCATCGTAACGCCCCGCGCCCGGCAGCCGGGGAATCCCCCTTGTATCGCGCCGGTTGGCCGCCTACCATGCCCGCAAGCGATGTTCAGATATAGCTACATTCAGCATGATCCGCGCCTGCGCGCCTGGCACGCGCGGCTGCAGGGCCGGCCCGGATGGGTGTGGAAGGCGACGGTCCTGGCGGCGGTGATGGTCGTCGTCCTGCCGCTGATCATCCTGACGCTGACGGCGGTGACGGTGGCGGCCGCGGTGTTCGCCGTCGCCTCGCTCGTGGCCAGTGGGGTGGGAGTGGTGCGTCGGCTGCTCGGGGGCGCGCGCGGGTCGGTCTGGCCCGCGGACGACGGGCGGCGCAATGTTCGGGTGATCGACCGGGGTTCCTGATTTCAGCTCAGAAAGCCGGGTCGACCCGCAATTTCGAGTTTGTGGGTTCCGGATTTTTTTTAAGCCGAACCCCCTGTCGCGCCGACACGGGATGTAACCGGGCCTGTCGAACGGGCTGCCGAAGCGCTTCAGCGCGACGGATGCCGGATCATGCACTCGCGCCGGGGCCACGCGCCCGCTTGGCGCCGCCGGGCTTCAAGCTCACCATGCCATCGCCGCCGGTACCGCGTACAAAAGGCGTGCCCATGAAGCTTTCCCGCACTGCCGCTCACGCTGTTCTGGCTGTGGCCTACCTCGCCGAGTGCGACCGTCAGGTGCCGGTCCAGGCGCGCCAGATTGCCGGCCACCTGGCGATCCCGACCGACTCGGCGCTCAAGATTCTCCAGGCTCTGTCGCGGCAGCGCCTGATTCGCTCGCAACTCGGCCGCGGGGGCGGCTACCGCCTGGACGAGGATCCGCGCAAGCTGTCGCTGCTGCGCATCGTCGAGGCGGTCGACGGCCCGGTCCAGGTCCAGCTCCCGCTCAGCGACGCGGCCCCCGCCGCCAGCCGCCAGGCCGTCAAACGCCTGCGCTACGCCTGCCGCGACGCGACGCGGCGGCTGCGCGAGGACTTCGATCGGATCACCGTGGCACAGTTGGTGGCGTGAGGGGAGAGAGGGGCAGAGGGCAGGGGGTGGTGGGGAAAGGAGAGACGGCGGCCAAGCCGTCACCCGAGGCTCCTTACTGCCGATTGCCCTGCCGACTGCCCCCCTTCCCCGTATCCCCCCAGCCCCTTGCCCACTCGCTACAACCGTGCCGTGGGCGTCAAGCCACGCATCGTTCGTCGTCGCGGCGTGGAAGGCCCCATCAAGACCGGGGTCGGCTGTGTCGATAGCAGCCAAGCCGCGGCATCCCTGCAGCGCTCCGGTACGGCTTTCCCCGTCCGCCCACGCCCGACGCAACCACCGGCGAGACACCAGCATGGCCCAGGCAGCAACAACCCCCGCCACCCCTTCCAACCCGGCGACCCCGGCGACGGCTGCGAGCGACGCGGTGGCCGTGCAGGCGCGCCTCGTGGACGAGGCGATCCAGGAAATCTCCCACATCGCCACGCTGCCCGAGGTCACGCTCAAAATCATCCGACTGGTCGAGGATCCCGACTCGACGGCCCACGATCTCAACCGCGTGATCACCAACGACCCGGCCCTGGGGGCGCGCATCCTCAAGGTGGTCAACTCCGCCTTCTATGGCCTGCCGGGGCAGATCGGCTCGATCAACCGCGCGATCGTCCTGCTTGGGCTCAACGCGGTCAAGAACATCGCCATTGCCGCGAGCCTCGCCAAGCTCTTCCGCGGCGGGCGCATCACCCCGAACTTCAACGCCCGCGACCTCTGGAGCCATTCCGTCGCCTGTGCCAGCGCCACGCGGCTGCTGGCCAAGCACGTCGGGCTTGGTCTGCCGGACGAGGCCTTCCTGGCCGGGTTGATCCACGACATCGGCATCCTGGTCGAGATGCAGGCGCGTCGGCCGAAGTTCACGCAGGCGCTTGAGCTGCTCGAGACGAACCCCGAGATGACCCTGCGCCAGGCCGAACAGCAGTGCCTCGGCGCGGACCATCAGCACTTCGGGGCGGGGCTCTGCCGGGCGTGGAAGTTCCCGTCGAGCTTCGCCTACGTCACGGGGTTTCATCATCACCCGATGACGCTACCGGAAAAGAACCGCACGCTTACCGGGCTGGTGACGATCGCGGACATCATCACGGCGCAGCAGGAGATCGGCTTCACGCGGAGCGTCGAGACGACCGCGCTGCCCGCGGAGTTGATGGATTGGCTCAAGCTTTCGCGGGCATCGGTCGATGAAGTGACCATGAGCCTGCCCGAAGCGATGGCCGAGTCGGAGGCGCTCTTCTCCGACGTCGTCGGCTGAGTGCAGACCACGGCGGGCTTGAGTGGGGGGTGTGGTGGGGTGTGGTGGGGGCCGGGGGGATCGGTGATGTACCGATCCAAAAATCAGGCGTCTCTCTTTTCCCTCCGGGCGGCGGTACAGGATGTATCGCCGCTCTTTTTTTATGGCCCTCTCCTCCTGCGCCACGCGCGGTCGGTGCGCGATCGATGCACTTTGCTTGCAAAGGCTTATGAGGCGGCGCCGATCGTCGTGCGCCGCGCGCGCCGCCGCGCGCGGCGCCATCTTTCTGCGAGAAAAATTAAGCCCGATCGACGCCGGCGGGCGATAGGGGGGAACAACGCGGCGGCGCGTTCCGGCCGGGTCATCTTTCTTCACGCAGCGCAAGCGATCATCATGTTTGCCCGCAACCCACGCCACTTCCTGCGTTTAGTTGTATCGCCGACACACGGCCCGGACGGGCGCGGCGTGGTGCGTCGCGTGCGACGGGCGCGCGACGTGAAAAATGCATCATCTTCCGTGCAAAGGTTGTTGCTTGCCGCGGGGGCGCTGTCTATGGTTCGCCACCAACATGCGCAAGGGGCGAACAGCACGTGTTACTCAGGCGTGCGCATGCGAGGGAGTCGCCATGTCGCCCGAAGGTTTTGGAGGTCGGACGTTGGCCAAAGGATCGGCCGACCGTCCGACGGGTTCAGGGGCAGTCTGCCACGATGCATCGCCCAGCAAGTTTCGTTGACGCAAATCGCCGCGCGGCCGCGAGGTCGAGTGACGTTGCCCCGGGTCGGTGTAGGCCCGTCGGCAGTTCGAGTGTCTCATGGTTTTCTGTTTCTATGAAGGAGGCGTTGTAATGCGCTACTTGATGACAAGTGTGTTGGCCGTGTCGATCCTCGCGGCCACGCCAGCTCTGGCCCAGCCGCCGGGGACGTTTGGCCCGCAGCAGGGCGATCACGAACTGACGTTGGGCGCTGGCGGCCAGAACGACCACGACTTTAACCGCGGCCAGGCCAACGCGACCTTCCAACTGGGCAACTACGTCACACGCAACTGGCTGCTGGGCGTGCGTCAGGACGTGAACTGGAGCGGCGGCAGCGATTCGCGCGATACGTGGAATGCCGGCACGCGCCTCTTCGCCGACTTCCACCTGGACATGGGCGAGCTGCGCCCCTTCATCGGTGCCAACCTCGGCTACCGCTACGGCGATGCCGTCCGTGATACGTGGGTCGCCGGTCCGCAGGCCGGGGCCAAGTGGTACGTGCGCGACACGACGTTCGTGTTCGGCCGCGCCGAGTACGAGTTTTTCTTCCGCGACAACGAGGACATCGACGACGGCTTCGAGGACGGCCAGTTCATTTACACGGTCGGCATCGGTCTGAATTTTTAAACCTTGAATTCACCCGATCACGCGGCGCGCAGTGTGAAGCCGGCCCTTGATGGGCCGGCTTTTTCATGGTTCATCCGGGATTTTCGGGGCCTGACGCCGACCGCCTCGCATCGCAATCGCCGGTGTCGACTTCAACTCCCCAGGAGCTGCGGGTTGTAGCCGCGGGTGCGGGCAGCGGAACGAACTCGTCATTGAACCGCGAAGAGGCGAAGTAAGCGAAGTGCGCGAAGAAACAGAAGTTACGCAAATCGCATCCCTTCGCGCCCTCCGCGTTCTTCGCTGCTTCGCGGTTATCAGAGATCTTACGTGACCTTGACCACGGCATCGCAATCGCCGGCACCAGACTTCAGCCCCGCGGGGGCTGCGGGTTGTAGCCACGGGTGCAGCGCAGCGGAACCCGTGGAGGCGGGACGAACGCCGACGTTCCCACGGGTTGCGCGGCTTGCCGCGGCCGGCCAGCCGCTTCACCCGTGGCTACAGGCTGGTCGCCCCCGGCGGGGGCTGCAACGAGGATCCGGCATGCCCGGGTCGTTCCCGGAAATCGCGGATGAACCTTTTTGCACCGCGTAGACGAGGGGGATGCTTTAGAAAGTGTGTGAGAAGCGAGGTGTAAGCCGATGAAGTGGACATGGCACGGA
>JBBDRN010000017.1:0-39840 GCA_040905445.1 Phycisphaeraceae bacterium | reverse complement strand
AATGGCTCGACCACACCCACGCCGATGTCAACGTGCACATTACAGCACGCTTACGTTGGATTCCAATCGCGGCTGCTCTATTGATCGTCCCGGCGCTGGCCGCCTCCGCCGCTGCGGAACCGCACCCCCACCACCCCCGCCACGCCCGCCACGTGAGGCACATCCAGCCGCACGCGTCTTCCGGCATCGTGATCGTGCAGGCGCCGGCTCGCGGCGGCGTCGTCATCGAGCGCAGCCCGCGCCGCGTCATTGTCGAACGCTCGACAGCCCAGCGCGTCCACCCGCACAGCAGCGTCCGCGTCCTGCGCGGCGGGCATCGACTCGGGGGCTGGCCACGGCGTGAGCACGACCGGCCGAGCGATTACCGCGACCATCGCCTCGACGCCCCGGTCGAGCGGCGCGTCGACATCCTGGACCGGTGGCAGGTCGATGCGATGGGCTTCGGCTCGCAGCTCCCGCACGTCGACGAGTTCGACTTTGCCCGGCCGGCGCTTCGTCACGATCACCGCTTCGACCCGCATGGTTACGGGTTCCGATGCGACGCGGGTGAGCGGTGGTACCACTGGCGCGTGACCAGGCCGGGCGGCTTGGGCGCCTGGCGGCACCACCGGCCCTACGACCGGTCCTATGAGCGGAACTACGACTTCCATCTCCGCCCCCGCCACACCCACCACCATCACGATCTGCTGCGGCACCGCGACGGGCTGTGGATCGACCTGGGCGTCGGCGTTCATGTGATCGAGTGACCCCGGGACGCGCCCCCGCCCCGCGTCCGAAGGGCGACCGCTAACGGGCGTGCGCGTCGTGGATGGCGGCTTGTGCCTCGCGCCCCCTTGCCGTAACGTGGTCGATGCCACGGACACCAAGGGGCAACGCATGGCCGACTGGCTCGACCCACTCCGCGACGCCATCGAGGGCTGCGACCACGCCACACACACCTGGGAGGCGGGCGACGGCCGACTGTTGCTGACCGACCACGCCGCCCGCGTGCTTGGCTGCGAGCTGCCGGGCGTCGAGGACAACATCTTCTGGCACGACCCGGCGCTGACCCACGCCGACACCGCCGGCCCCTTGCTCGCCAAGGGCGGGCCGTTCGGTGGCGACCGGTTCTGGATCGCGCCGGAGGTCGGCTTCATCTGGACCGACCTGGAAGCCGCCCGCATCGACCCGATCTCCAGCGCGGAGCTGCCCGCGGCGATGGACCCGGGCGAGTGGGGCGTCATCGAGCAGGACCAGGGCCGACTCGTCTGGGCGGCGACCATGGCGCTGCAGGACCACCGCAGCGACAAGCGCATCACGCTCAACGTCTCGCGCGAGGTGCTGGAGCTTGGGCCGCCGACCGACCTGCCCGCGGACGTGCGCCAACTCGGCTTCGCCGTGCGCCACGACCTCTCGCTCGTCGAGGGCGATGAGCAGGCCGTGGCCGGCGGCTGGCAACTGCTGCAGATCCCGCCCGGCGGGACGCTTGTCTGCCCGACGGTCGGCCCGGTCGACCAGCCCCGCGCCTACTTCGACCCGCTCGGCCCCGAGAACGTCCGCGTCGACGACCGGGCCGTGCGTTTCTTCATCGGCGGGCCCGGGCGCGTCAAGATGGGCCTGCGACCCGACCAGACCGCCGGCCGCATGGGCTACTACCGCCGCGTCAACGCCACGATGTCCACGCTCATCGCCCGCTCCTTCCTGCCCCAGCCCGGCGAGGTTTACGTCGATCTTCCCCGCGAGAGCGAAGACCTCGTCGGCGGCGATACGCTCCAGGCTTACAGCGACGACGGCACGTACGGCGGCTTCGGCGAGATGGAGCACCACGAGCCCGCCATCGTCGTCGGCGAGGGGCCTTCGCTGCGCAGCGGCACGAGCGTCACGCACGTCTTCGCCGGGCCCGACGAGGCCATCCGCGACCTGACGCGCACGTTCGTTGGCGAGCCCGTCGACTGATCCCCAACCTCAATCCCCCAATTCACCAGGTTCCACCATGGCATCCACAAGCGCTCTCAAGATCGGCCTCATCGGGCTCGACACCTCCCATGTGCCCGCGTTCACGAAGCTGCTCAACGACGAGGCCAGCGAGCACCACGTCCCCGGGGCGCGCGTCACCTGCGGCTACCCGGGCGGGGCCGATGACTTCGACAAGAGCTACGAGCGTGTCGAGAAGTACACCGCCCAGATCCGTGACGACTATGGTGTCGAGATCCTCGACTCGCCCGCGGCCGTCGCCGAGCGGAGCGACCTGGTCATCATCACCGCCGTGGACGGCCGGCAGCACCTGGACTTCTTCAAGCAGGTGGCGGGGGCGGGCAAGCCGGTGTTCATCGACAAGCCGCTGGCGACGCGATTCGACCACGCGCGGCAGATCTTCGCGCTCGCGAGCGAGCGCGGCATCGCCGTGATGAGCTGCTCGAGCCTGCGTTACGCCGAGCCGTTTACCCAGGCGCTGGCCGCCCACGCCGACGAGCCGATCCACGCGATCGACCTGTTCGGGCCCATGGCGATCGAGCCGACGCAGGGCGGGCTGTTCTGGTACGGCTGCCACACGGTGGAGATGGCGGTCACGGCGATGGGTGGCGGGGCGGCGACGGCTCAGGTCATTGCCAACGACCACCACGACGCCGTGACCTTCACCTGGGAGGACGGCCGCGTGGCGACGATACACGGCCTGCGCGGGGTGCACCACCAGTTCGGCGGAGCGATCCAGCGTGCGACGGGGCCTGACTACATCGACATGCGCCAGCCCGGCCGGCCGCCCTACGCCCCGATGCTCGAGGCGATCCTGCGCACGCTGCCGCACGGCCAGTCGGACGTGCCGGCGGAGCAGAGCTTGGCCATCGTCGCGATGATCGAGGCCGCCAACGCCAGCCGCGGCTCGGGCAAGCCCTACGACGTGCCCGCGGTGCCGGCGATGTCCTGAGCGCGACGCAGGCGGGTGCCACTGGCGGCTTGTCCGCCAGTGTGCGCGCCTGACCCCGGGTACTGGTGGGCGAGCCACCAGTGGCACACCTTTTCGGATGGAGCCTACTCCTGTGGCGTGGAGCTGCCGGTGACGATTCCGCGGATCGCGCGGCGGAGGCCCTGCAGTGGGATGGTGCGGTACTCGGGCTTGCTGACCGTGCCGTAGAACTCGACGGACGTCATGCCGGCCTGGAGCGCGGTGAGCGCGTCGCCGAGGACGTCGATGAACTCGACGTCGGGCAGGGGCTGGAGCGAGAGCAGCGCGTAGCCGGTCAGCTCGCTGTCGCCTCCTTCCCAGAGGTCGTGCAGACGCCCGGCGAGGTTGATCTGCAGCCCGCGGTTGTGGTAGCGGAAGGACTCGAACAGCAGCAGGCCGTCCTCCACGCGGAAGCGCCCCTCGCCGCGGCCGTCGGGCTGGCGCCCGCCGAGGCGCAGGTTCATCAGGCCGTAAAACCCGGCGAAGAGCGGGACGTTGGCGATGTCGGACTCGGCGAGCGCGAGCGACCCGCGGCCGAACGCGTCGGGCCAGCGGGTGTAGTCCACCGGCAGCGCGCCGAGCAGTTGGGCCAGTTCGGGGGCGTCGTCCGGCACGGGGGGACGATCGAAAGCGAGCGGGACGGCGAGATTCATCTGCGCGCTGAGGCGCCCGATGGCCGGCTCCCCGTCCGGGTTCAGGGCGCGGGTGAGCGTTTCGAGGTCGATCTCGTCCGCGGTGCCGTCGAGGTGGCCGAACCATGCGTAGGTGCCGAGCTGGCGGCCGGGGCGACGGACGGCGCGGCCCCAGAGGCTGAGCTGGCCTTCGACCGCCTGCAGCGTGGCGTGCTCGAGGACGACGCGGCTGAGGCTCGGCCCGGGCGCGTCGGGCGCGGGTTCGGCGTCGCCTTCGGCCTCGGTGGGCGGGCGTTCAAAATCGAAGAAGACGCGCGCGCTGCCGTCGCCGATCGCGAGCCCGCTGTATGAAGCGTTGGCGCCCTGGAGCGTGACGTCGAGCTGCACGACGCCGAGCGGTCGATCGGCGGTGCTGCGACCGAGGCTGAGCGCGCCGCTGACCTGGCCGCGCACCCGCCTGAAGTGGGGCGAGATCTCGGCCAATTGCCGTGGCCGAAGGTTCGTCCACTCGAGGTGCAACTCGCTGGCGAGCGGGGTGTGCAGGTCGACGTGTCCGGTGGCGGCGAGGCGGCCGTCGAGCGTGTCGCCGGTGAAGCGCGCGAGGTGAACGATGTGCTGGTCGATGCGGATGGCGAGGTCAGCGCGGGCGAGGTGCTCGCCGTCGCGGGCGACGTCGGCGGCGAGGGTCACGTCGCCGCGGCCGCGGCGCGTGGGGATGTCGATCTCGACGGCGGCCTGGCCGGAGACGGCCGCGGCGAGGGTGCCCGGTTCGCCGAGCGTTACGGGCCAGTTGTCGAAGTCGAGCTCGACGCGCGGGCGCGCCGGGTGGGCGAGGGGCAGGCTGATCTCGCCGGTGAGTCGGCCGTCGTCCTGCGCGGCGTCGATGTCGTGAAAGGTCAGACGTCCATTGGCCAGCCGCAGCTCGCCGGTGAGGGTTTCGAATGCGACGGGGTGGCGGTCGACGTTGCGGAGGCTGAAGCGGCCGCGCACGGCGGGGTCGTCGCCCGGGGTGGCGCGCACGGCCAGGTCGGCGCGGCCGAGGGTCAGGCCCAGCGGCTGATCCAGCACCCCTTCAAGCAGCGTCAGGTCGATGTCCTCGGCTTCGAGCGTCAACTCCGCCTGGCCGGTGTCGCGTCGCAGGCGGCCGCCGATGCGCCATTGGCCGTCGAGCCATTCGATCGCGTCGGCGTGGAAGCCGGCTGTCTCCCGGTCGGCGTGGGCGTGGAGGCGCAGCTCGACGTCGCCGAGGACGTCGCGGTGGACGTGCAGGTCGCGCGCCACGAGGTCGGCGCGGGCAGCAAGGTCGAGCGGCCACAACGTGCCCGCCATCGTCGCTTCGCCGGCGATGCGGCGGGCGTGAAGCACGGCCGGCTCGCCATCGACGTCGACCGCCGCGACGGCCGCGGGCAGCGCGAGCTCGTTGAGCCGTACGGCCATGGTCAGCGGCTGGTCGGCGTCGAAGACGTACTCGCCCGTCGCCGTCGCCTGGGCATCGAGAATGTGCAGCTCCGCGTCGTCGAGCACGGCCCGTTGCTCATCGCCCCGGACGCGGACGGTCAGCACGTCGATGGCCGTCGGCAGGCCGGGCAGGGCGAGCTGCCGGGCGTCGAGGGCGACGCTCCAGGCGCGCGCGTGGCGGTCGTACTGCGCCTGGCCGGTCAGTCGCATGTCCTGGGCCGGGTCGTGCGCGTCGATCTGGGTGAGGGCGATCTCCGGGCCGGCGACGCGGAAGCGGACGGCTGCATCGTCGAGGCGGTAGGGGGCGCCCTGCGCGGCGAAGCGCAGCTCTCGGGCGCGCAGCGAGCCGGTGAGGTTGGTGAGGCTGCTGCCGGTGGCGGTCAGGTCGAGCGTGGCGCGGTAGGGGTCGCCGAGCGCCGAGCCCTGGGTCTGGGCGGTGGCCTGGACGCGGTGCAGCCGCGGGCCGTGGCGCTGGAGCGTGACGTCGAGGCGGCCGGCGTGGGCGAAGCCGGGCGGCGCTTCGAGCCGATCCCAGGTGGCGGTGAGCTGACCGGTGCGGGTATCGAGTTGGAGCTCGCCGGCCAGCTCCGCCCAGCCCCCGAGGGCGGCGCCGCGCAGCCCCTCGAACCGGAGACGCTGGTCGTGGACGAGGATGCGGCCGGCGGTCAGGCGGATCGGCTCATCGTCGGCGGCGTCAAGCGCCGTGACATGCAGGTTCAGGCGGATCGGCTCGATTTCGAGCTGTGGCGGCTCGGGGCCCGCGCTCACACGCACGCTGCCGGCCAGGCGCAGCCCCGGCGCGCTCAGTTCGGTGAGCGCCAGCGTGCCGCGCAACCGCTCGTCCTCGTAGCGCCCGCGCCACTGGCCGACCATCCGCGCGTCGGGCGAGCCGCCCAGCAGGGCGTTGAGCAGGCGCGAGGATGGACGCAGGTCGAAGTCGGCCTCGTGGGTGAACGGCGCGACGCCGGCGAAGCGCGCTTCGGCGCCACCCAGGGCTGGGGCGTCGATCTCCAGGCCGTACGCCATCGGCCCGCGCTCGCGCCCGCGCACGGTCAGGTGGTCAAACCGCTCGGGTGGCGCGTCGTGGCGCTCGAGAATGAGGTGGCCGTCGGTGATCTCCAGGCGTGGGAGGTCCAGCGGGCGCGGCGGGCCCGGGCGCGGGGGCCGCTGGGCGAGCCGCGTGGCGACGATGCGATGGGCCTGCTGGAGGTTCCATTGCCCGTCGACCGCTTTGCGGACGTAGATGGTCGGCTCGATGATGCGCGCGTCGCGCAGCTCCAGGCGTCGGCCCATCGCCAGAGCGAGGATCGCGGTGTGGTCGAGCTCGACGCGCGGCGCTTCGAGCAGCGGGTCGTCGTCCAGCGGCAGGGCGACGCGCACGCCGCGGGCGTCCGTGCGGCCGGTCCAGCCGACGCGCAGGCTGGCGATGCGCACGTCGAGGCCGAGCGCGTCGACCAGCGCGCGTTCGGCGATACGGCGGGGCAGGTCGGAGCGGAGGATGATGTGGGTCGTGATGCCGCCGGCGACCAGCAGCAGTGCGACGAGGATCAGCAGGATGAGCAGAAAACGTCGCATGGTGTGGTGGTGTGGCGGCCGTTGCTTCATATGTGAAGGATCCGCTCAGCCGCGGGAAGCGCCGCGTGGGCGCGGCGGCTAAACGTCAATGGTATGCGCGTCTTCCTCGACTTCCCGCCCCCTCGCCTGTTTAAGGCTCATCCTCTTCAACCGTGGGAATGTTGCCCGTCGTGCGCGGGCCGACGCCGAAGAACCACCAGTCCTCGCGCTCGGCGCGGCCGAGGAAGGGCCCGGAACTGGCGACGACCTCGCCCGTGTCGCGCCAGTAGGCGACGAAGGCGACGCTGGCGAAGCTGCGCTGGCGGAGGTTCTTCATGATGGCCAGCTCCGGCGTGATGACCGTGCCGCCTGGGACGTCGACCGGGCCCGCGTCGCCGCCCGCGGGGATCAGCACGGGCGGCAGGCCCAGCAGGTAGTCCAGCCGATCGATGCCGACGCCCCGCGTACGCACCTCGACGACGACGTCGGCGTCGCGGCGGGCCTCGGCGAGGCGCACGCCGTTGAGCAGCAGGTGGGCGCGCAGCTCGCCGATCACCATCCGCGAGTCGGTCGACTCGAAATAGGTCGCGTCGACGTAGACCACCCGGTCGCGCAGCGGCGACGCCGAAAGCTGCTCGACGGCGCGGGCGGCGGCCTCCGAAATCAGGAACTGCTCGGTCGCGGTGCGCGGCGGGTCGGTCGTGCGGATCGTCGCGCAGCCGCCGAGCAGCGGCGCCAGCGCGAGCGCCGCGAGCAGCAGCAGCGCGGCGGGCCCGGGCGCGGTGATCCACGCGGGGCCGGCGGGCGGTCGGGCATCGGTTGCGTTGGCGAACTGGGGCAAAGCGTCGGCCCTGGCGGGAGCGGGTTGGGCCCAATATAGGCGCGAGCCGATAGGCCGGCCAGCGGTGCCGCCCCGGCGTCGCTGGTGAGGCGGCGCGTTTTCCCTAGAATGCCCGCGGGCACGCCGCAGCGCCGGGAACCGACCAGGAGGGCATCGGGTTTGAGCCAACGAGTCATCGTCACAGGCGCCGTGGGGCGCGTGGGCAGTGTCACCGCCAGCCACCTGCGCGAGCGGGGCCACGAGGTCATCGCCACGGACGTGCGTCCGTCGGACGACCCGGCCGCGCCCGTCGACGTGCTCGACCTCGTCGACACGCAGGCGGTGCATGACTGGATCGCCGCGGCGCGCGCCGATGCCATCGTCCACCTCGGCAACCACCCGGCGCCGCAGCCGCGGCTGGGCGAGGCCCGCGTCTACAACAACAACGTCGCGATGAACATGAACGTGTTCCAGGCGGCGCACGATCTTGGCATCGCCAAGATCGTGTTCGCCAGCACGATCCAGGTGATCTGCAGCCAGCCGCTGCCCGAGGGGCAGCGCCGGCCGGTGGAGGTGGCCTACCTGCCGCTCGATGGCGACACGCCGCCGAGCCCGGGCAATTCGTACGGCCTGAGCAAGCTCGCCAGCGAGCAGATGCTCGACTATTTCGAGGCGATCGGGCCGCTGGAGGCGGTGTCGCTGCGTTTTCCCGCGCTGCCGGACGGTCCGCCGGACGAGCGCCGGCGATCGAGGCTCGGGCCCGACAAGGTGGGGCAGGGCTTCGCGTGGCTGGCGCGACGCGACGCCGCCCGCCTCATCGCCGCAGTCCTCGACAGCTCGCTGCCCGGGCACCGGCGCTACCTGCCCGCGGCGGCGGCGCCCAACAGCGATGAGCCCGTCGACCGGCTGCTGGAGCGACATTACCAGGGCGTGCCACGGCGCAAGGAGCCGCTGGACCGCCTCGTCGACATCTCGCGTATCGAGGCGGACACCGGCTGGACGCCGGTGGAGGGCAACGAGCGGCCGTAGGGTGGGCAGAGCGAAGCGGAAACCACCACAAATGCGGAAGACGGTGGGTTTCGCTTCGCTCTGCCCACCCTACAACGGATGCAACCATGATCACGATTCAGGACGTTCGGGTCATTCTCACGGCTCCGCAGGAGCTGCCGCTGGTCGTCGTCAAGCTCGAGACGTCCGAGCCCGGGCTCTACGGCGTGGGGTGCGCGACCTTCACCCAGCGCCACCTCGCTGTCGCGGCCGCCATCCGCGAGCACTTGCGTCCGCTGGTGATCGGGCGCGATGTCGACCGCATCGAGGACCTCTGGCAGCTCATGGCGGTCAACGGCTATTGGCGCAACGGGCCGGTGCTCAACAACGCAATGTCCGGTATTGACCAGGCGCTGTGGGACATCAAGGGCAAGCGCGCGGGCATGCCGGTCTACGAGCTGCTCGGCGGCAAGTGCCGCGAGGCCGCGGCCGTCTACCGCCACGCCGGCGGACGCGACCTCAACGCCATCTTCGACCGCGTGGGCGCCTTCGTCGAGCAGGGCGTGCGCCACGTGCGCGTGCAGGTCGCGGGCTACGGCGGGCCCAAGCTCGACGGCGGCGGGCCGGACGGCGCGCTGCCCGGTGCCTACTTCGACCCGCGCGGCTACATGCACGCCACCCTCGACGCGCTGACCGCCGTGCGCGAGCGCTTCCCCGAGGTCGAGCTCATTCACGACATCCACGAGCGGCTGACGCCGACGCAGGCGGTCGAGTTCGCCAAGCTCTGCGAGCCGTTGCGGCTGTTCTTCCTGGAGGACGCGCTGGCGCCCGAGGACCTGCCCTGGTTCGAGAACATCCGCCGCGTGTGCACCACGCCGCTGGCGATGGGCGAGCTGTTCAATCATCCGCGCGAGTGGACGCCGCTGATCGTCAACCGCCAGATCGACTTCATGCGCATGCACATCAGCCAGATGGGCGGCCTGACGCCGGCGCGCAAGGTCGCGATCCTCGGCGAACTGCACGGCGTGCGCACCGCGTGGCACGGGCCCGCGGACACCAGCCCCGTCGGCCACGCCGTCAACCTGCACCTGGACCTCGCCAGCTACAACTTCGGCATCCAGGAGTGGTGCGCGTTCGGCGAGGCGGCGTGCGAGGTCTTCCCCGGCTGCCCCGTGCAGCGCGGCGGGTACCTTTACCCCAACGACAAGCCCGGCCTCGGGATCGACATCGACGAGCAGGCCGCGGCCCGCTACCCGGCGCCGGAAAAGATCATCGCCTGGACGCAGACCCGCACTCCGGACGGCGCGATGGCCCGGCCGTGACACACATGCAGAGGGGTTGCCGATGCAAGGCGAGGCTGGATGGACGCGACGTCAGTTGCTTACCCGCAGCCTCGGCGGCGCACTGGCCGCGGCGCTGGCGCCGCTGGGCTGTGTGCCGCGCGCGATGTCGACCGACCCGGGCGTCGTGCTCAACGACGTGCACGCCCGGCTTAACGCGACGCGCGTGGCGCGGGTTCATCAGCCGGCCTCACCCGAGGCTGTGGCGTCGATCGTGCGCCGCGCCGGGCGACGCGGGCAGGCGATCAGCATCGCCGGGTCACGCCACGCCATGGGCGGCCAGCAGTTCGGCCGGGGGTGTCAGCATCTGGACATGACCACGCTGGACGGTATCGGCCCGCTCGACGCCGACCGACGCGTCGTCGAGGTCCAGGCCGGCGTCCAGTGGCCGGTGCTGATGGACTGGCTGGCGGAGCGCCGGCGCGATGAGACTGGCCTCGGCCTGGGCATCATTCAGAAGCAGACGGGCGCTGATCAGCTCAGCCTCGGCGGGGCGATCGCCGCCAACATCCACGGCCGGGGTCTGACGCTGCCGCCCATGGTCAACGACATCGAAGCGATTACGCTGGTCGACGCGCGCGGCGAGATCCACCGCTGCTCGCGCACCGAAAACGTCGAGCAATTCCGCCTGGCGATCGGCGGCTACGGGCTCATCGGCGTGGTCACCTCCGTCAGTTTGCGCCTCATGCCCCGGCGCAAGATCGTGCGGCGCGTGGCGCTGGCCGGCAGCGACGAAGTCGCACGACGATTCGATCGCGAGATCGCAGCCGGCGCGCTCTACGGCGACTTCCAGTTCTCGGTCGACGCGGCCTCGGAAGCCTTTCTCCAACGCGGAATCGTGACCACTTACCACCCCGTGCCGGACGACACGCTCGTGCCCCGCCAGCAGCTCACCTTCTCCGGCCAGGCGTGGCGCGAGCTCATCTACCTCGCCCACGCCGATCCGGCCGCGGCCTACGAGCGCTACGTCGCACACTACCTGGCCACCGATGGGCAGATCTATCTCTCGGACGAACACCAGCGCAGCAGCTACCTCGACGGGTACCACGCCCTGGTCGATCAGCACATGAACAGCCGCGAGCCGGCGACAGAGATGATCACCGAGCTGTACGTGCCGCGCCACGCGCTGGCGTCCTTCATGGCGGGCGCCGCGTCGCTGCTGCGGGAGAGGACCACGCCTGTGATCTACGGCACGGTGCGGCTGATCGATCGCGATGATGAGACGCTCCTCGCCTGGGCGCGTCAGCCGTGGGCCTGCATCATCTTCAACCTCCACTGTGTGCATACGCGGCCGGGACTGGCCGCGGCGGCCGACTCCTTCCGCGACCTGATCGACCTGGCGATTCGCCACGAGGGTAGCTACTACCTGACATACCATCGCTGGGCCCGGCCGGGGCAGGTCGAGCAATGCCATCCCCGCCTGGTCGACGTGCTGCGGCTAAAGCGCCGGTACGACCCGCAGGAGCGGTTCCAGAGCCAGTGGTATCGCCACTATCGCGAGATGTTCGCCGACCGGTTGACGTGACCGACCACCGCGAACAGCCGCGAGCGGCTCACGCCCGTCGAACGATGACGCTGTCGGCGGCTTCGCTGAAGATGAGCGTGCACGGGCCGGGGCGCGAGTCGAGCTCGATGTCGCCGCTGCCGATCGTCACGCCCACGTTCGACATGATGCTGGACATCACCTCGACCTTGCCGGCCTTGCCACGGGCGCATTCGCCCAGCAACTGCTTGCGGCGCTCGTTAAGCTTGCGAATCTGCACGTCGCACACGAGCTGGAGCTGCTGCAGGCGCGTGTAGACGTGCAGTTCCTTGGCCTTGAGCTTCAGCGGGTCGCCGACGGCGCGGCGGATCTGGTCGGCCAACTCGGCGGCGCCGTCGCGTCGCTGCGTGACCCGCGCCGTGAGCTGGTCGATCTCCGCGAGGTTCTGGAGCACCTCTGTCGACAGGCCCACCGTCACGTCGGTGCGCACGCCGCCACGGGCGCCGAGCTGCTTGACGCTGACTTTTTCGCCCGCCATGACGATGCCGCCGGCAAGGTGGCCCTTGCCCTGCGTGGCGCTGATCTCGTGATGGGCAATCAGGCGCGCGTGCAGCGACCCGACCTGGAGCGTGATGTTGCGCCCGGCGAAGAGGCTGGCGCGCTCGGCGAATCGGGCATTGATGTCCCGCGCGGCGCGGATGACCGCCGCACCTTGCCCGGCAACACCGCTGCGGAGGATGACGTCCGCCTCGGTGCTCTCGATCTCCGCCGCCTCGACCGGGCCGTCGATCATGATGTTGCCCGTGGCCTTGATGGAGGCGCGCGAGCGCACGGCCGCGTGCACGTGGACCTCGCCGTCGAAGTCGATCGGGTCGCTCTTGTGGGTCAGGTCCTGGTGAAAGATCAGCGCCTTGCGCACCTCGACGCGGTTGCCCTCAAAGCTGACGACGCCCGCCACTTCGGCGAAATGTTCGTGCTCGGCGATGCGCACGTGGCGCCCGACGGTGATCTCCGTGTCGCTGGGCGCGGGCGGGTCGATCGTCTCGCCCATGGCGTTGAAGCCCGGCACGCCGGGCTCCGGCGGCGTGTGCCGCAGCACCAGGTCGCCGACCTTGCACATCCAGACCTCGCTCGCCGTGAGCATGTGGCCGCTGAGCGCGATCAGCGGGCTGTCGGCGGTCTTGCGCCCGAAGCGATCGATGCGCCCGTCCTGCCCCGGGCGCGGCGGCCGACCGCGCACGACCACAGCATCCTTGACATCGTCGCCGCCCGCGGCCGCGTCGATGGCGCGGCGCAGCGCCTTCATGTCGACCCCGGTGGTGATCTGCCGTTCGCGCAGCCAGGCGAGCACCTCGTCGACGCCCACGGCGGTGCCGCCGGCGACTGGCGGGTGGACCGCCAGCAGCAGCAGCATGCGATCGGAGGAGGTCGTCAACTCGAAGTCGCCGGGCAGCTCGAGCGAGCCGGTCGTGTCGTCGCCGCCGGCGCGCGCCCGTTCCATCAGCCGGGCGAGGTCCTCGAGCTGGTGACGCTCGGACTCGGCAAGCTCGTCGGCGTGCTGGATAACGTCCTCGAGCACCGGGTCGATCGCGTCGGCGTCCATCGCGGTGTCGAAGAGATCCTCCGCCTTCTCCACGAGTTGGCGCGTGATGCGGCCGGTGAAGTCCCCATCAGGTGGTGCAACGGCGTTACGGCGCGAAGCCATGGCTGGACCCTTCAGGATCATGGAACAGGGGAAAGGAGCCCGCGGGGTGAACGAAAACGGAACACCACGGTCCATGAATAGAAATCGACCAAGCTGGCAGGCGGGCTTAACGATGGCGATCAAGGATAAACCCTACCGGTCCGCCACGCCGCCCTGGGCAAGGTGGGCAAGGCCCCAGCCGGACCGGCGCATGAAAAAGGCGGCGGCCCTGGGGGACCGCCGCCCGCATCAGTGATCGGGAACGCCCGCGCGGTGCGAAGCGCCTCCCTGCATCCTGAAATTAGCCGAGGAGCTGGAGCACCTGCTCGGGCCGGGCGTTCGCCACGCCCAGCGTCGCCATGGTCGCGTTGGCGAGGATCTGGGCCCGGGTCATGTTGGCCGTCTCCTCGGCGAAGTCGGCGTCGCGGATGGCGCTCTCGGCGGCGCTGACGTTCTCCATGGCGATGCCCAGCGAGTTGATCGTCGAGCGGACGATGTTCTGCTGGAACGCGCCGAGGCGGCCTCGCATCTGGCTGACCTCGCGGATGGCCGAGTCGAGAATCTTGGACGCCTGCCCGAGATCGCCGTCGACCAGGTTCGCGGAGCTGCCCGAGCCGAGGGCGTTGAGGAAGCCTTCGGCCGTCGACCCGAGGTGGCGTGCGGCGATGCTGCCCATGCCGAGACGGACCTCGCTGTTGTGGTCGATCGTGTTGCCGATGTTGAACCGCGCCCCGCCGCCGGTGATGGTGCCGGCCACGAAGGTGCTCAACGTCTGGGCCGTCGTATCGTCAACGCGGAGGTTGAGACTCAGCACGTCGGAGTTGACACGCAGCTCCTGGCCCTGGCCCCGTGCGGTGGCGCCGTTGATGGTCGCCCCGATGTCCTGGCCAATGCCGCGGATCGGGTTGGTGGTGTCGGCGAAGGCGATCTCGGTGGCGGCGTCGGCGGCGGCGTTGTCGTCGGCGTCCATGAGGGAGATGCCGCCGGCCTGCCCGGCGTCGTTCATGATCTCGACCGAGACAAACTGGTTCGAGCCGTACGCCGTGGACCGCAGGTCCAGCCCGCCGCCGCTGACGGTCGCCGACACGCCGGTGACGTCGGTGAAGTTGTTGATCTGGTCGCGCATCTCGTTGAGCGAGGTGCCGTCGGCGAACTCGAAGAGCCGGGCGCCTTCCGCGCCCTTGAGCTCGAACGAGAACTTGGGATCCGGGTTGTCGGCGGTGCCGGACAGCGCCAGTGTGCCGCTGGTGTCCATGAACACCGCGCCGTGGTGGGCCGACTGCGTGATCATGACATTGACGTCGAGGTTGCTGTTGCCGAGCGTGGCGGCGAAGACGTCCATCGCCTCGACGTCCGCGTGCTGCGCCGAGACGGTGAAGTCCATCGTGCCGTTGAGAAGCTGCGTGCCCTGGAAGCTGGTGGACGCGGAGATGCGGTCGATCGTCTGAAGGATGGAGTCGAGCTGCTCCTGGTTGGCCTCCTTCTCCTCGTTGGAGAGGCCGGCGTCGTTGGCGCTCTGGTGAACCAGCGACTGGGCTTCGAGCAGCAGGGAGTTGACTTCCTGGAGCGCGCCCTCGGCGACGTTGACGACCTGGTCGGCGCGCTCGGCGTTGCCGATGGCGGCGTCGATGCTGACCTTCTCGGAGCGGAGGTTCTCGCTGGCGATCAGGCCCGCCGGGTCATCGGCACCGCGGTTGATCCGCAGGCCCGTACTGAGTCGCTCGAGCGACTGGTTCAGGGCCTGGTTCTGCTGGCCGAGGACGCGCTGGGCGATCATGGAGCTGACGTTGGTGTTGATCTGAGTCATAATCGATTCCTCCGTGAGTGCAGGGGGTCATGATGGGCCCGATAATCGGGCTGGGGCCTCCTGCCCCGAGTTCGATCGCAGATCTCCGATCCGATCCTGGCTGATGCTGTACGGTGGGTGTGATGTCGGGTGGTCGCTTCGCGGCCCCGGGGGGGGCACCGCCTGAACGAGGCGAATGGCTAGGTGAACATGACGGGACTCCTTTCCGGATCGTTACAACCGGCGTGGCCGGCCCCCCTTGATTCGACCGGACGCGCTCGCCGCGATGAGTCGCCAAAGCACCGCGATTTATCGGAACCAGCGCCGCCGGTGGGCGCGATGGTGCGCGATGGGCGCGCAAAAAAGCGCGGCAGCCGTATTGGCCGCCGCGCTCATCGGGCGTTTGATGTCGTTGCGCGCCTCGGTGACGCGCCGGTTCGGGATCCGCGTCAGCCGAGCAGCGAGAGCAGTTCCTGGGGCTGGCGGTTGGCGAGCACCAGCGAGTTCATGGCCGCGGTCGAAAGAATCTGCGACCGGGTCATGTTGGCCGTCTCCTCGGCGAAGTCGGCGTCGCGGATGGCGCTCTCGGCGGCACTGACGTTCTCCAGGGCGATGCCCAGCGAGTTGATCGTCGAGCGAACCGTGTTCTGCTGGAACGACCCAAGCCGGCCTCGCGTCTGGCTGACCTCGCGGATGGCGGAGTCCAGGATGGACTGCGCCTGACCGAGATCGCCGTCGACGAGATTCGCGGTGTTGCCTGAGCCGAGGGCGTTGAGGAACCCGGTCGCGGCGGAGCCGAGGTTGCGTGCGGCAATGCTTCCGAGCCCGAGGCGGACCTCGCTGGTGTGATCGACGGTGCCCCCGATGTTGAACCGCGCGCCGCCGCCGGTGATGGTCGCGGCGGTGAAGGTGCTTAGGGTCTGGGCGGCCTCATCGTCGACACGCAGGTTGAGGCTGAGCACGTCGGAGTTGACGCGCAGCTCCTGGCCCTGGCCGCGGGCCGTCGAGCCGTTGATCGTCGCGCCGACGTCCTGGCCCGTGTCGCGGATGGCGTTGGTGATGTCGGCGAAGGTGGTTTCGGTGGCGGCGTCGACGGCGTTGTTGTCCGTGTCCTCCATGAACGAGATGCCGCCGGCCTGCCCGGCATGGCTGATCATGTTGACCGAGACGAACTGGTCCGAGCCGTAGCTGGTGGACCGGAGGTCCAGCCCGCCGCCGCTGACGGTCGCCGACACGCCGGTGACGTCGGTGAAGTTGTTGATCTGGTCGCGCATGTCGTCGAGGCTGATGCCGTCCGCGAACTCGAACAGCCGCGCGCCGCCGGCGCCCTGGAGCTCGAACGAGAAGCGCGGGTTGGGGTCTTCGGCCGTGGCGGAGAGCGACAGCGCGCCGCTGGTGTCCATGAACACCGCGCCGTACTGCGCCGACTGCGTGATCATGACGTTGACGTCGAGGTTGCTGTTGCCGAGCGTGGCGGCGAAGACGTCCATCGCCTCAACGTCGCCGTGCTGCGCCGAGACGGTGAAGTCCATCGTGCCGTTGAGAAGCTGCGTGCCCTGGAAGCTGGTGGACGCGGAGATGCGGTCGATCGTCTGAAGGATGGAGTCGAGCTGCTCCTGGTTGGCCTCCTTCTCCTCGTTGGAGAGGCCGGCGTCGTTGGCGCTCTGGTGAACCAGCGACTGGGCTTCGAGCAGCAGGGAGTTGACTTCCTGGAGCGCGCCCTCGGCGACGTTGACGACCTGGTCGGCGCGCTCGGCGTTGCCGATGGCGGCGCCGAGGCTGACCTTCTCGGAGCGGAGGTTCTCGCTGGCGATCAGACCCGCCGGGTCGTCCGAGCCCCGGTTGATCCGCAGGCCCGTGCTCAGCCGCTCGAGCGACCGGTTCAAGGCCTGGTTCTGCTGGCCCAGCACGCGCTGGGCGATCATGGCGTTGACGTTGGTGTTGATCTGGCTCATGCTGGACGCCCTCCCCATCAGGGAACGATGTTGTGCGTGTCAAGCCGCGGCGCGGCCCGTTCGTTGGTGGTTGTGATCGGACGGGCGCACAAGCGACATCATCGGACGTCACGCCCCAGACCCACTTTCCAGGCCGGACGCTCCGTGCAGCCGCTACAGCCCGCACGATCCGACGTGGAACGCCCGCTGTCGGGCCCTCACGCCGGTTCGATACACATGATGATGGGATAAACCGCCTGCTGCTTGCGGCTGCGGGAACGTGCGAGCCGACCTGTCGACGGACGCTGAAATGCGGCGGGGGGGGGCGCCGGCGCCTCAACCCTCGTCGCGCTGCTCGATGCGCCGAAGGTAAGCCTCGGTGCGGTCGAGCTCGCGCTTCAGGTGCCGCACGCGCAGCAGCGACTTGACGCGTGTCAGCAGCTCAAGCTTGTTGACCGGCTTCGAGACGAAGTCGTCGGTGCCGGCCTCGACGCCGCGCTCGATGTCGCCCAGCTCGTTGAGCGCGGTGACCATCATGATCGGGATGCTGCGCGTCGCCGGGTCGGTCTTGAGCTTCTGGCACACCTCGAAGCCGGACATGCGTGGCATCATGACGTCCAGGAGGATGAGGTCGGGCGCCGGCTGGGCGGGATCCTCGATGAACGCGATCGCCTCCAGCCCGTCGAGAGCCGTGAAGAGCCGGCAAGGCAAGGCTTCGAGGTAGGCCTGCAGCAGCTCGAGGTTCTGCTGGTTGTCGTCGACGATGAGGACGACCGACTCGCTGAGGTCGAACTCGTCCGGCGCGGCGGCGCCCGTCGGGCCCCCGCCAACCCCACCATCCCCGCCACCCCCACCACTGGCACGGTTCCCGCCACCACGATCAGCCGGCGCGTCGGCGTTATAGAGGATCGGCATCCAGGACCAGGTCATGTCGCTGCTCATCGCCCGCTCCGATCGAGGACTCGCGGCCGTGCCGTCAGACACCGCCTCAGGCAGGTTGAATGTTACCCGTTGCGGCGCAAGGCGTCGACGGCGCCTCGGCCTGCAAAGCCTCGGCGGTGTGCGGACAAGCCTTGGGCCCTGGCCGAAAACGTCGTACGGCCGGTGTTCGGCGCGACCAGCACTGACAAGCTCCGAAGATTCCGCTTGTCAGTGCCACCCAGCCTGCTACGAAGCGGCGAGACACGCGCTAGCTCGCCGCAGCGTGCAACCGGCCGACCTGCTCGATGAGCCAGGCTGCGAACTGCGGCTTGGACAGCGGCCCCGGCGCGGCGCGCTCGCCGACCGCGGTCAGCCACACGCCGTTGATGCCCGGCGCGTCCATCGTGTCGAGCGGGTTGGCGACGATGGCGTCGACACACTTGCGCGCCATCTTCTCCATCGCGCGGCGTTCAAGGTCGGCCGCGGCCTCGAGCGCGAAGGCGATCACCACCTGGTCCGCACGCTTGCGCGACGCGGCGCGGGCGACGAGGTCGGGCGTGGCTTCGAGACGCAACGTGTGGCCAGCGCCCCGCGGCAGCTTCCCCGCCGTCGCCTCGGCGGGGCGGTAGTCCGCGACGGCGGCCGCCATGACCAGCGCGTCACACGCCACGAGCTGCGCGTCGAGCAGCCGCCCGAGGTCATCGGACGACTCGAAGCGGTGCACGTCGATGCGCGGGTCGAGTGAAGGCACATGCTCGACCGGGCCGAGCAGCAGGGTCACCGTGTGGCCCGCCTCGACGCCGGCGCCAGCGAGGGCGATGCCCATCCGCCCGCTCGAACGGTTGCTGATGAACCGCACGGCGTCGATCGGCTCGCGCGTTGGGCCGGCAGTGATGAGCAGGCGCATGGCACCGGATCATACCGCGATCGGTCGCCCGCCGGCGCCGACGCGCCATGCGGACTCGCACACCGCCTCTGCGCCGACCACCTCCCCTGGCCCCTGCCTCAAGCAAGGCAGGGGGACCGGAGCGACCTTCACACGCGCGTGCGAAGCAGGCGCAAGCCGTTGAGGATTACGACGATTGTCGAGCCTTCGTGAAAGAGCACGGCCACGGAGATGGGCGCGAAGCCCAGCGCCCCCGCGGGGGCGAGCAGCATGATGACGCCCAGGGCGATGACGAGGTTCTGGCGGATGATCCGCCGCGCCGCGCGGGCCAGCGCGATCGCCTGTGGCAGCTTGGCGAGGTCGTCGGCCATGAGGGCAATGTCGGCGGTCTCGAGCGCCACGTCGCTGCCGCCCGAGCCCGCCCCGCCGATCGCGACGCCGACGCGCGCCGCAGCGAGGGCGGGCGCGTCGTTGACCCCATCGCCGACCATGACGACCCCGCCGGGCAGGGTGTCGAGCTCGCGGATGCGCTCGAGCTTCTGGTCGGGCATCAGCTCGGCGTGGACATCGGTGATGCCCACCTGCCGCGCGATCGCGTCCGCGGCGGCGGGGTGGTCGCCCGTGAGCATCACCGTGCGCGTGATGCCCAGGGCCTTGAGCTGCTGCATCGTCGCGGCGGCGGTGGGGCGCAGCTCGTCCGCGACGCCGATCAGCCCCACCAGCGCGTCGTCCACGGCGACGCAGAGGACGGTGTGGCCCGCGGCGCGCATGGTCTCGATGTGCTTTGCCGCGGCGTCGTCGATCAGCGGGCTCATCATGCGCGTCGAGCCGACGGTCACCGCCCGCCCGCCGACGCGGCCGGTGATGCCGAGCCCCGCGTGGCGCTCGGTCTCGTCGGCGTCATCGAGCGTCAGCGCCCGGCGGGTCGCCTCCTCGACGACCGCGCGGGCCAGCGGGTGCCCGCTGCCGCGCTCCACGCTCGCCGCCAGGCGCAGCAGGTCCTCGCCGCTGAGGCTGGCGTCGAGGCTGGTCAGCTCGGTGACGCGCGGCCGGCCGCGCGTGATCGTGCCCGTCTTGTCGAACGCCACCGCGCGCACCTGCCCGAGGTTCTCGATGTGCACGCCGCCCTTGACGAGCACGCCGATGCGCGCCGCCCGGCCGATGGCGGTCAGGATCGCCGCGGGCGTGCCGATCGCCAGCGCGCAGGGCGACGCGGCCGTGAGAAACGCCAGCGCCTGGTAGAACCACCCGCCCCACAGCTCCTCGGGCGTGCGGCGCGGCGCGATGCCCACCAGCGGCGGGGCCACCATCAGCACCAGCGTCGTCGCCAGCACCACCGGCACGTACCACCGCGTGAAACGCTCCGTCAACTGCTGCGTCGGCGAGCGCGCCGCCTGGGCCTGCTCGACCATCCGGATCACCTTGGACAGCGTGTTGTCCTCGGCGCGCCGCGTCACCGCGATGATCAGCGACCCCGGCCCGTTCATCGTCCCGGCGAAGACGGCGTCGGCCTCGGCCTTGTCCACCGGCACGGACTCGCCCGTGATCGCCGACTGGTCCACCGCCGACTCGCCCTCGACCACCTCGCCGTCCGCGGGGATCTGCTCGTCCGCCGCCACGCGCACGCGGTCGCCGACGCTCAGCTCCTCGACCGGCACGGTGCGCTCCGCGTCAGCCTCGATGCGCGTCGCGGTGCGCGGCGCAATGCGCGACAGCGCGTGGATCGCCCGTCGCGCCCGGCCGACCGCGAGCTGCTCGCCCGATTCACCCAGGGAAAACAGCAGCAGCAGCAGGGCGCCTTCCTCGAAGTGGCCCAGGATCGCCGCGCCGACCGCGGCGGCGAACATGAGCAGGTCGATGTCGAGCTTGCGCTGCAGCAGCGTCTGGACCGTCTCCCACGCGATCGCCCAGCCGCAGAGCCCGTACGCCGCCGCGAGCAGCGTCAGGCGAAGCGGCGTGGGTCCGTCGGCCAGGTAAACGGCCGCGCCCACCGCCAGCAGCAGCCCGCCCACGACGGCCGTGCCTAGCTGTGGGTACTCGACGGCGAGCTTCACCGCGGCCCCGGCCCATCGCCAGCCGGTGCGGACAGGAGGACTGGCGACGGCCAGGTCGGCGCCGACGCGCTCGAGGTCCCGGACGATGCGCGACAGCGGCGTGCGCGACGGGTCGTGCTCGATGTCGATGTGACGCCCCTCCGGCGTCACCTGCGCGACGACGCCCGGCAGACGGTCCAGCGCCGCCTGTGCCGCGGCGCGCGGGTCGGGCTCGTCCAGGCCGGTCACCGGGAGGCGTGCGGCGAGCGGGACGACCGGCGAGCCGTGGATCGCCAGGCGATCCAGGCGGCGCCATAGCTCGGCCGGCCGCATGGCGCGGCGGTCGTAGTGGACGCGCACGATCGGGCAGGCCACGCCGCGCGGGCATGCCGGCGCGGGGCGTGCCGAGGCGGTGGGCCGGCCGTTGATGTTGATGGTCGGTGTCGTCGTGGGCGCCGGCGCGGGGGACGGCGCGCAAAGCTGGACGTGGCGCACGCCGCGATGCTCCGCCAGGCCGCGGCGCAGGCGCGTGAGGTGGTCCCGGCGGGGGGCCTCGTCGCGCGGGAGCGTCAGCGGCAGGTCGAGACAGGCAAGGTCGCCCTGGGCCACGCCGGGCGGCGGCTCGGCGGGCAGGGTGCAGCAGCCCCCGACCGTCATGCGCGCGGGCTGTTGCAGCTCTTGCTCTTGCGTGCTCAAGCGTGTCATGCGGGGGGGCATGCTCCGTGCGGCGGCGCAGGGCGGGAGGGACCTTGGAATGATTCTAGAGCCCGCGCGCGGCTTGGGGGTTGAGAATCCTTGTCAACTGCCAGATGGGATTGAGACGCGGGTGCAACATCGAGCCCATGGGACAGGCATCGCTCCCGGGTCAGGCTTTCGCGGTGAGGGCCGCGGCCGCCGCGTCCGCGTCGGCCGCAAACTGGAAGACCTTGTCCAACCCCGTCGTCGTGAAAAGCGTCCACACCTCCCCGCGCGCCCCCGCCAGGCGCAGATGCACGTCGTTCTCGATCAGCATCTGTCGGATGCGCAGCAACTGCGACAGGTTGCCGCTCGTCAGCAGCCTGACGCGCGCGAGGTCGACGACCAGGCTCGGGCACAGCCGCTCATCGCGCAGGTCGGCGAGGAGCTGATCGAGCTGTTCGCGCGTGTCGTCGCCGAGCGTCGCCAGCCAGAGGTTGTCGGACCGCTTGTCGACGGGCATGGGCTTGGGCCAGGTGCACGGGGTCAATCGACGGCGGGAGCCTCGACGTCGCCGGCCGCCTCATCATCATCGGCGACGCAGGCGATGCCCACGAGCCGGTCGTCGTCGCCGACGCGGACGACGCGGACACCCTGCGCGCCGCGGCCGGTGCGGCGGATGGTGTCCGCGTTGATGCGGACAATCATTCCGTTCTGAGTGATGCACATGAGGTCCTCGCCGCCCGTGACCAGCAGCAGGCCGGCGACCTGCCCGTTGCGGGTGTTGACGGCGATGTCGCGTCGCCCCTTGCCGCCGCGGCTCTGCGGGCGGGGCGGGGCGTTCTCGCTCTGGACGAGGTATTCGTCGGTCGGCGTGCGCTTGCCGTACCCGCGCTCCGTGACGGTCAGCAGGTCCGACTGCGCGTTTTCGGGGATGCGGACGAGTCCGACGACTTCATCGCCGCTGGCGAGGTCGATCCCCTTGACGCCGGTGGCGGTGCGGCCCATGACGCGCACGTCGTCCTCCTGGAAGCGGATGGCCATGCCGTTGCGCGTCGCCAGCAGCAGGTGGTCGTTGCCCTCGGTGCAGGTGACGCCGATCAGCGCGTCGCCTTCGCGCAGGTTCACCGCGATCAGCCCCGAGCGGTTGACGTTGCGGTAGTCCTTGAGCGCCGTGCGCTTGGCGAGGCCCGAGGTGGTCGCGAACAGCAGGTAGTTCTCCGCCCGCTCGAAGTCGCTGATGGGCATGAACGAGCAGATGCGCTCGTGCGACTGCAGGTTGATGATGTTGACGATGTTGCGCCCGCGGCTGGTGCGCGGCGCCTCGGGGATCTCGTAGACCTTGATGCGGAACACCCGCCCCGTGTTGGTGAAGCAGAGCAGGTCGTCATGCGTCGACGCGACGAACACCTGCTCGGTGAAGTCCTCGTCGCGCGAGGTGGCGCCGATCACGCCGCGCCCGCCGCGCCCCTGCGTGCGGTATTGATCGACCGGGAGGCGCTTGACGTAGCCGTGGTGTGTGATGGTCACCGCCACCTGCTCCACGGGCGTCAGCGCGGCAATGTCCAGCTCGCCCGCCTCCTGCTCCTGGATCTCCGTCCGCCGCGCGTCGGCGTAGCGCGTCTTGAGGTCCGCGATGTCGTCCTTGATGATCTGCAGCACGCGCTGCGGGTCGGCGAGGATCGACTCGTAATCCTCGATCTGCTCGATGAGCTTCGCGTAGTTCTTCACCAGCTCCTCGATCTCGAGCCCGACGAGCTGGATGAGTTGCAAACGCCCGATAGCCTCGGCCTGCAGCCGCGTCAGCTCCACCGGCGTCTCGCGCGACGCGTCGCGCAGCCGCTGGGGAATCTGCGGCGCGTAGGGGTGATCGTCCGGAATCCGGAAGCCCCGGGCCATGAGCTTGTTGATCGCCTCGTCGCGCGTGCGGCTGGAGCGGATCAGCCGGATCACCTCGTCGATGTCCACGACCGCATAGATCAGCCCCTCGATCCGGTGGGCCTCCTGCTGCGCCTGACGCAGGCGATGCTGCGTGCGCCGCCGGATGACCTCCTGCCGGTGCTCGATGTAGAGCTGCATCAGCTCCTTGAGCGGCAGCGTCCGCGGCTGGCCACGCACCAGCGCGATGTTGATGATGCTGAACGTCGACTGCAACGGCGTGAGCTGGTAAAGCTGGTTCTCCACCGTCGTCGGGTCCGCGCCGCGCTTGAGCTCGATCACCACCCGCATGCCCGCACGCCCCGACGACTCGTCGATGATGTTGGCGATGTCGGTCAGCCGATCGGCCTTGCGCAGCTGGACGATCTTCTCGACGATGCCGTCGTTCTTCGACGTCTGGTAGGGGATCTGCGTGACCACGAGCTGGTTGCGCCCGCCGCGCGTCTCCTCGTGATGCACCCGCGCCCGCACCGTGACGCGCCCGCGCCCCGTCGCATAGGCCTGCGCAATGCCCGCGCGCCCCGCGATGATCCCGCCCGTGGGGAAGTCCGGCCCCGGGACGATGTCCATGAGCTGGCGCACGTCGATGTCCGGGTTCTCGATCATCGCGATGATCGCGTCGCACACCTCGCCGAGGTTGTGCGGCGGCATCGAGCACGCCATCCCCACGGCGATGCCCGTCGACCCGTTGACCAGCAGGTTGGGCAGCTTGCCCGGCAGCACCACGGGTTCGAGCTCCGACTCGTCGAAGTTGGGCTGCCAGTCGACGGTCTCGAGCTTGAGGTCCTCGAGCATCTCCATCGCGTGGCGATGGAGGCGCGCCTCGGTGTATCGCATGGCGGCAGGGGGGTCGGGGTCGATCGACCCGAAGTTGCCCTGCTTGTCGACGAGCATGTAGCGCGTCTTCCACTCCTGGGCCATGTTCACCAGCGTCGGGTAGATCGCCTGATCGCCGTGCGGGTGGTACTTCTTCATCGTCTCGCCCACGATGCCGGCACACTTCGAGTGCGGCCGCCCGGGCGAGAGGTTCAGGTCGTTCATGGCGACGAGGATGCGGCGTTGCGAGGGCTTGAGCCCGTCGCGCACGTCGGGCAGCGCGCGATCCACGATCGTAGACATCGCATAGGTGAGGTAACTGTCCGCCATCTCACGCTCGATCGCGAGATCGACCGTCTGGCCGGCTGCCGCGCTGCCGCGCCCGCCGGCTTCCGCGGGCTCAGCGCTGCCGGCGGGGTCCGGGGTGGGCTCGTCGGGCTGCGGGTCGTCGTTATTTTCAGGATTGTCGAAGGGGGGTTCTTCTGCCATCGTGATCGTCGCGGGGGCCTCTTAGATTCGCATCGGATAGAACTCCTATTATACTCCCCTGCCCGCCCCCGTGCCGGCGCACCGGCATCCGAATCCACCCTCGTTCCACTACCCTGGCCCCACTCCATGGACGCAGGCATCGTCGGCCTCCCCAACGTCGGCAAGTCAACCCTCTTCAACGCCCTGACCAGCGCCGGCATCGCCAGTGCGAACTATCCGTTCTGCACCATCGAGCCCAACGTCGGCATCGTGCCCGTGCCCGATCCGCGCCTGGCGCGCATCAACGCCCACATCGAAACGCAGAAGATCATTCCTGCCGCCCTGCGCCTCGTCGACATCGCCGGGCTGGTCCGCGGCGCCAGCGAGGGCGAGGGCCTCGGCAACAAGTTCCTGTCCCACATCCGCTCCGTCGACGCGATCCTCCACGTCGTGCGCTGCTTCGAGGACGAGGACGTCGCCCACGTCGAGGGCAGCACCGACCCGATCCGCGACATCGAGACGATCGAGACCGAGCTGATGCTCGCCGACCTCGCCAGCGTCGAGTCGGCGCTGGACAAGGCCACCCGCGCTGCCCGCACGGGCGACAAGGACGCCAAGCGCCGCCTCGCCCTGCTGGAGGCCTGCGGGGTTGAGCTCGGCGCCGGCCGCCCGGTGCGCGGCCTCAAGCTCGACACGCCCGAGGCGGTCGCCGAGATGCGCGGCCTGTCGCTGATGTCCGCCAAGCCGGTGCTCTACGTCGCGAACGTCGACGAGGACGATCTCGCCGGCGAGGCGGCGCCCGTCCAGCAGGTGCGCCAGCGCGCCGACGCGGAGGGCGGCCTCGTGGTCCCCGTCTGCGCCAAGCTCGAGGCGGAGCTCGCCGAGCTGGACGAGGCCGACCGCGCCGAGCTGCTCGAGAGCGTCGGCCTCGCCGAGCCGGCGCTGCACGTGCTGGCGCGGGCGGCCTACAAGCTGCTGGGGCTGCACAGCTACTTCACCGCGGGCCCCAAGGAGATCCGGGCGTGGACCGTGCCGCTCGGCGCGACCGCCCCGCAGGCCGCAGGCGTCATTCACAGCGACTTCGAGCGCGGCTTCATCCGCGTCGAGGTCTACGCGATCGAGGACCTGGAGCAGCACAAGTCGGAAAAGGCGATCCGCGAGGCGGGCAAGATGCGCGTCGAGGGCAAGGAGTACGTCGTGCGCGACGGCGACGTCTGCCATTTCCTGTTCAACGTCTGATGCCTCTTGGGGTCGGGCGGCGGTGGCGGTAGGATGGGGGGGTCGTGCCGGGCGCCGCCGGTGGATGGGACGGTGATGGGCCGTCCCGCCGGTGGGCCGGAACCATTTCAGAGGGGGTCGCCATGATCGCGCGAGCCTGTTCGCTGTTGCTGGTGGGAGCGGTTTTGCTGTCAGGGTGTGGTGAGGCGGGGCAGGCGGCGGAGATTCCCGAGGCGCTGGCGGTGGAGCCCGTCAGCACGGGCGAGGAGCCGCGCCGCGAGTTGCGCTATCGCCTGACGACGGGTCAACGCGACACCACCGAACTGCGGATGACGATGGCGATGGGCGGCATGCCGGGCATGGGCGAGGTCGCCATCCCGCCGATGGTCATGACCTTTCACACCGAGGTGCTGGAGCCCACCGAGGCCGGCGACTACCGCATCGGCTACGAATACACGGAGGCGTATGTCGACGCCGGGCCGGACGACGACAGGCGGATGGTCCAGGCGATGGAGGCGCAGCTCGCGCCGCTCGTGGGCCTCACGGGCGAGTTCATCATGAACGCGCGCGGCGAGATGCTCGAGCACACGGTGGACATGCCCGACGACATGGCCCCGCAGATGCGCGAACAGGTCGCGCAGATGGAGCAGGCGATGGATCAGTTCGCATCGCCCCTCCCGGAGGAGGCCGTCGGGCAGGGCGCGCAGTGGCGCGTCGTGATGCCCGTCGACATGCCAAACATGCGCCTCGTGCAGTTCGTCGACGTGACGTTGGCGGAAATGGATGGGGACGACATGAAGATGCGCTTCGACATCGAGCAGACGGCGCCGCCTCAGACGATCACCGAGCAGGGCCACGAGTTCGAGATGCGCGCCTACAAGGCGACCGGTCACGGTGAGATGGCGGTCAACCTGACGACCGGCACGCCGCGGGGGTTCACCGAAGTCGACGTGGCCTTCGAGATGGTCGGCGAAGGCATGCCGGACCCGATGCGCATGACCATGTCGATGCGCATCGACATGAGCGAGCCGGAGCCGGAGGAGGACGAGCAAGGGGCGGAAGGCGGGCAGTGAGCGGCGCCGCTTCCGGTGCCCCGCGCGGAAGGATGGGGGTGGCCTGCGCCGGCGGTGCTACGTCCGCACCGTCGCCGTGTCGCGCATGTCGTCGGGCAGGGCGTTGGCCTTACGCAGGTACCGCGCCAGCGCCAGCAGCGGGAAGTAGTGCGGGTACATGTGGTAGCGCAGGTAGAAGACGCGCGGAAAGCCCGTGCCGGTGAACGCCTGCTCCTGCCACGTGCCAGCCTCGGTCTGGTGCTTGCAGAGCCAGGCGACGGCCCGGCGGGCGTCCGGGTCGGCCGGGCCATGCACCGCGAGCAGGCCCATCGTGCCCCAAGCCGTCTGGCTCGCGGTGGTCGGCCCCTCGCCGGCGCGGGCGGGGTCCTCATAGCTCTCGGGCGACTCGCCGAAGCCGCCCGACTTGTGCTGGTGTTCCTTGAGCCACTGGCCGGCGCGCTGGATCCATGGCTCATCCATGTCGCAGCCGACGCTGTCGAGCCCGCAGAGGACCTGGAACGTGCCGTAGATGTAGTTGACGCCCCAGCGGCCGTACCACGCCCCGTCGTCGGTCTGCGTGCGCTGGAGGTAGTCGAGCGCCCGCGCGATGTGCGGCTGCTCCGCCAGCGCGCCGTGCCAGCCGAGCGATTCCAGCACCCGGCCGGTGATGTCCGGGCACGATGGGTCCTGCATCGCGTTGTGGTCGGCGAAGGGAACGTGCTCGAGGATCGAGCGGTGCTTCGTGCGGTCGAACGCCGCCCACCCGCCGTCCTTGTTCTGCATCGCCGTCATCCACTCCATGGCCCGCCAGCTCGCAAGCTGCGCGCCCCGCCCGCCGATGCGGTGCAGCGCCATCGACACCATCGCCGTATCGTCGACGTCCGGGTAATGGGGGTTGTTGTATTCGAACGCCCAGCCCGAGGGCTCGACGTCCTTCTTGACGTTCGCGGCCCAGTCGCCCGGCTTGCGGCACTCCTCGCCCACGAGCCACTTCGAGCATCGCCCCACGTTCTCGTGCGACCGGTCGAGTCCCGCCTCCGCCAGCGCGTATGCCGCGATCCCCGTGTCCCAGACCGGCGAGAAGCAGGGCTGGATGCGGATCTCGTCGTTCGCCTGGTCGTAGATCATCAACGCATCGAGGTCCTTGCGGGCCTTGACCAGCACCGGGTCGTCGTCCGCGTAGCCCAGGCAGCGCAGCGCGATCTGCACGTAGACCATCGGCGGAAAGATCGCCCCCAGCCCGTCCGAACCCTCCAGGTGGTCCAGCATCCAGCGCTCGACGCGCTGCAGCGCCCGCTTGCGCCACGGCATGCGCCCGAAGAATCGCATCTTCCTGAGCACGTGCTTGTCCAGCGCCAGGAACAGCCGCGACCAGAACCAGTGCGGGCGGTCCTGCGTCGCCGCGAGCTTGTGCCGCCGGCGGTGGTTGACGTACAGCTCGGTAATGCCCAGCTCCGGTGCGAGTTGCCGCGTCGGCCGAAAGGTGGTCACGACGCTCAGCGGCAGGATCATCGTCCGCGTCCACGCCGACACCTTGCTCAGGTGAAAGTAGCTCAGCCGCGGCAGGAACACGATCTCCGGCGGAATCGTCGGCTGCGCCTTCCACTTGATCTGCCCCAGCGCCGCGAGGTAGAAGCGCGTGAAGCTGTTGCATTTCTCCGCCCCGCCCGCGGCGCGGATGCAGTCCCGCGCGTTCTGCAGGTTCGACGTCTGGGGGTTGTCGCCCATCAGCTTCAGCGCAAAGTAGCCCTTGACCGTCGCCGACAGGTCCATCTTCCCGCCCGGGTACTGGAGCCACGAGCCGTCCGGCTGCTGGTGGTGGCGGAGCCGGGCGGCCAGCCGCGGCAGGGCGTGCTGCGCCTCGGGCGTGTTCTCCTGCCCGAGGATCCACTTCATCAGGATGTATTCGCTCTGGAGGATCGAATCCCCCTCGAGCTCGCCGCGCCAGTGGCCATCCGCGTGCTGCAGGCCCAGCAGGTGGTCCAAGGCCCGTCGCATGCCCCGGATTGCCGGGGCGGTCAGGTCCTGGTCGCGGCGCGGCGTGGCGGCGTTGGCGGACGGATCGATCGGGCGCGTGCTCATTGCGCGGCATTGTACCGCTCCGGTGGGGCCGGGCGGGCGTGGGGCGGCGGCGGGGGCGCGACAGACACGGGGCGGAAAGGGCGGTATATTGGCTTGACGCGGGCGCCGGCCGCTCGCCGACACGCTGCCCGTTGCGGAACCGGGCCGGGCGTGCGACAATGGGGGCTTGGGCTGCGGCGCCTGGTGGCGCCGGGCCAGGGAGATCAGGCTTGACGTGTGCGAAGTACGAGCGTTTAATGCCGCGCAGCAACAACCGCAGCCCCCGCCGCGCCGGCCTCGACGCGCCGCCCCTGCCTGACCCCGCCATCAGCCCCGCCTCGCTGATCACGCCCGCCTCGACGACACACCGGACCCGCCGCGCTGGCCTCATCCGATACCGATCCATCCCCAGCGTGTGTTCCGGCGGCGGGCTGCAACACGAAGCGCTCGCCCGCCACGCCCCGCCCTCGTCCCGCCACGCCTCGCCGCGCGGCGGGCACGACCGGCGATCGCGCACCGGCGGGCCACGAATGAATCGCTGACCGACGCCGCTTCAGGCAGGAGGTTTTCATGCCGCGCAAGAACGACAGTTGGGGCATCGAGGTTGGCACCAACGCGATCAAGGCCATGCGCCTGGTCCGCGCCGGCGACGAGGTGGACATGGCGGACTACGAGATCCTGCCCTTCAAGCAGATCCTCACGACGCCCGACCTCAACGTCGAAGAGGCGATCCAGGTTCAGCTTGACAAGTTCCTCGCCAAGCACGACCTGTCCAACAGCGCGGTGATCGTCTCGGTCCCGGGGCATGCGGCCTTCGCCCGCTTCGCCAAGCTCCCGCCGGTCGAGCCCAAGAAAATTCCCGACATCGTCCGCTTCGAGGCCCAGCAGCAGATCCCCTTCCCGATCGACCAGGTCGAGTGGGATTACCAGGTTTTCCAGCAGGAGGACTCGCCCGACGTCGAGGTCGGCATCTTCGCCATCACCAAGGAGCGGGTGCTCAGCTACCTGAACAACTACCGCCAGGTCGGCATCGACATCGACGAGATCACCCTCTCGCCGCTGGCGGTCTACAACGCCTTCCACTACGAGGCCGAACGCGGCAGCAGCGAGGGCGGCACGATCTACATGGACATCGGGACACAGAGCACCGATGTCATCATTGTCGAGGCGGGCGGCATCTGGCTGCGGACGCTGCCGATCGGGGGCAACAACTTCACCGAGGCCCTCGTCCGGGCGTTCAAGCTCAGCTTCCCCAAGGCCGAGAAGCTCAAGCGCGAGGCCGGCACCAGCAAGTATGCCAAGCAGATCTTCCAGGCCATGCGCCCCGTCTTCGCCGACCTCGTCCAGGAGCTGCAGCGCTCGCTCGGCTACTACCAGAACATGAACCGCGACGCGAACCTGACGCGGCTGGTCGGCGTCGGCTCGACGTTTCGCCTGCCCGGCCTGCAGAAGTTCCTCAAGCAGCAGCTCCAGCTCGACGTCAAGCGGCCCGAAGGCTTCCGCCGGCTGCAGGTCCCGCAGAAGCGCGAGGCCGAGATCGCCGAGCACGGGCTGAACCTCGCCACGGCGTACGGCCTGGCGCTGCAGGGGCTCGGCCTCGAGCAGGTCTCCGCCAACGTCATGCCCCGATACGTCCTCCAGCAGCGGATGTGGCGTGCCAAGCAGCCGTGGATCGCCGCGGCGGCGGCGTGCGTCGCGGTCGCCGTGGGCGCTTATGCCACCGAGTATTACACGACCACGAACTCGCACAGCCAGGCACGCACCGAGACAGAGGCCGTCACAAACCAGGTGGTCGGCCAGGCGCGCGGGTACACGAGCCAGTGGGATGAGATCTCCGGCGGGCGCGACCCGCGTCAGCAGTTGGAGAACCTCCGCCGCATCCTCGACTACCGCGACCTGTGGCCCAAGGTGGTCGAGGACATCGACGCCGCGGCGCAGGCGATGGGCCCGCAGGCGGAGACGATCCGCCCCGACTACGACGCGATGGCCAGCGTTCCGCGGGCGGAGCGCCGCCGCATCTTCATCGACGCCATCGAGACCGAATACACCGCCGGCCAGCAGCAGGCCTCGCCCGCGATGGGGGCGGTGCGGCGGGCCCGCGCGAGCACCTCGACCGACCTCTCCACGCTGCTCGGCGGCTCCTTCTCCGTCGCCGACTTCTTCAGCGGCAACGAGCGCCCGACCTTCACCGTCCGCATCACCGGCACCACGCCCAACGCCGGCGGGGCCGACTTCGTCAGCCAGACGTTCATCCGCTACCTGCGACAGAACGCCGACCGGCGCGACCGGCCCTATCGTCTGGTCATCCCCAGCAACCCCTACGTCGAGTTCGACCGCGTCGAGGCGGTCCAGCGCCCGACCGGCAGCGAGCGGGACGACACCGGCTTCGAGGACGACATGCTCATGCAGCTCGAGCAGTACCAGCGATCCGCCCAGCCTCGATCGTCGCGCCGCAGCGGCCGCGGCGTCGCGAGCCAGCGAGCAGGGCTGGGCGACGTGGCGCATCTGCTGCCCGAGCGTCCGCTCGCCAACGAGGCCCGGTCGCAGGACTGGCGATTCACGATCGAGTGGCAGGTGGAGCTGCGCCCGCCCGACGAGGCTCGCGGCGCGGGCGAGCCGGTGCGCCGCGGGCAGCCGGAGGCCTCGGCCCCGGATGCCGGTGAAGCCGCGGAGGCCGATGGTGGCGAGGCCCGCCGCGAGGACGACGATGACGCCCAGGAGGCCCGTTCATGAGGTATCTGATTACCTGGATCCGCGGTAACCCCGTCACCGTCGCGGCGATCGCCGTGGTCGCGGTGTCCCTCGTCTTTTTCGCCTACTTGCTGATGCAGCGCGGCGGATTCCGCGAGGAGCTCAGCCAGCGCAGCGGCGAGATCGGGCAGATCGACCGGTTCATCGGGCGCAGCGTCGAGATCCCCCCCGAGAGCCCCGACGCCCCGAGCGACCAGATCCGCAACGTGACCATCACCCCGGGCGCCATCGAGCAGCTCGACCGGCTCTACGCCCGCATGAACCGCGAGTACGACGAGGTGCTCCAGTTCGTCACGGCCTTCAACCGGCGCGATGACGTGATGTACATGGGCGGCCTGCTGCCCAACGCCAGCGGCAGCGCGCGGCGCATCGCCGCCCGCGAGGCCTACCGCGCCGCGCTGGAGGACATGCTCCAGCCGCCGGCCTCCAACGCACCGGGGCCGCGGATTCACGCCGGGGCGCCTCCGGGCGGCGGCGAGCTTCGCGACGGGCTCGCCAGCTTCGAGCAGCGCTTCCGCGACTCGCGCGGCGGCGGCTCGGGCCTCAGCAACGCCGAGGAGCGCGAACTCGCGAGCGAGCGCGAGCTCTACCTGCGCCAGCTCCTGCAGCGCCGGGCCCAGCAGATCCAGCTCTACGCGGAGACCGACCGGCGGTACGACACGTTCCCGTTCCGCCTGCCCGAGTGGACCCTCTCCAGCGAGACGCCCGAACCCCAGCACCTCTGGGAGGGGCAGATCGAGCTCTGGATCCTCCAGGACATCGTCGAGGCGATCGGCCGAGCCAACCGGATCGACCGGCCTGGCGCGAGCGTCATCGACGCCCCGGTCAAGCGGCTGATCCGCGCCGAGGTCGTGCCCGGCTATGTCGGGCTCCACACGCTCGGCGGGCTCGGCGCCAGCGGCGACTCCCGCAGCCGCCAGTCGGTGCGCCGCCCCGACGGAGCCTACCCCGCACCGTTCGGCGGCCGCACCGGCTCGCCCGATCAGCGCGTGTCGGACAACTTCCACGTCGGGCCCACCGGCCGGGTGTCCAACGCCCTCTACGACGTGCGCCACGCCCGCGTCGAGATCGTCGTCGCGTCCCGCCGCTTGCCGGAGGTCTTTCGCGCCCTGAGTGAGACGAACTTCATGACCGTCCTGTCCGTGACGCTCAACGACGTGGACGAATATGAGCACCTGCGCGAGGGATATGTGTACGGGGCCGACGACGTGGTCCAGGCCGAGCTCGTCGTCGAGACGATCTGGCTTCGCGCCTGGACGGAGCGGCTGATGCCGTCGATCGTGCGGCAGTACGTCGGAATCGACGAGCCGGGCGAGGAGCTGCAGACCGAAGAACGGGGTGAGGTGATGGACGAGTGGCAGCAGATGCTGCTTGAGTGACCGGCGACGATTCGAGGCGGCGGGCATGGAGATGCAGTCATGGATATGAAAGACGTCGGCTTCTTTCAGAAGCACGTGGAAAAGCTCGTACTGGGTGGCGCGGGCCTGTTCCTCGTGGTCGTCGGGCTCTGGGTGCTGCTGGGCAACCCCTATGCCGTCGAGGTCGCGGGCGACACGATCAGCCCGCGCGAGCTCGAGCAGCGCATCCGCGACCGCGCCCAGCAGTTGCGGCGCAACCTCGACGCCAATGACGACCTCGAGCAGACGATCGCGGGACGGCGGATCCCCGCCTACGCCGCGGACTTCCGCGACCGCGTCGAGGCCCCGCCCATCCGCATCGCGGCGCTCGCCGTGGGCCTCAACCTGCCGGGGCTCGGCGGCTTCGGCGAGCTGCCCGACCCCGACCCCTACTTCGTGCCCGAGCCGCCCGTGCCCGGACGCATCACCGCGCGCAGCGGCTACGGCGTGCTGGGAACGGTCGAGAACAACCGCCAGGCCACGCAGCTCGCCGCCTTCATCCGCGACGAGCAGACGCGCGACATCCGCTACGTCAGCGTCGGCGCGACGTTCGACATGGCCGCCTGGACCGCGCGCCTCCAGCAGTCGGCGCCCCAAGGCCACCAGGCCCTGCCAGCCGGGTGGCTGCGGCGCGTCACCCAGCTCGCCGGCGTCTACCTCGAGCGCGAGGAGTACGACCCGGCGTCGCAGATGTGGACCAACCGGACGATCATCGACCCGCTGCCGAACCAGGTCGCTTACCTGCCGCATCAGACGCGCGCGTGGTCGGACGCGCAGGCCGACGCCATCATGCGCAACATCCAGCAGCGCCAGGAGCAGATCGCCCGGCCGGAGTTCGTGCCGCTCGGCGCCAATGGGCTGTGGCTGCCCCCCACGGAGGACATGCGCGAGCTCACGGTGGCCGACCATGAGCAGTTGCGCGATATCAACCGGGAGATCGAGCGGCTGAACGATGTGATCGAATCGATCGAGGAGCAGGTCCGGCGCCAGCGTGATGCCGAGGAGCGCCGGGCCGACGCGCAGGGGCGTCGCGACGAGCCGGAGCCCGCGCCGCGCGGGGGGCAGGTGTTCCTGCTCGACGAGCCGAACCGGCCCGGCGGGCAGGCGCCGCGGCGGGCGCCGGCGCAGGACCCGATGCAGCGGCGGCTGGACGACGTCCGCGCGCAACTCGATCAGTTCCAGGAGGAGCGCAACGAGCTGCTGGGCCTCGATGAGGACATGCTCGCCGCCAGCGAACCCGAGCCCGTGGTGGCGCCCGCGCCAGGCCGCACGCGTCGTGATCAGAGCGAGGAGGAGGCGCTGGAGGCGTACCGGCGGCAGGCGGCGCAGTGGCAGATGGAGCTGGAAACCGGCGCCCCGCCTCGCGACGGCGCCGGCCGCGGCGATCGGCGGGCTGAGCCCCAGGTACGGGCTCAACCCGAGCCTGAGCCCGAGCCGGAGTCGCAGGACGTGCGCGTCTGGGCGCACGACCTCAGCGTCGAGCCCGGCAAGACGTACCGCTACCGGGTCGTCGTCGCCATGTTCAACCCGCTGTTCCGCGAGACGCGGCTGGCGGCCTCGCAGTTCGAGCAGTACCACAACCGGGTGGGCCTGACGCCCAGCGACGAAGAGCTCGCCAGCGCCGACTGGTCCGACCCGATCCGGATCGACCCGGATCACCAGTTCTTCCTCGTCGACGGCTCCGTCCCCGAGCAGCGGGCCGAGGTCGAGGTCTGGCGCCTGTACGGCGGTGCGTGGCATCGGCGGGAGTTCGAGATCGAGCCGGGCGACGTGATCGGTGGGCACGCGACCGTCGACGTACCCGGCCGCGGCCAGGTCGAGCTGGACATGGGCATGGAGGCCATGCTCGTCGACATCGCCGCCGCGGGCGAGGGGCCGGGCGGCGTCGGCCGACGCACCACCCGCGTCTACTACCTCGACCCGGACGTCGGCGAAGTGCTCACCCGCATCATCGAGGAAGACCGCGACAGCCCGCACCGGATGCGCCTCGACAACGAGGCGGCCCTGCGACGCCAGCTCTCCCGGGCCGCGGCCGCCCGCTGAGGCCGGCGGGACAAGCCGTGCCGCCGGGCACTTGCTGCCCATCAGGCGGACGCTACGTCTGCGCGCGGGCGTCGTTGCTTTCCAGCAGGCTCGCGATGTCGTCGCGGAATCGCCGGGCGGCGTCGGCGACGCTCGTCTGCCACGCGGTGCCCGGCCCAGCCTCGGCAAAGGCATAGAGCACGGACCGGCTGGCGGAGATGATCGCGCCGGTCGTGTCGGCGTTGAAGCAGGCCCGCACGTCCTCGGGGCCGGCCCCCTGCGCGCCGAAGCCGGGCACGAGAAAGATCTGCCGCTTCATCCGCGCCCGCAGCGTCGCGGCGGCGGCGGGCTTGGTCGCGCCCACCACCGCGCCAAGCAGGCTGTAGCCGCACCCCGGCGCGAGGTAGGCGGGCTCGGCGTCCCCAAGCCGGGCGACCATGTCGGCCACGGCGTCGCTGATGCTCCGGCCGTCCGCAAGCTCGAGCGCCTGGAGCGTCTCGCCGCCCGGGTTGCTCGTGCGGACCATCGGGAAGACGCCCTTGCCGTGCTGCGCCGCGGCGGCGAGGTAGGGTGTCAGCGAGTCGTCGCCGAGGTAACTGTGCACCGTCAGGGCGTCGGTCGGCGCGTCGGGCCCGAGGAACGCGGCCGCGTAGTGCTCCGAGCTGATGCCGATGTCGCCTCGCTTGGCGTCGAGGATGACGATGAGCCCGGCCGCCCGGGCCGCCGCCAGGACGCGGAACATCACGTTGAACCCCGCGGCGTGGTAGCGCTCGAAGCACGCCGCCTGCACCTTGACGCAGGGCACATGCCCGGCGACCGCATCGATGACGCCGAGGCAGAAGCCCTCGACCCCCGCCAGCTCGTCGCCCGCGACACGCAGCTCATCCGGCAGCCGGCCTGACACCGGGTCCAGGCCCACGCACACGGGCCCGCCGCGGGCCCGGCAGGCGGCGAAGAGTCGGTCGGCGAAGTGTTCGATGGCGGGGCTCCGTCGTCGGGGAGGGGTGGCTGGTCAATTGTGCGCGGCCGCGCGCGCTGTTGCAAGCCGCCGCCGCGGGTAGACTGGCGCCATCGCCCGTCGGGTCAGGCCGCTCGGCCCATCGACCCGGCCAAACGCCTGGGAGACCGACCATGAGACGCATCATCGTTCTGTCACTCGCCGCGCTCGCCGGCTTCACCACCCCCGCCACCACCCCCGCCACCAACGCCGACACGCCCGTCTACACGCGTGACAACGCGCCGGACGCGCCGGCCGTGGACGAGCTGGAGCGGCGCGACAGCATCACGCAGCACGGGATCACGTGGACGTTCGCCGAGCCGGCGCCGGTGGGGCGGTTCGTCAACGGGGACTGGTACGTGGTCGGGCCGGTGACGGTGGTCGAGATCGACCCGCGGCCGCGGGTCGGCGAGCAAGTGAGCGAGGCGGAGCTCGACCCGCGCGAGCGGGAGAGCGCCGCGCGTCAAAGCGACGGGCGCTACGTGCGCCACGGCTCGACGCTCAACCCGCCCCCGCGGCAGGAAACGGGCTACGACAGCGGCATCCGCAACTGGTTCCGCCCCGAGCTCGCCCACACGCCGCCCATCGAGATGCAGCCGGGCGACACGCTGGTCTCGACGATCAGCCTCGCGCTGGACGAGGAGACCGACTTCCCCTACCACGGCTCGGGCACGCAACGCGGCAGCGGCGACGCGAGCCCCGTGCGCACTGCCGCGGTGCTCACCTGCGTCGACGAGCCGATGGCCCCGGACGCGTTCCGCCCGGCGTACACCGACCATCGCGAAAGCGGCGCGGAGCGGACGATCTACTACGCCCGTAATCTCAACCGCGACCTGCTGCCGACGCTCTCGCCGCCCGATGGCGGGAACTACGCGCTGGACCGTCGCGGCTCGGATCTGGACTTCTGGGTGCGCGTCTTCCAGCGCCCGTGGGTCAACACGGGGTTCTTCGGCTTCGATCAGCCGATGGAGAACATGCCGCACTACGGCCAGTGGGTCGGGCAGGCGATGTCGATGGCGGGGCTGATTCTCTGCCTCGACCTCGAGCCCGCCGAGAAGGAGCGCCTGCTCATTCCCTTTGTGCAGGTCGGCATCGACTACTGGGGCGCGGTGCGCGGCGGCCACCCGGGCTGGCAGGCGTGGGGAGGCCACGGGTCGGGGCGCAAGTTCCCCATCGTCCTCGCCGGGCTGCTGCTGGGCGACGATGAGATGGCCTCGCCCACGCGTGCCTACCCCGAGGTGAACTTCGGCGAGGACAACCAGACGATGTACGACGAGGCCTGGACCGGCGCCCACGTCGTGTTCGCCGGCCACTCGGGCGTTCACCACGGCACGGGCACGGTGCCGCGCGGCCAGTGGGGGCCTTACGAGCACCTGCACCCGCGCGACTGGGACAAGCCGGGCCAGAGCAACCGGCAGAGCGAGGCCTACCGCCGCGCCAACTCCAGCAGTTCCTGGGTCGGGCAGGCGCTGGTGCTGCGGCTGCTGGGCGCCGAACAGGCGTGGGCGCATGACGCGTTCTTCGACTACGTCGACCGCTGGATGTATGAGGCGGACGAGGGAAATCGGCAGGTGATCGCCGAGCACCTGGACTGGGACGGCCTGCCGGAGCAGTCGTGGACGTTCCAGGGCAACGCGTGGGAGCCGTTCGTCGCCGAGATGTGGGCGGCCTACCGCGAGACGGTTGACGCGCCGACCGACGGCTGGCAGCAGGCTCGCGACGTCGAGCCCGTGCGTCAATGAGCGGCCGTGGCGCGGCGGCGGGCGAGCAGCCGGTGCACCGCAAGGACCGCGAGCAGGCCGAAGCCCCCGGTGGTGACGTACAGCCCGGGCTTGACGAGCAGGAACGCGATGGCGGCGAACGCCACGCGCTCCCACCAGCGCAGATGGCCCATCGCGTAGCCCTGCAGCGCGATGGCGAAGCAGATCATGCCGGTGATCGCGCCGGGCAGCACCCACATGACCTGCGCCGCGGTGACGTCCATCAGCAGCAGCTCGGTGTTGAAGAAGAAGATCATCGGCAGCAGGAACGCCGCGAGGTCGAATCGGAAACTCGTCAGTCCCGTGCGGATGGGGTCCGCGCCGGCGATGCCCGCGGCCGCGTAGGCGCACAGCCCCACGGGCGGCGTGTCGTCGGCGAGGATGCCGTAGTAGAAGACGAACAGGTGCATGGCCAGGACGAGGGCGAGCGTGATCTCGTAGCCGTTCGCCTGGGCGATCTGCGTCAGCGCAGGGACGGTGAGGCTGGCCATGATGATGTAGGTGGCGGTGGTCGGCAGGCCGATGCCGAGCAGGATCGACGCCAGGGCGGTCAGGACGAGCGCCGGGACGAGTGCCCCGCCGCTGAGCGTCTGAATGAGGTCGACGAGTTTGGCGCCGAGGCCCGTCTGCGCGACGACGCCGATGATGATGCCGCAGCAGGCGCACGCGCAGGCGATGCCGACCATGTTGAGCGCGCCGTCGCGGAACGCCTGCCCGACGCGGACGACGAAGTGCCACGCGCGGCGGGGCAGGGTGCGGGCGTGCGCCGCGGTCCGCGCCGCCGCACGGGTGGACAAGCCGTCCGTGGCACCCGCGTCGGGACCGCCGGACCATGTGGTGGCCGCGATGGTCATGCCGTAGGCGCTCGCGGTGGCGACGAGGCAGACGACGAGGAACAGGGCGAACGTGATCCAGATCGTGTAGCTGGCCGCGGTGGTGGGCGTGCGGCGGGCGAGGTCGAGGCCCAGCCCGTCGCGGATGGGCTGGCGCACCGCCTCGGGCAGGCCCAGCAGGAGCACGATGAGGGCGATCAGTGGAATGTTCAGGTGCAGGCCGCGCAGGATCGTGCGCCAGAACGCGGGCAGGGCCGCCCGGTCGCCGGGCGGCATGCCGGTGCGCAGGGCTTCGAGGTGGATCATGGTGAAGATGGCGATGTAGCTCAAGAGCGCCGGGAGCAGCGCCGCCACGACGATCGTCGCGTACGGGATGCCGCGGCCGGTCGCCGGGTCGACCGCCATCTCCGCCATGATGAACGCCGCCGCGCCCATCACCGGCGGCATGAGTTGGCCGTTGGTCGACGCGGCGACCTCGACGGCGCCGGCGACGTGGGGCTTGAACCCCGCCTTTTTCATCATCGGGATCGTCATCGACCCGGTCGAGACGGTGTTGGCGATCGATGAGCCGGAGACGGTGCCCATCAGCCCGCTGGCGACGACGGCGGCCTTGGCGGGCCCGCCGCGGTAGCGCCCCATGGCGGCGAAGGCGAGGTCGATGAGGTAGCGCCCCGCGCCGCTGCGCTCCAGCACCGCGCCGAAAAGCACGAACAGGAAGACGAACGTCGCCGAGACGCGCAGCGGCGTGTCGAACACGCCGTTGTTCAGCGTCAGGTAGAGGTAGTTGACCAGCGACGTGAACCCGACCTGCCGGTGGCCCAGCGGCGAGGGCAGGAGGTGCCCGAGCAGCCCGAAGAGCAGGAACCCGAGCGTGATATAGAAAAGGACCTTCGAGATCGACCGCCGGGTCGCCTCCAGGATCAGGCCGATCGCGGCGATGGCCACGGCCAGGTCCAGCGGTGTCGGCGAGCCGATCCGCTGCGACAGCGCGTTGTGGTTGACGGCGACATACAGGGCGCAGGCGACGCCCAGCGCCGCCAGCAGCAGGTCCACCGCCGTCAGCGCCGGGTGTCTCAGCCGCTGTGCGGCGGGAAAGAGCGCGAACGCCAGCGCCAGGGCGAAGGCGAGGTGGATCGAGAGCTGGATCGGCGTCGGGTAGCTGCCGAACGTGCCGGTGTAGAGATGGAACGCGCTCATCGCGACGAGGCCGGCCGCGCCGGCCCACGCCAGCGCCGGGGGCAACGCGCGGCGCAGGGCGCGCTCCGTCGCGGGCGCCTCGTGAAACGCGGTGGGCGGCAGGTCCGGGTCGTCGGCGGAACGGTCCGCGCCGCGGGGGGAAGGACGGTGGCCGGGCGTGGAGCGGGCGGGGGGGGGGGGGGGGGGGGGGGGGGGGGGGGGGGGGGGGGGGGGG
>JBBDRN010000016.1:110364-136731 GCA_040905445.1 Phycisphaeraceae bacterium | reverse complement strand
GCTGAACGTGGCCATCGACCATCACCGCGTTCATGGTGATGCCCGGATGCCGGAACTGGTACTCACCGATACCGCCAAGCTGGCTCGTCGAGCGGATGGTCGACGTCAACTCTTCCAGGAGATCCAGCTCGCCGCCACGCTGCAGGCCGTAGTCGTTGGCGCGGTCGGCCTCGAGGACCAGCAGCTTGTTCGACGCGTCGCGGAACTGCCCGATGCGCGTGCCCAGCGTCACGTGCGCGCCGGCAGGGAACGGCGAGTTCTCCCAGATCTTGCCGTAGAGCCCCGGCCCGCCATCGCTAACGTTCCCTTCGCTCCACGAGTTGCCATCGAACCCGACCCACTCCACGCCGCCCATCGCGTTGACGTTGACGATCCATGGCCGGGCCAAGCTACCCCGAATCGGGAAACCCGCCACCTCGGTGCACACCAGGTTGCCCTGGCCGGGCCGCACGGCGAAGTTGGCCATGTCGTTATACGCATCCGCCCAGCCGAAGAACTTCTGGATCGGGCGCATGAAGTGGTTCAGCGGCCGCAGCTCCTGGCCGTAGACGGCGTGGTTCAGATACGCCGTCCACCGGTACGGGTTCAGGGCCACCGCCGGATTCTCCGCCGTGCCGGGGCCGCGGTCGTCATGGTCGCTGGCGAACTGGTGCCAGGCCTGTCCGACCTGCCGCAGGTTCGTCGAGCACTGCATGGCCCGGGCCGTGGCCCGCGCCGCGGCCAGCGCCGGCAGCAGGATCGCGATCAGCAGGGCAATGATGCTGATCACCACGAGCAATTCGATGAGCGTGAAGGCCCTGATGCGCCGCATGACATGTCTCCTCACTGCGTGGGAAAGGAACGGACGAGACGGGAGCGCGAAGAAAGGTAATCTGCCGTTGATCTTCCTGCGGCTCACGGGCAGCCGCCAACACAGCATCTCCTGACCACGCGTACACCGCCGAGCCGATGCCCGGCCGGCGATGTACGCGATCATTCCCTCCCCGCTGCTTCGCCCGACCCCCACGCGCTGCCGTCGCGTGGTAGTCATCAATCGACGCTGTACCGGCCTTCGAACAGCGACCGCTCGTTGGTCAACCGCTGAACGTGGCCATCGACCATCACCGCGTTCATGGTGATGCCCGGATGCCGGAATTGGTATTCACCCTCACCGCCAAGCTGGCTCGTCGAGCGGATGGTCGGCGTCAACTCTTCCAGGAGATCCAACTCAGCGCCGTTCTGCCGACCGTAGTCGTTGGCGCGGTCGCCCTCGAGCACGAGCAGCTTGTTGGAGGCGTCGTGGAACTGCCCGATCCGCGTGCCCAGCGTCGCGTGTGCGCCGGCAGGGAACGGTGAGTTCTCCCAGACCTTGCCGTAGAGCCCCGGCCCGCCGTCCGAGATGTTCCCGTCGCTCCAGGAGTTGCCATCGAACCCGACCCACTCCACGCCGCCCGTCGCGTTGACGTTGGCGATCCAGGGCCGGGCCACCGGGCTGCGGTGAGAGAAGCCCGCCACCTCGGTGCACACCAGGTTGCCCTGGCCGGGCCGCACGGCGAAGTTGTCGACATCGTTGTACGCGTCCGCCCACCCGAAGAACTTCTGGATCGGCCTCATGTAATGGTTCAGCGCCCGCAGCTCCTGGCTGTAGACGGCGTGGTTCAGATACGCCGTCCACCGGTACGGGTTGTTGGCCAGCGCCAGATTCTCCGCCGTGCCGGGGCCGCGGTCGTCGTGGTCGCTGGCGAACTGGTGCCAGGCCTGCCCGACCTGACGCAGGTTCGTCGAGCACTGCATGGCCCGGGCCGTGGCCCGCGCCGCGGCCAGCGCCGGCAACAGAATCGCGATGAGCAGCGCGATGATGCTGATCACCACGAGCAGTTCGATGAGCGTGAAGGCCCTGATGCGTCGCATGACATGTCTCCTCACTACAAAACTATAGGACAAAGCTAGAGCGAACGGATAAGCCGACGGGAGCGCGCGAAGTGACTTGCCGCTGATCTCCCGGGGCCCGCTGGTCGACCGCGAGCCACCATTCCAGTATACCGCCCGCACCGCGTCAAGCCAACAGCCGGGGAACGCGACGTGGGCGTCATCTCCTCCATCGCCAGGTTCCCCGCCGATCAAGACCGATATCTGACGTTGATGGCACACACTTGGTGGCCCTGGACGACCACTTAATAATGTGCCGACGGCCCATCCACCTTGCTTCGCCCCCTTCCGATCCTGATTCCCAGGTTGGAGTCGAGTTCAAAGGGTGCCACTGGCGGCTCGCCCACCCGTGCCGCGGCGCCAGGCGCGCATGCGGCCACGGGAAGCTCTGAAAGCATTGTCAACGCAGAACTTGTAGAAATGCGCCCCCCGCGCTTCCGGCGATCTCAGCGCACCGGCGGCACCTGGTCGTCGGCATCGGGCAGGAACGGGTCGGACGGGAACCCGCCCGGCTCATGGTAGGTGAGCTCGATCACCACCGGCCGCCCCGGCAGGTCGACGCCCCGCTCGGCCGCCACACGACGCTGGCCCAGCAACCGGGCCCAGCCTCGGTCCGACTCGTCGTGCAGCGACCAGCCGAACCGCGTCGCCGGCCGCCCGCTCACCGGCAGCAGCTCACCCTCCACGCCCCGCTGGAACTGCATCCGAAGCTCATGCTCCGGCGGCACGTCGATGTGCCACAGCACCGTCCCGTCCAGGCTCTCGATCACCGACACGCTTACCGGCAGGTCGTGCGTGCTCTCGATCCGCTGAAAGTCGCTCGACGACGCGCAGCCGACGCCGACGACGAACGTCGGCCAGACCAGCAGGGCAATGGCAAGACGGGGCAGGGAATGGAACATTGCGATGATCCTTTGGGTCGGGCTCGAACGCGGGGCAAGATCAGGCAGCGCCCCATCCGCAAGCTGGTGCGAAACCGGGCGCCCCGGTCCGGTGACGGCCGATCATAAGATACGGCTCAGCCCCCGGCAACGCCAGCCCCGCCGCCCCCCCTCTCGGCTCACGCAGCCTGCCGCGGCGCCTCCCGCGCCGCCGACACCGCCATCGCCTCGTTGAGGTAAGCCTCCAGCCGCATCCGGTCGGTCGACCGGTGAAACGCCTCGAAACGCATCCCCAGCCGCGTCGGCCCGAAGGTCGTGTCCTCCTCGTCATGCTGGCGCACCACGCGGCCCGCGACGCTGAAGAACACATGCGCCTGCCCCGGCAGCATGCAACGGGCCTCGATCGCCGTGCCCGGCGCCAGCGCCTGGTCCAGCTCGAAGCGCATGCCCGACAGGCTCACGTCGTAGATGTACCCCGCCCGTGTGAAGCCGACCTCCCCCTCGGCGCGCACGCGAACGTGCGTGTACATCGCAGGCAGGGGGTGGCGCGGGTGCTCCCGGTGTTCCGAGCTGGACGTGGCGGTCATGGGCGGGCCTCCCGAGGTGCGGCCGGGCAGTAAGGCGCGGCCTGGTGACTTGGCATTGCTGCCGACTGGACGCTCATCGGTCCACCGGCACACCCGGTTTAGACCCGCCAGACGGGAAAACCGGGTGCGGCCTGGCGCCCACCCCCGCGCCCTGCGCCACACCGGCGACCCTGGACGAAACCAAAAACCGGCAGCGTCGTTGGCGATTGGAGCCATCGGCGGCCGATAAGCCGTGCATGCAAGGCGCTGCGCCCACCACGCCAGACCGCCCGCGATCGCCGCTGCGCGTCATCCTCGTCGGCACAAGCTCGAGTGTGCGCCAGCTCGACCATGCGCTCGCCGGCCTCGACCTGCCGCCGCACGTGCTCGGCTGCGTGCTTCCCGCGGCCGACGCCGGCCCCCCTCGCTCCGGACGAGGCCCGGGGAGGGTGCCTGCACAGTCCGCGGGCGCGCGAAGTAGAAAGGAACGTGACACCTGCCCCGTCCTCGGCCGGTGGGTCGATGCCGCGACGCTGGCCACCGCGCATGAGGTCGATCAGGTGCTCGTCAGCGTCCCCGCCGTGATGGCGGACGCGACGCGGCAGCTCACCGCCGAACTCGACGACGCCGGCGTCACGTGGCGCGCGCTGCCGACACTCGACGACCAGCTCGTCACCCCGCCCGCGGGCCAGGCGTCCGGCGTCGTCGACCCCGCATCCCTGCTCGACCGCGCGCCCCATGCGCTCGATGAAGCCGCCATCGCCCGCTGCATCGCCACCGCCTGCGTGCTCATCACCGGTGCCGGCGGCTCGATCGGCAGCGAGCTCGCCCGCATCGCCGCCCGCTTCAAGCCCGCGCGCCTCGTGCTCGTCGAGCGATCCGAGAACGCCCTGTTCCAGATCGACGGCGAGCTGGCGGCGAGTCACCCACACCTGCACCGCCGGGCCGTGCTGCACGACGTCACGCACCGGGCCGGCACGTTCGAGCTCATCGCCGAGCATCGCCCGCACATCATCCTCCACGCCGCCGCGCACAAGCACGTGCCCATGATGGAGGATCACCCGGCCCAGGCGGTGGAGAACAACTTCTACGGCAGCCGCGCCATCGCCGACGCCGCCGACCACCACGGCGTCGACCGGCTGGTCATGATCTCCACCGACAAGGCGGTCAATCCCTCGTCCGTCATGGGCGCGACCAAGCGCCTCGCCGAGCTCTACATCCAGGACCTCGCGCAGCGGTCGGCGACGGTCTTCTCCATGGTCCGCTTCGGCAACGTGCTCGGCTCGGCATGCAGTGTCCTGCCCATCTGGGCCCAGCAGCTCGCGCGCGGCGGCCCGCTTACAGTTACCCACCCGCAGATGTCGCGCTACTTCATGACCATCCCCGAAGCCGCGGGCCTCGTCCTCCAGGCCGGGGCGCTGAGCGAAGGCGGCGAGATCTTCCTCCTGGACATGGGTGAGCCCGTGCGCATCGTCGACCTCGCCGAGCGCTTCATCCGCGCCCACCGCCTCGAGCCGGGTATCGACGTCGACGTCGTCTTCACCGGCATTCGGCCGGGCGAAAAACTCCACGAACGACTCGCCTACGACGGCGAGGACATGGCCCGCACCTCGCACGCGTCAATCCACATCTGGCGCCCCGCCACTCCCGTCATCGACGTCCCCCCCGCCCTCGACGTCACCCCCGCCACCGTCGTGCCGCGGCGGGCGCGGCAGGCGGGCGCGGATGTCGCCGGCCGCGTCCGCCCCGCCGGCCGTCACGCGCCCTCACCCGCACCGGCCCGCGTGCCCGCGCCGCGCGTCGCGAGCGACGAGATCGCCGCCGCCGTCGCCATGTTCGATCGCCTGCGCGGCGGCCGGGGCGATCCGGCCTATCCCTGGCACGGCGTCGACCGTGACGCCATCGTCGCCGCCCTGCGCCGCGCCATCCCCGAGATGGCCGGCCCACGCGCCGCCTTCATCGCCGGCTCCGTCAGCGCCAAAGCGGGCTGAATCCGTAGCCTCGGCCGCGCGGGCGACGGTGGCGCACGCCCGCGCGGCCACTTATCGGAAGGACTCACCATGCGCATTGGCGCCCTGCTGCTCGTCGGCATGATGGGTTTCGCCTTGGCCACCGGCTGCGAGTACGACGCGTACGAACTCACGCTCGAACCCGCCGACGACGGCTCGCTGCAGCGGACGCTGGCGATTCGTCGGAGCGTGCTCGGCGCGGACGCCGCGCCGGGGGCGCCGCCCCCGCTGGCCGACGTCGGGCACCGCCCTGCCCCGCTCGACGCCGCCGTCCTCGCCGCGATCGCCGAGCGCTACGGCCAGGCGCCGCCCGCGCAGCCGGCGTTCAGCGGCCGCTTCACCAACGAGATGCCCGCGGAAATGGGCGGCCACGGTCGCTACCTCCACCTGGACAGTCCGCTGGGCAGCGCGTCGATCTACGCCGAGCGCTTCGGCCCGGCCACGGACGCGCTGACCGTCGTCGACAACGCCCGGGCCGCGGGCGACACGCTGGCGGAACTGCTCGAAACCTGGCTCGCCCGCGAGCTCGCGGACGCCGACGGCTGGCCCGCCCTGCGCGACACGCTGCGCGGCTCGCTACGGCACGACCTCGTCAACCTGGGCCTGCTCTTCTGGAAGAGCGCTCCGGACGACATCGCCATCGACATCGACGCGGCCGACCGCTGGCATCACGCGTTCGGCGGCCGCCTCGCGCTGCACCTGGTCGAGCGCGGCTACGTCCGCCCCGGTGACCTGCCGCCGCTGTTCCGCCTCCTGGATCGGGTGAGTCACAACGACACCACCGACGACGAGCAGGCCCTGGCGCCGCTGGCGCGGCTGGTCGCCCGGCAGATGGACATCGACGACGGCGCACCGCTGCCCGCCGAGCTGGCGTTTCTCACCAGCGAGGCCTCGCTGCATCGCTCCTGGCAGCAGTTCGTCGCGTCGGGGCAGGCGCAGCGGTTCGAACTCGGCGACGATCCGGGCGCGACGCTGGCTGGCCACATCGCCCGGCTGACCGGCCAGGGCGTGTTTCGTGCCGGGATGCCCGACGCCCTGCACTTGCACCTGGCGATCGACGAGCCGCCGGTCGTCACGAACGGTCGATGGGACGCAACCCGGGGCGGGGTCGCGTGGGCCGCGTGGCTGCGCGAGGGGCCCAGCCTGCCGCGCCTCGCCTACGCGATCTGGACCGAGCCCAACGAGGCCGTCCAGCGCGAACGTCTCGGCCGCGTCGCGCTGCGAGGCCAGTCGCTGCTGCACTGGGTCGTCTACTACAACGCTCTCGCGCCGGACACGCGGCAGCAGTGGCGCGACGCATTGGCGGGGCTCGACCCCGCCGCGCCGCCGGCCGCGCAGCTCGAAGCGGTCGACACCGGGCACCCGGCGGACGACGCGCGTCTGCGCGAGTGGCTGCTGGAAGCGCTCGGGGAAGTGGATTGATCCGGGTGCCACGCGTGTCCGCGAGGCGGCAAGCTGGGGCTGAAAAGCCCGTTGCTCCGGTTGGGTCGATCCGAGCGCCGTTCGTGGAACCCGCCCCGCCCAACACCGGCGCCACGAACGCGACGGAGCGCTGGCCAGGCGATTGAAGCGACGCGGCAAGGCGCACAACCTGGCCGCGGTGGTGGCCAACCGCTCGATGCGCTGGGTGTACCACCACCCGACTGTCCGACGGCTCCTACCGCTCCACCCGCCAGCGCGACACCGGCGACACCACGCCCACGTCGCACCCGAGCGTGCGCAGCCAGTCCGCCACCGCGTGGTTCGAGTTGTTCAGCAGCGTGTACCGCCGCTCGTCGTTGACGAACGCCAGCCCGGCCGCCGGATTCTCGACGCGCGTCGCCGCCTGCTCGCGGTGGGCGCGCTCCAGCTCCGCCCGCAGCCGGCGCACCGCGTCGCGCTCCACGCGCACCGCGTGCATCTCGTCGATCGACACGTCCACCTGCGCCTCGATCCCCGCGGGCGTCGCCGGCCCGGCATGCTCCATCCGGCCCAGCGCTCCCTGCGTCGGCCACAAGAGCGCCGCCGCCCCCGTCGACACGTTCGCCCGCCCCTCGGCGTAATACCGCCAGTCGCCATACGCCCACCGCGTAAAGCCCTCGTCCCAGGCGGGCAGCACCAGCGTCGGCGTGCGCCCATGATCCAATATGTACACCACCGTCGGCTCCGCCACCTGCTCCGGCGCACGCACCACCGTTGTGCACCCCAGCGGCAGCGCCACGAGCAGCGCCACCACCACCAGCACGCCCGCCAGCCGACGCAACCAGCGCTCAACACCAGGCGGAGCAGCGTCCATCACCCAATCCTAGCGAGGCCAGGCAATAGCCACGAGATAAAACGCCAAGGCGCCAAGGATGGCGGAGAGGTCGCCAGCGGCAGGATGAGTTGTATATCCGACAACAAATCCTTCCATGAATCGTCCAAGCCCCGGCGTCCTGGCCGCTCAAAACCTTGGCGGGCGGGTCACCTCTGACCCATCTTTTCGGACGAACCCTAATACCGGAAGTTCCAGTACGTCTCGGGCGGCACGCCCGTGATGAAGTAGTTCACCGCGCCCAGGGCGCTCCACGCGAACGCCGAGATGATCTCGCCGAAGATCACCCCGACGGCGATCGGTACGGCCGCGTGATACGCCCGCGCCCCGCCGAGCCGCACGACCGCCACCTTGATCAGCCACCCGACCATGAACGAGAAGCTGAACATGAACATCGGCCAGGTGCCCCACACCAGGAAGATCACCGGGTGCAGCGGCCACCAGGGCAGCCGCAGCCGCGCCGACGCCGTCACGATGACCAGCATGAAGCCCACGCCCATCCACCCGAGCTGCGAGGCGTCCGGGCTGATGAGCCCCAGCCGCTCAACGCCCGTCGCCGTCACCGACTCCGCCAGCGTGTTGAGGGACCGCGACTCGGCAACCTGGCGCGCGAGCTGGTCGAAGCCCACGCGCGAGAGCATCGTGACGAAGCCCTCGCGGTTGACGCCCACGTTGTGCTGGATGACCAACGTGACCGCGCCCGCGACCACCAGCGACGCGACGATCATCAATCCCTTCCACGGGATGATCCGCCGGGGCCCGGAATCCGGGTCCGCCTGCTCCCCCGCCTTGCCGCCGGCCTGCTCGGCGAGCTTCAGCCCGTTGGTCAGGTAGGGCATGATCGCCTCGCGCGCCTCACCCACGAGGATCAGCGTCGCCAGCGCCAGCACGATGTATGCCGCCGGGCCCAGCGCCTCGAACCCGACCAGCGCCACGAGGATGCCCACCGGCCACCAACCCGGCTTGATGAGAAACGCCCCCGTCTCCGCCGCGATCCGCGACATCACCAGGAACTTGAGCATGACCAGGAGCATCAGCGCCGCGCCCAGCGGCCACGCCAGCCCCGCCGTGTGCAGCACCGCGACCGCTGCCGCGATCGACGCCACCAGCCCCCAGCCCGCCCACGTCGCGTACGCCGGCGTCGCGTCGTCCCGCCGCAGCCCCAGCATCGACCCCGCCACGTTCGCGTAGTACCGCCGCCCGATGTAGAGGATCATCAGCGACATCGCCAGGAACGCGCCGAACGCCATCGTGTTGATCTTGCTCGCACCGATGTAGTCGCGGTCCAGCGGAATGCCGTTGGCAATCAGCGTCGCCCCGAGCAGCATGAACAGCAGGTGCGCGATCCCGAGGCTGAACGACACCGACGTCGTCAGGAACAGCGAGAACGCCATCACGGTCGGAAAGATGAAAGGCTCGAAGTAGGCGTGGCTGCCATACACCCGGCTGGCGTTGGGAAACAGCTCGCGCATCGGGCCGAAGTCCCATCGCAACGGCACGTGCAGGTTCGACGGCAGCCAGTCGACCATCACCTGCATCCCGTTGAGCGAGTGCATCGCCAGCATCGCGGCCGCGGCGAGCCAGAACCCGCGGTTGCGCGCCACGTCCGGCAGCCAGCCGCCCTGGTCGCTGCGGGCCACCTCCCGCACGAACCGCGCGATCGGGTAGGGCAGCATCTCCCGCCGCGACCACTGCGGATGCACGATCAGCGCCAGGCAGAGGCTCGCCAGCCCCATGCACAGCGCCGTCCCGCCCCACAGCCGCAGCGTTGGCCACCATCGCTGCCAGTCGATGTCGCGCAGCCCCAGCCGTTCGTCGCCCTGCCGCCCGGTGAGCATCAGATCGAGCGTCGGCTCGTGCGGGTCGCCGCCGGCGAACAGCACCCCCTCGCCCGCCGGCGCCGGCATGATCTGCCCCGGCAGCGCGGCCGCCAGCAGCGCCCGGTTCGCACGCACCACCCGCCATCGCGTCAGTGTCCCCGCCTGCGCCTGCTCCACCGCGTCCAGCACGCCCGCGGGCACGTCCACCGCCGCGAACGCCTCGGCGTCGTACAGCTCCGGCTGCGCCAGCGCCCGGTTCAGCGCCGCGAGCAGGTATCGCACCTCCCGCTCGTCGCCCCCGGCCACGCGACGCACCTGCCGGCGCTCCTCCGGCTCCATCGATTCCCAGATGCGCGCCAGCACCGGCCGCCCCGCGTCCCCCGCCTCGCCCCCCGTCACGCCCCCCGCCACGCTGGCGCGAAGTAGATCCCCCGCCAGCCGCGGCGCGTCCAGGACGTGCTCCTGCGCCAGCGCCCCCGACCCGCCGGGCACGAAGCTCATCACGTCGGACGCCTGCCACTGCGCCTGGTTCTGCACCCAGTAGCCTGGCAGGGCCACGACCGTCGAGAAGCTGCGGTAGAAGCTGTTGCCCGGCCACCCGCACGCCGCCAGCGCGATGGCCGCCATCACCGCGACTTCCCCCGCCGACAGCGGCAGCGACGCCCGCACGCCGCGCAGCAGCGGGTTGACCGCGAACAGCACCACGCACGCCACGCCGAACACCAGCACGGGCAGGTGATGCCCCAGCAGCATCGTCTGCCCTATCACGTAATCATTGAAGTAGGTCGCCCCGGCGATGATCAGCCCAAGCACCAGCCCCATCACCACGGCTCGAATCGACATGCAAACGCTCCCGCGCCCGAAGGAACCACCTGCCGGGAGTATCGCCTCCGCCGCTCCCGGACTCAACCCGGCCCCCCGCCGACCCCCGCCACCGGCCCGCCACCGGCCCCGCCATTTACACCGACCCCGCCCCGGCGGTATCATGGGTGCCATGAACAAGCTCACCCGGATGAGTCGTCTCGCCCCCGTCCTGGCCCTGCTCGTGTTGGTCGGCCTCGCCGCGCCCGCCCTGGCGCAGCCCGGGGACGTGGGCGCGGCCCCCGACGCGTTCCCGCAGTGGGTGCCGATCGTCCTCGCCGTCTTCCTGATCCTCTGGGCCGGCGCGATCAGCTTCATGAGCTCCCGCCGCAGCCACCGCGACTGACCCCCGCCGGTACCCTCCGCAACATCGCCCCGGCTTCCTTGTTTCCGCCGACGCCCCCTTTTCAACCAGGAGGCCCGCCATGAGCAGCCGCACCTTGGCCGCGCTGATCCTGATCAACGCCGTGCTGGTCGCTGCCCTGAGCATCACCGCCGTGCGTCCGCCGGCCGCCCACGCCCAGGCGGGTGGCGATGGTGGTGGGGGCGGGGCGGGTGTCGGGGTGGGTGGCGGGGGGAATACGCGGTACGTCATGCTCGCCGGCGAGGTGGCGCGCGGTGGGCCGCCGGCCGCGATCTACATCGTCAACACCCAGACCTCCGACATCATTGTCGCCCGCTACGACGCCCGGACCGACAACCTCGTCTTCCAGAACCGCCGCAACATCAACGCCGACGTCGAACGCGCCCGCCAGGGCCAACCGTGACCCCCAGCCCGCGCACACCCCCATCACGCGCCGCACCACCAAGCCGGAGTCCGCAACCCGGAGCCCCGCGATGAACCGCACCACCCTCGCCGGCCACGCCCTGACCGCCTCGGCCTTCCTCCTCGCCGGGCTGCTCGTCCTCCAGCTCGCCCAGCACGGCAGCCTGGAAACGCCCGCCCACGCCAGCATGGTCATCGCCCAGCCCGGCTACACCGTCATGACCGCCCGCACCCGCGTCGACGAGGACTCCTTCTTCGCCCTCGACAACCGCCACGGCACGCTCGTCATCTACCGCCTCAGCGCCCGCGGCGAGCTCCAGCCCGCCACCGTCATCGACCTCGCCCGCGTCTTCGGCGACCTCGACGCTCCGCCCCAGTAAGCCACCGCTCGAACGCCGGAGCCCGCCTCATGACGGCCGCCACCCACGCCACCGCTGATGCCCCGTCCGCGAGCCGGCTCGCCGAGCTCGCGCAGCAGATCCTCGCCGGCCACCGCCTGACGCGCGACGAAGCCCGCGAGGTCGCCGCCGTCGACCCCTTCTCCGACGACGTCTACGACCTCTTCTACTGGGCCAACAAGCTGCGCATCCACCACGTCGGCCGGCACGTGCGCTTCTGCTCCATCGTTACCGGCAAGCTCGGCGCCTGCTCCGAGGACTGCGGCTTCTGCGCGCAGTCCAAACACTACAAGACGCACGTCACGCCCGCGAAGATGAGCGTCGACGAGATGCAGCAGGCCGCCGAACAGGCCCGCGCCAACGGCGCCAACAGCTTCGGCATCGTCAACGCGGGGCGCGGGCCCAGCGACCGCGAGCTCGACTGGATGGAGCCCTTCTTCCGCAAGACCGCCAGCGAACACCGCATCCGACCCTGCGCCACACTCGGCGAGCTGCGCCCCGACCAGGCCCGGCGGTTGCGCGACATGGGCGTCGAGCGCATCAACCACAACCTCGAAACCTCCCGCCGCTTCTTCCCCAGCGTCGTCTCCACCCACACCTACGACGACCGCGTCGCCACGCTCCGCGCCGCCAAGGACGCCGGCCTGCAGCTCTGCTCGGGCGGGATCTTCGGCCTCGGCGAAACGTGGGAAGACCGGCTCGACATGGCTTTCACCCTCCGCGACGAGCTCGAAGCCGACGTCATCCCCATCAACTTCCTGAACGCCATCCCCGGCACACCGCTCTACGGCCAGTCCACACCGCTCGAGCCGCTCGAGGCACTGAAGATCATCGCCGTCTACCGCTTCGTCCTGCCCGACCGCGAGCTGAAGGTGGCCGGCGGCCGCGAAAAGATCCTGCGCGACATGCAGAGCTGGATGTTCTTCGCCGGCGGCAACAGCTTCCTGATCGGCAACTACCTCACCAGCTTCGGCCGCAGCCCGCGCGACGACCACCAGATGCTGCGTGACCTGGGCATGGGCTTCTCGACCTACGACGAGGTGGAGCACGACGCCGACCCCGCCAGCGCCACGGAGACAGGCCCCGGCCACGCCGGGCGACCGGACGCGGGCCAGCTCATGTCGCGGCGCGAAGGCTCGTTGGTGGCGCTGCCGGTGGTGAACTAGCCGGAGGACTACTCCAGCGCCAATCCGGTGGAGCGGGGCCTGTGACGCGGCCGATGACGTGACATTGTGGAGTGCTGGGTGCCGCGCGAGCCATCCCGCGGAGGTCGTCGGTGGTGCCCCGGGCCGTGCTCCCGTGTTAAGATGGGTCTCATGGCCGAACCGATCCCGACTGGACTTGAATCTCTCCTGCCGTCGAAGCTCAGGGAGTTGGAGTACAGCCAGTCGGCCATACCTGCCTTGGCCAAGGATCCGGCAGCGATGCGCGAGATACGGCAGGCGCTGCGACACCTACAGACGTCTCACCACCTGCACCTCGGCGATGCCAGGACGATGAGTTTTCTGAAGCCGGAGACCGTCCATCTGGTGGTGACATCGCCGCCGTATTGGACATTGAAGCAGTACCGGGACAGCGATGGGCAAATGGGGCACGTGGAGGATTACGACGACTTTCTCGATGCGCTGAATGAAGTCTGGCGCCAGTGCTACGACGCGCTGGTCCCCGGTGGCCGCGTCGTGTGCGTGGTGGGTGACGTATGCCTGTCGCGCCGTAGGAACAACGGCCGGCATACCGTCGTTCCGCTGCATTCGTCGATTCAAGAACGGTGCCGGCTGCTTGGCTATGACAACCTCGCGCCGATCATCTGGCACAAGATTGCCAACGCTGTCTACGAGGCTGGCGGCGGCGGCTTTCTGGGCAAGCCCTACGAGCCGAACTGCGTTCTCAAGAATGACATCGAGTTCATCCTGCTTGAGCGTAAGCCCGGCGGCTATCGCAAACCCGCATTGCCCACGAGGCTCATGAGCATCATCGCCGAAGATGAGCACCGCAACTGGTTTCAGCAGATTTGGACTGGGCTTACGGGCGCATCAACTCGTGATCATCCCGCCCCTTACCCGGTGGAGTTGGCAGAAAGACTGATCCGCATGTTCAGTTTCGCCGGAGACACGGTTCTCGACCCGTTCATGGGCACCGGGACCACGACCATCGCCGCCAGCCAGTGCGGGCGTAACAGCATCGGTGTCGAGATTGATCCGAGCTATTTTAAGTATGCTGAGGCTCGCGTTCATAAACACACTGCGGGGCTCTTTGGTGGGCTCGACGTCCGGGCGTTTAATGGGCAGGTGATCGCATGAAGCCGGGGCAGTTCGATGGATGGGTCGCAGATGCGGTGCGGCACTTCTGGGCGACGCGCGAGGGTCAGCAATCCAAACAGGGTCAGGCGGCCGGGGTTCATGATGCGGGTTCACGCGGGGCGGTCACGGGCGGCGCCCACGTTGACGGCTTCATCCGGCTGGTGGCCAAGATCGTCGCCGATGCTGGCGTGGCCGAGGCCAGCGTCCGCCACCAACTTCGTGCAAGCACTTACTTACCCGGATTCTATCGCCCCACAAAGAGTTGGGACTTGCTTGTTGTCGATGCCGGCCGTCTACTCGCCTGCATCGAGTTCAAGTCGCAGGTCGGGTCGTTCGGAAACAACTTCAACAATCGCACGGAGGAAGCGATCGGCAGCGCTACTGATTTCTGGACTGCCTACCGCGAAGGTGCCTTCGACGGTTCGCCATCGACCGTGGCTCGGTTACTTCATGTTGCTCGAGGACTCGCAGAACTCCAACCGGCCGGTCGGCGTGCAGGAGCCTCACTTCAAGGTGTTCCCCGAATTTCAAGGTGCATCATATGCCAAGCGGTACGAATTGCTATGTACCAAGCTGGTTCGCGAGAGAATGTATGACGGCACCTGCTTCATGATGAGCACCCGAGAAGATGGGTCCCAAGGCATCTATCGCGAGCCCAATCCCGAGCTCGGCTTCCGCAACTTCGCCATGTCTCTACGCGCTCATGCGATCGCGTATTCTGAAGCGAAGGCCGATGCTGGCGAATCCAAAGAGCCACGCGAACCGGGGCCAACAGCCGGCGAAATCGCAGACGGTTAACGGCTCAACTCCTTCGGCCCGGACCTGCCGCCGCTGCACCGCTTCGCCCAGTAGTCGGCCGCTCCAAGCGAACCGTTACCGTAGATCGGCATGCCCGACACCACCACCATCCCGACCGGGCCGCTCGAGGCGTCGAGTTCCAATTTCCGCACGGCCTACGTCTCCGTCGACCCGCTGATGAACAAGGCGCGCCTGCGCCCCACGCTGCGCGTGCGCCTCTTCGCCGGCGCGTTCCTCGTCTTCGGCATCCTGCTGCTCGTGCTCGTGCTGCCGAGCATCGCCCGCTCCGAGCCCTGGTATTGGGCGCTGCTGCCCGGCGGCATCGGCACCGTGTTCGCGCTCATCGGCGTGGCGGGCACCTGCTTCGGCTTCGGGATCGGCGCGACGTTCGATCGCCAGTCTGGCATCATGCACCGCCGCCGCCGGCTCGTCAGCTTCGACTCGCACGCCCTCGCCGACGTCGCTGCACTCCAGGTCTGCTCGCGCTGGGTCCCCGGCGACCACGACACCCGCGGCTACACCACCTACGAGCTCAACATCATCCTCCACCAGCCGGTCCAGGCGCGCTTCAACCTCGTCAGCCACAAGCATGGCCAGGCACTGCGCGAGGACGCCCGGAAGCTCGACGAGTTTCTCGACCTGCCGGTGCTCGACGGCCAGGCAACCGAAACCGAAGCCCAGGCGCTGTAGCGCGGCTTTGCCCCATCGCTGTGCCGACTCCGACCCCGCCGCATGCTTGCCCCCGGGCCCCGCCGGGCTTAGCTTGGCGCGGTCCGCCCTGCCCCCGCCACCGCCACTGTTTCCCGCTTCACCGCATGGAGTCACCACGATGACACACCCGACGCTCCGATGGACGCTTCTGCTCGCCGCGGTCGCCGTCGCGCACCTCGCCCTTGCCGCCGGCCCGGCGGTGAGCGTCGCCCGCGCCGCCACCTACTACGTTGACTACGACGCCGGCGACGATGCGGCCGCGGGCACCTCGTTGGACGCCGCCTTCCGGCACGCGCCGGGCGATCCGCGGGCGCAGGCGACCGCCGCCGATGTCGCCCTCGCCCCCGGCGACACGGTCATCTTCAAGGGCGGCGTCGTCTACCGCGGCTCGATCGAGGTCCACGACTCCGGCCGGCCCGACGCCCCGATCACCTACGACGGCAACAGCGACAACACCTTCGGCGACGGCCGCGCCATCCTCGACGGCGGCGAGCTCGTCACCGACTGGCAGCGCTGCGCCTCGGCCGACGACTGCGGCGGCAACAGCAACTGGCGCCACATCTACAAGGCCCGCGTCCCCGCCCACCCCGGCCTCGACGCCCAGAGCGTCGGCCTCGTCCAGGGCGACCGCCTGCTCTTCGTCGCCCAGTACCCCAATCCCGACGAGCCCTTCTACGACGGCAACCAGAGCCGGTACCTCGACGCCCCGCAAGCGCCCTCGCGCACCGAGCTGACCGACCCGCGGCTCGCCGAGCTCGGCGCCGCCGGCCTCGCCCACGCCTGGGCCTACCTGCGCACCACCAGCAACTTCGTCGATTACCAGCCCATCACCGCGTGGGACCCCGACACGCACACCCTCACCTACGAGCAGACCAACCGCGACACCACCGGCCGCTACGCCATCGCCAACTCGCTGCACGAGCAGGTCTTCGACGGCCCGGGCCAGTACGTCTTCGTCCCGGGCGCCGACGACGGCGACCCCACCGTCTACGTCTGGCCCTGGGACGACGCCGACCCGGCCGAGCTGGACATGACCTACAACGTCCGCGGCACCGCCATCGACTTCGGGCGGCGCGAGATCGCCCACGTCCGCGTCCAGGGCTTCGAGATCCGTCACTACCGCACTGCCATCACCGGCCGCGATACGACGGGCATCACGATCCACGACAACGAGATCACCCGCATCCGCTCCACGCGCGACAGCCGCGCCATCGCCTTCACCAACGTCCGCGACCATGTCGTCAGCGACAACCACATCCACCATGCCCAGCGCACCAACGCCGTGCAGACCCACACAGGCGAAAACGTCGTCTACGCCGGCAACCGCATCGAAATGGTCGCCCGCTCGCCGATGCGCTTCTACCGCGTCGAGCGCGGGCAGATGATCGACAACGTCATCACCGACTGCCGCGGCGTGCACAGCAACGCGCTGACGATCTACGTCGACTCGCGCGACATTCTCGTTGCGCGCAACATCGTCCACCGCTCCAACATCGCCCTGACGCTGCAGAACGCCGGGCGGATCTACGTCATCAACAACGTCCTCACCGCCAACGGATCCGCCGTGGGCCTCTGGCCGGGCAACATGTCGCGCGACTATTTCTTCCTCAACAACCACATCGGGGGCACGGTCTTCGTCAACGACCCTAACGCCCGCTCGTTCGTCTTCAGGAACAACATCATCGGCCGCCTCGACGGCTACCCGCTCGACGACAGCCACGTGCTCGCGCACAACATCTACCTCAGTCCCCTGCGGGGCCTGCGCGAGGGCGAGTTCATTCTCGACAGCGCGGCCGACGCCGTTGGCGACCGCGATGCCGACGGCGTCCGCCCCCGGCCCGCCGGCCCGACGATCGACATGGGCGCCGACGTCGCCGGCCTCTACCCGCGCGAGACGTTCCCCGACTTCGAGTTCGACCGCGACCTCGCCGGCCAGCCGCGCGTCCACGGCAGTGCGATCGACATCGGCCCCTACGAGCGCGCCTACGAACCAGGCGAGCTCGCCGACCGCCGGCTCATCGCCACCGGCGCCGACGCCGAGCCACCCGACCCCATCGACGCCTACCGCCGCATCGATGACGCCGAGGCCATCACCCTCCGCGCCATCGACTTCACCGACCAGAGCGGCGGAGCCGTCGGCTTCATGGACCCCGACACGCAGGCACACCGCAACTTCGTCCGCGGCTGGAACGCTGAAGGGCACTGGCTCGAATACGCCATCAACGTCCCCGCGGCCGGCGACTACCGGCTCAGCCTCCGCTATGCCGCGGACATCGACGCCCCGCGATCCATCGCCGTCAACGGCCAGACCGTCGTCGAGCAGCTCGACCTTTCCAGCACCGGCGGCTGGTCCGACTTCGACACCCTCACCATCGACACCCCCATCCACCTCGACGCCGGTGAGAACGTCATCCGGCTGACCAGCCGCGGCGGCAACGGCTGCAACCTCGACGAGCTGCGCTTCACCCGCGACGGCCAGGACGACATCACCGTCACCGCCGGCGGGTTCACCGACCAGGGCGGGCACGACGACAACCCCGTCGACGTCGTCGCGGCGCCCCACCATGGCCTGTTCCTCGGCTGGAACGACGACGGACACTGGCTCGAATGGACCATCGACGACGCCGAGCCCGGCATGTATGAAGTCGTCCTGCGCTACGCCACGCTCTCGACCTCGCCGCGCGAGGTCAGCGTCAACGGCCAGACCGTCGAGCACCTCGAACAGGTCACCCTCGACCGCACCGCCGGCTGGCGCGTCACCCGCGAAGCCAGCCTGCCCGCCCCCATCGAGCTGCGCGGCGGCGAGAACGTCCTGCGCCTCACCAGCCGCGGCGGCTTTGGCCTCAACCTCGACGAGATCATGCTCATCCCCGTCGAATAAAACCAGGGGGCAGGGGTAGTCGGCAGTTGCTGCATAAACATCCCCCGCCCCTCCTCACTGCCCCCTGCCGACTGCCCCCTTGCCCCTTCCCATGCCCCACCTCCGTCCCATGATCGCCGACGACCTGCCGCTCGGCCTGGCCCTCACCGAGCTCGCCGGCTGGAACCAGACACCCGCCGACTGGCGCCGCTTCCTCACGCTCGCCCCGGACGGCTGCTTCGTCGGCTGCCTCGACGGCCAGCCCCTCGCCACCGCCGCCGCCTTCACGTTCGACACCGTCGGCTGGATCGCCATGATCCTCGTCCACCCCGACGCCCGCGGCCGGGGCCTCGGCACGGCGCTGACCGGGCACGCCATCGAGCACCTCGACCACGCCGGCGTCGCCACGATCCGCCTCGACGCCACCCCCGCCGGCCAGCCGATCTACGAGTCGTTCGGCTTTGAGCCGGAATACCCGCTGCACCGCTACGAAGGCCGCGGCCCCAACGCGGCTGCCGACCTCGACGCGGCGGGCAGCCCCTGCCCCGCCATCATCACGCGCGCCGGGCGCGCCCACCTCGACGCCATCTGCCGGCTCGACCGGGACGCCACCGCCACCGACCGCCGCCCTTTGCTGAGCGCCCTGCACCACGAGCACGCCGACGACTGGCTCGTCGCCCTCGCCGGCGACGAGCTGCTCGGGTACGCCGCCGCGCGCCCCGGCCGCCGCGCCCGCCAGCTCGGGCCCGTCATCGCCCGCGACGCCGACGTCGGCGTCGCGCTGCTGGACACCGCCGCTCGGCAGCACGCAGGCCAGCCCCTTTTCATCGACATCCCCGATGCGACCGCCCCCGCCGTCGACTGGGCCCGCCGCCTCGGCCTCACCACCCAGCGCCCCCTCCTGCGCATGGCCCGCGGCCGACCGCCCGCCGACGTCCCGCACCACCTCTGGGCCAGCTCCGGCCCCGAAAAAGGCTGAGGCCCCCACCGCCCTCCCCCGTAGGGTCCGCTGTGCGGACCGACCTCCCCCTACGCAACCTCACGCCAGGGACGGTCCGCACAGCGGACCCTACGCCGTCGGCTCGCCTCGTGCCGATCCGCCGCGCGTAACTTTGCGAAACCCCTTGCAGACAACCCTCGCGACGCCTAACTTGAATCCATCGGCCGGCCCTGCCGCCCCGGGTTTGCCGCCGCACCAGCCGCCCGCGGGTTCAATGAGGAGTCCGCCATGCCGACCACGCGACGCCTGCCCTCCGGCTTCACGCTCATCGAGCTGCTCGTCGTCATCTCCATCATCGCCCTGCTCATCGGCATCCTTCTGCCCGCTCTCGCCGCGGCCCGCCGCACCGCGCGCATCATGAAGTGCGCCGCCTCCATCCGTTCGATCGTCCAGGGCCTGACCATGTACGAGATGGACGTCGGCCACTTCCCCCAGCGGTTCAACGGCGAGGACCCGGAGAGGAACTGGGGCTACAAGGACAACCTCATGCGCCTCGACGCCGCCGTCGACGACATCTTCGTCTGCCCCGAGCACCCGGACCACGGCTACTTCAAAGACGAGCTCCAGCAGCCGTCCTACGGCTTCAACTGGTTCTACGACAACTCGCCCGCCTCCGTCGTCCGACGCGACACCATCCTCGTCGCCGAGACCTATGGCTCGCACGGCGAGGGCTCCCACCGCGCCGACGGCCGCACCACCTGGCCCGAGGAGCCCGGCCAGCAGGCCGAAACCTCCCAATCCTTCGCCAATCCCAACGACCGCCACATCGGTCGCATCGATATCGAACGTCACCGCGGCAGCGCCAACTACGGCTTCGAGGACGGCCGCGTCACCCGCGTCACCTACGACGAAGTCTCCAAGCCCGACATCGAAACCTGGTGGGGCAAGGACCAGGGCCGACACAGCCTCGCTCCCTGGCCGCCCTATTGATCGCCGCCGCGCTACCTCACCATAAAGCCGGGACCGCCGGTCCCGGCCCACCCGGACACGCGCCCCAACCGCCCTCGACACGATCACCACCGCCGGCCCCCGGCCAAGGATTTCCGCGCATGCCGCTGCCCCGCACCATCGCCACGCTCGCCCCCACCTTCGCCCTTGCCCTCGGAGCCGTCATCCTCATGGCCAGCGCCGCCCCCGCCCCGACCACCCCGACGCCCGCGAGCGCCCTCGTCCTCATCGCCGACGGCCAGGCCCGCGCCGCGATCGTCCTCGACCCAGGCGCCAGCCCGTCCGAGCGCTGGGCCGCGAGCGAGCTTCAGTCCCACCTCCGGCAGATGACCGGCGTCGAGTTGCCCATCACCACCGACGCCAACGACGCCGACCATGACGCCCGCGTCTACCTCGGCCAGGCGGCGATCGACGCCGGGCTGATCGACACCCTCGCCGGCCTCGGGACCGACGGCTTCGCCATCGCCGCCACCGACAACGCCCTCGCCATCGCCGGCAGCCGGACGCGCGGCACGATGTACGGCGTATTCACGCTCCTGCACGAGCTCGGCTGCCGCTGGTGGACGCCCAGCGAGTCGACCATCCCCGCGCGCGACCGCATCGCCATCGCGGCCGGCAACCGTCGCGTGGTGCCGGCCCTCGAATACCGCGACATGCTCTACCGCGAGATGTATGGCCGGGCTGGGCAGATCTGGGCCGCCCGCAACCGCGTCAACGGCATGGCGTGGCAGAACGCCGACGAGCAGTTCGGCGGCCGCTTCCGCTTCGTCGGCAACCTCGTCCACTCCTACAACCAGCTCATGCGCGAGTCCGGCCTCGAGATCGAGCCGGAGATGTGGGCCCTGCGCGACGGCGAGCGCCGACCCAACGCCCAGCCCTGCCTGACCCACCCTCGTACGCTTGAAGCCATGACCATCAGCGTTCTCCAGCGCTTCGAGGACAACCCCGGTGCCGAGTTCGTCGTCGTCGGGCAGAACGACAACGGCCAGTACTGCCAGTGCGAGGACTGCACCGCCGTCGCCGAGCGCGAAGGCTCGCAGGCGGGCAACGTCATCGAGTTCGCCAACAAGGTGCTCGCCAACGTCCAGGCCGTGCGCTCCGGCGCGCGCATCGCCACGCCCGCCTACCAGTGGTCGCGCCGCCCGCCGGCGCACGTTCGGCCGCACGAGGACGTCATCATCGTGCTCTGCTCGATCGAGGCCGACTTCCACACGCCGCTCGTCGACGGCACGACGGAGCGCAACCGCGCCTTCAAGCGCGACATCGAAGGCTGGCACGAGATCGCCGACACCCTTTTCATCTGGGACTACACGACCAACTTCCGCAACTACCTCATGCCCCACCCCAACCTCGACGCGCTCGTGCCCAACGTGCGCTTCTTCGCCGAGCAGGGTGCCGGCGGCGTCTTCGAGCAGGGCGCCCACACCGGCATGAGCAGCGAGTTCGGCAGCCTGCGCATGTGGATCCTCGCCCACGCGATGTGGGACCCGACGGTCGACGGCGACGCGCTCATCGACGAGTTTCTCGACGGCTACTACGGCCCCGCGGCCGACGCCATCCGCGAGTACATCGACCTCGTTCACGAGCACGTGCGTGAGCACCCTGACATGCGGATGGGCATCGGGCAGGCGATGACGACGCCGTGGGTGGCGGGGCCGCTGATCGCCGAGGCCGAGGCCCTGCTCCGCCGCGCCGCCGACGCGGTCGCGGGCGACGCCGAGTTGGAAAGCCGCATCCGCCACGCGCGTTTGCCCGTCTGGTACGTCCTCGCCAAGCGCGGCCCGGAAAGCCGCACGTGGCAGGTGGTCGAGGACAAGCTCGGCTCCATGGCCTTCGCCGATATCGCGGACGGCATCGCCCGCGTGCACGAGGAGCGTGGCCTGACGCAGCTCGCCGAGGGGCACGACGCTGGCGCGTGGCTCGACTGGCTCGCTGCCTACGCCGACCAGCTTGCGGCCGGCGACCCGCCCCGCCCCGCGGACGTCCCGGCCGAGGCCCCGCGCGTCATCCAGGCGGGCCACATGGACCCGCACCACGCCAACGGCAACTGGCTCGAACCGGCCGACGGCGCCAGCGACGGCTGGGCGATCCGCAGCCCGACGCACCACTGGTTCGTGCGGCACCACTTCGCCGAGGACGAGGACTTCCAGCCGGGGAGCACTTATCGCCTCATGGTCCGCGTGCGCGGCCGCGGCGTCGCCGACGACGCTGCCGGCACGCTCGCCCGCATCGGCATCCACGGCCAGGACGCCGCCCACGACGTCGAGCTCGACGCCGCCACCCTGCGCCAGGATCAATGGCACACTGTCGAGGTCGCCACGCTCCACCCCGCGCACGGCCAGGGACTCTGGATCGCCCTCACGCCCGACGCCGACAACGACGACCTGCTCGACGCCGTCCAGCTCGACGCGTTCTGGCTGGAGCCCGTCGACGCGACCCCCACACCCGATCCTGATTCCTGATCGTCCCCGCGACACCCGGCTCGCCACGCCCGTGTAGGGTCCGCTGTGCGGACCTTCCGCGGTGTGTTGCGGTGGAGAAGGTCCGCACAGCGGACCCTACACCCCCGCTGCCACGGCCACCGCCTCACGCGCTGCGCGACAGCGTCCCCGGCGTCGCCTCGCCGCCGTCGACGCCCGCGTTGCCGCCGCCGTCACTCTGCAGCTTGTCCATGTACATCTGCCAGGTCTCGCGCTCGTAGCCGATCAGCTCGATCGCTTCATCCAGCGCGGCGACGTCGCGCGACATGTTCACGTCCATCAGCCGGCGGTAGATGTAGGTGTAAAGCGCCGCGAGGCGCTGGCACAGGTCCGGGTGCGCGTCGCGGTTGAGGCTGTTGGACAGCTCCAGGACGATGCGCTTGGCGCGGGCGATCGCGTTGTAGCTCGTCTCGTAGTCGCCGCGGTCGATCGCCTCGCGGCCCTGCCGCGTGAAGCGCAGCGCGCCGTCATAGAGCATCAGCCGAAGCTGCTCGGGGCTCGCCGTCATGACCCGCGTACGCAGATAGGGGTTGGGGCTCGCCTGCTTCATGACGCGCTGAACTCGCTTGCTTGAGTCGCGGCCAGGCCACCCGACACGGGTCGCCGTTCACCAATCGCTATCGGCCCGCGGCGCACCATACCTTCAACGCCCCGTCCGCGCCACGCCCGATAACGCGGTGTCCGCCCGGCCGCGTCAGTTGTTGTTGCGCCCGAACAGCCCGCCGCCGCCCGACGAGCGGCTGTTCATCAGCCCCATCAGCGACTGTGCCTGCGACTGCATGCCCACCAGCGCCTTTTCCATGTTGAGGAACTGCAACTCCAGCCGCTCGCGCTTGCTCTCGAGTTGACGGTTCATCGCCTCGATCCGCTGCTCGTTGAGCTCCTGCTGCCGGTCGAGCGTGTTGACGCTCATCTCGATGCGCCCGAACTGCGGATGCGTCAGCCGATCGAGCATCTCCCGGAACCGCACGCCCACGCCGCGTGCCGTGACCGTCTCCTCCTCCGTCGTCTCGTCGACCTCGGCCTCGCGCGTGGTGAACAGCGCCCGCACCGCGTCCGGGTCGGCGTTGAACGCGGTGTTGAACTGCTGCTCGTCGACGCTCAACCGCCCGTCGCCCCCGATGTGGATGCCCACGTCGCTCAACCTCTGGTACGCGCCCTCGACGTTCTCCGCCGGGTTGCGCACCGCGTCGCGCAGGCTCCGGCGCAGCGTCGCGATCGCCGGATCGCTCATCAGGATCGATCGCTCCTGCGTCTCGCTGTCGTAGTGGTCCACCTCGTCCAGCCGCTCGGCCAGGCCGTTGAAGCGCTCGACGAACGCGTTGACGTTCTCCAGCACCTTGTCGACGTCGCGATCGACGGTGATCTGCACCGGCTGGTCGCTGGTTGCATGAAGGTTGACCGTCGCGCCGGGGATCGCGCCTTCCAGGCGGTTGCGGCTGGACGTCACGGCGATGGCGCTGGCGGTGTCCGCGCCGCCGAAGAAAACCACCGCATCCTGCGCCTCGGCGACATTGTTGGCCCGCAGGTCCAGGCCGCCGTCGTCGAAGAGGAACCCCGCATCCTTGCCCGCCTCCTGGCCGGAGATGATCAGCCGATACCCCGAGCCATCGAACATCAGTGATGCGTCGACGCCGATGCCCGCGTCGTTGATCTTCGCGGCCAGGTCCTCGATGGTGTCACCCGCCTCGATCTCGACGCTGTGTCGGAACCCGCCGTCAATCGCCTCGCCGCCGCTCGCCGCCTGCCCGAGGATGCCCAGGTCCGCCGCGGTGCTCGTCGAGCCGATCTCGGTGACCTGCATCGCGACGCTGCCCGGGCCCGTGTCCTCCAGGATCAACCCGTCGCCGTTGTCGTTGATGCGTGCCAGCACGTCGATGCTGCCGCTGGCGTTGATGGCGTCGATCAGGTGCCCGAGCGTGGTCATCTCTGTCGTGTCGAAGGACGCGCGGTTGCCCGCGCTATCCTGGATGCGAAACTGCCCCGCGGCGACGCCCATCTGGTCCAGCCGCGAGCCCTCGCTGACGAACTGGTAGCGCAGGTCGCCCGAGTTGGCGCCGCTGGCGCCATGCGTGCCGGCGAGGTTGAGGTCCACCATCGCGGTGCCGGTCACGTCGCCGACGACCAGGCTCCCGCTGCCGCCGCTCGTATCGCGCAGCGCCAGCCCGTTGCCCGCGGCGTTGACCGACGCCTCGACGCCTCCGCCGGCGTCGTTGATGCGGTTGATCACCTCGCTGATGCTCGCCGCGCCGGTCAGGTCGATCTGCGTCACGACGCCGGCGCGATTCTCGATGCTGATTTCGCCCAGGTCCGCGCCCGCGCCGGCGTTGAGGAACTTGACCAGCCGGGAGTTGAGCCCCGCCTGGATCCGCTCGCCGGCGATCTGCCCGCTGCCGTCGTCCGCGCCCAGGATGCCCAGGTCCTCCGCCGCGCCCGAGCCGTTGAGCGCGGTCACTTCAAACTGCGAGCCCGCGCCCGGCGCGGCTGGGTCGACCAGGCGGATGCTCACGCCGTCCCCGCCGACCTCGGCGGCGATCGCGCCGGCGGTCGCCTCGTCGATGCGCGTGAACAGCTCGTCGAGCGTGCGCACGCCGTCGAGGCTGACGTCATGCGTCGTCCCGTCGCCCGCGGTGATGCGGAAGTCGTCCTGTTCGCGAGCAAACCGCACGCCGTTGCCGTCGTTGAGGTCCCCAAGGCGCGTATCGCCACCCAGGCGGTTGACGACCTGTCCGATGAGCTCGCTTCCCGTGCCCGTGCCGGCGAGGCCCAGGTCGCTGGCGGTGTCGCGGCCGCCGACGTTCTCCACGATCAGCTCCGACGCCGTCTGCCCTGTGTTGTCCGTGAGCTTGATGCGATCGCCATCGACCGACGCGCGCACCTGCACGCCGAGCGTCGAGTTGATCGCGTCGAGCACGTTGTCGACGCTCATCGCCCGGGACAGGTCGATGTCAGCCGTCGCACCGGAGCGGTCGGTGATGCGGATATGTCCGCGCTCCACGCCGCTGCCGCCGTTGAGCTGCGCGAGCGCGGTGTCGCTCGTCAGCGACGCCTCGTGCTGCTGAAAGCTCAGCGTGCCTGCGCCGAGCGTGCTGTCCAGGCTCGAGAAGCTCCGCCCGCTGATTGTCTGCTGCGCCGAGACGAGCTGCGCGACGGTCAGGCTGTAGCTGCCGGGCGTCGCGGTCGACCCCGCCGTCGCCGTCGCGACGCCCTCGTGGCTGCTCGTCGCCGCGTGCGCCTGGAAGGTCCGCGGCCGCGTCAGCGCACTGCTGCCGTCGAACAGCGACAGCAGCGCGCTGTTGACCGACTGAAACGCCTCGCGCTTGGCGTCGAGCTGCTCGTTGCGCGCCACGATCTGCTGCCGCGGCCGGGCCTCGATCTCCATGAGCTGATCGATCAGATCCTGCGTCGGCAGCCCGCTCATCAATCCAACACCGCTGGAAATTCCACTCATTGCTTGCCTCTCACGACGGCCGTACCCCGCGAAGCCCGCGCATTGCAACACGTGAGCCTTGCCCGCCCCCTGCTACTGATCGTCATTCACGTCCCAGTGCGATAGGTCGACACCCATGAACGCCGCCAATCGCCGGTTGTGCGGCCGAAAGTACGCCCGCAGCTCGCGTCGCGTCTCGTCGCGCATCGCGGGCGGCGCCAGCGCCGCCCGCCGCCGCGCCCCCCCCCGCCCCCGCCCCCACCGCCCCCACCCCCCCCCCCCCCCCCCCCCCGGCCCCCGCCCCCGCCCCCCCCAAACCCCCCGCCCCCGCCCCAGCG
>JBBDRN010000016.1:0-110354 GCA_040905445.1 Phycisphaeraceae bacterium | reverse complement strand
GGGGGGCCCCCCCCCCCCCCCCCCCGCCGCGCCACCGCCGGCAGCCGCCCCAACCACCCATACGCCGCCGCCCGCGCCCGCCCGGGCACCAGCCGCGACGCGCCGTAGACGCCCGGCACGCGCCGCAGCGCCTCCACCACCCCCGCGCGCGCCTGCGCTTCGAGCTCATCACGGCCTCGCCGATACGTCCCCGCTCGCGCCATCGCCTCACCCCGGTCCGCGATCCCCAGGAACGCGCACACCTGCGACAGCACCCGCGCCGGCTCGCGCACCAACCGCTCGTGCGCCACCACCAGCAGCGCCGAACGATCAAAGTGCGCGAGATACCGCTCGATCTGGTCCATGTACCGACTGCTGTTGATGCACATCGTGTCGCTGGCCACGTGCTCGTCGAAATCCACCGGCACGGGCCGGCCCGGGTACAACTCCTTCGTCACCCGGTGCACGTAATGTGAGTAGGCACGCGCCACCGGGTCACGCACGAGATAGATCAGCCGCGCCTCCGGCAGCGCCTCGGCGATCCGGTCCGCCGCCGCGGGCTGCTCCGGCCAGCGCGTGTACGCCGTCGACGCCTCCACCCGCACCGCCGCCGACTCTCCGCCGGCGAAGAGCTGCTCGTACCAGCCCCAGCCGCGCGACCACTGCTCCTCGTGCGAAAAAAACTCGGGCTCCTTCTTCCGCGATACGAATACCTCCGGGTGTTGTTGCAAACGGCGCACCAGCGCCGTCGTCCCCGCCTTCGCAGCGCCGATAATGAGCGCATTGGGCAGCCGCGTCGCCTCAACCATCCTCAATCACCCCACCCCACGCAGCCCAACGCCCACCCCCAACCATAGGGCTCCGCCAAGCCACGCACCCGCCCCAGTCCCATTTCCCCGTCGATACTCATCGGCCCACGCCCGCAACCCCCTTGAGACCCGCTCCAGCCGCGCAACCCTTGCGCCGTGCCGCGCAACCGCCGCCCGCAACCAGAAGTCAGAAATCAGAAATCCGCCCTCGCCCCTTGGCCATCAAACCCCCGCCGTCTCCGGCTCGGGCAGGGCATCGCAGAAGCTCGCCAGCGCATCCAGGCTCGGGCTCGCCGCGTTGCGCACGTAGTACCCGCTCGTGGCCGTGCCCACGCACAGCGACGCCTCGACGTCCAGGCCCGCCAGCCGCCCGAGGCAGAAGCCGGCGTTGAAGTTGTCGCCCGCACCCGTCGACAGCCGCGGCTGCCGGACGAACGGCCCCTCGAAGCTCGCCGACGCGACCTTGCCATCCTCGACCAGCGCCGCCGCCGCCCCGTGCCGCGGGTGCACCACCACGCAGTGCAGGTCGATCGCCTCGCGGATGCGCGTCGCCGTCTGCTCGATCTGCGCCGCCGCGTCGCCGGTCACCGGTGAACCCAGCACGGCCGCGACCTGCCCCGCCTCCTTGAGGTTGAGCCCAAGGATCACGTCGGTCAGCCGGTTCATGCGCTGGCAGTACTCCAGCGCGCGCTTGAGATCCGAGTCGGTGCGCTTGGCCGGGTCCGCCAGGTCCACGAAGATCATCCGCCGCTTGCCTTCGATCTCCGCCCCCGCGGCGGGGAGCGCCTCCTCGATCAGGGCATCCCAGATCGACTCCAGGCCCGGCAGCATCGTCCAGTTGACCATCCCGATCAGCCGCGACCGCGCCACCATCCGGTCAAACGCCTCGGCCCCGACCGCCTTCTCGACCCGCGCCCGGTCCAGCTTCGAGAGGTGCTCGTACTTGCCCAGCAGCAGCTTGCCGTCGGCGAACTCCAGCGCGTCGGTGTATCCCGGCTCCGCGACGGCCCACACCTCCGCGTGCTGGTGCAGCTCCTCGAAGACCGGGTGCATTTTCGGATACCCGACCGCGCCGATGTAGCTGACGTTCACCCCCGCCGCCGCCAGCGCGTGCGCCATGATCGGCCCGTTGCCGCCCAGCTTCTGCTGCTTGGTGACCATCTCGAAGTTCGAGCTCTGGCCGGCTGCGGCGCTGATCCGCTCGCCGAAGTCCGCCATGGTCGGCACGGCGTCGTAGCGCGACGGGTCGTGCCGCTTGCTCACCACGTCGATGATCGAATCGACGAAGCCGTCGAACCCGACCAGCACCGGCGTGGCGCTCGCCTCGGCCGCAAACCCGCGCAGCGCTGCCGCCGCCTGACGGGCGATCTCGTGACGCTCAGCCATCGCACATGCTCCTTGCCTGAATCCACTTCGATCCAGCCGCGAAAGGTACCAACCCCCGCCCGCCCCCGCCACCCGTCGGGGGCGCTCGCGCGGAGCCCGCAGAGAGCGCGGAGCCCGCAGCCAGGGTGGTATAGGAAGCGATGGCTGCGGCAGCGGCTTGGCCGCTCAACGCACCCCCACCTCCATCCCCCTCTGCGCCCTCCGCGCTCTCTGCGCCCTCCGCGAGAACCCCCCCACCACGCCCCGCAACCCTTGTCCCCACCCCGCGCCCCCGCCATACTACGGGCATGCTCATCGGCATCATCAGCGACACCCACGACCGCCTGCCCACCTTCCGCCGCGCCCTCGAGCTCTTCAAGCGCCTCGAAGTCGCTGCCATCTTCCACGCTGGCGACTTCGTCGCCCCCTTCGCCGCCCGCCTCATCGCCCCCGACGCCCTGACCACGCCCGTCCACTGCATCTACGGCAACAACGATGGCGAGCGGGCCGGCCTCAAGAAGCTGCTGCCCCAACTCCAGGACGGCACCCTCCGCGTCGAGCTTGCCGGCCGACGCATCGCCATGCACCACTACGTCGACTGGTTCGACAAGGCGGACCACGACTGGGCCGACGTCCTGATCTCCGGCCACAACCACGAAGTCAGCACCGAAACCCGCAACGGCAAGCTCTACCTCAACCCCGGCGAATGCTGCGGCTGGGTCACCGACCGCTGCACCGTCGCCACCCTCGACCTCAGCAACCTCGAAGCAAACGTCATCGAGGTTCATGAGTAGGGGTTCGGGATTCCCTTCCTAATCCTAGTCCTGGTTCCTAATCCCCCCCCGACTGGCTGGCAATGCACCGTGTGCCGGTTGCAGCGATAATCATTGTGGAGCATCCTCGACGAACTTGCGAAGGCGTTCCAAAGTTTCATCCCATTGTGCGGAAATCTGGTCTAGATGCCGACGAACCTCCGTGAGCCGCCGAGTTTCAATCCGCCATAACCGATCCCGGCCAACACGTTCGCTTTTCACGATTCCAGTGTCTTCGAGCATCCGCAGGTGCTTCGTCACCGCCTGCCGTGAGACAGTGGTGGCCTGCTTCAACCGAATGGTCGGAAGCGGACCGTCCGTGCATAGCCGAGAGACCAATGCCAACCGAGTAGGATCGCCAAGTGCGGCGAATACGGGTGCATTACTCTCCAGTCGCGATCTTTGCGCGTTCATTGCATTCATATGCCTGTCGAAGCTAACCCTGACGCGCCAGGTATTTCTCGATCAGCTTCGTCTGATGGGTCCAGCCGCCGTCGTTTGCCGTGAAAGCCTGGGCTCGCCGCTCGATGGGAATCTGATCGAAGCCCGACTCGGTGATCGTCAGTCGAATTCCTTCCGCCACGTCAGACAATTCGAAAGTAACCAGCGTCATCGGTTCCTGGGAGTAGTCGTAGCTCGGGTCAATGGCGAAGGGATGCCAACGGAAAGAGAAGCGTGTCATCGGTTCGATGCATTCAACCCGGATTTCAAGCCGCCTTCCCTTGTGAGGCGCCTGAAGTTTCGCCACTTCTGGATCGACTTGGGTGGGAGCAATCCTACCGGCCATCTGCGAACCGACGACGAACGGACCGTCGAATTCGGCACCAAACCACGCCCCGAAGCAGCCGGAATCGCTGATTGCATGCCAAACGCGTTCGCGGGATGAATTGAGGATGATTGTCTTTTGGATCAGATCGGTGTTCATGTGAAGTCTCCGTAGCAGTGAGCAATCCTCGAGGAGCAACTGAATGGTTGTGTCAACTCTACCACAGGCTGCTTCCAGACGCAACCATATCATTGCTTCTACGGGCCCGTTGGGTGCCTTGTTCAAACGCAGCCCATCCCGCCGCCGCACCCGCCTCGCTCACTTCCTGCCAACTGCCCCCTTTCTTTTGGTTCATCCGGGATTTTCGGGCCTGACGCCGCCCCGCGCCGCATCGCAATCGCCGGCGCCAGACTTCAGCCCCTGCAGGGGCGGCTGGTTGTAGCCACGGGTGGAGCGGAGCGGAACCCGTGGAAAGGGGGCGGCGGAGAATCTCCTGCCCCGGCAGGGGCAGCGGGCGTTGCCTCAGCCCGCCCCCCCCCCCCCCCCGCCCGGGGCGGGCGGGGGTGGCCTCCCCCCGCCCCCGCCCCGCCCGGGCGGGGGGGGGGCGGGGCGGTCAACCCTTTTCCACGGGTTCCGCTGCGCTTCGACCGTGGCGGCCGGCCTGTCGCCCCCTGCGGGGCTGCAACCGAGGGCGCGGCGCGACTGTGTTTGTCGTCCCCGGAGATCGCGGAGGAAGCCTTCTTTTGAACCCGGTCACCGCCGCCCCTAGAATCGACCGCCCACGGCCATACCCACGCACCGCACCACGCTCCACGAGGCTCGCATGAGACACGGTATTTCCACCCGGCTCGGCATCGTCACGCTGCTCGCCGCTGCGATGCTCCTGCTGACCCATACCTGGGCCCGCACCGCCAGCCCTTTCCGCGATCTCGACCTGCTCATCGACATCCGGCACGAGCTGCTCACCGGCTACGTCGAGGAGCTCGACTCCAGCGAGCTCAACCGCGCCGCCGTCGAGGGCATGGTCAACGACCTCAACGACCCCCACACCGATTTCCTCACCCCCGAAGACCTCGAACGCTTCGAGCGACAGATCAAGGGCGAGTTCTCCGGCATCGGTGCCGAGGTCGACGAGTACGAAGGCCGCGTCCGCATCATCACACCCCTGCCCGACTCCCCCGCCTGGCACGCCGGCGTGATGGCGGGCGACATCATCATCGAGATCGAGGGCGAGTCCACACTCAACATGTCCCTCAACGAAGCCGTCGACCGCCTCACCGGCGAGGCTGGCACCGACGTCACGTTCACCGTCCGGCACGACGACGGCGAGGAGCAGGAAATTACCGTCACCCGCGACCGCATCCGCATCCAGAGCGTCCGCGGCCTGCAGCGGGGCAACGACCAGCACTTCCAGCACATGCTCGACGCCGAGCGCGGCATCGCCTACATCTGGCTCACGCAGTTCAACGACAACACCGTCGAAGAAATGGCCGAGGTCCTCGACCAGCTCGGCGAGCAGGGCATGCGCGCCCTCATCGTCGATGTCCGCTTCAACCCCGGCGGCCTGCTCGAGGAGGCGCGCGAGGTCGTCGACCTCTTCCTGCCCCCCGGCGCCCGCATCGTCTCCGTCCGCGGCCGGGCCGGCCCCGAGCAGGTTCTCGACGCGCGCTACCCCGCCACCATCGGCGACGACATCCCCGTCGTCGTCCTCGCCAATGAAGCCTCCGCTTCCGCCGCCGAGATCCTCGCCGGCTCACTCAAGGACCACGACCGCGCGCTCATCGTCGGTTCGCGCACCTTCGGCAAGGGCTCCGTCCAGCAGATCCGCATGCTCGAAGGCGGGCAGGGCGCCCTCAAGATGACCAACGCGTACTACTACCTGCCCTCCGGGCGACTCGTCCACCGCCGCGACGACTCCGAGCAGTGGGGCGTCGACCCCAGCGAAGGGGCGTACGTCGGGCTCTCCGCACGCCAGATGCGCGACATGCTCGAACGCCGACGCCAGAACGACGTCCTCCGCCACAACAACGGCGACGACGACCCAGCCGAGCAACAGCCGCTCACCCCCGAGCGCATCGAGGCCGACCTGCTCGACCCCCAGCTCGCCGCCGCCCTCCGCGCCGCGATCGGGCGACTGGAGACCGGCAACTGGCCGACCGTCGGCGCCGGCAACGTCCAGGCCCGCGTCTCCGCCGACGAACGCGACAACCTCCTCGAAGAGCGCGAACGCCTCCAGGAGCGCCTCAGCGAGATCGAGCGCCAGCTCGAAGCGGTCGACACCAACGGTGCCGAAGCGCCCGACGACGCCGAGCCTGAAGCCGACGCCACGCGCGACGACGACCAAGCCCCCGAAACGGGTGCGGACGTGGAGATCGACATCGAACTCCAACCGGCGCCATGACGCCCGCGCCCGCGACGCACATCCTGGGCATCGAGACGAGCTGCGACGAGACCGCCGCCGCGGTCGTCGCCGACGGTCGGCAGGTCCTCTCCAACGTCGTGGCCTCGCAGCATGAGCTGCACGCGCCCTACCGCGGCGTCGTGCCCGAGATCGCCAGCCGCGCCCACGTCGAGCGGATCGAGCCCGTCGTCCGCCAGGCCCTCGCCGACGCCGGCCTCGCCGCCGCCGACCTCGACGCCGTCGCCGTCGGCAACCGCCCGGGGCTGATCGGCTCGCTGCTCGTGGGCGTCAGCGCAGCGCAGGCCCTCGCCTGGGCCCTCGGCCGGCCGCTGATCGGCGTCGACCACGTTCACGCCCACCTCCACGCCGCCAATCTCACCGCCCCACCCACTTCCGCAGTAGCCGCCCCCGCTGACGCCGGTCCTGAGCGAGTCCCCCCCACCACCTCCACCACCTCCCCAGCGCTCGGCCTCGTCGTCTCCGGCGGCCACACCAGCCTCTACCTCATCCACAGCCCCACCAACCTCCAACCCCTCGGCCGCACCATCGACGACGCCGTCGGCGAAGCCTACGACAAGGCTGCCGTCATCCTCGACGCCGGCTACCCGGGCGGCCCGCGCCTCGACGCCCTCGCCCAGCGCGGCGACCCTGGTGCCCACAAGCTCCCACGCTCCATGCTCGAACCCGACAGCCTCGACTTCTCCTTCTCCGGCCTCAAGACCGCCCTGCTCTACGCCGTCCGAGGCCACCCCGTGGGACGCGGCCGCGACGCCCGCTTCCCACGCGCCGCGGCCGACCTCACCGACCCGCAGCGTGCCGACTTCGCCGCCGCATTCCAGCTCGCCGTTGTCGACGTGCTCATCGCCAAGATCGAGCGCGCCCTCGACCTGCTCGCGCAACAGGCCACGCCCGTTCAGCACCTCGTCGCCGGTGGCGGCGTCACCGCCAACTCCCTGCTCCGCCACCGCCTCCACCAGCTCGGCGATGCGCGGAGCCTCCGCGTCGACATCCCCCACCTCGCCTACTGCCTCGACAACGCCGCGATGATCGCGGGCCTCGCCCACGCCCGCTTCGCCGCCGGGGAGGCCGACACCCTCGACCTCCCCGCCCTGCCAACCACCACGACGTAGGGCCCGCGCGGACCTGCCCTGTCACCGCTACAACATTCGCCTCGCTCACATCCCGCGCCCATACCGCCCCAGCAGGTCCACGATGCGAGGCTGACTCGGCCGCAGGCGCAGGCTTACCCGCCAATGCTCGACTGCCTCGCGGCGCATCGCGCGGTCGCTCGCCCCGCCCTGGAGCCACTTCGTCACGAGGCAGACGCCCACGCCGTTGAGCGCTGCCGGGTCCTGCCCGTCGATCGCCACCGCCTGCCGATAGTGCGCCAGCGCCGCGTCGACGTCGCGCTGCCTGTAGCGCAGGTATCCCAGCCGCTCATGCGCCGCCGCCGAGTCAGGATTCTCCTGCACGACGCGTTCGAGCACGGCGATGGCCATCTCCGCGCGCCCGACCTGGACATGCGCGTCCGCCAGCCCCAGCCGCGCCCCTTCCGCGAGCTCGCCGAGCGTCGCCCCCCGGCGGTACGCCTCGACCGCCTGCTCGTGATCCCCCAGCCGCGCGTACACCGCCCCCAGGTTCGACCACCCCGCCTGGTGTGCCGGCTCGAGCTCCACCGCGCGATATGCATGTCGCAGCGCCTCGTATATTCGGCCCGTCTGCACGTGCGCCGCCGCCACCGCGCGGTGCGCCCGCGCGTCGTCGGGCGAGATCGCCAGCGCCCGCGCATAGATCACCGTCGCCTCCCCCGCTGCGCCGCGCAGGTGCCGCGCCAGCGCGAGGTGGTACACGGCGTCAAAGCTTTGCGGGTCGAGCGCGGCCGCGTGCGCGTACGCCCGCTCCGCCTCGCCATACTGCTCTCGCTCGCGATAACGGTCGCCCAGCTCGATATGCGCCTCCGGCAACCGAGGATTCACCTCGATCGCCCGCGCCAACGACTCGATCGCCGCATCCTCCATCCCCTGCACCCGGTACAGCTCCGCGTCGTCCATGTACCGACGCGCCACCACGGTCGGCGCGTCGTCCGGCCTCATCGCCACGACATACCCCGGCCCGCAACACCCCGTCACGACCAGCGCCACCATTACCGCCGCCGCACCCTGCACCATCGCGCCCATGTCGCATCCTTTCCGCAGCCCAGGCCCTTCCGACGCGCCCACCCTGAACGCCCGCCCTGAGTGAGTCCGCGAGCGAAGGGCGGGATCACCCCATCCATCGCTCCGGGACCACGCGATTATTCCGTACAATGACACGTCGCGGTCAAGGCTCGACCAGGCGCAAAACATGAAAATCGCCCTCGCCCAGCTCAACCCCACCATCGGTGACATCCCCGGCAACGCTGCGAGGATCCACCATGCCATCGACGCCGCGCGCCACGCCGGCGCCGACCTCGTCGTCCTCCCCGAGTTGGCGATTCTCGGCTATCCGCCCAAGGATCTGCTGCTCAAGCCCACCCTCATCGACCGATGCGCCGCCGCCGTGGACGACATCGCCGTCCGCTGCACCGACATCGCCGCGATCGTCGGCTACCCCAGCCGAGCCGAAAGCGACCGCGGCCGACCGCTCCACAACACGGCCGCCTTATGCGCAAATGGGCGCATCACCCACCGCCACTTCAAGAGCCTGCTGCCCACTTACGACGTCTTCGACGAGCACCGCTACTTCGAGCCCGGTCCGCGCCTCGACATCGCCTCCTTCAAGGACGCCCGCATCGGCATCAGCATCTGCGAAGACCTCTGGAACGAGGAGCAGATCGTTACGCGCCAGCTCTACCACGACAACCCCGTCGACGAGCTCGCCCGACGCGGCGCCGACCTCTTCATCAACTGCGCCGCCTCGCCCTTCGTCGTCCGTAAGCACGCCTTCCGGCTCAAACTCATGCGCCACGTCGCACGCAAGCACGCCATCCCCCTGCTCTACTGCAACCAGGTCGGCGGCAACGACGAGCTCGTATTCGACGGCAACTCCTGCGCCTTCGACCACCAGGGCAACCTGCTCGCCCACGCCAAAGCTTTTGAGGAAGACCTCCTGCTCGTCGACCTCTCCCCCGCCACCACGTCAAACACCGCCCCCGACCAGACCCGCCCCCGCACCCCCCCCACCATCGGTCTCCAGGACACCGAAGAACGCCAGGACCAGACCGCGCGCACCAAGGACGACCTGACGACGGTGTACCACGCGCTGGTGCTCGGCCTGCGCGACTACTGCCGCAAGTGCAACTTCACGGATATCGTCCTGGGCGTCAGCGGCGGCATCGACTCCGCCCTCTCCGCCGCCCTCGGCGTCGCCGCCCTCGGCCGCGAGCATGTGCACGGCATCGCCATGCCCAGCCGCTACTCCTCCGAGCACTCCATCACCGACGCACGCGACCTCGCCACCCGGCTCAACATCCGGTTCGACGTCATCCCCATCGATCAGCCGCATGAAGCGTTCGAAACCCTCCTCGCCCCCTGGTTCGCCGACACCACGCCCGATATGACCGAGGAGAACATCCAGGCACGCATCCGCGGCCTGATCCTCATGGCCTTCTCCAACAAGTTCAACTCCCTGCTCGTCACCACCGGCAACAAGAGCGAGGTCGCCGTCGGCTACTGCACGCTCTACGGCGACATGGCGGGCGGCCTCGCCGTCATCAGCGACGTCCCCAAGACCATGGTCTTCGACCTCGCGCGCTGGATCAACGAGGACGAAGACTCCCCGCTTCGCGATCTATACCAGGGCCCCGTCATCCCCGAGTCGACCCTCACCAAGCCACCCAGCGCCGAGCTGCGCCCCGACCAGAAGGATCAGGACTCCCTGCCGCCTTACGACATCCTCGATCAGATCATCGAGCGCTACGTCGAGCGCGACCAGCCGGCCCGCGACATCATCGCCGAGACAGGCATCGACGCGGAGACCGTTCTGCGCGTCGTCCGCCTCATCGATCGCAACGAATACAAAAGGAAGCAGATGGCCCCGGGACTCAAGATCACCGGCCGCGCCTTCGGCACCGGCCGCCGCATCCCCCTCGCCCAGGCCTACGACGCCGGCCACGGGTTTGAGAAATTAAAAATTCAAAATTAAAAATTCAGAAATCAGGGAACGCGGCCGCTGCCCTCCCTTTTCTGAATTTTGAATTTTGAATTTTTAATTCCCGTTGAACGCCGTCATCGCCTTCTCGATCCCCTCCCGCATCCACATCTCTGCCGCGTCCGCCGCCCGCTCGATCGCCCCCGTCATCAGCTCCATCTGCTCGCGGCTGAACTTGCCCAGCACGTAATCACGCTGGGGCGCCCGCCCGGGTGGATCGATTCCCACCCGCAGCCGCGGATACTCATCCGTCGCCAGCACGCGCGCCACATCCGCCAGCCCGTTGTGCCCGCCGGCGCTACCGCCCGCGCGCAGCCGGATCCGCCCGCAAGGCAGCGCCACGTCATCGACGATCACCAGCACGTCCGCCGGCTCAAGCTTGTAGAACCGCACCGCCTCCCCCACCGCCAGCCCCGACCGGTTCATGTACGTCACCGGCTGCATCAACAGGCAGCGCTCGCTCGCGACCTGCCCCTCGAGCACCGCCGCGTGAAACTTGCCCTTGGCCGGCCCCACCAACCCATGCCGCTGCGCGAGCAGTTCCACCACCATGAACCCGACGTTATGCCGCGTCCCCGCATACTCCACCCCCGGGTTGCCCAGCCCGACGACCAGCTTCATCACATTCCTCAACCACGACGGCGCGAAGACCACGAAGGCTGCACGAAGCCCACCCGATTCAGAATCGGGAACTCTGAACAACCACGAAGCAGCAAAGCGCAGGGAAGCGCGAAACAAGCGGGGTTTGCGCCACTTCTGCTTCTTCGCGCCCTTCGCCTGCTTCGCCGCTTCGCGGTTGAAAGTCGGGTTCGAGAGTCACTTCTCCTCCGCGCCCTCTTCCTCCTTGCCGCCGATCACCTCCGGCTCGCCCTCGGCCGCCTCGACCTCCGGCTCCTCCTCGGGTTCCTCGGCCAGGATGTGGATCGAGCCCAGCACCGTGTCCGCGTCGCTCACCGCCGACACGCCGGCCGGCAGCGTCAGGTCGCCCACCGTCACCGTCTCGTTCACAGCCAGGTCCGTGATGTCGTGATGCAGCACGTCCGGGATCGCGTCGGGTCGGCAACTGATCGTGATCATCGTGTTGTCACGCGTCAGCACCGCGCCCGGCTCGTTCAGCGCCGTCGGCTCACCCGTCAGCTCGACCTCGATCTCGACCTCGACATCCTCGCTCATGTCCACGCGCGTCAAATCCGCGTGCACCATCTGCGTGCCGAGGTGATCCCACTGCACCTCCTTGATGAGGCAGGGCTCCGCGTTGCCGTCGACCGCCACCTGCAACAGGTGCGCGTTGTGCTCGACGAGCTCCGAGAACGCCTTGGCGTCCACGATGATCGCCACCGGCTCCTTGCCGCGCCCATAAACGTTGGCGGGCAGCTTCCCCTCGGCCCGCAGCCGCCGCGCATACCGCGTCCCCGTCCGCTCGCGCACCTGCGCCTCAACCTTCGGAATTTCATGCGTTGCCATGACACTTACTCCATAAAGAAAATTCAGAATTAAAAATTAAAAATTCAGAAACCCAGGACACTGACCCCCTCCTGTATTCTGAATTTTTAATTTTGAATTCTGAATTCCGCCTTCACCGCTTCCCGCCCCCATCCGGCCGGAACAGACTCGACACCGACCGGTTGTGGTGGATCCGGTGCACCGCCTCGCCCAACACCTCCGCCACCGACAGCTCCACGAGCTTCACCTGGATCGGCGCACACCGTTGGCCGCACGGGATCGTGTTCGTGGTCACGATCCGGCTGATCGGCGCCTCGCGCAGCCGCTCCATCGCCAGCCCCACGAACACCGGGTGCGTGCACGCCGCGATCACGTCGCGCGCCCCGCGCGCCCGCAACACGCGCGCCGCCTCGCACATCGTCCCGGCCGTGGTGATCATGTCGTCGATGAGCAGCGCCGTCTTGCCCTCCACGTCGCCGATGATGTTCGCCGACACGACCTCGCTGCCACTCTTGCGCTTCTTGTGGATGATCGCCAGCTCGCCGCCCAGCCAGCTCGCGTACGCGCTCGTCATCTTCACGTTGCCCACGTCCGGGCTCACCAGCACCAGGTCGCTGAGCTCCTCGCGGATCCCCTCGAAATAGCTGCTGAGCACCGGCGCCGCGAGCAGGTGATCCACCGGAATGTCGAAGAACCCCTGCACCTGCGCCGTGTGCAGGTCCATCGCCAGCACGCGGTCCGCGCCCGCGGCCGTGATGAGGTTCGCCACCAGCTTCGCCGTGATCGGCGTGCGGCCCTCGTGCTTCTGGTCCTGCCGGGCGTAGCCGAAGTACGGGATCACTGCCGTGATGCGATTCGCGCTCGCGCGCTTGAGGCAGTCGATGTAGATGAGCAGCTCCATGAGATGCGCGTTGACCGGGTCGTACGTCGACTGCACCACGTAGCAGTCGCGGCCGCGCACGTCCTCCTCGATCTTCACGATGATCTCGCCATCGGGAAACATGTCCGTATGCCCCTGGCCCATCGGCAGCTCGAGGTAGCGGCAGATCTCCTCGCACAGGCCCCGGCTGGCCCGGCCGCAAAAGATCTTCAAACTGTCCCGGTCGGCTTGACTCATCGTCGGCCTCTCAAAGAAGCGAAGAACGTCGCCACAAGTGAACACGTGCCATCCGTGTCCATCTGTGGCGAACCACGCCAACAAGCTGGCCCGCCTGGATTCGAACCAGGACTACCAGGACCAAAACCTGGGGTGCTACCGTTACACCACGGGCCAATCGCCGCGCCGCCACCCCGCCGCCCGCCACACGCCGGCATCAACATCATCAGTCAATCAAGCATCGCCCGGGGCGACCCTCGCCAGCCGCGGACGCGGCCAAAGAAAGGAGTCTGCCCGGCCCTCCCGCACACGCTCGGATGCGCCAGCTTCCGGTCCGCCAACGCACCCCTGACCACGCCTCGGCCCCCCAAACCGCGTCACGGTCGGCCCGCACAGGATCGCACAAGTCTAAACCCCCACACCCCCCTGTCAACCCCCCGGCCCGTCACGCCCCAAGGTAGGGTCCGCTGTGCGGACCATTTCCCGCAATGGGTGGCGGGGAGGTCCGCATAGCGGACCCTACCGGAGCGCCGACCCCACCAATATCACCACCATCGCCACCACCACCGCCGCCATGAAGATGAGGATCCCCCACGTCACGACCTTCACGAGAGGCCCGCGCCTCGGCCGCCACACCTCATCCTCGCTCCCCGCCACCCCCGTCACCCGATCGTCATCGCGCTCATCCATAACGACGCTCCTTCCTTCTGATCAACCGCGAAGGCGCGAAGAAGGCGAGACAGACACCTTGCAGCAAACCTGAATCCCCCCTTCGCTTCCTTCGCCCCTTCGCGGTTAACCCGCCCCGCCGAGCGCCGCCGATTCACCCGTACCCGTTCGCATGCCCCTCAAACCATCGCCACGCCGTCTCGATCACCCCGTCGATCTCCACCCACCGCGCCTGCCAACCGAGCTCGCGCTGAATCCGCCCCGCATCCGCGTACAGCACCGGCGGGTCGCCCGGCCGGCGCGGCCCCACCGCATGCGCGATCCGCCGACCCGTCACGCGCTCGGCCGCCTCCAGCACCTCGCGCACCGAATACCCGCGCCCGATCCCCAGGTTGTAGAACCATTGATCCCCGGCCGCGAGCTTCTCCATCGCCAGCCGATGCGCCTCGACCAGGTCCTCGACATGAATATAGTCGCGCACGCACGTGCCATCCGGCGTGTCGTAGTCCTCGCCGTGGATCGTGATCCCCGCGCGCTTGCCCATCGCCGCCTCCAGCAGCACGGGAATGAGGTGCGTCTCCGGATCATGGTCCTCACCCAGCGATCCGTCGGCTGCACACCCCGCGACGTTGAAATAGCGAAGCGCCGCGAACGCGAAGCCCGGCCGCGACGCCGCGTAATCACACAGCACGCGCTCGATGAACAGCTTCGACCACCCGTAAGGATTAATCGGCTGCTGCGGCTCATCCTCGGTGATCGGCACGCGCCCCGGTTCGCCATACGTCGCACACGTGGACGAAAAGATCAGCCGCTCAACCCCCGCCGCGTCCATCGCCTTGAGCAGACTCACCGTCCCCGCTGTATTGTTGTCGTAATACAGCAGCGGCTGCTCGACGGATTCGCCCACGTATGCCAGCGCGGCGAAGTGCATCACGCACGCGATCTCATGCCGCTGAAGCGCCGCCCGCACCCCCGCCGTATCAGCGAGTTCCAACTCCTCGGCCACCACATCCACGCCCGTCGCCGCCCGCAGCGCTTCGACGGCCGCACGATGCCCGCGCGAGTAATTGTCCAGCACAACGACACGATGCCCTGCCTCCGCCAGCGCCTTGGCGGCATGCGACCCGATGTAACCAGCCCCACCAGTAACAAGCACGTTCATGGGAAACCCGCAGAAAGGCACGAAGGCACAGAGGCACGAAGGGAAGGCAGCAAGCGCGGACCACCGCCGTCCACCCTAACAACAGCGCCGACATCTTATGTTAGCCGTCGCCCACGCGGCGCCCTCCCCGCGCCAGCTGCCGTGGTCTGGACGAGTCCGCGAGCAAAGGCCACGAACGCCCCTTCCCCGACTGCCCCCTGCAGTCTGCCCCCGGCCCCCTCGTCCTCCTCCCCTCAGTGTCTCCGTGCCTTCGTGCCTCTACCGCGCCGCCCCATTACCATTACGCCCAACCCAATCATCACCGCCAGCGTCCCCGGCTCGGGCACCATCCGATGATAGTGCGAGTCGGGGCTTTCGTACGGCGGCGCGAGGATCCGCGTCCCCGCCGCACCGCCCACGAACACGTCACCCGTCAGCGGATGCACCGCCAGGCCGCCGATCCCCAGCCGCGGCATCTCGCCCGAGATGTCCTCCCACGTCTGCCCCCCATCGACCGTGCGGAACAGAAACGGCAGACCCGCCGCGAACGTGCCCGCATAGATGATGTCCGAATCGTTCGGGTCGATCGCCACCTGCGCCACGAAGTTCCGCGCCCCCTCATCGCCCGCCATGTCCAGCATCGGCAGGCTCCGCCACTGCTGGCCGTCAAACGTGATGAGATCCCCGCCCGAGTCGATCGTGTAGATCAGGTTCTCGTCATGCGGGTCCACGCGAAACGTCGGCTTCGAGTCCAGCACGCGCATCGTCCAGCCCGTCTGCGCGTAGGTGTACCACGTCTCGCCGCGGTCATCGCTGCGCAGAATCCTGTTCCGCGAGCGGTTCATCGCGTAGATCGTGTCCGGCCGCGACTCCGCCATACCGAGGATCTCGCCATCGACGGCCGCCAACTCCGGCAGCGTCGTCCACGTCACCCCGCCGTCATCCGAACGCTTCGCCCCGGCATAGACGACGTTCGGGTCCTGCGTGTGAAAGCGGATGAACAGGTGATTCGCCTCGCCATCGTCGACGATCTGCCACGTCTGCCCGCCGTCGGCCGTGCGGATCAGCTTGGTGTTCCACGTCGCCCCTGCCGCCGCCACCGCCACTTGCGAGCCATCGATCGGCTGCAGGTCGCCCGCGTACATCCCGTAAAAGCGAAGCTGCCCGCTCGCCACCAGGTGTCCCGGCACCGCGCCGCGGTCGAACCAGTCGCCGCCGTTGTCGGTGATGGTCATGCCCACGTCCTGGTTGAAGAACGCGAAGCGGTTGTGGTCATGCGGGTCGAACGATGCGACGCTCGTGAACCAGTTCCAGTTGTAGCCGGTGAACCCCGCCGACGCGTCGTCGAACGTCTTGCCGCCGTCCGTCGTGCGCCACAGGGTCGCGCGAGAGAAGCCCGCGGCGATCGAGGCGTCGCGCGGGTCGGGCGATAGCGCGGTGAAGCTGCCTTCCAGCCGCCCCTTCCACGACGAGCCGTCGCGCCCGAGGCCGGGGAAGGGGTTGGTCGTTGGCACGGTCCACGTCTGCCCGCCGTCACTCGTCGCCAGCGAGTTCGCCCCGCCCTGGCCGATGAGATAGATCTGATCGCGATCGGTCGGATGCACGATGCCATACATCGAGTTGAAGGAGCGCACCTGGGCGAACGTGAGCCCGCCGTTGAGCGAGCGGTACAGGCCGCGCCCGCGCACGTTGACGAAGATGTCGTCAGGGTTGGCGGAGGCGATGTTCACCGACGTCACCTCGCCGCTGGGCAGGTTGCCCAGCGGACTCAGCGACGCCCCGCCGTTGCTGCTCGCGAACAACCCCTCGGATGAATAGACGAACAGCTTGTCGCCATCGTCCGGGTGCACCTGCACGCCGTAGAGCAGGTCGTGCCCGTTGAGGCTGTTGACCACGCTCCAGTTGTGCCCGGCGTCGTCGCTGCGGTAGAGCGCGTGGTCCGCCATGCCGGCATACCAGCGCTGCGCCAGGCCGTTGTCGACGGAGTTGACGTCGAATGCGATGCTCTGCTGGTACGACCGCTGATGTGTCGTGCCCGTGGTTGGCAGGACGAAGTCCCACGTGCGCCCCGCATCCTGCGAGCGGTACAGGCCGGTGAAATCCTCCGCCAGCCAGTTCCACGCGTTGTCGACGATGGTGAACACGACGTCCGGGTTGACCGGGTCGACCTGGACGGACTGGCCCATGGGAACGTACAGGCCGTCGCCGACAGTGTGGGCCCAGCTCATTCCGCCGTCGTCGCTGCGCCACATGCCGCCGACGTCGTGCGAGAGATAGAGACGGTCGGGATTGGACAGGGAGCGGGCGAGCCCCTGTGGATGCTGCTCCGCCTCACCGCCCGGCATGCCCAGCGCATGCTCTGCCTGCGACCGGATCGGCAACCCCAACCAGTCAACCCCCCCGTCCGCCCGCGCCCCCGCCGCGACCCCCACCACACCCGCCACACCCACCGCGCCAACCACCGCCTTAATGCCGGTCCTGAGCGAGGCTGCACGTCGAACAAGCATGCCCACACAACCCGAAGTCCACAGCACATCGGGCACGAACACAAATGCCTTCATTCTTTCTCTCTCCGGGGGGAGGATGGTGCCACCGCCGACGCCGCGGCTGATCTCGCCCCGTCATTCTGACATCCAATGTCACCCAAGTAAACAAAAATCCCCCAACTCCTTCTCCAACCTGCACCCCGCCACCACCCGCGCGCCTCTACTCACCTGCGCGCACCCAACCTGGCAAATGCACCACCTCACCCTCGCGTTGGGGGCGACCGCCAAGCACACAACCAACTTGGTAACAATTAGTTAAACCGAATCTCCTGCCGGACGTCACGCCGTCCAGTAGCCATGAACTACGTTCACCGTCTTCTCCCTCGCCACTCCCCCGCCACCTTTCCTCATTGCGTCTGCACACCGAGCTTCTCCAGCAACCCGTCGAACTCGTCCAGCGAATAGAACTCGATCGTCAGCGACCCCGACCCCTTGCGCCGCCCCGTCCGGATCCGCACGCGTGTCTGCAACTGCTCGGCGATCTGCTGCTCCAGGTCTGCCAGGTACGCCCCCCCGCCACCTCTATTGCGCGCTCCACTGGCACCTCGCCCCCCGGCGGGCGCGGCGACGCCTGCTGCGTCCGCCTCGGCCCATCGCTTGACGAGTTGCTCGACCTTCCGCACGCTCATTGCCTCGCGCAGCGCCCGCTGCGCGATCTGCCGCTGCGCCTCGACCGACTCCAGGCCGGCGATCGCCCGCGCCTGGCCCATCGACAGCCGGCCGTCGCGCACCAGCGCCTGCACGTCTCCATCCAGCCGCAGCAGCCGCAGCAGGTTCGACACGCTGGACCGATCGAGCCCGACGCGGCCGGCCACGTCGTCGTGACTCAGCCCAAACCGCTCGACCAGGCCGTGGAATGCCTCCGCCCGCTCCAGCGGGTTGAGGTCCTCGCGTTGAATGTTTTCGACCAGCGCCCACTCGGCGAGCTGCCGATCGTCGAGCTCGCGCACGATCGCGGGGATGCGTTCCAGCCCCGCGAGCCTGGCCGCACGCCACCGCCGCTCACCGGCGACCAGCTCGAAGGGGGGCGAGGTCTGGGTGGACGTGGTGCCGGTAGATGGCAGGGGGGCGGGGGCGGGGCGGACGACGATCGGCTGCATCACGCCGTCCGCCTTGATCGACGCCGCCAGTCGCTGCAGCGACACCTCGCCGAAATGCTCCCGCGGCTGATGCGGATTCGGCGAAAGCGCATCCATCGACAGATAGCGCAACCCGTCCGTTTCTCCCCCTCCGTTAGGGGAGGAACCAGCGGAGGGCGCTGCGCTCCCTTCCGTTGCCTTGAGGGAGCGGCCGGGGGAGCGTGCATCGCCGGCCGCATCGCCTCGCGTCGGCGCGCGCCTGCGCCCCGTGCCCGGTTTGCCTGCCGCCGTCTTCCGCCCCGCGCCCGTGCCGGAGGCCGCCGCCGAGGCAGGGGGCGCGGCGACCGCGACCGCGCTCGCCGCGCCGGCATCGCCCCCATCATCCCCACCATCGCCGGCACTAGCGGCATCCGGCTCCACGGGCACCGCCTGCCCCATCAATGAACTCAACCCGCGCCCAAGGCGCGACGTCCGCTTTCGGCTGGCCATGCTCGACCTCCCTGTCGGCAAGATGTGGTCCACTTCCTGACACGCCCCCGCACCCCCAGTGTACCGCCGCGCGCGAATATCGCCAAGCGTTTCACGTGGAACACACAACGCCCCGCCCATCCCCGCCGCCCCCGCCAACCCCCGCCAACCCCCGCCAACCCCGCCAACCAGGCGACATCACGTTCCACGTGGAACGCCCGGCGGGGCGATGCTGCCACGAAGCCACGAAGGGACGCTTCATGCCCCTGGAACCCGACGAACGCATCTTGAACCGCGAAGAGGCGAAGCAAGCGAAGGACGCGAAGAAGCAGGAGGGATGCAAAACACGAGCCTCCGCGCTCTTCGCTGCTTCATGGTTCTTCAGAGGTTTGAGTTCTGGAATTGCCCCCCGCCCCCCGCCCCTTCTGCATTGTGCATTGCCCCCCCCACCTCTACAACTGAACGTCATTCACTCCACCTCCAGCCTCCGCGTCGCCGCCAAGCCTCCACGGAATGTAGGTGACCATGCTGCAAGGATTAAGTCCGCATGGGGCCACGCCCGATAGGTGCAGGGAGGAGCCGTCATGTCGCCCAACCCGCCCGTGCCCCCCCAGCCCGACGACCTCGCCCAGGTCGACACCCTGCTCGAGCACTTCAGCGAGCTCGAGCAGCAGTTGCAGCAGGTGCGCGACGGCCTCGCCCGCTCGCACCGCCTCGCCACGCTCGGCACGATCGCCACGATCATCGCCCACGAGTACAACAACATCCTCACCCCTGTCGTCAGCTACTGCCAGCTCGCCCTGGCCAACCCGCAGGACGAGGCGCTGATGCACAAGGCCATCGAAAAGTCCCTCCACGGTGCGGAGCGGGCGGCGAGCATCTCCTCGTCACTGCTCGGCTTCGCCCGCGAGCAGGTGGAAGAGCCCTGCGCCTCGCTGCCCGAGGTCGTGCGGGAGACGCTCAGTTGCCTCGGCCGCGAGCCGCGACGCGACGGCATCGAGCTCAAGCTCGAGCTGCCCGAGTTGGCCGTGGCCATGACACCCCTGAACCTGCAGCAGGTGCTTCTGAATCTGGTCCTCAACGCCCGCAAGGTCATGCGCCGTCGCGGCGGCGTGCTGACGATCCGCGCCCGGACGCTGCCGGACGGCCAGCGCGTGCAGATCGACGTCGCGGACACGGGCCCGGGCGTTCCGCCGGAGCTGCTTGAAAGCCTGTTCGAGCCCTTCGTAACGCACGACCCCGCCGAGGCGGCGGACCCCGCAACCGCGGAGCCTGACGCCGACGACCACAAGGGCACGGGCCTGGGCCTGTGCATCTGCCGCGAGTTGATCACGCAGGCGGGAGGCACGATCACGGTCGACAGCACGCCGGGCGAAGGCGCCACGTTCCGCATGACGCTGCCGCTGGCGCTGGCGGAGAGCGGCGCCGAGGTGGGCGCGAAGCCACACGCCGACGCCCCGACCCAGCACCGCGCTGCGGGGTAGCACCCTGATATCGCTCGTTGCATGCGGCCGGCGGCCTGTTCGCCGGTGTCTTTCCATGCGCTGTAGAGAAGGGGGGGCGGGAGCGTGGCGGGGTGGCGGGGTGGCGGGGGGGGGCCGGGGTGGGGCGTGGGGGTGTGCCCGGATTGTGGCGGCACTGGCCGACGGGGTGGGCGAGCGGGTCTAGCATCAGGTGTGCCGGTGACGGGTTCCAACGTGACGCATGCGCACTCGGCGAGGACGGCAGGGGAGGCGAAGCCGCCCTGGCCGGTGGCGCCGATGCTGGCAACGCCGGCCACGCGGCTGCCAACGGGCGCGGGCTGGGCGCATGAGTGCAAATGGGACGGAATGCGCGTGCTCGCGCTGGTGCGCGGCGGCGACGTGCGGTTGATGACGCGCTCCGGGCGCGACGTGAGCGAGCAGTTTCCGGAGCTGAGTACGCTGGGTGTAGTGGCGGGTGTGGCGGGGGTGGTGCTGGATGGTGAGATCGTGGCGCTGCAGGCTGGGAGGCCAAGCTTTGCGCAGCTCCAGCCACGGATGCATGCGACGGCCGGGGCGGCCGTGCGGCGGTTGGCGCATCGGCTGCCGGTGGCGTACCTCGTGTTCGACCTGTTGCACGTGGGCGGCCGGTCGCTGCTCAATGAGCCTTACGCGCGTCGGCGGGCGGAGCTGGAGGGGCTGCACCTGGCGGGCGAGCACGTGGGCGTGCCGCCGACGTCGGAGGCGGGCGGGGCAGGCGGGGGCGCGATGCGCGACGTGGCGCAGCGGATGGGGCTGGAGGGAATCGTCGCCAAGCGGCTGGACTCGCCATATCGGCCGGGCGTGCGGTCGGCGGACTGGATGAAAGTGCGCTTCATCAAGGCGCAGGAGTTCGTCGTCGGCGGCTGGCGGCCGGGGCAGCGCGGCACGGCGAGGCAGCTCGGGTCGCTCGCGGTGGGGCATTACGAGAAGTCGGGCGAAGATGGCCCGCTCGTGTTCGCGGGGCTGGTGGGCAGCGGGCTGACGCGCGAGCATGAGCGGTCGCTGCTACGCGAGCTGACGGCGAGGGAGCAGGTGGGCAGTCCGTTCGTCGGGCCGGCGGTGCCTCGGGATGTGCGGTTCGTCAGGCCGGAGGTGGTGGTGCACGTGGTGTTTGCGGAGTGGACGCCGCAGGGGTTGTTGCGTCAGCCGGTGTTCAAGGGGGTGCGGGAGGACAAGCTGGCGCGGGAGGTGGTGCGGGAGGTGTAGGGGCTCGTGGCGGGGATTGGAATCAGCGAGAGGATGCGTCATGGCGCGGTCGATTTGGAAAGGCAACATCTCGTTCGGCATGGTCAACATTCCGGTGACGCTGCACACGGCCGTGCGCGACCAGGCGGTGCATTTTCACATGCTCAGCGAAGACGGGACGTGCCGGCTGCGGCGGAAGCTCTACTGCCCGGAGACGGGCGAGGAGTATGACTTCAACAAGGCTGCGCGCGGCTACGAACTCGCGCCGGGGCAGTATGTGCTGATTCGCAACGAAGAGCTGGAGCGGCTGGAGCCGGAGAAGGGTCGGAACATCGAGATCAGCCAGTTCGTCGACGCCGGCGAGATCGACCCGGTTTATTACGAGCGGCCGTACTACCTGCTGCCCGAGGCGTCGAGCCTGAAGGGGTATCGGCTGCTGATCGAGGCCATGCGCGATCGTGAGAAGGTGGGGCTGGCGACGTTCGTGATGCGCAGCAAGCAGTACCTGGCGGCGATCCGGGCGGGCGATCGGGACGTGCTCATGCTGGAGACGATGCACTACGACCAGGAGGTCGTCCGCGTGGGCGAGGGCGAAGAGATTCAGCCGCCCGAGGCGGTGGAGCCCAGCGAGCAGGAGCGGCGCGTGGCGCAGCAACTGGTCGATGCGCTGACGCAGCCGTTCGAGCCGGCGCGGTTTGAGGACACGTACACGCGGCGGCTGCAGGAGCTGATCGAGGCGAAGGCGGAAGGTCGCGAAGACGTGGTGTTGCAGGAGTCCTCCGAGCCCGAGGCGCCGCAGGTGATCAACCTGATGGAGGCGCTGGAGCGGAGCCTGGAGCAGGCCGGCGGGCAGCAGGGCAAAGGCAAACGCAAGAGCGGGCGGCGGCGGAAGAGCGCGTGAGAGGTAGGGCCCGCTGTGCGGACCGGTGGCGGCGGCGCGGCGTCGGAGAAGGTCCGCACAGCGGACCCTACGGGCATGCAGGCACACACGGTGCAATTCGGCAAGCGGCGGCTGCGGCTGGGGAACCTCGAGAAGGTGATGTACCACCGCGCCGGGTTCACCAAGGCGCAGCTCATCGCGTACTACGCGCGGATCGCGCCGACAATGCTCCCGCATCTGCGCGGCCGGCCGGTGACGCTGCGGCGGTTTCCCGACGGCGTCGAGGGGCCATGGTTCTACCAGAAGAACTGCCCGGTGCATCGGCCGGCGTGGCTGCCCGTCGCGTCGATCGCCAGCGAGAGCCAGGACGATGGGCGGATCACCTACTGCCAGCTCGACGAGGCGGCGGCCATGGTGTGGGCGGCCAATCTCGCCGCGATCGAACTGCACGCGTCGCTTCACCACAGCGACACGCCCAACAGTCCGACCGCGATGGTCTTCGATCTCGACCCGACCGCGCCGGCAGGGTTCGGGCAGTGCGTGCAGGCGGCGTTCGAGCTCAAGGCCATGCTCGCCAAGCTTGACATGAGGGGCCATCCGAAGCACTCGGGGGGCAAGGGCCTGCACGTCTACGTGCCGATGCGTCAGCCCAGCGATTACGACTACACGAAGGGGCTGGCGCAGTCGATGGCCCGCGTGCTGGCGCAGCACCATCGGCGGTGGGTGACGGACCGGATGAGCAAGGCGGGGCGTGGGGGCAAGGTGTTCGTGGACTGGTCGCAGAACACGCGGTCGAAGACGACGGTGTGCGTGTACTCGCTGCGGGCCGAGCCGGTGCCGCGCGTGTCGGCGCCGATGACGTGGGAGGAGCTGACGCCGTGGATGGACGACCCGGGCAGGCCCGGCCCCGGGTTCGGACCCGACGAGGTGATCGAGCGGGTCGAGGCGCAGGGGGATCTGTTCGCGGCCCTGACGGCGGGCGCGTGAGCGGCGGGCGTTGAAGCGGATCCTGCGAGCCCACGCGCGCAAAGAAGCCCACGGACGGCCGTCCGTGGGCTTCGTCGGTAGGCGCGTGCTGGCGTTGCGTCACTCGGCGGCGCGCTGGACCTCGGCGGCGATGGTGAAGAGCCGTTCGTTGATGTCCTGCCAGTTGGACTCGGCGACGTACCACGCCAGGCCCTTGCGGTCTTCCTCGCTGCGCTTGTTGCGGGCGGCGCCTTCCCAGAAGCCTGGCATGTCGACGCCGGCGTTGCTGAGGCCGCCCCAGATCGCTTCGTAGGTGCTGCGGCCGGAGATGCGGCCGAGCATTCGCAGTTCTTCCTCATTGGTCCAGATGCTGCGCCACATGACCCAGTGGTGATCGTCGAGCACCTGCTGGGCGCGCTCGGCGAGGTCGGGGTCGAGCTGTTGGCGGCGGGCGTCGTCGATGAGCACGCTTTCGATGACGATGCGGGCCTCGCATTCGAGCACGCCCTCGCGCAGGTTCTCAAGGCGTGCGGTGGCGACGGGGCCATCGACGCCGGGGGCGAGGAACCAACTGTTGATGTTGAGGCCTCGCCAGTGGTTCTCGGGGTAACGGGCGAAGGCCTGGCCGGCGCGTCGCCCGCGGCCGTCGCGGACGGCGGTCCAGAAGTCGCCGCCGAGGCGGCCGACGCCGCGCTGATTGCCGGTGATGTTCAAGAGCGGCATCTGCCGGACGCGGAGCGGCGGACCGTTGAGCAGGCCGAAGCGGCAGAGGTAGGCGCGGCGTTCAGGGACGTCCCAGCCGTACATGCGTCCCTCTTCGGGGTTGACCTGGTAGACGAGGTTGTAGGCGTGGGCCTGGTAGGTGATGTCGCCGACGCTGCGCAGCGCGTTGTTGGGCGAAGGCTTGCCGCTGATGCGCGACGGGTGGGAGTGGGCGATCCACGGCAGGCCGCCGGTGACCTCGTTGAAGAACTCGACCTCCTCGCGGGTGGGCTCGACGTCGGTGACCATGGACAGGGCCATGGCGTCTTCGAGGCCGCGGCTTCGCATGCGCACGCGCAGCTCGTCGTAGACGGGCTTCCAGATCTCGCGGGATGCCTCGGCGTCAAGGTAGAGCGGCAGGCGGCCGTCCTCCTCGACTTCGCCGGTGGCCTCATCGATGATGGTGACGGTCAGGCCCTTCTGGCGCATGTCCCATCGCTGCTGGTTGCGGCGCTGTTGCGTCTGGGCGTAGGCGCCGGCGCTTTCGTCGACCTCGGGGCGCTCCTCGTAGGAGTTGCCGCGGTACTCCATGACGAGGTAGGCGTCCCAGGCGTAGAAGACGACGAGGTCGAGCTCGCCGAGGTGCTCCTGGGCGATGTCGAGGTAGCGTTCCATGATCGAGTAGTCGGGCTCGAGCGAGCCGTCGGCCTTGCGGATCCAGCGGACCATCGACTGCTCGTTGCCCTGGTTGGTTTCGCGGATGAGCGGGACGTAGACGACGCGGCTGCCGGAGGTGCGGATGAGCTCGAAGCTGCGGGCGATCATGTCGAAGTGCTCGTCCGACCAGAGCTCGAGATCGTACTCGATGGCGAGCGTGTCGGGCGACTGGATCATCTCGATCCACGTCCGCCAGTCGCCGGGGTCGGGAGCGCGCCAGTCGATGACGGTCAGCTCGATGTCGACGGTCTGCGGGTCGAGGTTGCGGGCGTTGATGGTCAGCTCGCCGCGGTAGGTGCCGGGGGCGAGGTCGTCGGGGATGGCGACGGTGACCCAGACGCCGGCGAGGATGCGGTCGCTCTGCTCGGCATTGATGGTGCGAGGCGCTTCGGCCTGGAGGATGTCGAGGCCGGGCGGGCGGCTGTTGGTGCGCTCCCAGGGCAGGGCGTAGCGGACCTGGACGTGGTCGTCGGCGATGGCGCCGTCGTCGCTGGCGAGGCTGGTGGTGAGGTTGGCACGCAGGCCTTCGATCGGCTCGTCGGACTCGACGGCGACGGCACCGGAGAAGCTGCCGTTGCGTGTGCCGACGATGCGCATCGCGCCGAACTCGCCCGGGTCTTCGATGGTGAACGGGTCGCCGAGGACGTGGTAGTTCCAGACGCGGACGTCGGCACGGGCGTCGGCGGCGACGCCGACGCCGAGCAGCATGAAGGCGGCGGCGAGCGCGTGAATGACAAGGCGGGGTGTGGGCAGCATGGTGAACTCCTGGGGGGCGGGGGGGAAGGAGGGAGTCGGGGGAGTCGAGGGAGTCAGGGGAGGGGGAGGGAGCGCCGCGTGGGCGCGGCGGCTAAACGTGTCCGCCTTCGTATTCCCTGACTTCCCTGGTTGCCCCCCGATCAGCGGATCTCGAGGCCGCGTTCGCGGCGGCTGTCGTTGAGCGTCCAGCGGACGGTGTAATGGCCGGCGGGAAGGGGCTCGCCTTCGACGCGGCCGTCCCAGACGAGCGTCTCGAAGCCCGCGCGGCCGTCGAAGCTTTCGGTGCCGTCGACCTCGCGCTCATCGAGCGTGGCGACGTGCTCGCCCTCGTCGTCGAACAGGTCGATGCGCAGCGTCCCTTGGCCGCGGACCTGCGTGGCGAGGTGGACGACCGCCTCGCCGGGCGTAACGTGCCCGGGGATTGCGGCCGCGAAGTTGAGCTCCCGGCTTTCGTAGAGGTTGATGTCCGGGATGATGAGTTGATCGTCGCTGGTGACGTGCCGCCGCTCGAAGCTGATCGGCTGCTGGGCGAGGACGCGCTCGGCGTAGGCGCGGTCGATGCGGTTGTTGAGCGAGTCGCCGCCGCGCATCGCCGAGGCGAGGCGCAGCTCGCGGATGGTTTCGTCGAAATCGGCGAGCGCGTCCCAGAGCGTGCCGGCGTCGGAGCGGCCGTCGGCGGCGACGAAGTCGGGGTTCGCTTCATCGCCGTTCCACATGAAGTGGTTGGTGCGGATGAGGCGCTGCATGTCCTCTTCGGTGAAGACGATGCCGTTGTGGTAGGCCTCGACGATCATGCCCAGCTCGCCACCCTGGTAGCCGGCGCGGTTGGGGTGGACGTTGATCCAGCCGACGGGCACGTTGTCTTCGTTGATGTCCCAGGGGCCGAACGGCTCCCAGAAGTTGAAGATGTAGCGGTCCTCGTCCTCGAAGTAGCGCATGATGCGCTTGTACTGGCTGAAGATGCGGACCGCGCGGTCGCGCCACTGCTCGTCGCCGGTGATGCGGTAGAGGCGGAGGAAGGCGACGCCCATCTTGCCGCTCTTGTTCATGTTCTCGGTGCGCTTGAGCTCGGGGATGGTGACGAACTCGCCGGGGTTGTCGCGGCGGCGCCACTGGTCCTGCTGGGTGTAGACGGCGAAGTCGCCGTCGACCTCCCACGAGCCGCGGGCGTCCCACTTTTCGATGACCTCCAGGGCGACGTCGACGTATTCGTCGGCCTTGTCGCCGAATTGCTCCTGCAGGGCCTCGTCGGCGGCGACGATCTCGGCGAAGTGGAGCATGGGCTCGATGAGGTTGGCGTCGCCGACGACGTGCGGGCCCTGCAGCTCGCCATCGGTGCCGATGCGTGCGCCGACCCAACCGCGGTAGCCGTCGGGCTCGGTCTCCATCTGTTCGATGAGCCAGTCGAAGTAGACGCTGGCTTCTTCAAGCCAGCGCTCGTCGCCGAAGGCCTCGTAGGCGTTGAAGAACCGCCCGACGCCGGAGCGGGCGTGCCAGGTGAAGGCTTCGCCGTCGAGCCGCTGCAGGTTGGGGTTGCCCATCATCTGCTGGCGGTAGGCGGCCGGGTCGGGGCCGTCGTCGGCCGTGGCGGGGTCGTCCGCCCGAGCGGGGGCGGCGAACGCCAGGGTCAACGCGAGCGTCGCGCCGATGAGCCATACTGCGGGGGTCGTGTCGATCATCGTGGTGTTCCTTGCTCTGGCGAGGTGTCGTCAGCCCGCCGGGTGGCGGCCGCTCCCGGCGACGGAAGCGAGAGCGGATTGTACCGCGCAGAGGAGTTCTCGCGGAGGGCGCGGAGAGCGCGGGGGGCGCGAGAGGAGGGGTTGGGTATAAAGCCGGGATCGGTGGTCCCGGCCGAAACGTGGCAGACGGTCCAATCGGATCGGGGCGCGTGACGACGCCCGGCGTGATGGCGTCGGTGCTGCGACGGACGGTGGCTCGCGCGAAGTCCTGCGCCCGGCCGGGTCCGACCGGGACCACCGGTCCCGGCTTTATTGACCGGAGACGGTGTCCACCGCGGCGAACATCTGCATCGCGCGCTCGCGGTCGGCGGACGGCAGCGGGCCACGCTCGATCGACGCGACGTTCTCGCGCAGGTGCGCCGGGTTGCCCGTGCCGCACAGCACGACGTGCACGCCCGGCTCGTCGCGGCAGAAGCGGTACGCGGCATCGGTCAGGCTCACGGCCCCGGCGTCATGAAGGAGCCAGTCCAGCGGCCGCGCCGCGTCGACCGCCTCCGCGTCGATCTGCCCGCGCTCGATGAGCTGCGCCACCGTCTGCCGCAGCTTCTCGGGCTGGCGCAGGTCGTTGCGTACGGCGAACATGTCGAGGATCCCCACATCGCGCCGACGCGCCGCCTCGAGCACGCGCTCCCGCGCCGACTGGTTGAGAATATTGAAGCCCACCATCATCACGTCCCAGCAGTCGTCGTCCACCGCCTGCGCGAGCATTGCGTGGCCGGGGTCGCTGTGGAACGGTTCGGTGACACCGATGTGGCGGATCTTGCCCTGGTCGCGCAGCCGCTGCATGGCGGGGACGAGCTCGTCGCGCGCCTGCTCGTAGAGCTGCGTCGGCAGGCCGTGCAGGTGGTAGATGTCGATGCAGTCGGTGCCGAGGTGTCGCAGGCTGCGCTCGAGCCCGGCGGCGAGCTGGTCGGCGGTGATCAGCTCGCCGTCGCGGGCAGGCGTCTTCTTGGTGGAGATGACGAGGCGGCTGCGGTCGCGCTGGGCGATGGCGCGGCCGACGATCGGCTCGGTGAGGTAGCCCTCGGCGGTGTCGATGAAGTTGACGCCGAGGTCGATGGCCTGGAGGACGATGTCGACGCTGTGGTCGACGTCGTGGCCCGTGGACTGCCCGAGCCGGCTGCCGCCGCCGGCCCCGAGCCCGAGCACGCTGACGCGCAGGCCCGTGCGTCCGAGAGTGCGCTCCTGCATCGTGTCGCTCCTTGTCGGTGATCGCGTGTCGGGCCCATCGTACCGCAAGAGGGGCGGTAGGCCTGCATGACCGGCGGTGCGCCGGGTCGGGCGACAGGTGAACGTGGGGATCAATCGGCCTCGACGAGGCGGGGTTGGCCGTCGATGCAGCGCAGGCGTGCCGAGAAGCCGCGCTCGGCGATGGCGGCGTAGTCGTGGCCGGCGTCGGCGGGCCAGCAGGCGCCGACGTGGAGCGTGGTCGCGCCCGTGTTGGCGAGCCGATGCGCGATCCGGCCCGGGATGTAGTGCACCGTGCCGGGTTCGAGCCGCTCGCCCCAGCAGCGGCGCTGCTCGTCCATGAGGATAAGCACGCCCTGGCCGGCGATGCACCAGTAATACTCGCCAGCCTGGATGCGGCTGTGGAAGTGGCCGCGGGTCATGAAGTACTCGTCGCCGACGCGGCCCGGCTGGACGAAGCTGGTGCCGAAGAAGAGCCCGCCGTCGTTGCCGTCCTCGACGGGGTGATGCCGCAGCACGCGATAAGCAAGCGTGTCGGCGTCCATGGCCTGGCGAGCAGCCTCATCGCCGAACAGGCCGGCAAGCTCGCCGAGCGTGCGCGTGGACTCATCAACGAGCGACCCCGCGAGCTCGCCGGTGGCGGGGTCGACGCGCAGCGAGGCGGCGTGCAGCGCGAGGTGGGGCGGGAGCGTGGCGGCGGTGATGGGCATGGCGGTGGCCTTGGGTTAAACGTGCGTCATCGGCGAGCGCGAGGCTCGGCCGCCGACGGAGGGCAACAGCGAACCGGCCGCGGGAGCACGGCTCGCGGACGTCAGATGGTAATGATAAACACCGACGCGGACATGAGTAACTGGGGATCCAGGATTCGAACCTGGACTAACTGATTCAGAGTCAGTCGTGCTACCGTTACACCAATCCCCATTTGTCGGCGCAACACGGCACCGCGGGTCATGCTACGGACCGGGCCGCAGGCGGTCAAGCCCGCGTCGGCGGCCTCCAAGGGGCGCCAACGCCGTTTCGCCACCACCCCCGGAAACGACGAATCAGGCGTTGCCGGCCGCGTGGAGCTGGCGGATGACGCCCGCGCGATCGTCGCTGCCAAAGAGCGCCGAGGCGGTCACGATGACGTCGACGCCGGCGTCCACGGCGGCGGGGGCGGTGGTCGGCTTGAGGCCGCCGTCCATCTCCAGGCGCTGGTCGTCGCGCAGGCGGGCCTTGAGCCAGCGGGCCTTGTTGAGCACGTCGGGGATGAACGCCTGGCCGGAACGGCCGGGGTTGACGCTCATGACCAGGGCCAGCTCGACGTCGGCGAGCACCGGCTCAAACGCGTGCAGAGCGTCGACCGGCGTGAGCGGATTAACCACGAGGCCGGCCGCCAGGCCACGGGCATGGATGGCGGCGATGACGTTGCCGGCGTCGAGGCCGGCCTCGCGCAGCGGCCGGCAGACCTCGACGTGAAAAGAGAGCAGGCTCGCGCCGGCATCGGCGAAGGCGTCGACGAACGCGTCCGGCCGCTCGACCATCAGGTGTACGTCGAGGTAGACGTCGGGAAACGCGCGGCGAAGGGCACGCACCATGTCCGGGCCCATCGTGAGGTTCGGCACGAAGTGGCCATCCATCACGTCCAGATGCAGCAGGTCGGCGCCGAGGGCGAGCACGTCGCGGCACTCGTCGCCCATGCGGGCGAAGTCGGCGGAAAGGATCGACGCGGCGATGAGCGGGTGGGCGGGCTTGTGACGGATGTCGAGCACGGGGGGATGTTACCACAGAGGCACGGAGGCGCGGAGCACGGAGGCGAGAGAGAGGCAGGGGGGACGTGGGGATGACGCTCGCTGTGCGTCGCGGCGCCTGCATCCTGCTCCTGCCTCTCTCTGCGCTCTGGCTTTTTCTCTACGTCTCTGTGGTTGTCTTCACGTCGCGGACACGATGGTCGGCTCGGGTTCGCCTGCCTCCGCCATGCGGCGCTTCAACCGGGCGGCCAGTTCGGCACGCACATCGGCCAGCGCGGGGTCGGCCACGCGGTTGTCGAGCTCCGCCGGGTCGGCATCGAGGTCGTAGAGGTGCTGCTCGACGTAGCGGGCGCTGCCGGGCTGGTCGCGGGAGGCGTCCGGGTCGGCGACGGCATATTTCCAGCGGTGGGTGCGGATCGCGCGGCCGACCTGGCTCTCACTGATCTGCACGAACACATCGTCCGGCCAGTCACGGGCGTCGCCCACGGCGAGCGGCTGCAGGGGCCGGCCCGCGACGCGCGGGAGGCTCGCGCCCCCGGCGCTGACGACGGTGGCGGGCAGGTCGATGAGGCTGACGAGTTCGTCGACGACGCGGCCGCCGCGGAAGCCCGGGCCGTGGAGGATCAGCGGCACGCGCAGCGACGACTCGTGGCAGGAGCGTTTGTACTCGCCGTTGCGTGTGCGGAAGTGGCAGCCGTGGTCGGAGGTGTAGATGATGAGTGTGTCATCCTCGAGGCCGTGGAGCTTGAGGGCTTCGCGCAAGCGGCCGACGTTCTGGTCGATGGACCAGCAGGCGCCGAGGTAGTCGGGGTAGTGCTGCCGCCAGTCGGGGCCGGGGCTGCCCGTGGAGTCAAACGCGGCGAGGTCGACCGGCGTGTCGTAGTCGGCGAATCGCTGCTTGGAGCCGATGGGCCCGATGTAGCGGTTGAGGTCGTTCTGGTGGTGCGGGTCGAGGTAGGAGAGGAACATGACGAAGGGCTTGTCGCGGCCGGCGTCGTCGGTGGGCCGGCGCGTGGCGTAATCGCGCAGGTAGTCGAGGGCGAAGTCGGTGGTCTTGTCGACGCGGTAGCCTTCCCAGTCGATGCGGTTGCCGGCTTCGTCGAAGACGTAGCCTTCGTAGCCGCTGGAGGTGAACTCGTAGGTGTCGGCGGCGCGCCAGTAGCCGTCCCAGCCGCCGCGGCGCTCGGGGGGGATGGCGCGGGTGCGGTAGTTGTTGTCGGCGTCGGCGGCGAGGTGCCACTTGCCGACGTACGCGGTGTCGTAGCCGGCGTCGGTCAGCGCGCGGGCGATGGTGGGCTGGTCCGGGGGCAGGGCGATGTTGTTGGTGATGCAGCCGGTCTCGGTGGCATAGAGGCCGCTCTGCAGGCATGAGCGGGCCGGGCCGCAGACGGGCTGCATGGTGAAGGCGTGATTGAAGCGCACGCCGTCGCTGGCGAGTTCGTCGAGATGGGGGGAGATGGGCAGCCGCTGGCCGTAGCAGCCGAGCGTGTCCCAGCGCTGCTGGTCGGAGAGGATGACGAGGATGTTGGGGCGGCGGGGACGGCGCGATGCGGGCTGGCGGGGTGGTGCGGCGGTCATGGTGCGAGGGTAGCGTGGGGTGGGGGGCGTCGCCAGCGAAACGCGCATGGCAAGGGCGCCGCCATCGCGATGCGGCAATTCATCGGGTAAGCTGAACGGCCCGGGCGGTGTGCCCTTGGCCTCGCGCGGCGCGGCCGCGGACGGCCGTCCGCGGATCATGCGAACGCTGGGAGGTGATGCGATGAGCTTGAGCGATGAACAGGTTGAGCAGTTTTGCCGACATGGCTATACGCTTGTGCCGGAGTTCTTCAGCCCGCGCGAGGTCCAGGCGATGCAGGCGGAGGTGCGGCGGTTTCAGCGCGATGGGCTGCTGCGCAACGTGAGCACGGAAGGCGACGGCCAGACGCGGGCGCAAGACAGGCAGAATCTGCAGCTATGCCCGATGCACCCGCACAGTGACTTCTTCCGCTCGCTGCCTTTCAGTGAGACGGTTATCTCCGCCGTGCGCCGGCTGATCGGCGACCCGGTGCTGCTGCACCTGGACCAGATCTTCGTCAAGCCCGCGCAGCACGGTGCGGGCACGAACTGGCACCAGGACAACGCCTATTTCAAGATCGATCGGCCGCTGATGGGCACCGCCATGTGGATCGCCGTGCACGATGCGACCGTGGAGAACGGCACGATCGAGGTGATCCCCGACGTTTACGACCAGTCGCTGGACCACGAGCGCGACCCGATGAGCGATCACCACATCCGCTGCTATCCCGACGAGTCGAAGGCGGTGCCGTGCGTGCTGCCCGCCGGCGGCGTGGCGTTCTTCTGCTACGGCACGCCGCACTGCACGCGAGCCAACCGCTCCGACCGTGAGCGGGCCGGCGTCGCCTACCACTTCATCAACGCGACGGTGCAGGGGCAGGCGCGCGCCGGCTATGCGGCGGGCCTGCGGCCGCACCTGACCGGCGAGCAGGCGACCGGCGGCGAGGGCGAGTTCGGCACGCGCGTCGCAGGCACCTGGCCCGACGAGGTCGAGCGGGCGCTGGCGGCAGATGCACAGGCCGCGGACGCACCGGGCGCCGCGTAAGCCACGCCACGCGTCAGAGCATCAGCTCGGCGCGGCGGACGAGCTGCAGCGCCACGCCCCACGGGTCGCGCAGCATCGCCAGGCGATCGCCGCCGTCCACCGTGTAAGGCGGCCGCACCACGCTCGCGCCGGCCGCGTCCAGCCGGCGGCAGTCGGCGTCGACATCCTCGCTCGCAAACGCCAGGTGCAGCACCAGCGGATTCATCGCCGCATAGTCCGGGATCGGCGCTGCCTCGTTGCGGTAGATCTCGACCATGACGGCGCCGGCGGCGTCGGCGAGAAACCGGGCGTGCACCGGCGCGTCCGTGGCGCGTACGACGCGCATGCCCAGGTGCTCGACGTACCACGCGGCCATGGCGACGGGCTCGGCGACGTTCCAGGCCAGGTGCTCGATCTGCATGGGCTTCTCCTTCGCGGGGCGGGGCGCGGCGTGCGGGGACGACGCCATGGTAGAGCGGAGTTCTGCCCGACGTCGCGTGCGCGATGACAAGGAGCCGCCGCTCGACCAGCGAGCGGCAAGTCGTGTGCCCGCCGCGCGCAAAAAACAGCGGCACCGGTGTTGGCCGGTGCCGCGTGGGGTTGTGGCGTCGTGGCGGCATCGGGCTGGCGGTCGCGGCCGCCGCTGCCCGACTGGCGCGCCGTCGCGGGCTTACTGCACCTGCTGCCAGTACTCGGCGGGCATGTCGCGGGCGAGCTGCAGCGCGCCGTTGGCGCCGGAGTAGACCGGCTCATCGACGACGGTGACCTGTCCGCCGCCGACGCGGTCGAGCCCGTCCTCGATGCGCTTGTTGAGCCCATCGATGAGCGCGCCGCCGCCGGCGAGGATGATGTTGTTGCGCAGCTTGTCCTGGAACGCCGGGTCGAAGCTGGCGATCAGCTTGTGCACCGAGTCGAGGACTGGCTCGATGATGATCTCGCAGGCCTCCTTGACCTCCGTGGTCAGGTCATGCTTCGTCGGCTTGCCGTTGACGGGCAGCATCACCTCGATCGCGTCCTGCGCCGACGACACGAAGCCGTACTGCTCCTTGATCTGCGTGCACATGTGCAGCGAGATCTGGGCATCCGGGTGCCGCTTGCGAACCAGCTCGTAGAGCTTCTGGTCGATCGCGTCGCCCGCGATCGGGAAGCTGATCTGGTCGTCATCGCCCGGCACCGTGCCGTGCATGCGGCAGAGGTCGGTCGTGCCGGCCCCGATGTCGATCACCAGCACGTCGCTGATCCGCTCCATCCCGTAGGCCACGGAGAACGGCTCGGAGACGATGAGCACGCTGTCGAGCACGCCCTGGGCGGCTTCGAGGATCGCCTGCTTGTTGCGCACGCTCGCCTGCGCGGGCGCGCCGATCACGGCGTAAAGCTCTTCGTCGCGCCCCGGCTCGGCGAGGCTGACGATGTGGTGGATGAGCGCCTGGGCCGCTTCCAGGTTCTTCCGATAGGTGTCGCCGTCATCCTCGCCTTCACCCGTGTGCTTGATTACACCATGCTCGAGCGGACGGTAGAGGTCCACCGAGAGGCGGTGGTCAAGGGCCATGCGGCCGAAGACCACGTCGCGGCCGACGTGCTTGCGGCTGATCGGATCCTTGGGCCAACCGACGTAACTTTCGACCGTCTTGCGCGTGCCGTCGGCGGCGACGATCGAGCTGCGCGACGTGCCAAGGTCGATGCCCATGAGCAGAACTTCGGCGGCATCGGCGCCGTCGTCGTGGCTCGCACCGCCGGCCGGCTTGGTCGAGCGGGGGGCTGCGGAACGCTGCGGGGGCGATTGCTTGGCTGCTGGAGCTGCGTCTGTCTGAGTCATAACGCTTCCCTCTTCTTCCTCTTGCTGGGTAACACGGGGGGATTGAACACAACTCGTCCACGAGGCCGGACAACGCTATCCGGGTGCCGAATCCCACATTCCTTCCGGTAAATTCCGCACCAGCGACCGTCCCGCGTGCGCCGGCGCCGACACGCCGCACGCGGCCGCGCGGCGATCACGCCGCCTGCTCCGAGGGTTCGCTGGCCTGCCTGCCTTCCCTGATCGCGCGGCGGAGCTCGACGTTCGTCTCGAAAATCTCCTTGAGCACCGCGCTGTGCTGCTCGCTGCGCTGCGACCGCGACCGGTGCGAGAAGCGCAGGTTCCGCGCCGGGCCGCCTTCGACCACCATCGGCCGCGACGCCATCTGCGTAATCGACTGCTGAAGATCCTTCACCGCCTGGGACAGCCGGTTGATCTCGCCCGCCAGTCCCCGTTGATCCGCTTGGCCGTTGCCGTCACGCATCGCGCCGCCGTTGGCGCCGCCGTCCCATCTCGCCGGCGGGGGGTAGAGCATCCGCGACAGCGGGTAGACCACGAACCGCCGCAGCATCCCGCCGTTGGCCCGCCCGCCGCCCTGCGCCCGGCGGAAGCGCTCATACGCCTGCCGCGTCCACGGGTCCGCGTCGCGCCAGAAGCTGCGCATCCGCGGGAACGCCAGGTGCAGGTTGTCGTAAAGCAGATCGGAATGCTGCGCCTGTCGCGCCATGCGCGACCGATCGCCCTGCGATGCGCGGTCGGCGGCATCCGCCTCCGCGCCGGCCGCGCCGGTGTGCGCCGAACCCGACACCGCCTGCCCGTCCGACTCGCGCGGCGGACGCGACCAGGCCTCCACCGTCGCCTGCGGCGACGAAGGAGGCGGCGGGGACGGCCCGGCACCCCGAAGCTCGTGCTGCGGCTGCTGCTCGTGCGGCGTGTCTGCTCTTACCATGGCTCGGCCTTCCTCGCTCCCCGTCATCATGGGACACGCTAGGTGGCGGGAGCTTCCGGTAAAGAACTAGAACACACTAAGTTGCGCTAAGACATGCCCTGAGCGCGCCACGCGCCCAACCACCGCCACCACCCATCGTCCCCCTCCCGCGACCCAGCGTCGTCCCCACGCCCCGCGCCCGCCGATCGCGCACCCGGCAGCATGCCGACAAACACACGTGTGGCTTATTGCTTGACCCACCCCGTTGTGACACGCCACGCCGGACTTGCCGCAACTCAGCCCGCAACAGGCTCGACCCCAGGCGGCAGCGCGCATCCGGCGCCGCCCCCCGCCTCGCCCCGATCGCCTGCTCGTGGCGAAGCGGATCGCGCCGTCGCGGCCGCGCCGCGCGCAGACGGCGTGCGATCACTCCTCGCGCAGCGCATCACCGAACGTGTCCTGCACCTTTTCGATCTTGGGCAGCGCCCACGCCCGCACGTACGGGTGGTCCGGGTTGTTGGCGACGAAGTCCTGGTGAAACGCCTCGGCCGGGAAGAACGCCGCGAGCGGCTCGAGTGTCGTGACGATCGGCTGCGGGTAGATCCCCGCCTCGTTGAGCTGGTCGATGTATGCCTGCGCCTGCTCGCGCTGCCAGTCGTGGGCGTAGAACACGGCCGAGCGATACTGCCTGCCGCGGTCGGGGCCCTGGCGGTTGAGCTGCGTGGGGTCATGCGTTGCAAAGAAGACGCGCAGCAGCGTGGCGTAGCTGATCCGCGCCGGGTCGTACGCGATATGCACGACCTCCGCGTGATCCGTCTGGCCCGACGCGACCGCCTGGTAGCTGGCTTCGTCGGCCCGGCCGCCGGCATACCCGGACGTCACGCCGTAGACGCCGGCGAGCTGCTCGAAGACCGCCTCGACGCACCAGAAGCAGCCGCCGGCAAACACCGCCTCGCGCCGCTCGTGCTCGCCGGCCAGCGCCGGCTCATCACCGACCTCGGGCCGCGGCAGCGAACTGGCGGGGTCGGCGGGGTCGGGTGGGGCGGGGGCGGTGTCGCCGCACGCGGCGGCGAACAGGGCGAAGACGGTTAACATCAGCAGAACTCCGAGTCGGGGCGTGACCATGGCACGTCTCCGGGCCGCGGCCGGCGGGTTGCCGATGATAGCCTCGGCCCGGCCCCGGGTGCCGGGGAATTTGAGCCATCGGGCGGCGTGCTGCTGCTGAGGCCGCAGCGCTGAAGCGGTGCAATCAGTCGCCTTCACCGAACAGATCCTCGAAAAGCGCCTGCATCTCGTGCCACGCCCGCTCCGCCGCGTCGGCGTGGTAGGCCGCCGCGTCGTTGTCCAGGCCGTCAGCGGCTGGGTTGGTGAAGCTATGCCGCGCCCCGTCGTAGCGCACGATCCGGTGCTCGAGCTCGCGCTGCATCAGCGGCTGGGCGAACGCGTCGAGGTCTTCGTCGCTGACGAGCGGGTCGGCCGCGCCGTGGAGGATGAGAAAGCTGGCGTTGATGTTTTCATCCTGCTCGCGCGCCGGCTGCGGGTTGCCATGGAAGCTGACGACGCCCTTGAGGTGTTCCGCCGCGTAGCCGAGCTCGACGGCCGTCGTGCCGCCGAAGCAGAAGCCGATGGCCGCGAGCTGGTCCTCGGCGACGTTGTCATGGCGCGCCAGCACATCCAGCGCCGCCTGCGCCCGGGCGCGCATCTCGTCGCGGTCGCTACTCACCGCGCCGGCCCACGCGCCGGCCTGCTGCGGGTCGTCGGTGGCCTCGCCCTGGCCATACATGTCGGCCGCGAACGCGACGTAGCCAAGCTCCGCCAGCCGCTCCGTGCGATCGCGGGTGAAGTCGTTGAGGCCCCACCATTCGTGCACGACCAGCACGCCCGGCCGCTCGGCGTCGTCGGCCAGCTCCGCGGGCTGCGCGAGATACCCGACGAATGCGACGCCGTCGTGCTCATAGGTGACGGTGCGCGTCTCGATCTCGGCGGCGGGGGCAGGCTCGGCGGCAACGACGGCGGGGGTGGGGGCGAGCAGCAGAGCGGCAGCGAGGAGCGTGCGCGGGTTCATGGCTGTCTCCTGATGGTGAAAACGCTGGCCAACCACAGGTCATGTTACCTGCAGTCCGCAAATTCAATCCATGGGCTTCGGTCCTCGCTCACCGCGCGGCCGTGTCGCTCACCGCGGCCACTCGATGGCGAGGTCGCTCGGATAATCCACACCGCCGTCATCCTCGCCGTTGCGCCCGACGCTGTAGATGATGACGCGGTCGTCCTCGAGGCGATAGACGATCGGCGTGCCGGGCTCGTGAGCATACGGGTCCTCCGGCACCACCTCGAGCCAGGCCGGCACCAGCTCGTCGAGCGACTCGGGGTAGGAACCGGTCTCCGCGCGGTGGCCGGCGAGGGCGAAGGCGACGCGGTCGAGCTGCTCACCGTACCAGCCGGTGTCCATGGGGTACATGGCCGATTCCAGGGCGCCAAACGACCACATGAGCAGGGGCACGATGATCGCCGTCTTACGCTCCACGGGCGTCGCGTCACGATGCTCGGCAAGGAAGCGATGGCGTGCCTCACGGTTCTCCCGGTCGAATATTTCGAAGCGTTCGTCGCGGCTGGCCTCCCACGCCTGCAAGGCGGCACGGCGCTCGCGGATGGTGGGCTTGCGGGCGATGGCGACGAGTTCGTCAATCCACGCGTTCATCTCGCGCGAGGCGATCGTGACGTCGAAACCGTGAACCGCGATGGGAAGCTCGTCCTCCAGGGCTTCGGCCTCGCCACGCGCGAGCGCGTGGATGGCGTCCAGGGCGATGAACCGCTCCCCGATGTCCAGCGCGCGGGACGCGTCGTGGGCCGGCTTCAGCGCGTCGAGCCGGGCGATGAAGGCGCGGGCCTGCTCGGCGGTGAGGTCCGGGTGACCGGCGAGGTGCGCAGTCGGCGTGCGCGCAAGTGCGACCAGCGAGACGGCGACCAAGTGCTCGATCACCGTGTGCTGCCGGGTGAGGTGCCGGGCGAGACGCTTGAGTGTGATGACGCCCTCGGCCGCGGCGTCGAGCTCGCCCGCGTCGATCTGCTGAAGGGTCCGCGCCGCCACCGCCCGACCGAGCTGCCGGCTCTCGCTCAGCTACGGCAGCAGGACCTCCAGGAGCATGTTCCCGTCGTTGAACCGCGGATCGACGTAGGGCGACCAGAATGCCTCGCGCCGCACGGCCTCTTGAAGGCGATCCAGTGCCGGCTGCTGGTCGGCGAGCCACTGGGCGATGAGCGGCGCCTCCTCGGCCGACCATGGGCCCTCCTGGGTCCGCCTGCGCTCGAGCTCCCACCGCACCTCGTGCGCCTGCTGCGGCGCCGGCACGCCGGGCGCCACCATCCGCGGTGGCGCATCATTGTCCGGCACACGCTCAGTCCACCCCGCCTCGTCCTGTCGCTCGGCATACGCCTCGAGCCGCACGAAATAGGTCGCGTCAGCGCCGGGGACATCCACGCCGATCATCTCGAAGACACGCGCCCGGTGAGCCGCGCTCGGCCACTCATCGGGGGGCGTGATCGCCGCGATCTCGACGAACGCGTTGTCCTCCGGCGCCAGGCCGTCGCTGAGCATCGCGTTCATTGCGGCGGCGTAGTCGATGGTGCCGTCGTCCCGTAACGGTCCCTCCACGACGGTCGTGTCGGGGCCGATCTCCAACTCGATGGCGCCACCCTCTGCCGCACCCGCGCCGGCCTCCTCGGCCGCGGCGGCGCCAGCATGCGCGGCACAGGCGAGAACCAGGCCGACGGCTGCCGTGGCGGCATAACGCATGGCTTTCCTTTCAAGGCGAGGTGACAGGTTGCGGCCGCTCAGGCCGACCGCTTCATCGTCGCATGGTACACGAGGCTGTACGTCAGCGCCAGGACCATCAGCGCCAGGCTGGACATCGTGACCGCGCTGAACAGTTGACGATACAGCGACCACCCCTCACGGTGCCAGACGAACAGGGCCACGCCCAGCGGGATCGCGAGCACGAGCGCGTACGCGGCCGGCTTCGTCCCCGCCGGGAGCGCCGGCTCGCCCGCGACCGCCACGGCACGCTGCCGATACAGCCAGGCCGCCAGCAGCAGCGCCATCGCGGGCAGGGCGACAAGCGTGCTGCCATATTGCAGGAGCTTGTAGCCCGGCAGGTCGTGCCCGGCCACCGTCAACACCACCTCGTTGAGCCGGGGCACCAGCGTCGTGCCCCATCGGCCTTCGTGGGTGAACGCGTCCCACGCGAGATGCGTCCACGCCCCGACGACGATCGCCAGCGACACCCCCGCGAAACCCCGAAGCGTCGCATCGGCCCAGGGCTCAGCCAGCAACGCGCAGCGGCGCTGCACCGCGCCTGGCAGCAACGCGAACAGCGGGCGCTTCATCAACCATTGAAACACGATAAAGCACGCCCAGCCGAGCGGCAGGCAGGCGGTGACGAGCCCCATCGGCGAATGCATCGTGCCGTACGCGGCCGGCGACCAGGGCACGAACAACGGCAAGTCGGGTATCATGCTGCCGATCGCCAGCGCGGAGAAGGGCAGGACCCGCGGACCGACAGCCGCGATCGGCAGAATTGCGGCGATGTGCGTGGGGGTGAAGGGCATGGGGGGGCTGCGTGATGACGATGCGCGGCCGGCGGTCGTCAGGTGTCGGCCTGCGCCATGACCTTGAACGTGTTGCCGTCCGGGTCCTTCACCTCGGCGAACGAGCCGCCGTCGTCGGCCTGTTGGATCGCGTCGCCGACCAGGGCGTTGTGCTGCTTGAGCCTCGCCGCCAGGGCGGTGAGGTCGCGGACTTCCAGGTGAAAGTCACGTGATCCGCCGATCGTCGCGTCGCCGCCGCCCATGCCCGGCTGGTAGAGCGCGATCTGCAGGCTGCCGGCCTGGAGCTGCGCCCAGCCGTACGCCTCCACGATGAACGCCCGACGAAAGCCGAGCGCCGCCTCGTAGAACTCCGCGGCCGTGCGCACGCTGGAAACGGGAATCTTCAGCAGGCCCAGCGCGTACTCGTCATGGTCCATGTCTGACTCCCGCGCGCTGGCGAGCAGGGGCGCCACGTCGCCCGGCGGGCGACGGCTAGAGCACGTTCAATCCAACCGTAGCGGGTGTCACTGACAAGGCTGTCCTCGGCCTTGTCGGTGTTGGCTGGAAATTCACACTGACAAGCTCCGCGGACTCCGCTCAGTGGCACCCTACCCGCTACGGCGCTCTAAGAGGCCGCGGTTCTACTTCAGCTCGACCGACCAGTACGCGTGGTCCAGGAACGCCCGCCACGACGCGTACTTGTCGCTGCCCACGCGCATCGACAGCACCGGGTTGCGCCGCGGCTTGACCACCGGGCGCACCAGCTTCATCCGGGCCTGCTCCGGCGTGCGGCCGCCCTTGCGCGCATTGCACCGCGTGCAGGCGCACACCAGGTTGGTCCACGAGCTCACCCCGCCCTGGCTGCGCGGGTGGACATGGTCGAGACTCAGCTCGCTGGTGGGGTAGCGCCCGCCGCAGTACTGGCAGGTGCTGCGGTCGCGGGCGAAGATGTTGCGACGGTTGAGCTTGACCTCCTGGCGCGGCAGCCGGTCGTAGCCCAGCAGGCGGATGACCTTGGGCACGGCGAGCTGGATGCGCACCGTGTGGACCCATTCGTAGGCCTCGCGGTCGAGCCCCGCCAGGCGGTCGCGCTCGGTCGAGACATCGGCCCAGGACTCGAAGTCGTAGGCGGTGTAGGACCCGTCGTCGACACGGATGACCTCGGCGAGCTCGCAGACGAGCATGGAGAACGCCCGCCGGGCGTCGACGACGCGGATGGCCATCCACATCTTGTTCAAGACGAGGACGTGGCTGTTGAGCGCTGTGCCTGCTCCATTCATGGGCATAAACCTGTATCCGAAGGTCAGCCAAGCCCCCACCCAGGCGGGGCCCGGCCGCGTTCGATGGTAGCGGCAGCGGCCGGCGCGAGCAACGTAAAAAGGGCGCGGGGGAGTGGTTAGAAGAAGGGGAGCAGGGGACCGTCGGCAGGGAGCAGCGAGGGAGGGGCGGCCCGGAGGGGACGTGTCGCCGGAACGCCTCCCCAGATCCCGGATCCCGAAACCCCAACCCCCGAACCCCAACCCCCGATATACTCCCCTCACCACGTTAACCTTTGCGGGAACCGCCGATGCATCGTCTGGAACGGCTTCGCGGCAACATCCAGAAGTGCTTCATCGGCAACCAGCAGGCGATCGATCGGCTGATCGTCTGCCTGCTCGCCCGCGGGCACATGCTCATCGAGGACGTGCCGGGCGTCGGCAAGACGATGCTCGCCACCGCGCTCGCCCGCAGCCTCGACTGCTCGATGACCCGCATCCAGCTCACGCCCGACCTGCTGCCCGCCGACGTCCTGGGCGTGACTGTCTGGGACCAGAACAAGGGCGAGTTCGTCTTCAAGCCCGGGCCGATCTTCAACAACATCGTCCTCGCCGATGAGATCAACCGCACCACGCCGCGCACCCAGTCGGCCCTGCTCGAGGCGATGAACGAGGCCCAGGTGTCGATCGACGGGCACACCCGCCGGCTGGTCCAGCCGTTCATCGTCATCGCCACGCAGAACCCGTGCGAGTTCGAGGGCACCTACTTCCTGCCCGAGTCGCAGCTCGACCGCTTCCTCATGCGCGTCTCGCTGGGCTATCCGAGCGCGGCCGACGAAGCGCGGATCATCCGCGTCAACCCGCTGCGGACGGCGGTGCGCGGCCTGGAGCCGGTGATGACCGCCGAGGAGCTCGTGAACCTGCAGGAGCAGGTGGACAAGGTCGAGATCGACCCGACGTTGATCGACTATGCCGTGCAGATCGCCGCCTCCACGCGCGGCCACGAGCAGTTGCAGGTGGGCGTCTCGCCGCGCGGCACACTCGCGCTGACGCACGCGGCCAAGGCGACCGCGCTGCTGAACAACCGCGACTACGTCGTCCCGGACGACATCACCTCCAACGTCCTGGCGGTCTTCGCCCACCGCGTCATCAGCAAGAGCTACATGCACGAGACGGACGGCGTCGCCGGGGCGCAGGTCATGCAGCAGATCCTGGAGACCGTGCCCTCGCCGGTGTAGGCCGGTGCAATTAAGTAGCCACGGATGAACACAGATGGGAACATGGCGATAAGGACGGTAGAAGCGGGGCTGCTTTCTCATGAACGTGATCCTGCTCGGTTACCGCGGCTGTGGGAAGACGACCGTTGGCCGCGCCGTCGCGCGGGCGCTCGGGTGGCGCTACGTCGACGTCGACGACGCCACGCGCGAGGCGTTTGACAACGCCACCATCGCCGAGATCTGGCAGCGGCACGGTGAGCCGGCGTGGCGCGAGGCGGAGGTCGCGGCCACGCGCCGGCTCGTGGCGGGCCGCGAGCAGGTGATCGGGCTCGGCGGCGGCACGCTCATGCAGCCCGGCGCACGCGAGGCGGTGGAGGCCGCCGAGGCGCGGCGCGTCTACCTGCACGCGCCGCCCGACGTGCTGCACGCCCGCATCGTCGGCGACGTCGCCTCCGCGGCCACGCGCCCGAGCCTGACGCCTCACGCCGGCCGCCTCGCCGAGATCGAGCAGGTGCTCGCCGAGCGCGACCCGGTCTATCGCGCCGTCGCCGACGCCGCCATCGATGTCGCCACCCTGAGCGTCGACGACGCGGTCGCGGCCGTGTTGAATGAGCTCCGGTGAACGGAACCACCAACGGCACGATAATGTGTTGGCGGCCGCCCTCCGGGCGACGCAGGAGCGAGACATGGATCCGCATCGGGAGAATGAACGGCTCAAGCGCCTGCGCACCCATCGCGTCTGGAAGGACGCCGACCTGTCGCTTGGCTTCATGAAAAAGCAGTTCAAGCGCGACATCGAGCGGCCCTACAAGCAGCTCGCCGGGCTCGCGGAGCTCTGGCAGCGGCTTGTCCCCACCGAGCTGGCGCGCCACGCGCGCCTCGATCGCCTCAACCAGGGCATCCTGCACGTGGCCGTCGACTCGAGCGCCCACCTTTATGAGCTGGATCGCCTGCTGCGCGAAGGCCTGGAGCGCGAGCTGGTGCGGGCCGCCACGGCGTCACCCATCCGCCGCGTCCGGCTGTCGCTGAGCAAGCAGGCGATCGCCCGCGACGACGATGGCCCCATCGATGCGTGAGGATAGCGGTCGCAGCGGCGCGCCCGTGGCTTTGCCCTTCGCCGCCGGCTCCGCGACACTGGCCCGCGTCGCCGATCGACAACGCCCGGCCCCCGGACCGCCTGCATGACCCTGCGCGCCCTCACCCTCGGCTGCCTGCTGGCGTTGGCCATCGCCGGCTTCACCTATTTCAACGACCAGGTCATCCGCCAGACCTTCCTGCTGGGCAACCACCTGCCGGCGTCGGTCTTTGGCGTCGCGCTCGTGCTCCTGCTGGCGATCAACCCGCTCATCGCCGCCACCTCACCCCGCCGCATGCTCACCGCCGGCGAGCTGGCGGTCATCGTCGCCCTGGGCCTCGCCGTCTGCGCCTGGCCGGGCTCGAACCTCATGCGCATTGTCAACCAGCTCGTGACCTTGCCGAGCCACATGCGGCAGGTCAAGTCCAACTGGGACGCGACCAACGTCCTCGCCTACGTGCCCGACGGTTCGCCGCGACTGGCGGAGGCGTACGTCGCCGATTTCGACCTGCTGCTGGCCACGCTGCAGGACGACGCCCCGCCCGCCCACGTCGCCCACCTGCAACGCCACCTCGCGGGCGACGCCCAGGCCGTGCTGCGCGACACCGACGCCGGCGGCTACCTCGGGCCGGGCGCGCGGCGGACGCTGGTCCGCGGGATCAACCGCGCGCTTGGCGACGACACCTTCCTCGATCCGGCCGCGTTCGCCGCGCTGGACCTGCCCGCGCCCGTCGCCACGCAGCTTTCCGGCGCGGCCGGGTTCCCGTCCCACGAGCGCCTCGCGCTGGCTCGCGAGCTGCTGGAGCGCTCGCTGCCGGGCGTCATCCACCCGCGCCCGGCCGGCGAAGGCGTGCTCCTGCTCGGCGGACGCGACGATCCGGCCGTCACCGGACCGCTCATCACGGGCCACGCCGGCGACGCGACGCTCACCCCGCTCGACCTGCCATGGTCGGCATGGTGGCCCACGATCCGCCTCTGGATCGTCTCCGCCCTGCTCATGGGGCTGGCGGGCATCTTCATGGTCCTCATCGTCCACCCCCAGTGGGCCCACCGCGAGCTGATGCCCTATCCCACCGTCGTCTTTCTGGAGGAGGCGACCCGCCGCACCGGCGCCGGCTGGCTGCCCGACCTGACCCGCTCGCACCTGTTCTGGATCGGCTTCGTCGGCGTCGCGGTCATCCACACGCTCAACGGCCTGCACCAGTGGCACGAGTGGGTGCCCGAGATCCAGCGCGAGCTCGACTTCAACCCCTTGCGCGAGCTGTTCCCCAACGCCTCGCGCGTGCCCGACAGTCGCGGCGTCTTCCACCCGGTCATCTTCTTCTCCGCGATCGGCTTCGGCTTTTTCATCAACACCCGCATCGCCATGAGCCTCGGCGTCTCCGCCCTGCTCTGGGTCATCCTCGGCGCGATCGTCATCGGCTCCGGCCACGCCTTCACCAACACCATGTGGCAGGTCGGCTCCAACGGCAACATGCTCCGCTTCGGCGCCTACCTCGGCCTGACGCTCATGATCCTCTACTTCGGCCGGCGGTACTACGCCCGCGTCCTCGCCCGCGCCGCCTGCCTCATGCCCCCCAGCGTTGACGTGCCCGCCTACGCCGTGTGGGCCGCCCGCGGACTCGTCCTCGCCTGTGCCGGCGTCGTCTACCTGCTCGCCGCCTACGCCAGCCTCTCGCCCGTCATGGCGGTGCTGCTGATCGCCCTGGTGCTCATGATCCTGCTCGTTCTCGCCCGCCTCAACGCCGAGACCGGGCTCTTCTACGCTCAGCCCATCTGGCTGCCCAGCGTCATCCTCGCCGGGCTGCTCGGCGTCCAGGGCATCGGGCCCGAGGCGCTGCTGATCCTCGGCTTCGCCAGCATCGTCTTCGTCGCCGACCCCCGCGAGGCCATCGCCCCCTACATCGCCAACGCCCTGCGCATGAGCGAGCGCATGGCCGGTTCGTCGCCCGCTCGCATCGCGCCGATCCTCATCGGCGTCACGGTGGTGGGCCTGGCGGTCGCCTTCGTCGTCACGCTCACGATCCAGTACAACCGCGGCTTTCAGCCCGAGGACATCTGGTCGCGCATGCTCCCCGAGCTGACGCTCGACTACGTCGCCACCGCCATCAACGAGCTGCACGCCCGCGACGAGTTGGGGCAGACCGTGGGCATGTCGGGCCTCGACCACCTGCGCAGCGCCCAGCCGAGCCCGGGTGTGATCGCCTGGGCCGCGCTCGGGCTGGGTCTCGTCTGGCTGTGCGCGGTGGCCCGGCTGCGGCTCGCCTGGTGGCCGCTGCACCCGGTGACGTTCGTCGTCTGGGGCACCTACCCGATGACCTACTTCGCCTTTTCGTTCTTCCTGGCGGCGATTCTCAAGTGGGCGGTCATCCGCGTGGGCGGGGAGCGGGCGTACCACCACGTCAAGCCCCTGGCGGTGGGGCTGATCGCCGCGGAGCTGCTCGCGATCCTCGCCTTTTCCGCAGCCGGGACGATCTACTACTTCACGACAGGCCTGCGCCCGGTGTTCTACCGCATCCTGCCGGGGTGAGAGGGCGCCGGCCGCGCCCGCCCCCTTTCCCCACTACCCTCTGCAGTTTGCCCCCCGCCTCCTTATATTCCCCTCATGCCAACCATCGACCTCACCCTCCCGCACCACCGCTACGTCATCGACATCGCCCCCGGCAGTCTGGCGACGCTCGGCCCGGCCGTGCGCGACGTCGCCCCGCACGGCCGGGCCGCCCTCGTCACCGACGCCAACGTCGCCGAGACGCACGCCCGCACCGCCCGCGCATCGCTCGAACAGGCCGGCTACGACGTCACCTTCACCACCATCGTCCCCGGCGAGCAGCACAAAACCCTCGCCACCGTCGCAAAGATCTACGACACCCTGTTGAACGCCCACATCGAACGCACGAGCCCGCTCGTCGCGCTCGGCGGCGGCATCACCGGCGACACCGCCGGCTTCGCGGCCGCGACCTATCTCCGCGGCATCCCCCTCATCCAGGTGCCCACCACGCTGCTGGCCATGGTCGACGCGTCGATCGGCGGCAAGACGGGCGTCAACGTCCCGCAGGGCAAGAACCTCATCGGCGCATTTCACCAGCCCCGCCGCGTCATCATCGACCCCGACACGCTTGACACGCTGCCCGCGCGCGAGCTGCGGGCGGGCCTGGCCGAGTGCGTCAAGCACGCCATCATCCGCGATGCCCGCCTCTTCGACTTCCTCGAACAGCAGCACGAGCACATCCTCAGCCTCGACAAGCCGCGCCTCATCGAGCTGCTGGAGCGCAACGTGCGCATCAAGGCGGCCGTGGTGATCGAGGATGAGAAGGAAGCCGGCGTACGGGCGCATCTCAACCTCGGGCACACCTTCGCCCACGCCATCGAAGCCGGGACGGACTATGGCCTCTACCTCCACGGGGAGGCGGTGGCGCTGGGCCTCGTCGCCGCGGCGCACCTCGCCGAGTCACGGAAGCTCTGCCCGCCCGGGTTGCTGCCGCGCGTCGAGGCGCTGCTGCGGGCCATCGGCCTGCCGACGCGGGCCACCGACCTGCCCGACGATGACTGCCTGATGACGGCGATGCGGCTGGACAAGAAGGTCGCGGGCGGGCGCATCCGCCTCGTGCTGCCGACCGCGATGGGGGAGGTCGGGATCTTCGACGACATCCCCGTCGACGCCATCGCCGCCGCCTGGGACGCCCTGCGGTAGGGGAAGGGGGCAGGGGGCAGACTGCAGACGGCAGTGGGGAGGGGGAGGCGGCACCGCGGAGAGACGTGGTGCCCTTCCGCATCCGCAGCTGCGTCCGGAAGCGCCGAACCGCGGGTGCCACTGGCGGCGTGTCCGCCAGTGCCTCGGTGCCGGACGGCGCCTGGCCGCTATCCTGTCCCCTCTGCCCTCTGCCTCTGCCGACTGCCCCCTGCCCCCTTATATTCCCCCCATGCCGCTCTTCGACGCCGTCTCCCTCCTCACCGTCCTCCTCATCGGCTTGCTGTCGGGCGTCCTCGGCGGGATGCTCGGCGTCGGCGGCAGCGTCGTCATGATCCCCGCCGCCACGCTCGCCTTCGGCTACAACCAGCACCTGTACCAGGCCGCCGCGATGATCATGAACGTCGTCGTCTCGCTGCCGGCCGTGCTGCGCCACCGCAAAGCCGGGGCCCTGACCCATGCGGCGCTAAAGTGGATGCTCCCCGCCGCGCTCGTCACCGTCATCCTCGGCGTGTGGCTCTCGAATCGCCCCTTTTTCGCCGGCATCGGCGGCGGGCTCTGGCTGGGACGGATTCTCGCCCTCTTCCTCGTCTACGTCATCGCCCTCAACGTCCTGCGCCTCGTGGGCTCGGCCGACCTCGAGCCCGAGCCCGACGCCCGCGTCACCGGGCCGCGCAGCGTCGGCATCGGCACGATCATGGGCACCATCGCCGGGCTGCTGGGCATCGGTGGCGGCGCGGTCGCCGTGCCCCTGCAGCAGGTGCTCATGCGCCTGCCCCTGCGCGCCTGCATCGCCAACTCCGCGGCCATCATCTGCATCAGCGCCGGCCTCGGGGCCATCTACAAGAACGCGACGCTCGCCCGCCACGCGCCGCTCCCCACCGACGCGCCGGATTTGGCGCGGTGGCAGTCGGCGCTGGTGGACCTGGTCCCCGGTCTGGCCGACGCCTCCTTCGCCGCGACCCCGATCGCCTGGCAGTGGAGCCTGCTGCTGGCGGCGCTGCTCGCGCCCACGGCGTGGCTGGGCGGCCGGCTCGGCGCGAGCCTCACGCACCGGCTGCCGATACGGCAGGTGCGGATCGCCTTCATCATCCTGATGATCGTCGCGGCGTGGCGCATGGCGGCGATCCCCGGCTCGCCCATCTGACACAACGACCTGATATATAATCACTTGTGCCGCGCCGTGGAGGCTGCGGCGCCGCCCCGCCCCGGCCGAGCCCCCGCAACCGACCCGGGGCCACCCCCTTGGCGGGGCACGCGGTTTGCACCATGCCCCACCGTAACAGACGGTGGGGGCATCGATCTCCGCCTCGCTTTGCCAGGAGCCTGCGAGCCATGACCCAGTTCGTGAACAACGTGAAGACCGCCGTCCTGCTCGGCGGCATGTTCGCCCTCATCCTCGCCATCGGCTCCTTCTGGGGCAGCCAGGGCGTGACCATCGCCCTCGTCCTCGCCGTGGCGATGAACTTCTTCGCCTACTTCTACTCCGACAAGATCGCCCTCAAGGCGATGCGGGGCCAGGAGGTTGACGCCGACGTCGCGCCCGACCTTGTCAACATGGTCGAGCGCCTGGCCCGCAATGCGAACCTGCCCATGCCGCGCGTCTACATCTGCCCCCAGCAGGCGCCCAACGCCTTCGCGACGGGGCGCAATCCAAAGCACGCGGCGGTCGCGGTGACGCAGGGGGCGCTGCGGTTGCTCAGCTACGAGGAGCTCGAGGGCGTCATGGCCCACGAGCTGGCGCATGTGAAGAACCGCGACACGCTCATCAGCACCGTCGCCGCGACGATCGCCGGCGCGATCAGCTACCTGGGCTGGATCTTTCTCTTTAGTGGCGGGGGCGGGCGCAACGTGCACCCGGTGATGCTGCTGGTGCTCTTCCTGCTGGCGCCCATCGCCGCGGCGCTGATTCAGATGGCGATCTCGCGCTCGCGGGAGTACGTCGCCGACGCCGACGGCGCCCGCATCGCGGGGACGCCCGCGGGGCTGATGGCGGCGTTGCAGAAGCTCGAAGCGACGGCCAAGCGTGTGCCGATGGAGAACGAGATGCCGTCGCAGAACCACATGTTCATCGTCCAGCCGCTCAGCGGCGCGACGACGATGGCCAAGCTGTTCTCGACGCACCCGTCGACGGAGCAGCGCATCGCCAAGCTCCGCGAGCTGGCGTGAGGGGGGAAAGGGGGGCAGAGAAAAGGGGGCAGGGGGCAGACGGCAGGGGGCAGTTGGGGGAGGGGGACAGGCAGCACGCGTAGCACGTTTGGCCGCGGCGCCGACGTTGCGTCTTCCCGGCTCAAAGCCTTGGGCATCGTGCTGCGGGTGCCACTGGCGGCTTGTCCGCCAGTGTGCGCGCGGAAGGCCAGGGCACTGGTGGACAAGCCACCAGTGGCACCCGCTTTCGGACCGAGCCTAGCCCGTGGCTCCCAACCTCTCGTTCCTCGCCCCTCCCCACTGCCCCCTGCCGTCTGCCCCCTGCCCCCTTTCCCCATAGAATCCCCGCATGTCCAACACCGCCACCGGATCGCTCGCCCGCCCGCGCCTGCTCACCGGCGACACGCCCACCGGTCGGCTGCACCTTGGCCACTGGGTCGGGTCCGTCGAAAACCGCGTGGCGATGCAGGACGAGTACGACTGCTACTTCATCATCGCCAACGTCCACGCGTTGACGACGCGCGCGGAGGAGACGGGCGCGGTGCGCGATGACGTGATGCAGATCACGATGGACTACCTCTCGGCCGGGATCGACCCGGAGCGGTCGACGATCTTCCTCCAGAGCGAGGTGCCCGCGATCGCCGAATTGACGTGGTACTTCGCCATGCTGCTGCCGTTCAACCGCGTGATGCGCAATCCCACGCTCAAGACCGAGCTCGACACCAAGGGCCTCGCGGACAAGTACACGTTCGGGTTTCCGATGTACGCGGTCGGGCAGATCGCCGACATCCTCGCGTTTCGCGCCGCCTCCGTGCCCGTGGGCGAGGACCAGGTGCCGCACATCGAGATGACGCGCGAGGTCGCGCGGCGGTTCAACATCCTCTACGCCGGCGTCGACCCTCACGCCGAGGACGCGGCCCACGCGGACAAAGGCGTCTTCCCGATCCCCGAAGCGAAGGTCGGACGCGTCGCGAGGCTCACGGGCATCGACGGCAAGAACAAGATGAGCAAGTCGCTCGACAACGCGATTTTCCTCTCCGACAACGCGAAGACCGTCCAGAAGAAATGCGCCCGCATTTTCACCGGCCGCATGGCCAAGGACGACCCGGGCGTCATCGAGGGCAACCCGCTGTGGGAATACCACGACGCGTTCAACCCCGACCGCGACGAGGTCGCCGACATGAAAAAGCGCTACCAGGCCGGCACGATCGGCGACGGCGACTGCAAGCAGCGATTGGCGGAGGTGCTCAACGAGCTGCTCGAACCGATCCGCCAGCGCCGCGGTGAGCTCGAGGCGAACCCCGACCGCGTGCTGCGCATCCTGCGTGACGGGACGCGCCGGGCGAATGGCCTCGCCGAGCAGACGCTCGCCCACGCGAAAAAGGCGATGGGCTTCGACTTCTTCGATCGCACGCTGAAGATCTGAATGCCGATTCCGGGAGCCGCTCGCGGCTTCGCGTTGCAAACGCCAAGGCGCCAAGGGGTGGAGAGGTCGCCAAGGTCGATCAGATGCCGGAACGGTCCTGGTTCACGATCCGTCTTGGCGATCTCGCCGCCTCTTGGCGCCTTGGCGTTTTTCCCAGACTTCCAAGCCGGCGTCACCGGTACGGGTCCATCCCCAGCGCCCGGCGGATCAGGCCGATCTGCCCGACGTGCAGCATCTCGTGGCGGACCATCCACAGCAGCATGTCCAGCTTGTTGTGCACCATGCCCGTCGAATGCGACGCCGGCTCATCGAGCACCGCGTCGTCCAGCGTGCCCAGCGCGTCCATCAGCCGCGCGTGGACGCGCGCCAGCGACGTCAGCATCGCCTCCGGCTCGGGATAGCGCTCCGCCTCCGCCAGCGGTCGCGACCCCTTGCCGAACAACTCGCGGTAACCCTCGGGCAGCAGCCCGTCCACCGCGACGCCGCACACCCCGGCCAAGGCGTTGCCCGCCTGCGTCAGCGTCAGGTGCCCGACCTGCCAGGTCACGTGCGACGCCACGCAGGGCGGCATCTCTGCCCACCGCGCCCGCGGCATGTGATCGAGCACCATCAACGTGTACCGCCGCGTCACGTCCCACTGATCCCGCACCAGTTGCACGCGTGCCGTCATGGGTTTCATCCTTGTCGCGGCGATCGGCCTGCGCCCTTCGGAGCAACCGCGAAGAAGCGAAGGAGGCGAAGAGCGCGAGGGAAGCAGCAATGATCCACTCTGCGCGGAACTTCGCTTCCTTCGCCTCTTCGCGGTTCAACCGAGTTCACGACTCCAGCGCCGCCAGTTCTTCATCGGGGATTTCGAAGTTGGCGTACACCTTCTGCACGTCGTCATGGTCTTCCAACGCGTCGACCAGCGCCAGCACCTTCGCCGCGTCGTTGCCCGCGACGTGCGTCGTCGTCTGCGGCAGCATCGTCACCGCCGCGGCGGCGATCGGCAGCGCGGCCGCCTCCATCGCTTCGCGCACGCCCAGGAGCGCCGTCGGCTCGGTGAGCACCTGCCAGGCGTCGCCCTCGTCGGCGACGTCGTCGGCGCCGGCTTCCAGCGCGGCGGTCATCACCGTCTCCTCATCCTCGCCGGGCCCTTCTTTGGGCACGAATATCTGCCCGCGGCTGGTGAAGAGGTAGGCGACGCAGCCCGATTCGCCCAGGTTGCCGCCGTGGCGCTCAAAGATCTTGCGCACCTCGCCGGCCGTGCGGTTGCGGTTGTCGGTGAGGATTTCGAGAAGCACCGCGACGCCCGCCGGGCCGTAGCCCTCGTAGACGGCTTGCTCGAAGGCGGCGCCGCCCGCCTCGCCGGTGGCCTTGCGGATGGCGTTCTCACGCGTGTCCTTGGGCATGTTGGCGGCCTTGGCTTCTTCGAGTGCGTAGCGGAGGGTGAGGTTCGTCTCCGGGTTGCCGCCGCCGGCCCGGGCCGCCGCCATGATGGCGCGGGCGCACTTGCTCCAGACCTTGCCCTTCTTGGCATCCTCGCGGGCCTTCTTGTGCTTGATGTTGGCCCACTTGCTGTGACCTGCCATAAACGTTGCTCCGGGTGGGACGTAGAAGAGCATTATAGCGGCCCCCGCCGCAGGGGAGGACCGGTGCTGATGGCTGATGGCCCGGAAGCGCCGTGCCCGCAGCGCCGCGTGGGCGCGGCGGCTAAACATGGGACACACGACACAACCTCTACGCCCCGGCGCGGCGCGGAACACGTCCGTCTCCCGGCCCCCCGATCCCCGAACCCCGACCCCGGGATCCGCATCCTCCGCTTACACCCACACATTCACGAACAACGCGTCCTCGGTCGTCTTGCCCACGAGTTGTCCGACGCTGGTGGTCACGAACTTGGCCTCGTACTCCGGGTGGTTATCGAGCCACTCGTTGATCTGCTCGTCGAGGTGGGCGATGGCGTCGGGGCGGAGCTTGGCGACGAACGTCTTGACATGGATCGCGCCGTGCCCGGTGACGTTGGGCTGGCGCTTCCAGTGGTCCTCGTGCGGGATGCGCTGGTCGAAGGTGCGGATCTTGCTGCCGCCGGCGCTCGCGCCCGGGTCGTCGTCCTCCGGCTCGAGCTCGAGGGCGTCGTCCTCGTCGTCCGCGGCGTCGATCGGGATCGCCTTGGCGAGCAGTTCGTCGTCGTTGGGGCGCTTGCTGTGCTCGGGGGCCATGGAGGAGTCTCCGGTAAGAAGGGCAGGCGAAGGGAGAAGCCGAACGGTCCATCCGATTTTACCCTGATGCCCCATCGGGCGACAAGGGTTGCGATGTGGAGGTCGCAGCCGCAAACGCCGGCGTCGAATGCCCCCCTAATTGCAATCCGCGGGCTCCACCCGGACAATGGGGCATGCGCATCGACTTGCGGGACCGCCAGCGCCAGCGCCTTTTCGCCGTGGAGGTCGACCCGGCTCATCCGCCGGCCGTCGTCGGGTCGATGCATCTGAAATGGGAGCGCGCCTTCGACGACAAGGGCCATCTGCGCCATTGCCCGGCCTGCGGCTGCGCGGAGTTGTTCTCCCGCCGGCGCCTGCCGCAGCTCACTGCGTTCGTGCTCGTCCTGCTCGCGGCCGTGGTGGGGATGGTGCTCTACGGCGGGGGCTACGTCTGGTGGGCGCTGGGCCTGCTCGCGGGCGTGGCGGTGGTCGATGTGCTCATCTTCCTCTTCTCGCGGCGCGTGCTCGTGTGCTACCGCTGCCGCAGCGAGTTCAGCGGCACGCCCATCGGCCGGCAGCATGGCGGCTGGGAGGCGTCCATCGGCGACCGCTACGCGGCAGGGGGATAGAAGCGCGGCGCTCGACCACGACGCGCGCTTGATCGTCCTTGAACGGAGGCCAGCGAGTGATCCGAAGCGAATCGCACAGCGGCGCCATCCTCGTCTACGGCGGGGGCGATCACGGCCGCGTCGTCGCCGAGGCGGCGCAGGCACTGGGCCTGCGCGTGGCCGGCTTTCTGGACGACGGCCCCGTGGCCGAGGCATGGAACCTGCCGGCCCCGCTGCTCGGCTCGCTCGACGACGTGGCGAAGGCGCCCTCCGCCGGCCAGGCCGACGCCGACGCGCGGCCCGGCGTCATCGTCGCGGTCGGCGACAACGCCACACGCGCCGCGCTGCTCGACCGCGTCGAACAGGTCGGCTTCACCCTCGTGAGCATCGTCCACCCCGCCGCGCGCGTCAGCGTCTCGGCGAGCATCGAGGCGGGCGTCTTCATCGGGCCCGGCGCGGTCGTGCACACGCAGGCCCGCGTCGCCCGCGGTGCGATCATCAACAGCGGCGCGGTCGTCGAGCATGACAACATCATCGGCGCCGGCGCCCACATCGGCCCCGGCGCCGCGCTCGGCGGACGCGTGAGCATCGGCGAAGGCGCGCTCGTGGGCCTCAACGCGGCCGTGCTCCCCGGCATCACGGTCGGGCAGCACGCCACCGTCGGCGCCGGCGCCGTCGTCACCCGCCCCGTCGAGCCCGGTACATGCGTCTGCGGCTGCCCGGCGAGACGGATGTGACACAAAGCCGGGACCGGTGGGCCCGGTCGCACCAAGCGCGAGGTGTATGGCATTGGGGGGCGGTCGGCGCGACGGGTGGCCGGGGGACGGGACCACCGGTCCCGGCTTTATGCCGAACGCGGACCGCTACTGGCGAACGGCTAACACGTCACATCCTTGCCCTCGCTGCCGAACACCGCCAGCCTCTGCTCCTGTTCGATCGCCGGGGCCGTCTCGCCAAGGTAGTGGAACTGCAGCGCGCGTCGTCGGCGGTCGCTGTGGTTGGTCGGCGTGCCGTGCGGCAGGAGGCTGTCAAACAACAGCGCCCCGCCCGGCTTCATCGGCGCCACCACCGCCGGTCGGCCAAGCATCTCGGTATCGCAGATCTGCCAGTCACGCTGCTTGAAGTGGATGATCGGCTCGCGGTGGCCGCCCTCGATGAGGTGCATCGCACCGTTGTCGGCATCCACCTCGTCCAGCGCGATCCACACCCCCACGATGCGATGCTCCAGCGGCACGTTGAAGTAGGCGTGGTCCTGGTGCCACGGCTTCTCCCGGCCGATGCGCGGCGGCTTGATCAGCGCCATGTCCTGGTACAGTTTCGGCTCGTCGTTCATCAGCCGCCGCACCGCCGCGAGCAGCGGCGGATCGTGGGCGAGCCGGTCCAGCCGCGGCTCATGCTTGACGAAGTTGAAGAGCTTGCGGATGAGGTCGCAGCGCTGCGCCTCGGTCAGCTCCTCGACCTTCGCTTGCTTGGCCGCGGCCTCGTACATCAGCCCGTTGAACTGCTCGTTGCGCCCGGCGATCAGGTCGCTCACCGCCTCGCGGGCCTGCTCGACCTGCTCGTCGCTCCACAGCCGCTCGATCAGCAGGTACCCCGTCTCGCGGTAGCGCTCGATCGCCGCGTCGTCGATGGCGTCGAGATCGGGGATGCCCCCGGCGGTGCGGTCGGCGACGTAGAGCTGCGGATCATGCCCCTCAGCCTGGCCCGGGTCGTAGACAGTCATCACGGTGCTCCTTCGCGGGCGATTTTACGCGATGGCAGCCGGCAGGGACAGGCAGTTCTCGCGGAGGACGCTGCGAGCGCAGAGGCCGCAGGAGAAAGCGACTATTTCAGTTTTGGTCTTCAGCGGTCTCTGCGCCTCTCCGCGGCCTCTGCGCGAACTCCCCGCCTTCGCGTAACATGAGGGGCTATGGATCGCCACAGCTTCACCATCGGCAAAGTCGGCGTCGGGCCCGGTCGGCCGCTGTGCATCATCGCCGGCCCCTGCGTCGCCGAGTCGCGCGAGCTGTGCATGCGCGTCGGCGAGGCGGTGCGCGACCGCTGCCGACAGCTCGGGCTCGGCTACATCTTCAAGGCCAGCTTCGACAAGGCCAACCGCAGCTCCATCCACGCCCCCCGCGGCCCGGGCCTGGACGCCGGGCTCGCGCTGCTGGCGAGCGTCGGGCGTGAGCTCGGCGTGCCGGTCACCACCGACATCCACGAGCCGGCCCAGGCCACGCCCGCGGGCGAGGCGGTCGACCTGCTACAGATCCCTGCCTTCCTCTGCCGGCAGACGGACCTGCTCGTCGCCGCGGCGGCCACAGGCAAGGCGGTGAACGTCAAGAAGGGCCAGTTCCTCGCCCCCGCCGAGATGGCCAACGTCGTCGCCAAGCTCACCGAGGCCGGCGCCGACAAGACCGGCCTCATGCTCACGGAGCGCGGCACGTTCTTCGGCTACCACCGCCTCGTCAACGACTTCGTCGGCCTCGGGGACATGATGGAGCTCGGCTGGCCCGTCTGCTTCGACGTCACCCACTCCACCCAGCAGCCCGGCGGCCAGGGCGCCCAGTCCGGCGGCCGGCCGGAGCGCGCCCCGCTGCTGGCCCGCGCTGCCGTGGCGACGGGTGTCGACGCCCTGTTCATCGAGACGCACCCCGAGCCCGCCACCGCGATGTCCGACGCCGCGGCGATGCTGCCGCTGGGGCGCATGCTGAGCCTGCTCGACGAGCTCGCTCGCCTGCGGGGGTGATTCCGAGAAATTCAGAATTCAAAATTCAAAGTTCAGAAATTGCGCGGCGATCCTGGGTCGACCGCGTACCCGCGCCGTCCAAGGGCGGCCGCTAACACGCGATCTGAATTTTGAATTTTGAATTTTGAGTTCTGAATTCCGAGAATTGCGGCCCGCCGCCGCCGTCGACCGATAATCCTGCAGATCGCCACCGAGGGAGGGTTCTGCATGGATCAGCGAGCGACGTTGACGACGATGGCCGCCACGCTCACGGCGACGCTGCTGCTGCTGGCGATGGCGATGGCCATGACCGGCTGTCAGACGCCCGTCGAGGAGCCCGCCTACGCTCAGCCGCTGCCCGAGGGCGCGTTCGCCCTGCGGCGGCTGGACGAGGCCGACCGCCCGGACCTCGGCAGCGCTGCTGATCAGCTCGCCGACCCGGGCCTGCGCGAAGCGCTCGACCGCTCGATCGCCTGGTACGCCAAGCCGTCCGCCCGGCAGCACTTCCCGCTCGGGCCGATCACGCACGGCCAGGCCCAAGCCTCGGCGTACGCCCTGCGGCAGATCGCGGACCTGCCCCGCGACGAGGCGCTGGCCGCGCTCGACAGCGACTTCGACGTCTGGCAGTCGGTCGGCTGGGACGGGGCCGGCACCGTCTTCTACACCGGCTACTACGCCCCCGTCTTCGAGGCGTCGCGCCAGCCCACGGGCCGGTACCGCTACCCGCTCTACACCCGGCCGGACGATCTCGCCAGCGATCCCGTCACCGGCGAGGTGCGCGGCCGGCGCACGGCCGAGGGCTACGCGCCCTACGCCACCCGGGCAGAGCTGGAGCGCAGCGGCGCGCTGCGCGGCCGGGAACTCGTCTATCTCCCCTCACGTCTGCACGCCTACATGATCGAGGTCAACGGCTCGGCCCGGCTCAACATGACCGACGGCTCGACCCTCTACATCGGCTATGCGGGCAACAACGGCCACGACTACACCTCCATCGGCAAGCTGCTCGTCGAGGACGGCTACATCGACGAGCATCGCCTGACGCTGAGCGCCATCGAGCAGCACTTCGAGCGCTACCCGCAACAGCTCGAAGACTACATCCGCCGCAACGACCGCTTCGTCTTCTTCAAGGCATACGACGCGGCCACCTGGCCCGCCGGGTCGCTGGGCGTGCGCGTCGAGGCGATGCGCACGCTGGCGACGGACAAGTCGATCTTCCCACGCGGCGCGCCCGTGCTCGTGGAGACGCGGATGGCGGGCAGCCCCGCCACCGGCGGGCGCAGCATGCCGCGGCAGCAACTGATGGTCGACCAGGACACCGGCGGGGCGATCCGCGCCGCCGGCCGGGCCGACATCTTCTACGGCATCGGCGACCGCCCCGGCGCGCTTGCGGGCGAGCAGGCCGCCGAGGGCCGGCTCTACTACCTGCTGCTGCGCCGCGATCGCGTGCAGGCCTGGCACGACCGGCTGCAGGGCGATGGACGACGCGCCGACGCGCGCCGGTAAGCCGCCACCTCGCGAAACCATCCGGCAGGGGCGATTTGACCGTCGGTGCGGCGGCTGAACGCCGTTCTGTGTCGCTGCGCCGCGGGCCGCGCCGATGAGGATGCAAGCGGCACGATGGGTCTGCGCCGACCCAGCGAGGCAGGAGCGACATGGCCAGGCAGAAGAAGACAGGCAATGCGGACCAGGCCGGCTCGGCATGGGCGGCGATGGGCTGGGTGGCCGTGACGGGCCTCTGGCTGCTGCTCGTCGCCGCGATGGCCAGCTACGACCCCGCCGATCCGCCGGCTGTGGGCTACGGCATTCCCAACGAGCAGCCGAGCAACTGGATCGGACTCGTCGGCGCGGCCGCGGCCCACCGCGTCCAGCTCATGCTCGGGCCCGGCGCCTGGCTCATCGTCGCCGGCATCGGGCTCTACCTCGCCATGAGCGCCATCGGTCGACGCGTCACCCAACTGCCGCTGCGCGCGGCGGGCGTACTGGTCATGGCAATCGCGGCGAGCACGCTGCTGGCCGTCGGCGGCGAGGCCGGCGCTCCGATCATCGCGGGCAGTGTCGCGGGCACGCTCGGGGGGGGCGGACAGCCGCATGGGCCGGGCGGCCTGCTCGCCCTCTTCCTCGCGGATCAACTGCTCGAACGCTTCGCCGTCGCAGGCACGCTGGTGATCCTGGCGGTGGCGTTCTGGGTCGGCGCGCTGCTCGCGGCGGACGAGCTGGTCCTCGCCGTGCCCCGGTGGATCGGCCGGCACCTGCTGGGCTTCGGGGCCGCGGCCTCGCGCCGCACGCCGCGACTCGGCGTCGCCGGCGCGGCAGGAGGCGCGATCGCGGGTGTGGCGGGTGTGGCGGCGGCGATCGTCGGCGGGCTCGGCGCGCTGGTCGGGCGCGGGCGCGGCGATCGCGGCAGCGGCACGGCGCTGCGCCCCGGGCGCGTGCGCCGCCGCCGCAGCGAGGACGAGGCCTGGGACGGCGAGCCGGTCGAGGACGAGGCAGACGTGATCGAGGAGGAGCTTGACGACGCCGAGGACGAGGACGAGGACGAGGAGGACGAGGAGGAGGAGGACGAAGGCGCCGACGTGCCGGAGACGTACATGGCCACGAAGAAGGGCGAGGGGTTCGACCCCGAGGCGCTGCGGGCGAAGATGCGTCAGCTTCCGATCAACTTCGCGCCGCGCACGGACACGACCGACGCCGCCGCCCGCGAGCCGGACCTGTCCGGCTACCAGTTCCCGGGGCTCGACCTGCTCGACGAGCCGGAGGCCAACTTCACCGAGGAGATGGAGCAGATCGTGCGCGACCAGGCGGTGGAGCTGGAGTCGGCGCTGCAGGAGTACCGCATCGAGGGCGAGGTGGTGGGCATCGATTCGGGCCCGGTGATCACGATGTTCGAGGTTCGGCTCGCCAAGGGGACCAAGAGCTCGCAGATCACCGCCATCGCTGCCGACCTGGCGCGGGCGCTCAAGGCGCAGAACATCCGCGTCGTGCCCAACATGGCGGGCAAGAACACGATCGGCATCGAGGTGCCCAACCAGCGCAAGGAGAAGGTGCGGCTCAAGGAGCTGATGGCCGCCGCGCCCGAGAGCACCAAGAAGATGAAGCTGCCGATGTACCTGGGCAAGGACGCGTCGGGCAACCCGCTGATCGAGGACCTCGCCGCGATGCCGCACATCCTCATCGCGGGCACGACGGGCTCGGGCAAGAGCGTGTGCGAGGCGTCGATCATCATGTCGCTGCTCTACACCCGCCGCCCGGACGAGGTGAAGTTCGTGCTGGTCGACCCCAAAATCGTGGAGATGAGCCAGTTCAAGGACGTGCCGCACCTGATGTGCCCGCCGGTGACCGAGATGGCCAAGGCCGCGTCGATCCTGGAGTGGGCGGTGACGCGCATGGACGAGCGCTACGAGCTGCTCGCCGAGGCGGGCGTCCGCGACATCGCCAGCTACAACAGCCTCACCTTTGAAGACCTGGTCGAGCGTCTCGAGCCCGGCACGCCCGAGGAAGAGGCGAAGATCCCCAAGAAGCTGCCCTACATCGTCTTCATCATCGACGAGCTCGCCGACCTGATGATCACCAACAAGGAGGTGGAGAACCACATCGTGCGCATCGCGCAAAAGGCGCGGGCCGTGGGCATCCACCTCGTGCTGGCGACGCAGCGACCGCAGGCGAACGTCGTCACGGGGCTGATCAAATCGAACCTGCCCTGCCGCATCGCGCTGAAGGTCGCGTCGGGCATGGACTCGCGCATCGTGCTCGACCAGAAGGGCGGCGAACTGCTGCTGGGTCACGGCGACATGCTCTTCCTCTCGCCGCAGAGCCACGAGCTGATGCGCGCCCAAGGCACGCTGGTCGACGACCACGAGATCCGGCGGACGGTCAAGTTCCTCAAGAGCGTCGCCCAGCAGCACTTTGAGCCGCAGCTCGTGCAGATCCGCTCCGGGGCGCAGGACGTCGATGGCGAGACGCTGGCCGACCCGCTCTTCGAGAAGGCGGTGCTGCTGGTGATCGAGACCGGCCGCGGCAGCGTGTCGCTATTGCAGCGGCGCCTCGGCGTGGGGTACGGGCGCGGTGCGCGGCTGATCGAGGCGATGGCGGCGACGGGCATCCTCGGCGAGTACAAGGGCACGCAGGCCCGCGAGGTGACCATCAGCGTCGAGGAGTGGGCGGCGATCAAGGCCCAGGCCGAGGCCGACGCCGCCAACAAGGCCCAGGTCGAGGCTGAGTCGTCGCCCGTCACCGAGCAGGACGAGGCCGACGACGCGGCCGACGATGACGATGCATATGAGTACGAGGAAGATGAGGAGGAAGACGACGACGCGGTGCCCGATGAGATGGAGGGGGAATATCGGGGGTGAGTTCAAAATTCAGAATTGACGATTCCACTCCTGATCTCCGAATGACCGCGAAGCAGCGAAGAGCGCGGCGGGCGCGAAGGGACTGTGGCTTGCGTCACTTGTGTTTCTTCGCACCCTTCGCGCTTCGCGGTTCAATGATGCTCGTCGGGTGGGCTTCTTGCGTCTCGTGGCGGGAGACGTGATAATCGTCGCTCGTCCCGATCACGTCGGCACGTCCCGGGTGATGTCCGCCGATTCGCATCCCGTCTGACATAAGGAAGCACTGCAATGCGTGCGAGAAGCCACCTGCTGAACAGGGCATTGGTTGCCCTCACGCTCGCCATCGCCGGCTTGCCCGCCGCCGCGGCCGCCCCGCTGGCCGACCACGTCCCCGCCGATGCGATCGTTTACGTCGGTTGGCAGGGCGCGGCCAGCGGCGCGGCGGACCTCGACGAGCGTCACCTCGGGCGGCTGCTGGAGCGCGTGCCCGTGCGCGCGCTGCTGACCGAATCGCTGCCCGGTGTCATCGACCGCATGGGCGAGAACGACCCCGACGCCCGCATCGCCGCCGAGGCGCTCGCGGAGCTTGGGCCGGTGCTGATCGATCGGCCGTGGGCGTTCTACTTCGCCGGCTTTGATGAGCAGGCGATGATGCCGCGCCTGGGCCTGCTCATCGACGCCGGCCCGCACCGCGATGCCGTGGCGGAGTGGCTCGACGAGCTCGAGCAGCAGGGCGCGCCCGTGCAACGCGTCGAGGGCGAGAACTACATCGGCGGCGTCATGGACATGAACTGGCAGGAGCCGGCCGACGGCGGCCTCGCCGCCAGCGAGCGATTCGGCGAAGCGACAAGCCCCCTGCCCGAGCCGGGCCTCGCGCTGGCTTACGCCGATGTCGAGGCGATCGTCACTCTCGTGCGCGAGCAGACCCGCACGGTCATGCCTGCCCATCGCGACGGCGACGTCATCAGGCCGGCCATGCAGCCCGGCGGCCCCGACGCCGAACAGGTGGAAATGGTGCTTACCGCGCTGGGCGTCGACGGCATCGAGACGGCTGCGTGGGCGGGCGGCTTCGACGGGCCCCGCTGGCACTCGCAGGCGTTCGTCCGCGCCCCGTCGCCCCGGCAAGGACTGGTCGCCTGGATGATGGATGCCGAGCCCGTCGATCCGGCGTCGCTTGACATCGTGCCCGCCACCGCGACGTGGCTGTCGGCTGGGCGCTTCGATGTCGCAGCGCTCTACGAGGCCGTCGGCGGGGCCGCCAGCGAGATCGACCCGGAGGCGTGGCAGGACGCCCGCGGCGGCCTGGCGATGCTGGGCATGATGCTCGGCGTGGACATCGAGGCGGAGATCATCAACGCGCTCGGCCCCGTCTGGCTGGCCTATCGCGACGCCGACGTCGCCGGGCCCGCCAGCATGCTGGGCATCACGCTGGTCAACGAGGTGCGCGACGCCGACCAGCTCCGCTCGGCCCTGGAGATGCTCATGCAGTCGGCGGACGCAGCGGCCCGGCCGGACCACCGCGACCAGCCGCACTTCCGCTTCGTCGGCAGCGAGCACCGCGGCGTGACGGTCTACAGCTTCGCCTTCATGTTCACCCAGCCGTCGTGGGCGATCCACGACAACCGGCTGTACGTCGGCCTGCTGCCGCAGGCGCTGACGCGGGCGATCGACTTTGCGATGGACGGCGGGCCATCGATCCACGACAACGAGCGATTCATGCAGGTCCGGGCGTGGCTGGGCGAGCAGGCGGGTCAGATGCACAGCTTTACGGATGTGCAGCGCGCCGCTGAGGCGGTCTATGGCAGCACGCTGATGCTCGGGCAGATGCTGCCGGCCATGTTGGTGGCGATGGACGCGGACGCCGACGGCGCGGCGCTGCACCTGCTGCCGACGCTGGGCGAGCTGCGCGACCTGCTCGAGCCCGCCGGGGCCGTGAGCTGGGCCGACGACGACGGCTGGCACGTGCGGCACATCACCGCCTTCCCCGGCGCGGAGATGCTCGGCCACGAAGGCGGCGGCGCGATGTTCGTCGTGCCGCTGGGCGTGGGGATCATGTTGCCGGCGCTGGGCGCGGCGCGGGAGACGGCGAGGCGCATGCAGAGCAACACGCAGGCGCGCGGCATCCACCAGGCGATGGTGATGTACGCCCACGGCGCGGACGACCAGATGCCGAACGACATCTGGCTGCTGCTCGAGGGCGACTACTTCACGCCTGAATACGTCGTCTCGCCGACCGCCGGTATCACGATCCCTCACGAGTACGGGGCCTGGCCCGAGCAGCAGCAGGCGCGCTGGATCCGCGAGAACGCGTCCTACGTGCTTATCCCCGGCCTGGTCGATGATCTGAACACGAACACGGTCGCGCTGTTTGAGCGCCCCGAGCACAGCGACGGGCGCACGATCGCCGTGGCCTACAACGACAACCATGTCAGCCGCGTGCCCATCGACGAGGCCCGCCGCGTGATCGAGCAGCAGACCGGTATGACGCTCGAGGAACTCTACCAGCGCCAGGCAGGGCTCGACTGAACGCGCGCCGGTACAAAGCCGGGACCGGTGGTCCCGGCGGATGCGGCCGGGTGTGACCATCAACCGGACGACGTTGATCGTCACGCGAAACCGGCGTTACCACCCCGCCCCGGCGTCCGCATGACACCGGGCGTCACCGGTGGTCGCACCTCGTGCGCCGCCGCCCCGGGACCACCGGTCCCGGCGTTTTACCCGAGGCATGAGCACCATGAAGATCTACATCCTCGCCGACATGGAAGGCATCAGCGGCATCCGCATGATGGAGCAGGTCCAGAAGGAGCACCCTGAGCACTTCGAGCCGGCGCGCAAGCTCATGATGCAGGACATCAACGCCTGCGCCGCGGGCTGCTTCGACGGCGGGGCGACGGAGGTCGTCGTCTGCGACACGCACGGCGGCGGGGGGCAGAGCCGCGTCGAGGACCTCGACGAACGCCTGCGATCCGAGACCCCGGGCGGCGGGCGGCTCATGCCGTCGCTCGACGCCAGCTTCGCCGGCGTGATCCTGCTCGGCCACCACGCCCGGGCCGGCACCGTCGGCGGCTTCCTCGATCACACCATGAGCTCCGCCGAGTGGTTCGCCTACCGCCTCAACGGCCAGGAGGTCGGCGAGATCGGCATCGAGGCCGCGTGGGCCGGCCAGTACGACGTGCCCGTCATCATGGTCGAGGGTGACGAGGCCACCGCCGTCGAGGCTCGCGAAACGCTCGGCGACGTTGCGTGCGCCGTCGTGAAGCGCGGCGTGTCGCGCAACCGCGCTCACTGCCTGCCGCTGCCGGAGGCGCACCGCATCGTGCGCGAGACCGCCGCGGACGCCGTCCGCCAGGCGCGCGACTTCAAACCGTTCAAGCCCAGCCTGCCCGCGACGATCGAGCTGACGCTCTACCGCTCGGACATGTGCGAGCGCGTGGCCTTCCGCCGAGGCGTGGAGCGCGTCGACGCGCGCACCGTGCGCTGGCACGCCGAATCGCTCAATGATGTGCTGCTTTGGTGAGCGCGCCGCCGCCGCGTCGCCCGCAGGGCGACGGCTAACGCGCGTCCAATCCAACCGTCGCGGGTGCCACTGACAAGGCGTCCTCGGCCTTGTCAGTGTCGCTGCAATTCGCGCTGACAAGCTCCGCCGACTCCGCTTGTCAGTGGCACCCCTGACGTTGCGAAGCTGTGGCAAATGCTCCAGCCGCATCACACCGTCGCCACTTCGCCGGCGTGCTCGTCGATGAACGCGCGGATGGGCGACCATTCGCGCCAGATGTCGCGCATTGCCTCGACGCCCACCTGGACCACATCCACGTGCTGCAGTCGAAAGATCGCGGCGTAGCGGATCTCGCAGCCATAATTGGGCGCCGCGCCGTGCACGAGATGATGGTGCGCGAGCACGACGTCGCCGGCTTTGCCCGTGATCTGCACCGCATCGCGCGGCAGTTCGGCCTGCGGCATGCCCTGCGCCAGCACCGACGGGTCGCGCTCGCGGAAGTACTGCTCGAAGAACTGGTGCGAGCCCGGCCAGACCGTGAAGTTGCCCATGTAGGGCTCGGGCAGGTCGTTGAGCAGGCACACGGCGAGCATCGTGAACCCGCGCGAGAACTCGCCCACCGCCATCCCGTTCGTCCCGGTCCCGATGCCGTCGAGGTGGCCGCGCGGCGGTTTGGGCTTGTCGGGATAGCTCGGGAAGCGCAGCGCGATCTGCGCGCCCTTGACGGGCTGAAGGTTGCCCTCGCCCAGCAGCGCCTCGCCCGCGAGCCAGACCGCCGAGCGCGTCGCCAGGTCCGTCAGCGCCGGGTCGCTGCGCAGCGCCGGGCAGTAGCTCTGAGCGGAGAACGTGCGGAGCTGGTCGGGGTGCATCCCCTCGCTGCCAAGGTCGTGGTGGATCGCCTTGCGTGCCCGGCGGATGAGCAGCTCAGGCACCGCACCGGGCAGGACGAGGTAGCCATCGTCGTGCATGGCCTTCTTCTGGTCGTACGTCAGGTCCATGAGAGGGCCTCCGGGGAATGATGCGCGTCGCGGGTGCATCTGTACCGGCAGTGGATGCGTCGGTCAAGACACCCCGCCACACCCCGCCACACCCCCCGCCGTACCCCGCCGCCCGCACTTCTCACGCCCGTGCCTGCTTCACCCCCACCCGCCGGGGGGCCCGAGCACCATGTCGTCCACGGTCTTGCCCGCGGGCAGCATGGGGTAGACGTGCTCGTGCTTCTCGACGAGGGCGTCGAGCACCGCCGGGCCGTCGTGGGCGAGGAACTCCGCCATCACCCCGGGCAGGTCGGCTTTCTTCGTCACGCGGAAGCCCTTGCAGTGCATCGCCTCGACGAGCTGCACGAAGTCGGGGTTGTGCATCTCGGTGTGGCTGTAGCGCTCTTCGTAGAAGAGGTCCTGCCACTGCTTGACCATGCCCTGGAAGTCGTTGTTGAGGATGATGGTCTTGGCGGCGATCTTGTACTGCGCGGCGGTGACCATCTCCATGCAGGTCATGCAGAAGCTGCCGTCGCCGTCGATGTTGATCACCGGCCGGCCATCCCCCAAGGCGTCCACCGCGAGCTTCGCGCCGACGCTGGCGGGCACGCCGTAGCCCATCGTGCCCAAGCCGCCGGAGGTGATCCACTGCCGGGGGTGCTTGAACTGGTAGAACTGCGCCGCCCACATCTGGTGCTGGCCCACGCCGGTGGAGATCACCGCGTCGCCGCCGGTCTGCTTGTAAAGCTCCTCGATCACTGCCTGCGGCTTCATGTGGAACTCGCGCTCGTCGCTCTTGTAGCGGAAGGGGTGCTCGGTCTTCCACTGCGTGAGCTGGTCGAGCCAGGGCTGGTGGTCGCGCGGTTCGAGCAACGGCAGCAGCAGTTCGAGGTTTTTGCGGGCGTCGCCTTCCACGCCGATGGTGACGGGGATGGCCTTGTTGATGTTCTCCGGCGCGATGTCGAAGTGGATCAGCCCGCCGGTCCCTTCGCGCTCGGCGGCGCGGGCGGTGGGGGCGAACGCGGCGGGCTTGCCCGTCACGCGGTCGTCGAAGCGGGCGCCGACGGAGATGATCACGTCCGCGTCGCGCACCGCCCAGTTGGCATAGGCCGCGCCGTGCATGCCCAGCAGGTGCAGCGCCAGCGGGTCGGTTTCGTCGAACGCGCCGAGGCCGTGCAGCGAGGTGGTCACCGGAATGTTCGCCTTGCGGGCGCATTCGCTGAGCACCTGGTGGGCGCCGGAGAGCACCGCGCCCTGGCCGACGTAGAGCAGCGGCTTCTCGGCGCGGTTGATCATTTCCGCGGCGCGTTCGATTTCGCTGCTCGTGCCCGCCTCGCGAATGTGGTAGCCGGGCAGGTGGACCTGGTCGTAGACCGCTTCGTGGAGCACGGCGGCGGTGACGTCCTTGGGCAGGTCCACGAGCACGGGGCCCGGCCGGCCGGTGGTGGCGATGTGGAAGGCCTGGTTGATGGCGCGGGGCAGGTCGGCGACGCGCTTGACCAGCGTGTTCCACTTGGTGCAGGGGCGGGTGATGCCGGTGACGTCGGCTTCCTGGAAGGCGTCGGTGCCGATGGCGCCGGTGGCGACCTGGCCGGAGAAGACGATGATGGGCGTGCCGTCCATCAGGGCGTCCTGAAGGGCGGTCACGGTGTTGGTCGCGCCGGGGCCGGAGGTCACGAGCACGACGCCCACCTTGCCCGAGGCGCGGGCGTAGCCCTCGGCCATGTGGCCGGCGCCCTGCTCGTGGCGGGTGAGGATGAAGTTGAAGTGCTTGGACTCGAAGATCGCGTCGAACACGGGCAGGATCGCGCCGCCCGGATAGCCGAACACGTGCTTGACGCCGTGCTCACGCATCATCTCGTGGAAGATCTGGGCGCCGGTCATGCCGACGTACTGGTCGGTCTTCGGCGCCTGGTCGGTGCGGAGCAGGTCGGTGGCGCTCAAGTGTTTGCTGGCGTGGGTGGCCTGGTGGGGTTGACGGGGCATAACGTGGAATCCGTAAGAATGCCGCTCGCGGCGTGGCGAAGCGGTGCGATGGCGGGGTTGAATGTCCGGCTGAACGAGGGGGGGGTGGGGCGCGTCGCAGGCGGGGAGTGCGGGTCCGCCGCTCAGATAACGACGACGCTGGGCAGGGCGCGCAGCGCCGCCCGGAGGCAGGCGGGAGTCGAGGCGCGAGGAGCTAGCCGGTCCATGGTGCGGGACATGGCAAAAATATACCCCACCGCGGGTAGGCGGGTCAACACAAAATCCGGATTTGTGCTCGGCAGGCGGGGCTCGCGAGGCTAACGGATCGCCATCCGCGGGCTTCTGCCGCCGAAAACGCGCCGCCAACGGGCTAAGCCTCCCCCTCGACCCCGGCTACAATCCGCGTGGGGGTTCGTCCTACCAGCTACCCCGGTGGGGGGTCAAGGAGCTTGCGTTGCGCATCGCGGTGATCGGGGACATCCACCTGTTCCGGCTGCGGGTCTCGCCGCGGCGGCTGCTGGGCAAGCGGCTGCTGGGCCAGTCCAACCTCTGGTTCAACCGCCGCTTCCGCTTCAACCACGACCTGCTGGCGCCGCTGATCGACCGCGTCCGCCGGCTGGAGCCGGACCTCGTGCTGCTGACGGGGGACCTGACAACGACGGCCCTGGAGGACGAGTTCGCGGACATCGAGCAGCACTTCCTGCCGCTGGCGGAACATGTGCCGGTGGTGATGGTGCCGGGCAATCATGACCGGTACACGTTCCGCTCGGCGCGCAAGAAGCGGATGGAGAAGGTGCTGCACCGCCTGATGCCCGAGCGGTTTCCGGACGTGCGGCCGCTGTCGGGGCGGTGGCGGCTGCTGGCGCTGGACTCCGCCCGGCCGCAGGTGATGCTGTCGCGCGGGGGGCTGGGGGCGAGGCAGATCGCCGCGGCACGTCGCTTGGCCGGCGAGCTGACCGCGGACGACGGGCTGGTCGTGCTCTGCCACTACCCGTCCGCCACGCCGCCCGGCACGCCGCGGAGCTGGGCCCACGAGATGGCCGGCGCCGAGGTGCTCCACAGCCTGCTGGCGACCTGCCCAGCGCGGGTGCTGTTCGTCCACGGCCACATCCATAAGCCCTGGCACTGGGAGAAGTACCGCGAGGGCGGGCGTCAACTCGACTTCCTCAATGCCGGCGCCCCGTGCATGATCTCGGCGCCGTATCCGCTCGGGCAGGGGTTCTGGGAGATCGAGCTGCCCGCGGCGATGGACCAGGCGTTGACCCTCGTTCACCACGTGCCCATGCCCGGGGGGCAGTACGGCACCAAGCCGTCGCGGGCGATGGTGGCGGGCCTCGACGCGCGCTGGCACGCGCGGTCGGTCCTATAAAGAGGCGCCGAAATCGCCCCCGCGGCCGGGTTGAACCTGCAACGGCCTGCCGATCGTACCGATGACGGTACGGGGGATCCGCGTCCGCGCCACGGCGTGCGCGCGGCTGCTTCGCTCAAATCGCCCAACCGGAGCCCGCCCATGTGTGGCATTGTTGCCTACGTCGGAAACAAGACGGCCGCCCCGCTGCTGATCGAGGGCCTCAAGCGCCTCGAGTACCGCGGCTACGACTCGGCGGGCATCGCCGTCATCGCCCCCACCTCCGGCACCCCCGGCACCCCCGCCACTCCCGCCACCCCCGCTCCTACCCCCGCGGCCGACGGGAAATTTGAAATCAGGACGCAGAAATCGCTCGGCCGGGTCAGCGTCCTCGAGGCCGCCGTCGCCGCCACAGACGGCCCGTTCGACAGCGCGACGCTCGGCATCGCCCACACCCGCTGGGCGACGCATGGCGAGCCGAGCGAGGCCAACGCCCACCCGCACCTCGGCGACACGCACCAAGGCCACCATGTCGCCGTCGTGCACAATGGCATCATCGAAAACTACGCCGCGCTGCGCACCTACCTCCAGGGCAAGGGCCACGTCTTCACCTCCGAGACCGACACCGAAGTGCTCGCCAAGCTCATTGCCGAACTGTACGACGGCGACCTTGAGAAAGCGGTGCAGGCGGCGATGCGCGAGGTCACGGGCGCGTACGCCATCGCGGCAATCTGCTCCAATGAGCCGCACACCTTGATCTGCGCCCGCAAGGGCAGCCCGCTGATCATCGGCATCGCGGAGCACAGCTACATCGTGGCCTCCGACGCGGCGGCGATCATCAGCCACACCACGCAGGTCATCACGCTCGACGACTACCAGGTCGCACGGCTGTGCGCCGGACCCATCGACCGCATCAACGACGCGGATGAGCCCTGGGTCGACCAGTTCCGCACGACGACGATCGACAACCAGCCGGTGACGCAGCAGGTCTACGAGCTGGAGATGGACCTGCAACAGATCGAGCTGGGCGGCTTCGACCACTTCATGCTCAAGGAGATTTTCGAGCAGCCCGAGTCGCTGCGCACCTGCTTCCGTGGGCGGCTGGACAAGCGCGACGGGCGCATCGTGCTCGGCGGGGTGGCGAACTTCAAGCGCGAGCTCGTCCGCGCCAAGCGATTCATCCTCACCGGCCAGGGCACCGCCTACCATGCCGGGCTCATCGGCGAGTATCTGTTCGAAGAGCTCGCCCGCGTCCCGGCCCGCTGCGAGTACGCCTCCGAGCTGCGCTACCGCAACCCGATCATCGAGGATGGCACGGTCATCGTCCCGATCAGCCAGTCGGGCGAGACGGCCGACACGCTGGCGGCGCTGCGCGAGACGCGCGAGCGCGGCGCGCTGGCGCTGGGCGTGGTCAACGCCGTAGGCTCGACGATCGCGCGCGAGACGGACGCGGGGGTGTATCTGCGCGTCGGGCCGGAGGTCGGCGTGGCGTCGACCAAGGCGTTCGTCGGGCAGGTCGCGGTGCTGACGCTGCTGGCGCTGTACATCGGCCGGCGGCGCTGGCTGGGGGCGGAGACGATCGCCCGCTACATCGACGCGCTCGAGGCCCTGCCGGGACAGGTCGAGCGGCTGGTGCAGCAGAGCGACTACATCCGCGACTGCGTCGCGCAGGTGGTGGACCGCGACAACTGGCTGTTCCTCGGGCGCGGGTACAACTACCCCGTCGCGCTCGAAGGGGCGCTCAAGCTCAAGGAGATCAGCTACATCCACGCCGAGGGCATGCCCGCGGCCGAGATGAAGCACGGCCCGATCGCACTCATCGACGACGGCATGCCGGTGGTCTTCATCGCCACGCAGGGCTCGCAGTACGACAAGGTGCTGTCCAACATCGAGGAGGTCCGCGCCCGCGGCGGGCGGGTCCTGGCCGTCGCCACCGAGGGCGACGAGAACATCAACCGCTACACGGATTTCGTCTTCCGCGTGCCGGACGTGCCCGAGCCCTTGCAGCCGCTGCTGACGGTGATTCCGCTGCAGTTGCTGGCCTATCACGGCGCGGTCCTGCGCGGGCGCGACGTCGACAAGCCGCGCAACCTCGCCAAGAGCGTGACGGTGGAGTGATCGCCCGCCAGCCTCAAATCCGGTATGCTCCCAGCGCATTCGTTTGCACGATCGATTCTGCAGACCACGTCTCGGGAGCTTGACGATGCGCCTTTTCAGTGGTTGGTCGGCCCGGTGGATGGCAGTCACGGGATTGCTGGCGGCAGGACTCGTCGCTGGCTCATGCGATGCCGGCGGCGGACGCTACGTGCTCGTGACCGGCGGCCAGACGGGCGTCTACTATCCCGTCGGGCAGGCGATCGCCCGCCTGCTGCACGACGGTGACTCGGGTATCCGCATGGACGTGCGGCCGTCGGGCGGTTCGCAGGACAACGCCCGCCAGCTCGGCCGCGGCGATGCCGACTTCGCCCTCATCCAGAACGACTTCGCCGTCCATGCCACGCGCGGCGAGCAGATGTTCGACGGCGAACCGATCGCCAACCTGCGCGGCGTCGCGGCCCTCTACCCCGAGCAGGTGCACATCGTCGCCCGCGCCGACGCCGGCATCACCTCGGTCGCCGATCTCGCCGGCAAACGCGTCTCGACGGGCGACGCCGGCTCCGGCACGGAAGGCAACGCCCGGCACATCCTCGCCGCCTATGGCCTCAGCGAATCGGACCTCGGGCAACAGGAGCGCCTCGGTGCGGCCCAGTCCGCGGACTACCTCCAGGATGGCCGACTCGACGCGATGTTCTTCACCGTCGGGGTCGGCGCCGCGGCCATCCAGCAGGTCACCACCCAGCCGGGCTTGGACGTCGTGTTCGTGCCGGTCGACGGCGAGCAGCGCGAGGCATTGCTCGATCAATACCCCTACTACACCGCGGCCGCGATCCCCGCCGACGCCTATGGCGCTGGCGAGCCGGGCGAGGACGTGCCGGCCGTGTCGGTCGTGGCGTCGCTCGTGACCACCGCCGAGGTGAGCGAGGAGGCGGTCGCCGCGGTGCTGTCGGCGATGTTCGACAACCTCGACGCGTTCCGCGGCTCGCACGGCCGCCTGCGCGAGTTCAACCGCGCCGATGCCGAGGCCGACCTGCCCATCGAGTTGCACGCGGGCGCCGCGGCGTTCTATGCCAATGATGAATGACCTGCCTCCCGTAGGGTCCGCTGTGCGGACCCTACCTAGCATCTGAATAACCACGAAGAAGCGAAGGCGGCGAAGATCGCGAGGAAACGAGTCCAGGTCGCATCCCACGGCTTCGTGCCGCGGCCGGGCGGGTGCCACTGACAAGCGGAGTCAGCGGAGCTTGTCAGTGCAAATAACCGCGAGCACTGACAAGGCCGAAGACGGCCTTGTCAGTGGCACCCGCAGCACGACTTTTTCGGACACAGCCTAATCCACCAAGTACGCTCCAGCCGCTTTGCAGCAAAACACTTCGCGTCCTTCGCCTGCTTCGCGCCTTCGCGGTTAAACCGTCTTCACGGCACGACCTTGTTCAGCGGGTAGCTGAAGATCGCGCTCGCCCCCGCGCGGCGCAGCGGCGGCACCAGGTCGCGCTCGACGCGCTCCTCGACGATCACCTCGATCGCCACCCAGTCCCGATCCGCCAGGTCGTTGATCGTCGGCGAGTTGGCGGACGGCAGCAGCGCGAGGATCGCCTCGAGCCGATCACGCGGCGCGTTGAGCTTGAGCCCCACCTGCGACCGGGCGCGGATCGCGCCCTGCAGCAGCAGCGCCAGGTCCTCCATCTTCGCCCGCTTGGTCGCATCCGCCCACGCCGACTTGTTGGCGATCAGCCGCGTCGTGGAGCTCAACAGCTCGTCGATGACGCGCAGGTTGTTGGCCCGCAGCGATGAGCCGGTCTCCGTCAGCTCGACGATGGCGTCGACCATGCGGGCTTTGACCTCCGTCGCGCCCCAGGAAAACTCGACCTTCTTGACGTTGATGCCACGTTCCTCGAAGTACCGCCGCGTGGTGTTGACGAGCTCGGTGGCGATGATGCCGCCGGCCAGATCCTCGGGCTTGTGGCGGTCCGACTCCTCGGGCACCGCCAGCACCCACCGCGCCGGGTTGTCCGTCGCTTTGGAGTAGGCCAGCTCGCAGATCTCGTGCACGTCCGAGTCGTTCTCAATGATCCAGTCGCGGCCGGTGATGCCGATGTCGATGACGCCGTCCTCGACATACCGGCTCATCTCCTGGGCGCGGAACATGACGGCCGCGAGTTGCGGGTCGTCGATGCGCGGCGTGTACGAGCGGCTGGAGACGGCGATGTTGTACCCGGCGCGGTCGAACAGGTCGATCGTGGCATCCTGCAGGCTCCCCTTGGGGATGCCGATGGTCAGCAGCGGTTCGCTCATGCTTCTGTCACTTTCCTTCTCACTCTTGAAACGCCAAGGCGCCAAGGTTCGCCAAGGGACGGGAAGAACCACAGAGGCACAGGGGGGGATAACGACGTCTTTTCTGTCTCTGTTTCTCGGTGTCTGTGGGGTGATTCGCCCGCCTTGATCCCCCTTGGCGATCTCTCCGCTCCTTGGCGCCTTGGCGTTGTTTCACTTCTTCTTCGTCGTCGCCGACTTCTTCCTGGTGGTGCGCGCCCGCTGGGTCGTGCGCCGGGCGATCTTCTTCTTGGCGGTGGCGCCGGCCTTCTTCTTGCTGGTCTTCTTGCGACGGGCGGCAGCGCGCAGCTTCGGGGCGGTCGCCTCGTCCGGGGGCTCGGTGTCGTTGGCCACGTGTTCGGGCAGCTCGTAGTCGTTCGCCCACGCCGCCAGTCGCGTCCAGACACTCACGTCGTCGTCGACCTTGACCTGCCGCTGCATCCAGCTCTCGACGCTCGCCGGGTCCGCGCCGGACCGCACAACGCCCTCGCTGGCCAGCAGCGTCACGAGCTTGCGGTCGATCGGCATCGCGTGCCCGCCGAACGCGACGAGCATGACCTCCGCGGCCACGTAGGGCGGCACGCCCGGCAGCGTATCGAGGTACGTCCGCTGCTCCTTCTTCGTCGCCGTGATGATCGAGTTCATCCGCACGTCGTACTCGCGGCGGTAGACCTCGTTGAGCGCCTCATGCATCCGGGCGATCCGCTCGTGCGCCAGCGGGTAGTTCTCGCCGATGACGTCCACGAGCTCCGCCTCAAGCGTCACCCGCAGCTCGTTGACGTCGACGGAGGCGTGCATGAGCTTGCCCAGCGCGGTCTCGCCCAGCGTCAGGCCAGCTTCCCAGTGCATGAACGCGGCGACGAGTTGCAACACCGGGTCGCGCTCGGCGGGTGGCTCGGGCTTGTAGTCGCTTCGCAGCCGACGGATCAGCGAAGCGAGCTTCTTCGCGTCGTGGGGTTCCTTGGCCAAGGCAGGGTCCTCTCAAGGCGATTCACAATGCACAGTTCAACAATTCAATGCACGCTGAGTGATGGGACGAATGCCGCGATCAACGCGGCTCGCCCTCGTTCTCGTCCGCCCCGCCTTCGGGCGGCACGTCCAGGTCGGTGCGCTCCCGGGCGCGGTTGAGCGCTTCGAACACCTCGGCCTGCTTCTTGAGCGACGTGTCGAGTTTGAACTCCAGCTCGGGCACGCTGCGTATCGCCACCGCCTTGCGCACCAGCGAGCGGATGTGCCCCGCGGCGTGGCGCAGGCCCCCCATCGTGACCCGCTCGTGCTCCACGGGCATGATCGACACCATCACCGTCGCGTGGCGCAGGTCCGGGCTGACCTTGATCTGCGTGATGCTGATCACGCCGCGGATGCGCGGGTCGGCGATGCGGCGCTGGAGCACCTCCGCAATCACGCGCTGAAGCTGGGCGGCAACCTGGTCCGGGCGGTGTGTCATGAGCGTGGCAGTGTCCGGTTTCGGTGCGATCAACGCAAACGGGGGGGTCGGGTTCCGGGTTCCGGGACCCCGGTTCCTATTGTCCCGACAGGAGCTCGACGCGGTGGTCGCGGAGGTAGAACCCCCGCCCGGTGCGGAGGCGGTCGAGCAGGCGGTCGATCACGCCCTGGGCGTACGGCATGTCGCTGGCGGCCAGCACGATGCCGAGCACCGCGAGTTGGGCGTTGTCCTGCGACTCGACCTCGGCGACCGACACCTGGTGCTCGCGGTGCAGGCGGTCCTTCAGGCTCGAGACGACCCGCCGCTTGTCCTTGAGCGACGTCGCGCCGTCGATGGCGAGCTCAACCTGGAGGATGCCGACGATCATGGCGGTTCGTTTTATCGCCAAGGCGCCAAGGGAGGAGGAGCTCGCCAAAGCAAGCGTAGGGTGGGTGGAGCGAAGCGGAACCCACCGCGATCAGCCGTGGATTGTGCCTCGGCACGCTTGCGCCGTGCTCCACCCCTCCGACACCTTCGCGAATCCTGGCGTCCTTGGCGCCTTGGCGTTTAACTGGCCGCGCTGGCCTCGAGCGTCCGGCGGACCTCGACGACGCTGTAGCACTCGATCACGTCGCCCGGCTTGACGTCGTCGAAGCCGGCGACCTTCAGCCCGCACTCCGTGCCCGCCCGGACCTCGCGGACGTCGTCCTTGACACGCTTGAGGCTCTCGATGTTCCGGTCATCGACGACCACCGTCCCGTCACGGACGACGCGGACCTTGCCCGTGCGGAGCAGCGCGCCCTCGGTCACCAGGCAGCCGGCCACATTGCCGATGTGCGAGACCTTGAACGTATCGCGCACCTCGGCCTGGCCGATGCGGTCCTCGCGGCGCTCCGGCTCGAGCATGCCCTCCAGCGCGTCGCGGACGTCGTTGGTCACGTCGTAGATCACGCGGTAGAGCCGGATGTCGACCTTGCGGGCCTCGGCGATCTCCCGCACCGGCGGCGGCGCCACCACGTGGAACCCGACGACGATCGCCTCCGACGCGTCGGCCAGCAGCACGTCGCTTTCCGTGACGCCGCCCACCGCCGCGTGCAGCACCCGCACGCTCACCTCGTCATTGCCCAGCCGCTCCAGGCTCTTGCGCAGCACGTCGACCGACCCCTGCACGTCCGCCTTGAGCACGACCCGCAGATCGCGGGTGCGCCCGGCCTTGAGCTGGTCGGCGAAGTTGTCGAGCGTCACCTTCGTCTTGGAAGCGAGCTGCTGATGCCGCTCGACATCCTTGTGCTGCGTCGCGGCCTGCTCGGCGGCCTGCAGCGTGGCGGTCGTGAAGAAACGGTTGCCCGCGTCCGGCAGCTCGTCGAGTCCGGAGAGCTCCAGCGGCGTCGAGGGGCCCGCTTCCGTGATGTTGCGGTTGCGGTCGTCGGTCATGTCACGCACGCGGCCGTAGGCACGCCCGATGACGATGAAGTCGCCGACGTGCAGGTTGCCTTCCTCCACCAGCACGCGGGCGACCGAGCCGCGCCCGGGCTGCATCTCCGCCTCGATCACCGTGCCGTGGGCGCGGCCGGCGTAGTCGGCCTTGAGCTCCAGCAGCTCCGCCTGGTAGTCCAGGACCTCCATCAGGTCGGTCACGCCCGTGCCCTCGATCGCGCTGGTGCGCACGATCTCCGTGTCGCCGCCCCACTCGACCGGGTTGAGCCCGTGCTCGGCAAGCTGGCCGTAGATCCGATGGATGTTCTCGTCCGTCGCCTGCGGGGCGTCGATCTTGTTCAGCGCGACGATGATCGGAACCTCGGCGGCCTTGGCGTGGTTGATCGACTCGATCGTCTGCGGCATGACGCCGTCGTCCGCCGCCACCACCAGCACGACCAGGTCGGTGAGTTGGGCGCCGCGGGCGCGGATGGCGGTGAACGCCTCGTGGCCCGGCGTGTCGAGAAACACGACTGTCTTGTCAACGCCGTCCGTGCCCTCGATCGTCACCCGGTAGGCGCCGATGTGCTGCGTGATGCCGCCGGCCTCGTGGGAGGCGACGTCGGCCTTGCGGATCTTGTCGAGCAGCGACGTCTTGCCGTGGTCCACGTGCCCGAGCACGGCGACGACGGGCGGCCGGGGACGCGGGTCGATGCGCTCGCGGGTCTCGAACGCGACGCGCAGCTTGTCGACCGCCGTCTGCTGGGCCTTGACCTCGAGCTCGATGTCATACTCGAGCGCCACCTCCATCGCCGCCTCGGTGTCGATGGCGGAGTTGATGGTGGACATGACGCCCTTCTTGAACAGGTACTTGATGATCTCGGCCGTCTTGATGCCGGTGACGGACGAAAGGCTCTTGATGGTGACCGGCTCCTCGATCTCGACCTTGCCGCCGGTGACGGCGGGGCGGAGGGCGACGTGGCCCTGCTCGCGCTTGCGCAGGTCGCGGCGGCGCTGCTTGAGGAACCCGGTGGCGCCCTTGAGCCGGGCGTCGAGCTCTTCCATGTCGGCCTGGGAGAACTGGGTGGGGCCTGTGGGCAGTGCGTCGGCGGAGCGTCCGCGTCGGACGTTGCGCTGCTGGCGTCGCTGCTTGCCGGTGCCGCCGCCGGGCCCGCCGCGGCCGGCGTCGGCGCCGCCGCCGCCTTCGCCCGGGCCGCCGCCGGCGCCGCCGACGCCGCGGCCGCGGGCCGGGCCGCGCGAGCGGGTGATGCCTTCAACCTGGCCGAAGCCCGGGCTGACGTTGCCGCCGGCGTCCTGTCCGCCGGTGCGTCGCGGCCCCGCCCCGCTGCGGCGCGCCGGGGCGGCCGGCTCGGGCTTCTCGACGCGGATGACGCGCGGGCCCTTGAGCTGGGCCTGGCCGGGCTTCTCGAGGCGCTGGCCGACGGGGCCGATGTCGGTCGGGCGCTGGGGGACGTTGGGCTGGCCGACGGGCCCGCGGCCGGCGGACTTGGTCGCCTCGGACGCGGACGCGGCCTCGGCGGGCCGCTGCGCGGGGGCCTGCTCCTCAACCTCGGGCTGATCCTCGCCCTCGGGCTCGGGCGGCTGATCGGGCTCAGGCGCTTCGCCAGCGTCCTCGGGCTCGGGACGGGCCTTGGCGCGGGCGCGTGGCGGCTCGGCCTCGGTCTCCGCGTCCGCGGTCGCCGTGGCCGTCGTCGTTCCCTCGTCGCCGGCGTCATCGTCGCTGGTCGCGCGCGCAGCCTTGCGGCGGGCGGGCTTGCGCGCCTTCGCCTTGTCCAGGTCCACCTTCTCGGCGGTCTCCACGGCCGTATCCGACGCTTCTTCGCCGAACCACTCGCGCACCGTCTGGGCCAGGCCCAGCTTCACCGTGGACATGTGATTCGTGATGCCAGGCACGCCCTCGGCCTCGCACTTCTGCACGATCACCTTGCTGGTCACGCCCAGCTCTTTCGCCAACTCAAATACCCGTTTGGCTTTAGCCAACACTGCGCTCCTGTCATTCGTCGCCCGACGGTTCACGAGCCCCTGACACCGGGGCCCGCCCGCCGGCCACGGTCGGCCGGCTCATCTCATACCCATCCCCCTGCCTTCAGCTTCACATTTTCCTCGACACGGTCCCGCAATCCAGCCGCTACCGATCCCGGTCCACCTCCGCATGCCGGGCCGACTCATCATGCTGCTCCTGCTCGCCCGCGTCCGACGCCGTGGCCTGCCGCTGCTCCTGCGCTTCCTCGGGCGTGCCGAGCGTGCCGGCTTCGGGCGGCGTCTCGTCCGCCAGCGCCTCGCCGGGCTCGCCCTGCTGCTCCTGGCGGGTCACGTCCACCTCGTCGGGATCGCTGCCGGTCGGGTCCGCGGCCTCGGCGTCGCCCTGTTCGGCGGCATCGGACCGCTCGGCCTCGCCCGCCAGGGCCTCGTCACGCTGGGCAGCGTCGCCCGTGTCACTCGCGTCGGTCGCGCTGGCGGCCACATCCGCGGCCTCACGCCGCTGCTGCAGCATCTCCACGATGCTCGCGTTCGGCTCGTCGGAGCCGAGGTGCGTTGCGATCGGCGCCGACTCGCCTCCGTCGCCACCACTGCCGCCTTCCCCGCCCTCGCCGCCGGCGGGCTCGGCGGGAGGCGCTTCGCCCAGGATCGCCGCCGCCTGCCGATCGCCGGGCAGTGCGGCCTCGGCCTTCTTGCGCGCCTCGACCTCCGCCTTCTCCTTTTGCTGCTGCTCCGCCACGATCTTGGCCTTCTCCGACGCCGCCCGGACCATCGCCTCCGCAGCGGGCTCCTCGACGCCGATCGACTCGACCAGGTACGGCGCGCCGACCTCCTCGACGTCGAAGACGCTGATGACGCCCAGCGCCGCGAGGCGGTCGATGTGCTCCTCGCCCACGCCCTCGAGGTCCTTGAGCGTCTCCTCCAGCGTGTCCAGGCCCTTGGTGAACTCGGCGGGCGTCAGGATGTCCACGTCCCAGTTCGTCAGCCGCGCCGCCAGTCGCACGTTCTGTCCGCGCTTGCCGATCGCCAGCGAAAGCTGGTCCTCGTTGACGACCACCGTCGCTCGCCCGAGCTCGAAGCAGAGCGAAATCTCGACGATCTCGGCGGGCTTGAGCGAGTTCTGGATGAGAATCTGGCTCGACTCGTTCCAGCGGACGATGTCGATCTTCTCGCCGCCGAGCTCGTCGACGATGTTCTTGATGCGGCTGCCGCGGACGCCGACGCACGCCCCGACGGCGTCGACCTTGGAGTCGATGGAGGAGACGGCGACCTTGGTGCGGTAGCCGGCCTCGCGGGCCATCGCCTTGATCTCGATGATGCGCTCGGCGACCTCGGGGACCTCGACCTCGAAGAGCCGGCGGATGAAGTCCGGGGCCGCGCGGCTGAGGACGATCTTGACCTGGTTGCCCGCGTCGCGGACGTCGAGGATCAGGCAGCGGACGCGCTCGCCCGGCTGGTGCTGCTCGCCGGGGATCTGCTCGGAGCGGGGCATGAAGCCCTCGGCCCGGCCGATGCTGACCACCAGGGCGCCGCCCTCGTACCGCTGGGCCATGCCGGTGGTCAACTCGCCCACGCGGTCGATGAATTCGTTGTAGATGCTGCTCCGTTCGTCCTCGCGGAAGCGCTGGATCATCACCTGCTTGGCGGTCTGGGCGGGGATGCGGCCGAGCGTCTCGAGCCCGATCTCCTCCTCGCCGCGCCAGATCCGGATCTTGCCGTTGATGCGGTCGACCTCGGCGGAAAATTCCTCGGTGTCGACGGCGTTGAAGTGCTTGCGCGCGGCGGAAACCATCGCCTGCTCGAGGTCAACGAACAACGACTCCTTCTCCACGTTGCGCTCGCGGGAGATGGCGTCGACGAGTCGTAGCATTTCCTGGCCGTTCATGAGATCACCTGTTCGTGTTGTGGGTCGTCGGAATGTCGGGTTGTCGTCGGGTTGTCGGCGAAGTCTGCAATCCGCAGGCTTCAACCACGAAAAAAGCCACGGAGACAGCGTCACCGTGGCCTGAGGCGGCACTCGCGGGCCCGGCAAGCCGGCCGCGGAAGATGCGTCGACGGAGCTAGCTCACGGCCTTGCCCTCCCTTCGGAAGGTCCGCGGGCTCCGGTGGAGCCAGCGGTCAGGCCGCGCTACGGCTGCGAAGCGAAGATGGGCACGTGGTGCACCCATCACGGCTTCGCCGCCTCCAAGCCAAGCTGTCCGGGCAGATAACGCATCAATCCACCTCAGGCGCGACGGGCCCCATGCCCGCCGGCAAACAGTTAAGTCTAGGGTTCCCCGGCCCCGTGTCAAGACTGTGGCGGCTTGTGGCGGCCGCCCAAGCCCGACCCGCGCCGCCCGGCCCCCGCCGCGGGGGGGTGAAGCGAGGCGGAGCCACCTCTGGGGCCATAGGGGAAGGCCCGCCAGCGGCCCCTGCTCAGCTACTCGATCACGCCCACGCCGCCCATATAAAGATAGGCGGGGTCGTCGGCGTTGTGGACGGCGACATGGTGCGGCGGCAGGCCGTCGAAGCGGTCGGTGACCTGCCGGACGATGCTCCCCGCCAGGGCGTCGGTGAGTTCCGCCACGTCGGTGAGCTGGACGGCCACCGCGGCGTGGGCGGCCCCGGCCGCACCGGGCTCGGGCGTCAGCACGAGCTCCACCTCGCTCACCCCGGGCAGCGCTCCGATCGCCGCGAGGGCGGCCCGCCGGCTGCGCTCCAGCGTCGGCGTCGTCTGCGCCGACGTGTCGGCTTCCGGCTCGCCCGGCCCCGCGCAGCCGGCGATGGCGAAGCCCGTGGCGGCGAGCAGCAGCAAGACGGTCGTGATGGTGTAGTGGTGGTGCATGAGAGGCCTGCGGGAGTGAGGTCGTGGCGGGGGTGGAGGCTAACCCGAAGGGGGAAGCCCGGTTGCATGCCGTGGGCGTCGAGGCTCAGAACCGTCGCGTGGGGTTGAACGTCACGTTGTCGTGTCCCGGCACGATCAGGTCCGCGATCTCCAGGGCCTCAGCGAGGCTCTCGCGGGCCTGCTTGGCGTCGAACGCGTGGCGGAGGACCCGGCCGTGCTCCAGGTGCTCGACCGTGGCGACCGCGTCGCCGGCGATGAGGATGGTGGCGTTGGTGTGGCTCAGCAGCAGGCCGGCCGTCCCGGGCGTGAACCCGGGCAGCGGAAAGAGGTCGACGTGCTTGGCGAGTTGGTCGGGCGCGGGCTGGCATCGCTGCAGCAGCGCGATCTCCTGCTTGAGCGTCTCGGCCAGCTCCTCGTCGTCCTCGTTGTCCCGAAGCTGCTCGACGAGCGCCCGGCCAACGTTCTCGCGCTCCGCCTCGCTGATGAGCCAGCGGGCGTTGGGGAAGGTGGGCAGGCCCCGACGGTGGGCAGGGCGGAAGTTGGTCAGGAAGATGTCGCTGATATCCTCCGGCGCCAGGCCCGCCCGCTCGCCGAGGCGCGCGGCGATGACCTGCCCCGGCAGGCCGGGGTCCACGAGGATGCGGCGGTCCTCGGAGCGCACGAGCGTGGTGGTGGCGTGCGGCGTGCGGGCCGGGCCCTGCTGCTGCCAGAGCTCGTGGACGCTCAACGCGCCGATGCTGATGATGCGGTAGTCCACGGAGGTCCGTTCCAAGGGAAGCGATCCGCGACGAGTTTAGCCGCGGCGCCCACGCCGCGCGTGACGGGGCGGACGTGGTGGGACGGAGTTCGCGCAGAGGCCGCGGAAGAGCGCAGAGGGCGCGGGGTGCGGTAGGGTCCGCTGTGCGGACCTTCTGGCAGCATACGTTAGGCAGCAGGAAGGTCCGCACAGCGGACCCTACGACTGCGCGATTGACAATGTCAAGGGCGCCGCCCACCATGTCCCGACTATGGTCGACCTGCCTGCGACTCTCGATGCTTTGCTCCGCCGCGCCGTTGCCGACGCGCTGGGGCCCGAATTGGCCGACACGGACCCGATCCTGCGGCCGGCGGGCGACGCGCGCTTCGGCGACTACCAGGCCAACCTGGCGATGAGCCTGAGCAAGCAGGTCAAGCGCAAGCCGCGCGAGGTGGCGGACGAGATCGTCGCGGCGCTCAAGGCGCGGCCGGAGGCGGACGCGCTGCTGGCGGGCGTGGACGTGGCGGGGCCTGGGTTCATCAACCTGACGCTCGCGCCCGAGGCGCTGGCGGACGCGGCAGCGGCGATGCTGCGCGACGAGCACCTGGGCCTGGCGCCGACGCGCGAGGCCGAGCACATCGTCGTCGACTATTCCTCGCCCAATGTCGCCAAGGAGATGCACGTCGGGCACCTGCGGTCAACGGTGATCGGCGACGCGCTGGCGCGCGTGCTGGCGTATCGCGGCCACCGCGTGACGCGGCAGAACCACCTCGGCGACTGGGGCACGCAGTTCGGCATGCTCATCGAGCACCTGGTCGACGTCGGCTTCGAGCCCGGGCAGATGCGCGAGCGCGAGGACGCGGCGATCGGCGACCTCAACGCGCTCTACCAGCAGGCCAAGGCCAAGTTCGACGCCGACGCCGCCTTCGCGGAGCGCGCCCGACAGCGGGTCGTCGCCCTGCAGGCCGGCGACGACGAGACGCTGACGCTCTGGCGCGACCTCGTCGAGGAGTCGAAGAAGCACTTCAACGACATCTACGCCCGCCTCAACGTGCAGCTCGACGACGGCGACATTCGCGGCGAGTCGTTCTACAACGATCGACTGGCGGACGTCGTGCAGGCGCTGGAGCAGGCGGGGCTGGTCAGCGAGTCGGAGGGGGCGCGGGTGATCTTCCTGGAGGGGTTCAAGGACCGCGAGGGCAAGCCGCTGCCGATGCTCGTGCGCAAGGGCGACGGCGGGTACCTCTACGCGACGACGGACCTGGCCGCAGCGCGCCACCGTATTGTGGAGCTGGGTGCGGATCGCGTGATCTATGTGACGGACGCGCGGCAGAGTCAGCACTTCGAGATGCTCTTCGCCGCGCTGGGCAAGGCAGGCTGGGCGACGGAAAGTGTGCGGCTGGATCATGTGACGTTCGGGACGATCCTGGGCCCGGACAAGCGGCCGTTCAAGACGCGCGAAGGCGGCACCGTGCGGCTGATCGACCTGCTCGACGAAGCCGAGCAGCGTGCGGCGAACGTCATCGAGCAAAAGAACCCCGAGCTGCCCGCCGACGACCGACAGCGCATCGCGCGCGTCGTGGGCATCGGCGCGGTCAAGTACGCCGACCTCGCCAACGATCGCACGCGCGACTACGTCTTCGACTGGTCGCGCATGCTCGCGCTCGACGGCAACACGGCGCCGTACCTGCAGAACGCGTATGTGCGCATCCGGTCGATCTTCCGCAAGGGAGAGATCGACGCGGCGGGGATCGACGCCGACGCGATCCGGGTGACGGCCCCGGCCGAGCGGGCGCTGATCCTGCACCTCGTGGGTTGGCCGGCAGTGATCGAGGCGGTGGCGGAGCACCTCGAGCCGCATCGGCTGTGCAATTTCCTCTACGAGCTCGCGGCCGCGTATCACCAGTTCTACGAGCGGTGCCCGGTGCTGACGGCCCCGGACGAGGCGACACGGGCGAGCCGACTGGCGCTGAGCCAGCTCGTGGCGCGCACGCTGCGCGAGGGGCTCGGGCTGCTGGGCATCGACACCGTTGAGGTGATGTGAGCGGGGATGGCCACAGAGACACGGAGACACAGAGGGCAAGGCAGACAAGCAAGGCAGGAGGGGTAGGAAGCGAGAAAGGGAAAGCACAGTGGTGGGATTCGCGGGTGATGCGATATCCTGTCGATTGGCGTTCCTCCCATCCGTGTTTATCCGTGTCCATCTGTGGCTAACGCCCCCGGAAGGTCCGCACAGCGGACCCTACAAATCGCCGACCGCCACGCTTCCCTTACTTCCCCGACTTCTGACTTCCCCGACTTCCTCGCGTCGCATCTGGTGCATCCGTGTCCATCTGTGGGCTATTGCCATGCGCATCTGCAACTTCGGCTCGCTCAACATCGATCGCGTCTTCCGTGTCGAGCACATCGCCCGGCCCGGCGAAACGCTGCCTGCCGCGTCGCTCGCGACTTTTGCCGGGGGCAAGGGCGCGAACCAGTCCGTGGCGCTGGCGCATGCGGGCGTGGCGGGCGTGGCGGGGGTGGCGGTCCATCACGCGGGATGCCTCGGCGCCGATGGCCGGTGGCTGCTGGAGAAGCTCGCAGCCGCGGGGGTCGATGTCGGGCACGTGCGGATCGACGACGACGCGCCGACGGGGCAGGCGATCATCCAGGTCGACGACGCGGGGGAGAACGCCATCATCCTGCTCGCGGGGGCGAATCATCGCGTGACGGGCGAGCAGATCGAGCGGACGCTCGGCGCGTTCGAGGTCGGCGACTGGCTGCTCCTGCAGAACGAGATCAACGATGTGGCGGCGGTGATCCAAGCCGGGCGCGCGCAGAGGTTGCGGGTGGCGCTGAATCCCGCGCCGTTCACCGACGCGGTGCGCAATTACCCGCTCGACGGCATCGACCTGCTGATCGTCAACGAGACGGAGGCGGCGGGGCTTGCGGGTATGCAGAGCGTGGCGGGGGTGCTGGACGCGCTGGCGCATCGCGCGCCGCGGGCAGACATCGTGCTGACGCGCGGCGCGGCCGGGGTGGCGTATCGCGGCCGCAGCGGGGCGACGCTCGAGCTGCCCGCCGCCGATCGCGGGCCGGTCGTCGACACCACGGCCGCGGGCGATACGTTCGTCGGCTACTACCTCGCGCACGTCGCCGGCGGGGCGAGCATCGAGGCGGCGCTGGCGCGGGCGGTGCAGGCCGCGGCCGTGTGCGTGACGCGTCCGGGGGCGATGGACGCGATCCCGCGCGCGGACGAGGTGTGAGACGTTGCAGAGCCGGGACCGGTGTCCGGCGGGTGCGGCGTGGGCGGCCTTCGCGGCGCAGGCGCGTGCGGACGTGGTCGGCGCGCTGTGACGCGGCGGACCGGGACCAACGGTCCCGGCTTTATAACGGACGCGCATCATCACCGGTGGAACACCCATGCCTGACGAACGTGACAACAGCCTGACGCGCGTGGAGCGTCACTTTGCCGAGTATGCGGCCGAGCACGCCGGCACGTGGTGGACGCGGTGGGCCTATGTCCGGGCGTGGGTCGGCGCGGGGCTGTTCGCCGCGGCGGTGGTGGCGGTGATCGCCTGGCGGCCGCACCGGGCCCTGGAACTGGCGATGTACGCGGGGATGCTGCTGCTCATCGAGGGGATGTTCACGTTCCTGCTGCAACTGTGCGGCAAGGTGTACCGGGGAAGGCACGAAGGCACCGAGGCACGCGGGCACGAAGGGGCGGACGCGGGCGAGGGTTAGAACGCCTCGTGTTCATTCCTGGCGGGTGCCACTGACAAGGACGTCTTCGGCCTTGTCAGTGTTCGCCGTCGGTTCGCACTGACAAGCTCCGCCGACTCCGCTTGTCAGTGGCACCCTCGGCGCGACGAAGCTGTGGAATGCACTCTGGATCAGCGCTTGGAGAACTGGAACTTGGCGCGGGCGCCGGGCTGGCCGTACTTCTTGCGCTCGACGCGGCGGGGATCGCGGCTGAGGTAGTCGTGGTCGCGGAGAATTGGCTCGAGCGACGGGTCGTAGGCTTTGAGGGCACGGGCGACGCCGAGAAGGATGGCGCCGGCCTGACCGGTGATCCCGCCGCCGTGGACCTTGACGAAGATGTCGAGCTTGCCCTGGGTGTTGGTTTCACTCAGCGGCTGGAGGCAGGCGTTGCGGTGCTGGGGCTCGGAGAAGTAGTTGTCGACCTCTCGGCCGTTGATCTGGAAGGTGCCCTCGCCCGGGCGGATGCGGACGCGTGCGACCGAGGACTTGCGTCGGCCGGTGCCCCAGATGAAGCCACCCGCGTCAGGCTTGGCGGGCTCGGCGATCGGAGCGGGCGCGGCGACGACGCCGGCGCCGGCCTCGGGGCTGTCCGGGGTGCTCGTGTCGGTCACGGGGGCGGTGGGCTCGGCCATGGAAGGGATCCGTCTGGTAAAGGCGATCACAGGGTCAGGGGCTCGGGCTGCTGGGCCTGGTGCGGATGCTCGGAGCCGGCGTAGATCTTGAGCTTCTTGAGCTTCTGCCGGGCGAGGCGGTTGGTCGGCATCATGCGCCAGACGGCGCGCTCGAAGAGCTGGTCCGGGTGCTGCTCGAGCATCTGCCGGTAGGTCCGCGTGTGCCGGCCGCCGGGATAGCCGCTGTAGCGGTCGAACTCTTTCTGGTCGAGCTTGCGGCCGGTGAATCGCATCTTGCTGGCGTTGGTGACGATGACGAAGTCGCCGACGTCGGCGTGGGGGGTGTACTCGGGCTTGTGCTTGCCCATGAGCACGCGGGCGACGCGGGCGGCGAGCCGGCCGAAAATCTGGTCGGTCGCGTCGACATGAAGCCAGTTGCGCTGGCTGTCGTCGGTCTTGGCGTGGGTGGTCTGACGGTTCATCGGGGTGATCCGTGGAGGGTCGGCCGACGCGGGCCGGCGCGTAAAACGGCGAGCCGGACAGTTTACCGCGTGCGGTGGGGGTGTCAAGCGGCGGACGTTGGGGATTGGGGCGTGGGGGGTTTCGGGGTGGGGAGCGTCTATAATCCCGCCTTGCGCGCCGGCCTGACCCTCGGTTTCCTCTACCCGCACCGGTTTTCCCATGCCCCCTGCCACGCCCGCCCCCGCTGGTTATCGCCCCTGGCTGCACCGTTTCGCCATCGCGATGGTCGTCGCCACGTTCGCCCTCGTGACCATCGGAGGCAACGTGACGAGCCTCGCGGCCGGGCTGGCGGTGCCGGAGGGGTGGTGGACCTTCGACTACTTTACACCCTGGGCGCCGCTCAGCGTCTGGTGGGAGGACCAGGGCACACGCTGGGAGCACTCGCATCGCCTCAAGGGGTACGTCGTCGGGCTGATGGCGATCGGCCTGGCGATGTGGCTGTGGGTGACGCAACGGCCCCGGCCGTGGCTGCGCTGGACGGGGCTCGGCCTGCTCGGGCTCGTCGTCGTGCAGGGCGTCATGGGCGCCGCCCGGGTCGATCTCATTTCGACGGACCTGGCGGTGGTGCACGGCATCACGGGGCAGGTGTTCCTCGCGCTGACGGTGCTTGTCGCCGCGGCAACGAGCCGGGTGTGGATCGATCGCACGCGCGAGCTGACACCCGCGGGCGGGAACGTCGTTCCGCCCGCGATGCGCTGGCTGGCGCTCGGCCTGCTCGTGGCGCTGGTGGTGCAGCTCGCGCTCGGGGCGTGGATGCGCCACCACGGGGCCGGGCTCGCGATCCCCGACTTCCCGGCCAACTATGGCGCGGTCCTGCCCCCGGCGAACGACGCGGCGCTGACGGCAGCGATCGATGCCTGGGCGGCGCGCGGCCACGGGCTGCGTGACCACAGCCTCGCCCAGGTCTGGGTCCACTTCGCCCATCGGGCGTGGGCGCTGGCGGTGACGGGGCTCGTGCTCGCGCTGGTGACATGGCTGAACCTGCGTGCCCCCGGGCGGCCGGAGACGCGCTGGCCGGCGCGGTGGCTGGTGCTGCTGCTCGGCGTGCAGCTCGCACTGGGGGCGAGCGTGATCTGGACCGGGCGCTATCCGGCCGTGGCGACGCTGCACCAGGCGACCGGCGCCGCGGTGCTGGCGGTGGCGGTCTGGTTGACGATCCGGTTACACTTGCTCGTCTGGTGGGGGAGCGGGCGGGCGACGCGTGATCGTCAGGGGGCGCAAACGAGGTCGGGTGCGGATGTTGTGGGTGCGTAAAGGGCCGGACCCCCGACCCTTCGCTCGCCGTCGCGGCGGGGGCTCGCTCAGGACCGGTGCTGGCTTTTTGGACTGAATGATGAGTGTTGTGCCCCATCAGGATGACTCGGCTGCCTCGTCACCGCCTGCCGGCGGCGCGGCGGTCGTTGATCGCCCGGGTCTGCTCGCGGCGCTCGCCGCCCGCATCAGCGATCACATCACGATGACCAAGCCGGGCATCACCGTGATGGTCGGCGTGACCGCGGGCATCGGGTTCGTCGTCGGCGCCGGCGGCGCGTTCGAGTGGGTGAGCTTCGCCGCCGCGCTCGTCGGCACGGCCATGTCATGCATGGGGGCGGGCGTCTTCAACCAGGTCATCGAGCGCGACACGGACGCGCTCATGCGCCGCACAGCGGATCGGCCCCTGCCCGCGGGACGGGTGTCGGTCGGCGAGGCGATGCTCGCGGGCGTCGTGCTGGCCGTGGCCGGCGTGGGGCTGCTCTGGGTCGCGGGCAACCTGCTCGCGGCCGCGTTGGCGGCGCTGACGATCGTGACCTACGCCATGGTGTACACGCCGCTGAAGCGCATGCACAGCGTCTCGACGGTGATCGGCGCGGTGCCCGGCGCGATGCCGCCGGTGATCGGCTACGCGGCCGCGGCGCAGTGGATCGGCGTCGAGGCGGTGCTGCTGTTCGCGATCATGTTCTGGTGGCAGATCCCTCACTTCCTGGCGATCGGGTGGCTGTACCGCGACGAGTACGCCCGCGCGGGGCTGCCGATCCTGCCCGTGATCGATCCGACCGGGGCGCAGACGTTTCGACAGATTCTGGTCACGAGCGGGCTGTTGCTGGTCGCGGGGCTGCTGCCGACGCTGTTCGGCTTCGCGGGCTGGATCGCGTTCGCCGTCGCGCTGGCGGCGGGCGGGTGGTTCTTGGTGCTGGCGGTGCGCCTGGTGCGACAGCCGACGCGGCAGCGGGCGCGCGGGCTGTTCCTGGCGTCGCTGGTCTACCTGCCGGTCGTCCTGGCGGCGGTGGTGGTGGGGTGAGCGAGTCGAATTCAAAATTCGGAATTCAGAAAGCGGGAGCGCCGCGGCGCGCCGTGGTTGGCGGTCGCCCGTTGGGCGACGCGGGGCGCGAGCGTTAGGCTCCGTCCGAAAAGGGGTGCCACTGGCGGCTTGTCCACCAGTGCCCTGGCCTCCCGCGCGCACACTGGCGGACAAGCCGCCAGTGGCACCCGCAGCACGACCTTTTCCCGACACAGCCTAGAGATCTCCTGATTGATCCGTTGAATACATCTTCCTCACCTGCCGTGTCCGCCACGGCCGCGCCTGCGCTGGTGGTCCGCGGGCTGTCGCATCGTTATCGGCGGGCCGACCGCGCGGCGCTGGATGAGGTGTCGTTCGAGGTCGAGGCGGGCGAGATCTTCGGCGTGCTGGGGCCCAACGGCGGGGGCAAGACGACGCTGTTTCGCATCCTCGCCACGCTGCTGCGCCCGCGAGCCCAGCGCAACGGGCGGCCGACGCTCGAGGTGTTTGGCCGCGACGTCCTGCGCGACCCGGCCGGCGTGCGCGCGACGCTCGGCGTCGTGTTCCAGCAGCCGAGCCTCGACGGGAAGCTCACCGCCCGGGAAAATCTGCGCCACCACGGTCGGCTCTATGGCCTCTGCGGCGGTGAGCTGGAACAGGCGATCGACGCCTCGCTGGCGCGCTTCGACCTCGGCGAGCGCGGCGGCGAGCGCGTGGAGCGGTTCTCCGGCGGCATGCGCCGACGCGTGGAGCTCGCCAAGGCGATGCTCACCCGGCCGCACGTCCTGCTGATGGATGAGCCGGCGACGGGGCTGGACCCGGCGGCGCGGCGGGCGCTGTGGGCGCAGCTCGAAACCCTGCGCGCCGAGGCGGGCGTCACCCTCGTGCTGACGACGCACCTCATGGACGAGGCGGCGCGGTGCGATCGCCTGGCGATCATCGCGGAGGGGCGGCTGGTCACGGTCGATGCGCCGGCCGCGCTGACCGCCCGCATCGGCGGGGACGTCGTGACGCTGGAGCTGCGCGCCGCGGCGGGCGACGCGGACGCGGCGAATGTGGCGGACGTGGCGGGGGCGATCGGGGAGCGGTTTGGGCCCTGGGCGCCGGGCGGCGAGCCGCGGGTGATCGAGGGGGGCGTGATCCGCTGCGAGCGGGAGGATGGGGCCAAGCTCGTGGCGGAGATCGGGGCAGCGTTCGGCGGGCGGATCGCGCGGATGAGCGTGGGGCAGCCGACGCTGGAGGACGTGTTTGTCCACCTGACCGGGCGCGGATTTGAGGGGGAGAGAGTCTTTTAGCCGGTAGCCATTGGCTATTGGCTCCGTGAGCCGCTTCCATGTCTGCCGCGACCGAGATATCCACGTGGACGTTTGATGCACTGGAGGCGCTGCGGCGCTGGCCGGGGGATCGGCGGCTGTTGATGCTCCACTCGGGGCGGGTGCATGAGCCGTGGGCGCGGTATTCGATCCTGGCGGAGGCGGATGGCGCGTGGCGGTTCGAGACGCGCGGGGAGGGGCGGGGGGTGAGCGCGTGGCTGGCGGGCGAGGCTCGTGATCGGGCGCAGCCTTCCCCGGCCCCTCCGGCGGGGACTGGCGCGGCGGCGTCGTGGCGGCATCGGCCGTTTGCGGACCTCCGCGCGGTGCTGGAGCAGGGCGGGGCGGACGCGCCGCTGTGGCTGGGGTACTTCGGGTATGACATCGCGCGATTCATCGAGCCGGTGGCGACGTCGGCGAGCCGGGCGCGGGCGGACCGGGACTGGCCGATCGTGCAACTGGAGCGCTGCCCGGGCTGGCTGGTGTATGACGGGCTGGAGCAGCGGTGGTGGGCGTGCGGCGCGTGGGCGGATGGGGGTGGTTATCCGGCGCTGGATCGGTTGTCGGCCCGGCTGGGGGACTTCGAGGCGGGTGAGCCGACGAGCGTGATGACGCGAGGCGCGTACGAGGCGATGGTGGGCAAGGCCAAGGGGTACATCGCGGCGGGCGACGTGTTCCAGGTGAACCTCGGCCAGCGGATGACCGCCGACTTCGCCGGCGACCGGCGTCGGCTTTATGAAGCGCTGGCGACGGCGTCGCCGGCGTGGTACGGGGCGTACCTGGAGCTGACGCCGGGCGGGCTCGATGCACCAGGGCGGGTGGTCTGCTCGACCTCGCCGGAGCTGTTCCTCGACGTCGACGCGGCCGGGCGGGTGGTCACGCGCCCGATGAAGGGCACCAGCCCCGCGAGCGCCGACCCGGCCGCGCTGGAGCGCAGCGAGAAGGACGCGGCCGAGCTGCACATGATCGTGGATCTGTTGCGCAACGACCTCGGCCGAGTGTGTCGTTACGGGAGCGTACGTGTCGAGCAGCCGCGGACGATCGAGTCGCATCCGACCGTGCACCAGGGCGTGGCGACGGTGACAGGCGAGCTGCACGCGAGCAAGTCGGTGGTGGATCTGTTGCGGGCGACGCTGCCGGGCGGGTCGATCACGGGGGCGCCGAAGGTGCGGGCGATGCAGATCATCGATGAGCTGGAGCCGGTGCGGCGGGGGCTGTGGTGCGGGGCGATCGGGTGGCTGCGCGGGGGTGGAGGTGTAGGGCCCGGGCCCGGAGCGGGCGGGGCGTGCTTGAACATCGCGATCCGGACGCTGCTGGTGGAGACGGACGCGACCGGCCACGGGCGGGTGGACTTTTCAGTGGGCGGCGGGATCGTGGCCGACTCGCAGCCGGCGGCGGAGTACCAGGAGTCGCTGGACAAGGCGCAGGCGATGCTGCAGGCGCTGCGGCGGGGGTGAAGGTCGGTGAACCGCGAAGGGGCGAAGAGGACGCGATGAGGGAGCAGGCTCCTATGCTCCCCCTCTGTCGTGTCTCGGTGGTTGTTTTTTATAGTTCACCCGGGATTTTCGGGGCCGGCCGCGGACCTCCGCGCCGCAATCGCCGGCGTCAGACTTCAGCCCCGCAGGGCTGCGGGTTGTAGCCACGGGTGGAGCGCAGCGGAACTCGTGGAGGCGGCGACGGAGAATCCTCCTGCCCCGGCAGGGGCAGCGGGAGTTGCCTCCGCCCCTGCCGGGGCGGGACGAACACCGACGTGTCCCACGGGTTGCGCGGCTTGCCGCGGCCGGCCAGCCGCTTCACCCGTGGCTACATGCCGTCGCCCCCTGCGGGGGCTGGAACCAAGGCTTGGCGCGACAGTGTTGGTCGTTCCCGGAAATCGCGGATGAACCTTTTTTATCTGGAGCAGAACACATGAGTGAACGGCTTGAGCAGTTGCGGAAGCTCTACCAAGCGGATGCGGCAGATCCGTTTGTCACCTATGGCATCGCGCTGGAGCATGCCAAGGCTGGCGAACAGGAGGAGGCGCTGCGTTGGCTGGATGAGACGCTGACGGTCGATGCGGACTACTGCTACGCGTATTTTCAGAAGGGGCGGCTGTTGGGGGAGTTGGGCCGCGAGGCAGAGGCACGGCAGGTGCTGGCGCAGGGCGTGGAGCGGGCGCAGGCGGCGGGCGATGCCCACGCGGCGGGGGAGTTGGGGGCGTTGCTGGCGTCGATCGAGGAGGCGTGAGCGGTAAGATGGCGGCGTGGGATCCGATGGCCAATCTGACGGGCGAGCGCTGGCAATCGTGACCGGGGCGTCGGGGGGAATCGGGGCCGCGACGGCGCGCCGGCTGGCGGGGCGGGGCTACCGTGTTGGACTCATGGGGCGCAACGCGGCCGCGCTCGACGCGCTCGCCGAAGCAATCGGGCGCGATCGCGCGGTCGTGGCGTGCGCGGAGCTGGCGGAGCCTGAGGCATGCGCCGCCGCGGTCGACGCGCTGCTTACGGCGCATGGGCCGGCGGCGGTGCTCGTCAACAACGCGGGGGCGGCGCGGTATCGGCCGTTCCTGGAGCTCGACGAGGATGAGCATCGTCGGCTGGTGGAGGTGAACTACCTGGGGCCGGCGAGGCTGACGCGGCAGGTGCTGCCGGGGATGCTCGAGCGCGGGGCGGGGCACGTGATCAACGTGGCGTCGATGGCGGCGCGCGTCGGGCCGTGGGGGCATGCCGGCTACGCGGGAGCGAAGGCGGCGCTGGTGTCGCTGACGCAGACGCTGGCGGCGGAGTATGGCGGGCGCGGGGTGCATTTCTGCGCGGTCTGCCCGGGCATCGTGGACACGCCGTTCTTCCACGGCGTTGAGGTCGAGCCGCTGTGGCGGAAGATGCGGCGGCGGGCGGTGAGCCCGGAGCGGGTGGCGCGGCGGATCGAGCGGCTGCTGGATCGGCCGCGGGCGAGGGTGTGCGTGCCGGCGAGCTACCGCGCGCTGGACTGGATCGACGCGCTGTCGCCGGGGCTGGCGGGGCGGCTCGTGGCGCGGCAGAGCCGGCCGGGGGCGGCGGGGCGCGACGGCTGAGCCGGAGGCGTGGCTGGGGCGGGAGGGGCGACAGACGCGGCCGAGCCTCTATACTATGGGGCTTATCCCTGTTCGCCGGGTGGCCGATAGCTCGGCGGTGGTGGCGGTCATTCCCTCCAGACCGGAGTCGCGTCGGTGCTCAAGTTCTTCCGCAAATACAACAAGCTGATCCTCGCCATCGGTGGGTCGGTGCTGATGGTCGCGTTCCTCATCCAGCCGGCGCTGGACATGTACTATGGCACGCCGGGCGATCGCGTCGTCGGGCGCGTCGACGGTGAGGAGATCCGGATGACGGATCAATACACCGCGGCCATGGAGATGGAGTTGCTCGGCCGGATGCACCCGATCGCCGGGCAGATGGCCCAGGGGATCACGCAGGGCGACCCGCTGCTCTGGGCGCTGATGGTGCGCGACGCCCGGCGGCTGGGGCTGCGGACGAGCAACATGGAGGTGATGCAGACGCTGGAGGTGCTCGGCTACGCGGACCAGGCGCTGACGCAGCTCTCGACGCAGACGGGCCAGACGCCGGAGATGATCCAACAGAGTGTGCGTCACTGGCTGCTGCTGGATCAATACCACGGGCTGATCCTGGGCCGGACGCACATGGCGCCGGTCGAGCGGCTGGCGCAGGCGGTCAACGCGGTGAACATCATCCAGCAGGCGCAGGCGATGGGGGACGTGATGCTCTACATGGAGGGGCAGATGGCGCTGGCGGAGGTGGAGGGCGCGCAGCGGTTGAGCGAGCCGGTGATCCGCCACTTCATGTACACGCAGCAGTCGCGCGTCGGGGGCGAGGCGGTGCTCATCGCCAGCGACCGCTACACCGACGAGGTCGACGCGCCGAGCGAGGCGGAGCTGGCGGCGCACTTCGAACAGTACCGCGACGTGCATCGGGGCCGCAGCGAGCCGTACGGCTTCGGGTACATGCTGCCGCCGCGGGTGCGGATCGAGTATCTCACGGTGCCGATCGACGCGGCGGTCACGCGCATCGAGGAGCAGCAGATGGTCGAAGAGGTCGACGTGCTGGCCTACTACAACGAGAACGAGGACGACTTCCGCGCGCCGGAGACGGGCGAGGTGGCGGACTATGGCCAGGTGCACGGCGAGATCGTCGAGATCCTGACGCGGCGTGCCGCGGACGAGCTGGCCCAGCAGGCGATCCGCACGGCCCAGTCGCTGCTGGTGCGTGACGCGCGGGGGGTGGCGGAGTCGCGGGGTTATCGCGTGCTGCCGGAGGACTTTGAGCCGACGGACCTGGACGCGGTGGCGGCGGAGGTCGCGTCGCGCGTGGGGATCGAGCCGGTGGTCGAGCGTCGGGTCGACGCGTGGGTGGCGCTGGGCGAGGTGGAGACGTTGCCGGGCCTTGGCGACGCGGTGCTGGAGGATCGGCCGGATCTGCCGCTGACGGCGTATGTCGCGAGCGTGCGCGAGCTGGAGCCTGGGGAGGAGAACCCGCTGGTGGTGCGTCGCCTGCAGGTGGGGCTGGCGAGTTCGGTGCTGCGGGACCAGGCGGGCTCGCGTTACATCTTCCGCGTGCGTGACGCCGAGCCGGCGCGGGAGCCGGCGTCGCTCGACGAGGTGCGTGACGAGGTCGAGGCGGACGTGCGTCGGCTCAAGGCGCACGAGCGGCTGGTGGGCGAGCGCAGCCAGTGGCTGGAGCGGGCGCGCAGCGAAGGGCTCGAGGCGCTGGCCGAGAGCGAGGGGCTCGAGCTGATCGAGGTGCCGCTGACGGCCCGGCGGGTGCGCGGGCTGGAACGGCGGCTGGTCGCGCCGTCGGTGCCGGGCATCGGACGCAGCGAAGCGTTCGTCGGTGCGATCTTCAACCTGGCGCAGGAGCTTGCGGCAGGGGGCGACGTCGACCTCGCGTCGCGCGACGAGGCGGAGCGTGTCAGCGGCGTACCGCTGGACCACGTCGACCGGCAGGGGCTGGCGCTGTTCCGCGTCGACGCGTATGAGCCGTTGTCGCGGCAGCAGTACGTGCAGGCGCTGGGCGTCCCGGCGATGGCGGCCACAGTGGACGAGATGCTCTGGTCGGAGCTGGTGGCGGCGGACGGGCCGGACGCGTCGTTGTCGATGGAGGCGGTGTCGCGTCGGCTGGGCTTCGAGCCGGCGGCAGGTTTCGAGTTGGAGGATGAGCAGCCGCCGGCGCAGCCGGGGCCGTCGCAGCGCCGCCCGGGGACGATCTGAACGAGCCGTTCGCGGTTAGCCAGTCAATGGCTGATGGCTTGCCAATGGGCTAAAGGCGAAGGGCTAAAGGCTGGATTATGGATGAGACGAAGCCGACGATCAGCTTTGATGATTTCGCGAAGCTCGATCTGCGCGTGGCGACGATTGTCGAGGCCGAACTGCATCCCAATGCCGATCGGCTGCTGAAACTGCAGATCGACCTCGGTGGTGAGCGGCGGCAGCTCTGTGCCGGCATCCGCGGGGCGTATGAGCCGGCGAGTCTGGTCGGGCGACAGATCATCGTCGTCGCCAACCTCGCGCCGCGCAAGATTCGCGGCGAGGAGTCGAACGGGATGCTGCTGGCGGCGAGCGTCCGAAGCGAGGAGGACGAGCGCGTCGTGCTCCTGCGGCCCGATGAGCCCATGCCGCCCGGCGCGACGGTCGGGTAGGGGGACATCTGGATTTGGGATTTGAGACGCATAAAGCCGGGACCGGGGGCCCGGTGGCGGCGGCGTCGGATTACGAAACACGTTGATCGTGCTCGTTTTTTGGGTGTCGGCGGTCGGGCGACCGTCGTCGGGCGCCCCAGTCCACGTGCGGCGCGAGCCGGGCAACATCGTCGCCGCCGCCGCCCCGGGACCAACGGTCCCGGCTTTATAAGAGTTATCCCGCCGCGATATCGCGCGCCAGGTCGAGTGGCGTGACGCCCCGGCGCAGTTGGGGCATGCGCTCGCGCGCGGTGGGCGTTGACAGGTAGACGGGTTTGAGCGGCGCGGGGTCGATCATGTCCCGCCGACGCAACGCTTCCAGGGCCGGGAGATCCTCCAGGCTGATGAGCCCGACATACAGCGGGTCGAGCTGCCCACCGGCCGCGAGGTGCGCGAGCAGGTCGGCCAGGCCCTTGAGGTAGATCATGTCCTTGGTGAACCCGCCGCCGCGGTGGGCGCGCATGGTGAGGATGAAGGCCTGCTCGGCATCGAAATGGTGCTCGTGGCGAAGCAGGCGGAAGGTGTCGAGGAACGTCGCGCCATCGGGCACGCTGGCGACCGCGAGCACGCGGGCCGCGAGCGTGCGCAGCCGTTCGGCGTCGAGACCCGCGACGAGGTGCTCGGCCAGCACCGCCAGCCCTTCCTGCAGCGATTCATAGCCGGCGAGCCCCGCGCCGAGTTGGCGCAGTGGCTGGCGCTGGCCGTTGAAGTAGGTCAGCAGGTGGGTCGAGACCTCGTGGTGGACGAGGGCGTCGACGCGGTGGGCGGGCATGTGGTAGTCGCGGGCGATCAGCAGCGAGCCTTGGGAGACGAGCAGCGTGGTCACGTCGTCGCGAAGCTGCGCCGAGGCGTGGAAGCCGGCGTCGCGCTCGCGGTAGGCGCGGATCTGGGCGCGGGCGCGGTCGAGGAAGCGATGGGCCGAGACCTGCGGCGTGTGCTCGGTGTCGGCGGGCGGAAGGATCGCCAGAAGCTGGTGCGCCAGGTCGAGGAGCCCGGCGTCGGGACGGCCGTAGAGCTGCACGCTTCCCGGCAGAAAGGCGGGCGTGTTGCGGTCGGCGAGCATCGTGAGCTGGCGGTCCATCTCGGTGCGGCGGCGCTCGAGCAGGCCGGCGACGAGCGGGTCATCGATGTCGTCGATCGGCAGGTTGTAGAGGTGGCGCTTGAGCAGGGCGGGGTCGATGGCCAGGGGCTTGTACTGGAAGGCCGGCTCGCGCTCGTGGTTGGAGGCTTCGAACGCCTGCCAGGCCTGGGGCTTGTTGCAGGGGGAGACTTCGAGCAGGAAGTCGAAAGCGTTGCCAAGCCGAGCCAGCCCGCGGTCACTGTGGCGGCCGGCGCGGTCGAGGCGGCGCGGGCCGATGCTCAGCGGGTGGTGGACCTGCGTGTTGGTGCGGGTGCGCAGGAAGGCGTGGGCGCTCTCGACCAGGGCGGTGTGAAGCTGTCGGCGGAGCTCGTGAAACAGCCGCGGGTAGCGGTTGCCGGTCTCCGGGTTGCGGTAGATGGCGGAGACGGCGAGGCCCACGTGCAGGCAGCCGGGTGGCGGCCCGCCCAGCGGCGCGAACAGCGACTCGATGTTGGGTGGCACGGGCGCGCCGCGCGTCAGGCGCACCTGGGCGGGCGCGTCGAGCGTGACCTGCCGCAGGGCGTCGAGCATGACCTGGAAGATGGGCTCGGCCTCGTCGGCGGCCGAGGGCGACGCCAGCAGCTCGAAGCCGGCGGCGATCGCCTCGCCCGGTTCGGCGGGGTGACCGAGCGGCGGGTCCGGCGCGTCGTCGATCCAGAGCTCGAGCAACAGCATCGCGCCCGCCCGCTCGATCAGTCGCAGCGTCGCCGCCTGCACGAGGCTCGCCAGCGCCGGCGCCGCCACCCGCCGACCCGGCGCGAGGATGTAGCTGGGCGACATGCAGATGAGGCGCGCCGCCTCGTCGTGGGGCTGGACGACGTCGCGGCGGTGCAGGTGGATGAGCGGGAAGGCGGGGTCGAGCACGAGTCGACCGGCGCCGGGCAGACCCCGCCGGACACGCCGGCCCTGCTCGAGGGCGGAGGCGACGGCGTCGACGAGGCGGTCGGGGATCGTCTCGAACTCGGGGATCTGCTCGGGTGGCATGCGGCGGGGGATGATAGGCGGGCGGGAGAACATCGGCCGCCAGCCATGGCCGAGCGCCTTCAACCCATTCGTAGCGGGTATAAATCAACGAGAGGCGCTCGAGCCACGGTGGATCGCGGCGAATGGCTCAAGGCCAAGGGCTTCCTCCCGGCTTTTGATAGCATGACCCCCTCATTGCCGCGATGCGGCTGGAGATGCGGATGAACGTGATCGGCTGGGGCCAGAGGCGGACGGGGACGCGGGCGAGCAGCGCGCCGGCGGTGCTCGCGGCCGCGCTGATGCTGGCCGGCGTCGTGGGGATGGCGACGGTTGCGGGCGGCTGCCGGGCGACGCCGCAACAGGTCGAGGCCGACCACATCACGCTCTACAACCGCGGCGAGTTCGGCGAGGCGTACCGTGTCGCGGCGGCGGCTGCGCACCGCGGCAGCACGGCGGAGCGCGCCGAGGCGGCATACGTCGCCGGACTTGCCGCCGAGCGGCGCGGTGACCTGCACGGAGCGGTGCGCTTCCACCGCCGCGCCGCGGAGTTGGGTGACCGCGAGCTTGCCGCGGATGCCAACGCGTCGCTCGGGCTCGTGCTGCGGCTGCTCGAGCAGTACGACGAGTCGGCGGCGCGGCTGAACGCGGCGGCGGCGGAGCTGACGGGCGAGGACCGGGCGCGGGCCTACTTCCACGCCGGGCTGTCGTTGCAGAAGCTCAGCCGCTGGCCGCAGGCGCGGACCGCGCTGCTGCTGGCGCGGGATGCGACACGGGATCCCGCCCTCCGGCGGCAGATCGAGCAGCAGCTCGCCGTCACCGGCTATGCCGTGCAGGTCGGGGCCTTTGGTGATGCGGACAACGCCCAGCGGGCGGCGCGGGAGCTGGCGCAGCGGCCGGAGGCGGCGCGGCTGGGCCCGCCGCGGCTTGTGACGGCGCGCGACGGCTCGGGCGGTACGCTCACGCTCGTGCACGTCGGCCGCTTCAGCAGCTTCCAGGCGGCGCAGGCGGCGCGCGATGCGGTCGGCGGCGAGGCGATCGTCGTCCCGCTCACGGGCGAGTAGACGCAGGCGACATCGCGACACGCCTTCTATAGACAAGCCCGTTGCGGTCAAGCAGTGGGCGGGGTGCGGTGAAGCCAATAGCGGGCTTGAAGCGTGCGGGTGCGCAGCCGGCGGCGGGCGGGGCGGTCGAGGTGGCGCAGCGCGGCGATGAGGGGGGTGGCGGGTGTGGCGGGGGCGAGGGCGAGCAGATGGCGGAGAAGGGCGGCGTCTCGGGGTGTGGGTTCCCGGCTCGGTGGCATTGCGGGTGTCCGTCCTGTCGGCTCCGGAAGGGCTCAGACTATGACATCACAATTATATCATTATGCGATCCCCGGGGGTCGCGAAGCCGCGAGCGGCTGGTGGTGGCGGATAGCCAAGGTGGCGGGGTGGTGGGGCAGAGGGTGCAGGCGGGCCCGCACCGGGTGCGAGATCGTGCGCGTCCGGCGATGGATCACGCTTGGGCGCGGCCTCGGGGCGTGCTATACTGCTGTCGCGATGACACGTCCTGCCCGGATCATCCCGATTGCCCGCATCATTATCAGCCCCCCGCCACGGTAGGGCAGGCGATCGTCCCACGTTCGAGTGACTATCGGCCCTGCCCCTGCAGCAGGGCTTTTTTCGTTGCCCCCCCCCCGCCACCCCCGCCACGCCAGTCCCAGTCCCCCGGCCCCGGAACTCGCCCATGACTCAGCCGCAACCCACGACCGACCGCCGGATCGAGATCTACGACACCACCCTGCGCGACGGCACGCAGGGGCTGGGCGTGTCGCTGAGCCTCGTCGACAAGCTCAAGATCACGCGCGTGCTCGATGAGCTCGGCGTGGACTTCATCGAGGGCGGCTACCCGCTGTCCAACCCCAAGGACGTCGCCTTCTTCGAGCAGGTCCAGAAGCTCAAGCTCGTCCACGCCCGCATCTGCGCGTTCGGCATGACGCGGCGGCGCGGCATCGAGCCGGCAGAAGACCCCGGCATGCAGGCGCTCGTCCAGAGCGGCGCGGGCGTCATCACGATCGTCGGCAAGACGTGGGACCTGCACGTGGCGGAGGTGCTGCGCGTCAGCGAGGACGAGAACCTGGCCATGGTCCGCGACTCGCTGCGCTACTGCCGCGAGCACGGGCAGGCGGGCGGCGAGGTGCTTTACGACGCCGAGCACTTCTTCGACGGCTACCGCGCCAACCCCGCGTACGCGATCAAGACGTTGCAGGCGGCGCTGGAGGGCGGCGCGGCGCGGCTGGTGCTTTGCGACACCAACGGCGGGTCGCTGCCGGCGTGGATCACGCAGGCGGTGGGCGAGGTGCGCGACGCGCTGGGCGCGGATGTGAGGCTCGGCGTTCACACGCACAACGACTCGGGCCTGGCGGTGGCCAACAGTCTCGCGGCCGTGGAGGCCGGCTGCACGCAGGTCCAGGGCACGATCAACGGCATCGGCGAGCGGTGCGGGAACGTCGACCTGACCACCGTCATCGCCAACCTGAAGCTCAAGCTCGGCTACGACTGCCTGGCCGAAGGCTCGCTCAAGCGGCTGACCGAGATGTCGCGCTACGTCTACGAGCTCGCCAATCTCAACATCGTCCACGGCCAGCCGTTCGTCGGCCCGGCGGCGTTCGCCCACAAGGGCGGCATGCACGTGCATGCGGTGCAGCGCGTCGCGCACAGCTACGAGCACATCGAGCCCGAGGCGGTGGGCAACGAGCGGCAGATCCTCGTCTCCGAGCTCGCCGGGGCGAGCAACATCGCCGCCACGCTGCGCGACAAGTTCAAGCTCGACGGCGATCGCAAGGTCCAGCGGCGGGTGCTCGAGCGCGTCCAGGACCTCGAGAACGAGGGGTACCAGTTCGAGGCGGCGCAGGCGAGTTTTGAATTGCTGGTGCATGACGTGCTCGGGCAGCGGCCTCGCTTCTGGGAGCTGGACCATTACCGGTGCATGATCTCCAAGCGTGACGGCGAGGCGCCGACGACCGAGGCGACGGTGAAGCTGAAGGTCAGCCAGCGGCTGGAGCACCACGTGGCCGAAGGCGACGGCCCGGTCAACGCGCTGGACGCGGCGCTGCGCCGCTGCCTGCACGCGCACTACCCGCAGCTCGAGACGGTGCACCTGAGCGACTACAAGGTGCGCGTGGTGAACCCGACGGCGGAGTCGGCGGCGAAGGTGCGCGTCTTCGCCGAGTTCACCGTGCGCGACGGCGAGCCGGGGACAGCGAACTTCACGACGATCGGCGTGGATGAGAACATCGTCGACGCGAGCTGGCAGGCGATCGCCGATGCGTTCGCCTACCACCTGCTGGAGACGAGCCGCGCGAAGCTGGGCGCCGCGGGGACGGCGGAGCAGCGCGTCGAGGCGTGAGGCAGGCCGCTCGTAGGGTCCGCAGTGCGGACCGGATGGGTTGCGTTCGCTGCGGGGAAAGGTCCGCACAGCGGACCCTACGTCATTGCGTACGGCGGATGCCTCTGCTTCTCTGCCTCTCTCTTGCTCTGTCTTTCCTGTCTCCCTCTGTGCCTCCATGTCTCTGTGGTTGTTCGCGCTTGCCCTACAATCCCGCCGTGCCGCGATTCAAGGACCAGGCCATCTGCATTCGTCATCTTGACTGGTCGGAGACCAGCCAGATCGTGGTGCTCATGACGCGGGCGCATGGGAAGGTGCGCGGGCTGGCCAAGGGATCGAAGCGGGCGACGCCTTCAAGCGTGCAGCGGTTCTCCGGCGGGATCGAGCTGCTGACGCGCGGCGAGATCGTCGCGACGACCAAGGCCACCACCGAGCTCGCCCAGCTCACCGAGTGGGACCTGCAGGATCATTACTACCACCTGCGCCGCGACCTGTCGGCCCAGCGGCTGGCGCTGTACGCGACCGACGTGGTGCATGCCCTGAGCGCGGACGAGGATCCGCATCCGCGCACGTTCGAGGCGCTGGCGCGGTTCTTGATCGCGCTGGGGGAGGGGGGGCGTACGGCGGCGGCGCTGTTGCGGTTTCAGTGGGTGGTGCTGGATGACGCGGGGTATCGGCCGGAGCTCTGGCGCGATGTGGTCGAAGGCGAGACGCTGCCGGAGCGCGGGACGTACAGCTTCGAGCCGGCCACGGGGGGTTTTACCGCCCGGGTGGGGGCGCGGGAGTGGCGCGTGCGCGCGGCGACGCTGGGGGCGCTGCGGCGCACGGCCGGTGGTGAGGCGGCAGGTGGCGACGACGCGGTTGATGTGGCGGGGAATGTGGTGGGGGCGGTGCTTGAGGACCAGGCGGGCGAGGACGTGACGCGGGCGAATCGGCTGTTGTGTGCGTACATCCGGTGGCTGCTGGACAAGGAGCTGCCGACCATGCGGTTCGTGCTGGACAGCGCCTAAAACCGACACGGGTCCGCTCGACCGGGACCACCCGTCCCGGCTTGGTGTTATTCGACGCGCAGGGCGTGCACGGCGAAGTAGCGACGCTCGTCCATCCATGTGCGCTCGATCGTGCAGCCGCGGGCGATGGCGGCGAAGGAGTCGGCGGTGTGCTTGTACGAGCACTCGGTGCGGATGAACTCGCCGGCGCTGAAGTCGAAGCGCTGGCCGGCGAGTTGGGCGGTGGTGTCGCCGGTGGCGACGAGGTGCATCTCGATGCGCGACTCGGCGTCGTTCCAGATCGCGCGGTGGCGGAACCGGTCGATGTCGAAGTCGCCGCTGGCGTCGCGGTTGAGGCGGGTGAGGATGTTGCGGTTGAACGCGGCGGTGACGCCCTGACTGTCGTTGTAAGCGTGTTCGAGGATGTCGGGGTCCTTGCGCTGGTCGACGCCGACAAGCAGCCGGCCGCCCGGGCCGACGAGCTGCGCGAGGCGGGCGATGAAGCGTTCGGCGTCGGGCGGGTGGAAATTGCCGATGGTCGAGCCGGGGAAGTAGACGGCTCGGCGGGGGGCGTGCAGCGCGGCGGCGGGCAGCTCGAGCGGGCCCGCGGTGTAGTCGGCGCAGAGCGGATGAATCGGCAGGTCGGGGAACCGGCGGGCGAGCGCCTCGGCCGCGTCGGTCAGCGCGGTCGGCGAGATGTCGATCGGCACGTAGCAGGCCGGCCGCTGCATCGCGGCGAGCAGGAGCGGCGTCTTGCGGCTTGCACCCGAGCCGATCTCGACGAGCGCGACGTCCGGGCCGAGCGCGGCGGCCATCTCGCGGGCGTGGTCGCCCATGATGGCCAGCTCGGTGCGCGTCGGGTAGTACTCGGGCAGGTCGCAGATGCGGTCGAAGAGCGCCGAGCCGTGCGCATCATAAAGGTATTTGCAGGGCAGCTCGGGCGGCGTGCGGGCGAGCGCGGCGGCGCAGTCGTCGGCGATGGCGGCAGAAGCCCACCGATTGCAATCGGTGGGCTTCTGTTGGTGATCCGCGGATTGCTCGGTTTTGTGCATGCTGGTGCTCTTCGTGTCGGCGGGCGAGGTCCGCACAGCGGACCCTACGCGCTCATCTCCGGTCTTCTTCGTCCTGTCTTCGTCCCCTTCGCGTCTTCGTGGCTAGCCGTCCCACGCGAGGCGCAGGCCGGTGAACTGCCACCGGGTGCCGGGGGGAAAGAAGTTGCGGTAGGTCGGTCGCAGGTGGGTCTGCGGTGTGGCGCATGAGCCGCCGCGCAGGACGTACTGGTTGCACATGAACTTGGCGTTGTATTCGCCCAGCGTGCCGGCCGGGGCGCGGTAGCCGGGGTAGGGCGCATAGCTGGACTGCGTCCATTCCCATACGTCGCCGAAGCAGCGTTGCGGGTGGGTGGCCGCCGTCGTGTCGTCGCGCATCGGCTCGGGGTGGAAGCGCGCGAGCTCGAGCAGGTTGCCCGCGAGCGGCGCGTCGCGGCAGGCGACCTCCCACTCGGCCTCGGTGGGCAGGCGGGCATCCGCCCAGCGGGCGTAGGCGTCGGCCTCGAAATAGCTGACGTGCGCGACGGGCTCGTCAGGGTCGATCTCGCACGGGCCGGCCAGCGTGTAGTGCATCCAACGGTCGCCGTCGCGGTACCAGTAGAGCGGCATGCGCCACTGCTCGCGCTGCACGACGTCCCACGCGAGGCTGAGCCAGAGCTCGTGGCGCTCGTAGCCGGCGTCTGCGACGAAGGCAAGGTATTCGCCGTTGGTGACGGGGCGGGCGGCGATGCGGAAGGGGGCGAGGTAGACGCGGTGGCGCGGCGTCTCGTTGTCGTAGACGAAGATGGGCGTGGCGGTGGGGGTGGCGGGGTGGCCGATGTCGTCGAGGCCGCCGGGCAGGTTGATTTCTGATTTCTGATTTCTGATTGATTTGCCGGCGGAGGTACCCTCCGGTGAGTCATGTGGCGGGGCGTTGGGGTAGGCGGGCAGGAGGGGGTTGGAGGAGAAGACGTGCTTGAGGTCCGTAACGAGCAGCTCCTGGTGCTGCTGTTCGTGGTTGAGGCCGAGCGTCAGGCGGGCGGCCAGCGTCTCGTCGACGCCGGGCGGCGGGTGGTCGATCAGCGCGTGCATGCGCTCGTCGATGAGGTGGCGGTAGTCGTAGACCTGCTCGACGGTCGGTCGCGAGAGCAGGCCCCGGCGGGGTCGGCAGTGCTGCGGACCGGCGCCGTTGTAATAAGAGTTGAAGAGGTAGTCATACATCGGGCAGACGGCGGCGTAACCCGGGACGAGCTCGGCAAGGATGAAGCGCTCGAAGAACCAGCTCGTGTGGGCGAGGTGCCACTTGGCGGGGCTGACGTCGTCGCACGTCTGCACGACATAGTCCTCGACCGCCAGGCCGCGGCAGAGCGACTCGGTGGTGTGGCGAACGGTGGCGTAGGCGTCGGGTTGCGCCACGGGCGTGGTGGACGTCGACGGGCGGGGGTGCGTGGGGGATTGGGCCATGCTTCGCCTCCCTCGAGGAGTGTTGCGCGCTGCGTCCATTGTAGCGCCGCGGTGCGCAGCGGCGAACCCGCGGCGTCGGTCAAGGGCGGCGGGGCGGACTGCTTTTCCCGGGCGGCCTGGCCGCTATCCTGTCATCGTACCGTCGCGCGGGATCGGCCCGGCGCGGCGGCGACTTCACCGTGATGCAAAGGACACGTGACATGGCTTCGATCCGCGACGGGCTCGGCGTGCAGAGCTACTGCTTCCGCAACTTCAAGGACAACACCGAGGTCGCGCGCCTCGTCGGCGAGCTGGGGCTCAAGGCGATCGAGCTGTGCGCGGTGCACGTCAAGTTCGACGAGCCGACCACCCACGCGGAGGTGATCAAGACCTACCGCGACGCGGGCATCGAGATCCTGGCGATCGGCGTCGAGACGTTCGACACGGACGAGGCCCACGCCCGCCGACGCTTTGAATTCGCGAAGCAGGCCGGTGCGACGTGCATCAGCGCCAACTTCAAGCCCGAGTCGTGGCAGGCCTCGGCCGAGATGGTCGGCAAGCTGGCGGACGAGTACGGCATCCGCGCGGCCGTGCACAACCACGGCGGCTACCACTGGCTGGGCAACTGGCAGATGCTCAACCACTTCTTCAACGCCACGCCCAAGGGCGTGGGCCTCTGCCTCGACACCGCGTGGTGCCTCGACTCGGGCGAGAACCCCGTCAAGCTCGCCGAGGTCTTCCGCGAGCGGCTCTACGGCCTGCACATCAAGGACTTCGTCTTCGGCCGCGACGGCAAGGGCGAAGACGTGATCGTCGGCACCGGCAACCTCGACCTGCCGGGCCTCATCAAGACGGTCGAAAGCGGCGGCTTCGACGGCTACGCGGTGCTCGAGTATGAGGGCGACGCGGACAACCCCGTGCCGGCGCTGAAGCAGTGCGTGGCGCAGGTGAAGTGAATAAAGCCGGGACCGGTGGTCCCGGTCGAGGCGCGGACGGCGCGGGACGCGGCGCGCGGTTTCGAGGTTGCAGGCGGATCCGACTGCGACCGGGACCACCGGTCCCGGCTTTATACATCGTTGAAGTCGAGGATCACGCCCATCGCGTCGCCGCGGCGCGTCAGCAGCATGTCGTAGGCTTCGCCCGCCTGCGCCGCGGGGTAGCGGTGGGTGATGAGGTCGCGCACGTTCAGCCGACCCTGCGTCAGCAGCGTGAGGAACAGCTCGCCGAGCTGGCGGTGCTTCCAGTAGGGCTCGTGGGCCGCGCCGAGCTGATGGGCCCCGATAATGCGCAGGTTCTTGAGCATGAACGCGCTGCTCAGGCCCTGGCGCTCCGGCGTGCCGGTGTCGCCGATGAGCACCAGCCGCCCGAAGTGGCGCAGCAGGTGGTGGCAGTGGGCCTGCACCGGGGCCGCGCCCGTCATGTCGAAGACGACGTGGGCGAGCTCGCCGCCGGTGATCTGCTCGATCGGCTCGCGGGCCTGGTCGACGGGAAGCTCCAGCGTGTGCGTCGCGCCGTGGCGGCTGGCGAGCTCGAGGCGGGCCGGCGCGGTGTCGACGGCGATGATCGTCGCGGCGCCGCTTGTGCGGGCGTATTGCACGACGAGCTGGCCGAGCATGCCCAGGCCTACGACGACGACCGTCTCGCCGAGGCGCACGTCGCCCTGGCGGTAGCCATGCATCGCGATGACGGCCATGGTCAGCCAGGCGGCCTCCTCGTCGGCGACGTCGTCGGTCAGCGGAAAGACGCGGGCGGCGGAGGCGACGGTGGGCTTCATGTGCGGGCCGAACGCCATGACACGGTCGCCGGCTCTGGCGTTCGCCTCCGGTGCATCGTCGAGCAGGCGGCCGACGGCGCAGTACCCGGGGCGGAAGGGGTAGGTGACCCAGTCGTGCCAGATCGTGCCGGGGCTGAAGTTGCGCGTCAGCGCGATGGTTTCGGTGCCGGTGCTGATGAGCGTGCAGGTGGTGTCGACGCGGACGCGGTCGGCCGCGGGCTGGAGCTCGAGGGGGCCGAAGCGGAGCTGGTCCTTGCCGACGAACTCGACGCCGACGCTTTGCATAAGGGGTTCCTGGGCCCGGGCGGGTTGGCGGAGAGCGAAGGATAGCGGGTGACGCGGCGGATGGTGTCGATGAGGATCGACGGGTCGCCGGCCTTGGAGAGGAACGCGGCAGCGCCGGCGTGGCGGATGGCGCGGGCGGTGATCCAGTCGTCGCCCATCGACAGGCCGATGATCTGCAGCCCGGGCACCCGGCCGCTGAGCTCGCGGGCGACCTCAATGCCGGTCAGATGGGGCATGCGAACGTCGGTGATGAGCACGTCGGGCCGCAGGCGAAGGGTGAGCTCGACCGCCTCGCGGCCGTCGGCGGCATCGGGCAGGAGCAGGAAGTCGGACTCCAGTTCCAGCAGGCTGCGCAGGCTGTGGCGGACGACGGGGTGATCGTCGGCGAGGAGGATGCGGATGGTGCCGACGCGGGCGACCGGCGGCCGACAGCCGGTGGCGGGCGCGGTGAGGGTAGGGGCGGGGGGTTGAAGCGATGCGGTCGAGGAGGTCATCGGCTTGCTTCTCCCGGCGACGGCGGCCGTCGCCCCGGCGCGGGCGGGCAACGACGAGCCGGTTCACCACGTTTGACGACGTTCTACCTCCGATCTCGGTCAGCCGAGACGCGCGGCATTGGAAAATCCGCCCCCTCACTCGAAACTCATGGTGTCCCTGAGGGTTGTGTCAGGCGCGGAGAAAAGATTTGACAGACCGTGGAAGATTATGCATACTTATGAACGATGGTGGCGGACGGTGTGGCCCGCCTGTCAGGATCGTCGGAGCAACAGACGCATGCCAAGTCTCGCCCAAGCCACCGGCCTGGAACGCCCGCGCGTCGAGCAAGTCGTGCGCGAGGTGCTCCGCAACCGCCTCCCCGCCCCCGCCACCACCGCCCCCACCACCACCGCCACCACCGGCGCGACCTCAGTGCCGGCACCGAGGGCTGTGCGCGGCAGGCAGCCTGATGGCGGGCCTAACCCGCTGGTCGTGAACGTCTCGGCCCGGCACGTGCACGTCACGCCGGCGGACCTGGAGACGCTTTTCGGCCCGGGGTCGCACCTCACGAAGCTGAAGGACCTCTACCAGGACGGCGAGTTCGCCAGCGAGCAGACGGTCAACCTGATCGGGCCGCGCAACCGGATGATCCCCAACGTGCGGATCCTCGGGCCGACCCGCCGGTACACGCAGGTGGAGCTGAGCTACACGGATGGCGTGTTCCTGGGCATCGACCTGCCGCTGCGCATCAGCGGCAACCACGAGGGGACGCCGGGCGGAATTCTCGTGGGGCCTGCGGGGGCGGTGAACCTGCCGCGTGGCGTGATCCGCGCCCAGCGGCACGTGCACATGCACCCCAGCGACGCGGCGCACTACGGCGTGGGCGACGGCGAGCACATGCGGCTGCGCATCGACGGGCCGTGCGGCCTGACGTTCGACCAGCTCCGCGTACGCGTGGACGAGAAGGTCAAGCTCGAGGTGCACATCGATACGGATGAGGGCAACGCCTGCGACCTGCCCTCGGCAACGGGGATGTCGCTGGAGCGCTCGGGTTAAACGCCAAGACGCCGAGTGAGGACGCCAAGGACATCAGGATCGCCACGACGGCGCGAAGGGGATGAAGAGGGCACGAAGACGAAAAAGGCAAAGACGAGCAAGCCACAGATGAACACAGATGAATAACGAGGAATGGGGATGGACGTGCAGGCGTTAGCACAACATGAGCAGGGTTCTTCGTGGCAAGATCGAACTGAACTTGAACACACAATCCGATCCTTGGCGTTCTCGGCGGCCTTTCTTGGCGCCTTGGCGTTGAAGATCGACTCAGCAGGAGACTGACATGGCACAGCCGGCGATTGGCATGGTGGAGACCAAGGGCATCGTCACGCTGATGGAAGCGTGCGACGCGATGCTCAAGGCGGCGAACGTGGAGATGATCGGCTGGGACAAGGTCGGTGCGGGGCTGGTCACCGGCTTCGTCACCGGCGACGTCGCGGCGGTCAAGGCGGCGGTCGATGCCGCGGCCGAAGCGGGCGGGCGCGTCGGGCAGGTCGTCGGGGTGCATGTCATCCCGCGCCCGCACGACGAGCTCAGCGGCGTGATGCCCCGTCCCAGGGCGAGTGCCGGCGCGGGTCGAGGTCAGAAGTGAACCCTCGGCGGCCCTGCGGGCCGCCAACTTACGGAGCGAGACGATGAGTGCAGTGGGCATGATTGAGACACGCGGGCAGGTGGGCATCGTCGAGGCCAGCGACGCGATGCTCAAGGCCGCGAGCGTGGAGATGGTCAAGTCGATCGCGATCGGCGGCGCGTACGTGGCCGTGGTGGTCAAGGGCGACGTTGGCTCGGTCAAGGCGGCGGTCGACGCGGGCGCCGCGGCAGCGGGGCGCGTGGGCGAGCTGGTGGCGGCCCACGTCATCGCCAGGCCGCACGACCAGTTGTTGTCGAACTTTTAAGAGGCGGTATAGCCACCAATGAACACGGATGGGGAAAGGAAGTCGAGGAAGCCGGTTCCTCCTTCCCCGACTTCTGACTCCCTGTTTTTTCCCATCTGTGTGCATCTGTGGCTAATACTTCTGTTCTCCTCGCTCTGTGGTTGATCGCTGAACCATGCTGATCCTCGTCGCCAACCTCGGCTCGACCAGCTTCAAGTGCCGCCTCTTCGAGATGGAGAGCGGCGCGGAGCGCGAGCTTGCGCAGGGCAGCGCGGATCGCATCGGGCAGACGGAGTCGCAGTGGTCAGCCGCGACGAGTTCCGTGCATGGCGAGCGCGAGCAGGGCACGATCGACCTGCCCGACCATGCCGCGGCGATCCGCCTGCACCTGGACGCGATGGAGCGCATGGGCGCGGTCGCGTCGATGGACCGCATTGGGGCGGTCGGCTTCAAGGCTGTGCATGGCGGGCCAATCAGCGGCGCGGTGCGCGTCGATGATCACGTGATCGAGACAATGCAGCAGTTCGCGGACGTCGCGCCGGCCCACAACCCGCCCTACATCGCGGCGATGCGGGCGTTCGAGCGCATCCTGCCGGAGGTGCCGCAGGTCGCCGCGTTTGAGACGGCGTTTCACCAGTCGATCCCGCGCGCCCGGCAGATCTACGCGATCCCTTGGGAGTGGACGGAGGACCTGGGCATCCGGCGCTACGGCTTCCACGGCGCGAGCCATCGCTACGTCGCTACGCGCCTCGGCGAAATTGCGCCCGACGCGAAGCGCGTCATCAACCTCCACCTCGGCGGGTCGTGCTCGGTCTGCGCGATCGAGGGCGGCAAGAGCGTCGCCAACAGCTTTGGCATGACGGCACAGTCGGGGGTGTTTCACAACAACCGCGTGGGCGACTTCGACGCGTTCGCGCTGCTCAAGCTCGATGCCGCGGGGCTCGATCGGGACACGATTTTCCGTCGCTTGGGCAAGGAAGGCGGGTTGCTCGGGATCAGCGGCGTGAGCCCGGACATGCGCGAGGTGCGGCAGGCGGCCGACGCGGGGGACGAACGCGCGGCGCTGGCGGTCGAGGCCTTCGTCGAGAGCTGTCGACACTACCTGGGCGCGTATCTCGTCGCGCTCGGCGGGGCGGACGCGATCAGCTTCACCGGCGGCATCGGGCAGAACGACGCGGAGCTTCGCAGCCGCATCTGCGCCGGGCTCGACTTTGCCGGCATCGCGATCGACGAGGCGAAGAACGGCGAGGTGGCGCGCGACGCGGAGCAGCGCGTCGACGCGGCGGGCAGCCGTGCGGCAGTGTGGGTGCTGCCGACGAACGAGGAGTTGATCGTCGCGCGGCAGACGCGCGACGTGTTGACCGGGCAGGATGGTTGACGGGACGAACGATGGACATGACGACCACGCATTGGAGATAAACGCGATGGCAAACCAGCAGGCAATCGGGATGATCGAAACGCGCGGGCTCATCGCCGCCGTCGAGGCGACGGACGCGGCGCTCAAGGCGGCGGACGTGAAGTTCACGCGCCAGGACAAGGTCGGCAGCGGCTTCGTGGCGGTGACGTTCGAAGGCGACGTCGCGGCGGTCAAGGCCGCGGTCGACGCCGGCGCGGACGCCGCCCGCCGCGTGGGCGAAGTGCTCAGCGTGCACG
>JBBDRN010000015.1:0-41537 GCA_040905445.1 Phycisphaeraceae bacterium | reverse complement strand
TCCCCGCGCCACCGCCCCGCCCGCACCACGCCCACAAACAGATCGTGATCCCCCTCCACATCCATGTGGCAGCTCAGCGCGCACTCGAGCGGCGCATGACACTGCGCCAGCAGCGGTAGCCCCGGCAGGACGCTCGGCAACAACTCGAAACCCAGAAATGGATCCTCCCCCGGATCAACCTCCCCGCCAAACTTCCGCATCAGCAGCTTGTCCCCCTCACCAAGCTGGCACAGCCCGAACTGCCGCGACTCGCTGATCAGCGGCATGATCGGCGACCCCTTCGCCACCGCCACGCACACCATCGCCGGCCGGTGGCACACCTGCTGCACCATCCGCGTCAGCAGCCCCACCCGCCGCTCCTCGTGCCTCGCCGTCAGCACGAACAGCCCCGACGGGATCCGCGCCAGCGCCGCGGCGATCTCCTGCTCCTTCGCCCCCGCCGCGCCCGACGCCGCCGGCCCCGCCGACCGCCCTGTCGCACGCTTGCCCGGGTTCACCGAACTACTCATATCCCATTGCCCTCCGGCCGCCAATTCCAGAAACCGTCAACAAACCCATGGCATCTCGACGGCATACTTGCCGATACACTCGCCGATATCGCCGCCGCCGGCAACTTCGCGCCCGGCCCCGCCCCGCGCCCACCAGGCCGACCGCGTCAAGACCTACACCGCGACCCACCTCGCCGACCGCACACGCCTGTTCCCCGATATCGGCGAATTGCTCGACGAACTCGCCCGCCGCAGCCTCCTGCTCGCCCTGCTCAGCAACAAGCCAGACGACACAACCCATGGAACCGCGAAGAGGCGGAGCAATCGAAGTGATTGACAAAACAAAAGTTAAGCAAACCACAATCTCTTCGCGCCCTCCGCGCGCTGCGCTGCTTCGCGGTTATTCATAAATCTCGATTCTGAATTCCCAATTCTGAATCCAAACCCCTCCGCCCGTCGATAACCCCTTACAGGCGCCCACGCCGCCCCGGCGCGACCGGTGCGCCCCGCCCCACGGAGCCCCCTCGCCCATGCCGCATGATCGGCTTGCCTCCGATCGCACACCCCCCTGGTCCCAGGTCTGGCACCTGCCCGTCCTGCTTCTGGGCGTAGGCGTCTTTCTGCTCGGGCTCTACCTCGCCATGCCGCGCCCCGAGCCGTTCGACCATCCCGAGCACCTCAACCAGGCCGCCACCGCCCTCCAGGCCGGCAACACCGAACGCGCCACCGAGATCCTCGACCACGTCGAGCCCCACCTCGACACCGCCGATGGCCAGCAGCTCGGCCGATACTGGCAGTACCGCGGCGACCTCGGCTTCCAGCAGCGCCAGCGCCGCTACACCCGCCCCGCCGACACCCCCGCCTGGCGCGACGCCAACCAGCGCATCCTCCGCGACTACCACCGCGCCGAGCAGACCGGCCGCCCGATCGACGACCGCTCGCTCCGCCGCCTTGCCGAGACCCTCGTCCACCTCGGCCGCGAGGACCAGGCCCTGGCCCTGCTCGACCGCCTCGAGGACGCCCCGGCCCGGCATCGCTACCAGCTCGTCCGCCGCCTCATCGAGCAGCACCGCCACGCCGCGCCACTCGACCGCCTCGACGCCCTCGCCTCGCTCGTCGAGCGCTTCCGCCACGAGCTCCGCGCTGAGACCGATCCCGCCCGCCGACGCGAGCAGGAGATCTGGATCACGAACCTCCGCGCCCAGGTCCAGCTCCAGGCCGGCGACCCCCGCCGCATCATCGCCGAGCTGCCCCGCTGGATTCAGCGCCTCGGCAACGACCCCGACCTCGCCCCCTTGCGCGTCCGCCTTGCCCAAGCCTACGAACGCATCGGCGACGTCGAGCAGGCCGGCTACTACTACCAGCTCGCCCAGCAGCAGATCGAGGCCAACGACGACCTCAACGCCTCGATCCACGTCGGCCTCGGACGCATCGCCCTCGGCAACCGCGCCGGCGATCAGGTCGAGCAGGCCTTCGAGCACTTCGCCGTCGTCACCCGCGAGTTCCCCTCCCACGACGTCTACATCGACGCCCTCATCAACCGCGCCGATTGCGAGGCCCGCCTCGGCGAACACGACGACGCGCTCGCCCACTTCGCCCTCGCAGTCCAGGTGCTCGACGAGCGCGCCCCGGCCTGGGACCCGCGCCGCGACGAGCTCGAAGCCACCGTCCGCGTGCACATCGACCGCCTCGGCGACCGCGAACGCCATGAGCAGGCCCTGGAGCTGCTGCGCATCCTCGAACCGCTGCACGGCGACGAAATGCCACGCGACCTGCGCCTCGAGTTCGCCCACATTCACGAGCGCGTCAGCCAGGTCCACCACGCCCACGCCGCGGCCCCCGGCATCACGCGCGACGCCCGCCGACTCGCCAACCGCGAGGCTGCCGCCCACTTCGAAGCCGCCGCCCGACACTTCCACGAGCACGCCCGCCAGGTCACCATCACCGACGACCAGGCCCACGGCTCAAGCCTCTGGGCCGCTGCCGAAAACTTCGACCGTGCCGAACGCTGGCAGGACGCCATCGAGGTCTACACCGAGTTCATCCAGGTCCGCGAGCTCGACCCGATGCGCCTGCGGGCCTTCAACCGCCTCGGCCGAGCCTACCTCTCCGACGGCCAGTACGCCTCGGCCGTCGAGCTCTTCACCCGCCTGCTCGAGGACCACCCGCGATCGCCCGAGGCTTACGACAGCCTCGTCCCGCTCGCCCGCGCCTACATCGCCCTGGAGCGCGAGGACGCCGCCGAGCGCACGCTCCTCTCGATCGTCGACGACCACGAAGCCATCACCCCCGAAAGCGACGAGTACCAGCAGGCGCTCATCGAGCTGGGCAAGCTCTACTACCGCCAGGCCGAGCACGACGGCCGACGCTACGCCCAGGCGATCGAACGCTTGACCGAAGCCGTCGACCGCTACGGCCACGGCGAGGCCGGCGCCGAGCTGCGCTACCTGCTTGCCGACGCCTACCGCCGCTCCGTCCCCGCCCTCGACGCCGAGATCGACCAGCAGCGCGCCCGCCAGCGCCGCGTCGAGCTCGAGAACGAGCGCGACCGCCGCCTCGACCTCGCCCAGCGCACCTACAACCAGGCCGTCAACCTGCTCGAGGCCCGCGCCGACGAGCGGGCGCTCACCGAGCTCGATCACCTCTACCTGCGCAACGCCTACTTCTACCAGGCCGACGCCGCTTACGACCGCCAACGCTACGAGCTGGCCATCGAGCTCTACCACGAAGCCGCCCTGCGCTGGCGCGACCACCCGGCGTCGCTCGTCGCCCTCGTGCAGATCTTCAACGCCCACTGCGAGCTCGGCCAGTTCCAGGAAGCCCGCGTCGCCAACGAACGCGCCCGCACCCAGCTCGACCGCATCCCCGACGAAGCCTTCCAGGACCCGACCCTCCCCATGAGCCGCCGACACTGGGAAGACTGGCTCCGCTGGACCAGCGAGCTCGAAGTCGCCGACGGCTGAGCCGCCCCCCGCCACCCACCTCCGCTCCCCTCCCCAACTGCCCCCTGCAGTCTGCCCCCTGCCCCCTTCTCCCCCCTCTAGTGAATCCGCAACACCGGCTTCAGCACCACCGCCATCGGCACCACGATCAACAGATACCCCACGATCCACGGCTGCAGCATCACCGCCGGCGCCCCCGGCACCACGCCGAACGGCCGATACTCCGTCAGATCCACCGTCAACGCCTCCACGCGCGGGTCCGCCACGAACACGATCGGCGGCGCATACGTCCGCCCCGGACCGAGCACCGGCATCGTGAACGTCTCGCCCTCAAACCGCACCGCCACCTCGTAAGGCTCATCCCGCGACTCAGCCACCAGCTCCCACGACGCCATCCCCGCATAGATCCCGAAAGCGAAATCCTCCTCCGTCACCGGCCGCACGCGCTGGATCCACCCACCCTCCGCCGCCAGCCCATCCTGCGGCAGCACGTGCACCCGCTCGCCGATCCGCGGTGCCGCGAAGTACGCGTTGAACGTCAACGCCTCCCCCGGCTCGGGCGTCATGAACGCCAGCCGCGCGAACGCCCAGATCGCCAGGAACGCGATCGGCACGATCGACGCCATCAACGGCTTGCCCTCGGCCATGAGCTGCACGCCCCCGATCTGCCCCAGCGTCTGTCGATGCCTCCGCTTCGCATCCACATCCCCGCGCCGCTTCGCCTCGCGCAGCAGCCGCTTGAGCTGCTTGCGATCGCGCTTGCACCACCCGAGGTACTCCTGGTTCGTCGTCACCAGCCGAATCAGCGTCAGCACCAGCGCCGTCGCCACCGCCAGGATCAACATCGCCACATCTCGCGGCAGCAGCAACATCCAACCCAACACCGGGTCCGTGATCGTCAGCACAACTTCATTGATCGTCTCAAGCATAAATCACCTTCTGGGGGAGGAAGTCAGGGAGGTCGAGGAAGTCAGAAGTCGAGGAAGTCGCAAGCGGAGGAACACGGGAAGCGGAGGAATCGGCCGCTGCCTCTTCCGACTCCTGCCTTCCCTGACTTCCCCGACTTCTGACTTCCCTGACTTCCTTCCCACTAACCCCCCTCCCCGATCACCGTCACGCGCCCGCGATCGCCATCGACCCGCACGCGCGCCCCGTCCTCGATCGCCCGCGTCGCGTCCGCGCACGCCACCGCCGGCACGCCAAAGTCCCGCGCCGTGATCGCCCCGTGGCTGAGCACCCCGCCGCGCTCCACCACCAGCCCCTTGATCGTCGTGAACAGCGCCGTCCACGCCGGGTCCGTCGACGGACATATCAAGATGCAATCCGTCGGCAGGTCCCGCGCCTCCGCCGGGCTGTGCACGATCCTCGCCGTGCCCGTGAACACGCCCGGCGACAGGCTCTGCCCCGTCAGCTCGCTCGCCGACTCGATCTCCCGCGGCCGACCAAGCTCTTCCATCGCCCGCGAGTCGATCACCTCCGGCAAATCCAGCCGCTTGTACGCCTGCCACCGCACCTTCCGCTCGGCGACCTTCGTCGTCAGCTCATCGCGCCGCGTCTCAAACCCCGCCAGCTCGTCCCACTGCAGGTAGCACACGTCCTCGCCGATCGCCCACCGCCGGCCGAGCTCCACCAGCACCTGCCGGATCAGCTCGTAGCCCATCAAGAGGTAGTGCTTCCCGCCCTCGCGGTAGGGCAGCAGCCGCCCGACCTCGTCCACCAGCCGCGTGATGCGCTCCAGCAGAAAGCTCCCACCCGCCTCCGCCAGTGTCTCGGGCAGCTTCGCGATCGCCTCCCGCCGTATCCCCGCGTTCTTCTCGTGCAGCGCGTGCGGCGAGTTGCCCTCGCTCGTGTCCAACGAGCCGATGATCTGCTCCAGGTAGCTCGCCTCCTCGCGCCACCGCGGCTGCGAGAGCTCCATCTCCCCGACCGCGCGGTGGCCATACTTCTCGATGAACGCGTCGAGCGACTTGTCGCCGCGCGCCACCTCGAACAGCTCCTGGTTCTGCTCCAGCGTCGGGTCGCCATCGAGCCCGGAGCTGAGCGTGCGGGCAAGCTGCTCGCCGCGCTCCTCGCCCATGAGCTGCACCAGCACCGCCTCGAGCTCCGCCCGCGCCATGCCGCCGAAGAACCCGGGCTTGAGCGACTCATTGCCGAACTCGATCAGCACGCGCTCGACGCGCTCGTCCAGCTTCTTGACCAGCGCCGGCGTCGACAGCGCCGCCAGATCGTGCGCCCGCTCGCGGCGCACGTAGTCGAGATACCCCGGCAGCACCGCGCGCTCGAAATGCTCCACCGCCGCCCGCCGCGCGCGCTTGACCCGCCGCACGCTGCGCACCATCGCCGCCATCGTGCCCGGCAGCCGCAGCAGGAACCGCCCATCCGTCCGCGACGCCTCGAACTTCGTCGGCGCCGCCTCCAGCAGTCGCGGGTCCTCGCGCACCTGCTCGTGGTCGTACTCGAACGGCATGCCCTCCCAGAACAGCTCCGCCGCCCGGTCCACGTCCGCGTAGATGCGCCCGCAGATCAGCTCCAGGAAACCCTCGTCGCGCACGCGCCGGCTTGGCCGATAGCCAAAGTCGCGGTACATCCGCCCGTAGCCGCCGTCGCCCGCCATGAACCGCCTGATGATGTCCCACGTCACCGGCGTCGGCGCCTCCAGCGTCTCCGCCAGATTATGCACCACCCACACCTTGCTCTTGCCCTCGGCCTCGGCGAGCCGCTCCAGCCGCGCGATCTCCGCCTGCCGCGCCGGCTCCAACTCGCGCGCCACCTCCAGTCCCCGGATCGCCCGCGACTGGAGCAGCGCGAACCGTCCGCCCTCCAGCCCCCATTCAATATCCACCGGGTGACCGAAGTACCCCTCCACCTGACGCGCCACACCCGCCAGCTCGCGAATCTGCTCATCCGTCAGCGACGCGCTCTCGGCATCGACCGCGTCACTGCCCGCCCCGCCATGGCCCAGCCCCGCGAACACATGCTCCTTGCGCCCGATCGCGCGCACCTTGATCTCATGCGTCGCCGCATCGAGCACGAACCGGTCCGGCGCGACGTCGCCCGAGACGATCGCCTCGCCTAAGCCGAACGCGCTCTCGATCACCATCTCGTCCGCCAGCGGATCCGCCGGGTTGGCGGTGAACGCGATGCCCGACACCTCGCTGTTGAACATCGCCTGCACCGTCACGGCCGTGCCCACCAGCGACGTCAGCCCGTGCGACCGGCGGTAGATCACCGCCCGCTCGTTGTCCCACGACTCGAACACCGCATCGACGCACGCCTTGAGCGCGTCCCACGGCTCAGCGGGAAACCGCGCCCCCGTCTGCCGCTCGTACAGCGCCATGCACGCCCGCGCCCCCGCCTCCGGCCCACCGCTGTCGCGCGCGCTGCCCGCCGCCGCCTCAAACGCCGCGTCCGTGATCGCCGCCACCGTCCGCCCGAACTGCCGCACGAACGCCTCGTAGACCGCCCAGAACTGCGCCGGGTCCGCCACCTGCTCCGCCAGCCCCGCGTGCAGTCCGCAGTTGAGAATCGTGTCCATCATGCCTGGCATCGACCGCGCCGCCCCGCTGCGCACGGACACCAGCAGCGGCTGCGCCCCGTCGCCGAACGACTTGCCCGTCGCCGACTCCAGCCGGGCGACGTAGCGCTTCAGCTCCGCCTCCAGCCCGCCCGGCCACTGCCCGCCACTGTCGTGATAATGCTTGCACGCCGCCACGTCGATCACGAACCCCGGCGGCACGGGCAGCCCGGCGCGCGTCATCGCCGCCAGGCTCGCGCCCTTGCCCCCCAGCCGATCCACACGCGCAGGATCACCCTCCGCCTCACCGTCACCGAAAAAGTAAATCATCCGCGTCTTGTCCTGGCTCACGTCACCAACCTTTGCCACGAAGGCACGAAGAACACGAAGCCCTCACGAAGAAAACCACAGAGACACAGAGACACAGAGAAGCACCGAACCTACCACAGCTCTCAACCTCCGCTTCCCGCCTTCCAACCCTCCTGCCTTGCTCATCTGCCTTGCTTCTCTTGTCTCTGTGCCTCTGTGCCTCGGTGGTCAATTCCGTCCTTCGCGCCGCTTCGCCCCCTTCGCTCCTTCGCGGTTCAACCAATCACCCCCCGGGCCGCACACCCACCAGCCCGCGCAGCTCCGTCGCGAACAGCACATGCCGACCCACCATCACCGGCGGCGTCTCGGGCAGCCCCGGCCAGCTCGCCGTGATCCGCGTCCAGTACCGCGATTCGCCCGCCTCGAAGTCGTACCACGACAGCGCCCCCTCGACCCACACCAGCATGCCCGCCTCCGCCAGCAGCGGCGCGTACGCCGGCTCAACACCCTCCACCTCAACTTCCACGCTCCCACTCCGCGCGTCGAGCACGTACGCCCGCCCCGCCTCGCTCGTCCACGCCACCCGGTCCCCCTCCACCACCAGCCGATCCACCGCCGCGGCGTCGCCCACCGCGTAACGCTGCCCACCGTCGAAGATGTCATACCCCCGCACGCCATCACCCACACCCACCCAGATCACGTCCCGCACCACCACCGGCCCCGTCGTCGCTTCCGCAGGCAACTCGCGCTCCCAGAGCACCACGACGCTCGCCGCGTCCAACTCCACCTACCCCGCCACCTCCCCCGCCACGCCCCCCGCCCCGTTCCCCGCACCCTCCCTCGCCGCGACCACCAACTCCCGATCCACGAAAGGCACATCCACCACCCAACCCACCGCCGCCCGCCAGCGCACCTCGCCGCTGCCGAGCCCGTACGCCACCAACCCATCGGCATCGCTCACCAGCACCTGCTCCCGCGTCGCCGTCAGCCTCCCCGGCGCGTCGGCCGCCACGGCGGCGCTCCACAACGCCGCGCCCGTCGCCGCGTCCACCGCCCGCAGCATGCGCCCCTCATCGCCCGCGTCCCCTTCGACGAAAGCAAGCACGTCCCCCACCAGCACCGGCGCCGTCGTCACGCGCCCGGCCGTCTCCACCAGCCAGTCCCGCCGCGGCGCGGCGTTGAGCCCCTCCGGCCAACTCAGCCGCGCCACCCCCTGCCCCTCCGCCGACGCCAGCGCCACAAACACCGCGGGCCCGCCTTCCTCGCCGTCGTCCCCCGCCGCCCGCACCGCGATCGGCGCCGTCACCGCGCCCGCCTCGCCGCCGTCCACCACCGGGTCGCTGTAGCCCCACGCATAGTTCGCCCGTCCCGCCATCAGCGCCCCCGGCGCAAAGCCCGACCGGCCCGGCCCGCCCCGGTCGCCCGCCCACAGCGGGGCCCCCTGCTCGCCCGTCTCGCCCACGCTCAGCACGCCATTGCCCGTCGTCCCCACGAACACTCGCCCGCGCGCCACCGTCGGCGAGCTCAACGACGGCGCCTGCCCGAGTTTCAGGTCCCACACCCGCTCCAGCCCCGACTTCTCCAGCGCGTACAGGTATCCGCTATTCGTCACCACGTACACGTGCTCATCCGCCACCGCCGGCGACGCGATGATCGGTTCATGCCCCTGCCACGTGCCGAGCACCTCGCCGCTCGCCACCGACACGCTGTAGAGGTTCCCGTCGCGCGAGCCGAAGTACGCCCGCTCGCCGTCGATCGCCACCTGCCCCATCACCGCGTTGCGCGCCTCAAACCGCCACGCCACCTCACCCGTCTCCCGATCGATGGCCCACACCTCGCCCGCCGGCCCCAGCCGCTCGCGCCGCTCGGCAATCTCCTGCTCGCTGAAGCCCGCCTCCGCCAGCCGCTCCAGCTCTCGCTGCATCGCCTCCTCCGCCGACAGCACGAAGTCCCCCGTCCCCATCCCGATCAGCACCAGCCCCTCGTCCTCCGCGATCGTCGGCCCGGAGAACACCGCGTACGGCGTCTCGACGCGCCAAAGCTCCTCGCCCGTCTCAAAGTCCAGCGCCGCCAACCCGGTGCCCCCCGCGCGCCCCATCGTCACGTACACCACCGCCTCGTACACACTCGGCGAACCCGACGCGTCGCGATAACGGTCCCCCGGCACGTGCCACACCAGCACCGGCTCGCCATCCGCGCCAGGCTCCAGCTCAAAGCAGTAATACCCGTCCATCCCGGAACCGAAGATCACCCGATCCTCGTGGATCACCGGCGACGACTCGGCGTGGCTGTTGCTCTGGTACGACCACAACACCGCGCCCTCGTTGTCCAGGTCCAGCACCGTGAACCGCGCATCCTTCGTCAGGTGCAACCCCTCGCCGATCGCCAGCCGATTGCCCACCACCGACGCCGACGAAAAGCTCGCGTGGTACCCGCGCGGCCCCGACGCCCACACCAGCGCCCCCGTGTCCGCATCCAGGCACAGGATCCGCCCGTCTCCCTCGCGGTTGAACATGCTCACCTGCGCCGACGCGATGTACACCCGGTTGCCCACCAGCGTCGGCGAGCTGTAGAACTCGGTATGCCCATTCGGCGTCGCCGCCCAGTTCATGCCGCCGCGCACCGGGTCCGCCTCGCCATCATTCACCCACCCGCGCCGCGCGATCCCGCCGCGAAACTGCGGCCAATCCGCCGCATCCGCCTCCACCGCCCCCACCTCACCCGCACGCGCAGGCAGCAGATGACTCCCGAAATAGAACAACCCGCCCACCGCACCGACGATCAACACCACCGCCAGCTTCTGCGCCCACAGCAACTGAAACAGCCGCTTGATCGTCGTCGGCTTGAACAGCGCCAGCAGCAAACCGCCCAGCGCCGCCAGGATCCCCGGCAAAAGCGCCACCAGCGCCTGCAGAGGCCCAACCACCACCGGCACCACACCAAGCGAACCGCCACCCATCGCATCCAGAAAGCTCATCAGCACCATGCGTCGTTCCCGTCTTTGCGGAGGAAGTCAGGGAAGTCAGCGAAGTCGAGGGAGTCGGAGAACGGATCCACAACGCCGACGCCTCAACCTCCCTCTTCCTCGACTTCCCCGACTTCCCTGACTTCCCCGACTTCCTCTTCTCCCCCCTCACCGCTCCAGCTCAACGCGCACCGGCCCGCCCTCCAGGATCACCTCTGTCTCGCGCACCGCCCCGCCCGGGTACTGCCACTGCAGCCGCACCGGGCCCGGCGTCCGCGCCCCGATCAGCGCCGGCCGATCCGCCGTCGCCTGCCGCACACCAAGGTCACGCTCAAAACGCCACGCCCGCACATTCACCGGCCCCGCCTCCCCCGCCGGCAGCGCCGCCCGCACCGCCAGCGCGTCGCCCCCCTCCACCGCCCGCGGCAGCACCCACGCCGTCCCGTCACGCAGCACCATCGCCAGGTCCACCGCCCCGTTGCCGTTGAAGTCACCAAACGCCACCGCCTGCTGGCCCTCCGCCGCCGCCTCCAACGATCCGTGCTCGTCCACATCCAGACCCAGCGCATGCGCAAAGCTGCGATAACCGCGGTTGTAGAGGATGTACGGGATCCGGCCGACGCTGTAGTGGATCAGCAGGTCGTCGCGCCCGTCGTTGCCCAGGTCCGCCACGTGCGCCGACTGCCCCTCGCCCGTCCACTTGTAGCTCACCTCGCCGCTGAGCATCAGCGCCTCCTCGAAGCGCATCTCCCCCCGGTTCTGCCAGAGCAGATGCCGCCGATCCGACGCGACGAACACGTCCAGCAGCCCGTCCTGGTCGAAGTCGCCGACCGCCGCGCCATGCTCGCCCCCGCCCGTTGCGGCCTCCACGACCTCGGGCGACTGGAATTCACCCGGGCCCCGCCCGCGGTACACCACACCCCCGCCGGCCCCCAGTTGCAGCACGTCCACGTAGCCGTCCCCGTCGAGGTCGGCGACGATCAACGCGCCCGCGTCGTCACCGATCGCGCCTTCGGCCCCCGCCTCGACCAGCCCGCGCACGCTCGCCACGCCACCGTCGAACGTCACCCGCCGCGGCAGCCCGCGCGTGCCGATCACCAGTCCCGCCCCCGCATCCGCCGCAACCTCCAGCGACGCCAGCGACAGGACGCCCTCCGCCAGCGCGTCGCCGAGCTCCAGCCCCTGCGCCTCGAACGTGCCGTCCTCCCCCTGCGCGTGCAGCACGAGCGACTCGCCGTCGAAGCTCGCCAGGTCGAGCCGACCCAACCCGGTGAAGTTGCCCCACGCGTGCATGGCGCTGCGCGACGTGAGCCCCAGCTCGTCCGTCACGTCCGCCATCGTCTCGCCCGTCCACCGATAGACGCGGTCGCCTTCCAGGCTCGCGACGAACAGCGTTGAAACGTCGTCCGCCAGCGTCACCGCCTGCGCCCGCACGACCTCGCCGGCCACCTCGCCCATCGCGATCGGCTCATCGGCCCAGCGCGCCTGCGCGTTGACCGGCACGTCCGCCTCCGGATCCTCGAGCACGTACTCGACCATGGCCCGCAGCATGTCCGTCCCGCCGTTGAACGTCGCGAGCAGGAACGCCTCGCTCTGGACCATGTCCCACAGGTCGTCCTCCCAGTTCTCCACCACCAGCCACTGCGCCGCCGGCAGCCCGTCGATGTGCAGGAACCCCACCGCCATCGGCCCGCCGCCGCCCGGCCCGTCCAGGTACATCTCCCCACCCCCGAACCCGCCCGGCTCAAACTCGCCGATGAACAGCAGCGCCTGCTCCTGCCCCGCCTCCACCGCCCCCACGAACGCCTCGCGCTGACCCACCGCGATCGCCGCCTCCGGGTCGATCCGCACCACGTCCGTGTCGTGCTCCCCCTTGAGCGTCGCCGCCACCCGCGCCACGACGAACCCGTCCTCGTCCACCCCGTCAAACTCGAGCACCAGGATCGTCTCCGACTGGTCCACGAGATGGACCGGCGTGAAGTTCGGGTTGATCAACGCCTGCGCGCTCGCGCTCAGCGCCAGGATCGCCATCAATACCAAAAGCACCCTGCGGGCAGGAAGTTGCATCAACTCATACTCCTCGATGTGTCATCAGTACCAGCCATGCATCCACACGGGTCGATCATCGCCGCCCGTGGCCCATGCACATCCGTTGGCGGGGTCACAACCGGGCGAGTCTGCCCGGCCTCCCGGGCCGGCGCTGCGAGGGCCCCCGCACCGCACCGCCGCGCCCAGGATCAACCCCCAATGGTAACCGCCCACCGCTCGCCTCGCACGCGCTCTCCCCCCGCCGCAAGAAAGCCGGGGCCGGTGCGACGCGGGGTGCCGCGGGCGGGGCACCGCGAAGCCCACGGATTGCAATCCGTGGGCTTCCCACCGCCCCCGGCTAGAATCCCCCCATGCCCATCTTCGCCGCCGCCGACCCACCCGCCTGGCTCACCGCCCTGCCCGACTGGCTCAGAGCCCTGCCCGCCAGCCCGGTCGTCAGCACCGTCATCCTCATCGCGGCGATCCTCATCGCCCGCGGCCTGCTCGGCCGCCTCATCAAGCAGCGCGTCACCGCCACCGACCTGCGCCGCCGCTGGCTCGTCCAGACACGCAACGCCCTCCTGCTCGTGCTGCTGCTCGGCCTCGTCGTCATCTGGGCCACCGAGCTTCAGACCCTCGCCCTCTCCCTCGTCGCCATCGTCGTCGCCTTCGTCATCGCCACCAAGGAGCTCATCCTCTGCCTCTCCGGCTCCGTCCTCAAGACCGGCGCCGGCTCCTTCAACGTCGGCGACCGCATCCAGGTCAAGGACTTCCGCGGCGACGTCATCGACCAGAACCTCCTCGCCACCACCATCATGGAAGTCGGCCCCGGAAAGCTCACCCACCAGCGCACCGGCCGCGTCACCGTCATCCCCAACAGCGTCTTCCTCGCCGAGCCCGTCACCAACGAAAGCTACACCCACGATTACGTCTTGCACGTCTTCACCATCCCCTTCAAGCGCGACGACGATTGGCAGGCCGCCCGCGAGGCTTTCCTCGCCAGCGCCATGCGCCGCTGCCAGCCCTACCTCGAAGACGTCCGCCGCCACATGCAGCGATTGAGCGACCGCCAGGGCCTCGACACCCCGTCGGTCGACCCGCGCGTGACCATCCAGATTCCCGCCGCCGGCGAAGTCCACCTCGTCGTCCGCCTCCCCGTCCGCGCCCGCGAGCGCAGCTACATCGAGCAGGCCATCCTCGCCGAGTGCTTCGCCAGCACCGACTACGCAAAGCCCCCCACCTCCCCCTCCTGTTCCTAATCCTAATCGTAATCCTGATTCCTAATCCCTCCCCCGCCCGCCCTCCGCCGTAGGGTGGGTGAAGCGAAGCGCAACCCACCATCCCCGGCCCGCGCGGTGGGTTCCGCTCCGCTCCACCCACCCTACAAGCGACGCGGGCCTCCCCCCGGATCCCCGATCCCGGAACCCCGAACCCCGCCTCCCCCCTCACTCCAACTCCATTGCCGTCCGCTCATCCGGCGCGAACCCGCGCCGCAGCGTCTCCTCCGTCACCACGCGCTGATCCATGAACTGCAACAGATAATCCGGCCCACCCGCCTTGAACCCCGCCCCGCTCAGCTTGAACCCGCCGAACGGCTGCCGCCCCACGATCGACCCCGTGATCTTCCGGTTGAGATAGAGATTCCCCACGCGAAACCGCTCCCGCGCCGCCCGCAGATGCTCCGGGCTGCGAGAGTACACGCCCCCCGTCAGCCCATACCGTGTCCCGTTCGCCAGCGCCAGCGCCTCCTCGAAATCCGCAGCCCGCATCACCGCCAGCACCGGCCCGAAAATCTCCTCCTGCCCCAGCCGACTCGCCGGGTCGACCTCCGCAAAGATCGTCGGCTCAACGAAGTACCCGCCCCCGCCGCCCCCGCCCCTCGCGGCCTCGCCACCACCCAGCACCAGCCGTCCCGCCCCCGCGCGCACCACCGCCTCGATCGCCCCGTTGATCCGCCCATACGCCTCCTCGTCGATCACCGGCCCGACGCTCGCCGCCGGGTCGCGCGGGTCCCCCACCGCCAGGCTCCGCGCCGCCTCCACCGCCCGCTCCAGAAAAGGCTCATACGCCTCGCCCACCACGATCGCCCGCGACGCGGCCGAGCACTTCTGCCCCGCATAGTTAAACGCCGACAGCACCGTCCCGCGCACGGCGTCGTCGAGGTCGGCGTCGGCGTCGATGATCACCGCATTCTTCCCGCCCATCTCCGCGACGATCCGCCGAATGTGCCTCTGCCCCTCGCGCACCTTCGCCCCCTCGGCGTTGATCCACGTCCCCGCCGCCTGCGAGCCGGTGAACGCGACGAGCGCCACGCGCGGGTCCGTCACCAGCGCCTGCCCCGCCTCGTCGCCGCCCGGCAGCAGGTTCACCACACCGGCCGGCAACCCCACGCGCTCATCACCAAGCACCTCCATCAGCTTCGCCGCCATCACCGGCGTCTGCGGCGCGGGCTTGACCACGGCCGTGTTGCCCGTGACGATCGTCGCGGCAGTCATGCCCGTCAGGATCGCCAGCGGAAAGTTCCACGGCGCGATCACCGCCCCCACGCCGCGCGGGATGTAGTGGTAGTGGTTCGTCTCGCCCGGCACGTTGAGCCACGCGCCCTCGCTCAAGCGCGTCATCTGGTGCGCGTAGTAGCACAGAAAGTCGATCGCCTCGCACACGTCGCCGTCCGCTTCGGGCCAGGGCTTGCCCGCCTCGATAACCTGCCATGCCGCGAGTTCATCGCGCCGCCCGCGCATGACCTCCGCCGCACGCATGAGACACCCCGCCCGCTCCGCCGCCGGCCGCGCCGCCCACGTGGCAAACGCCTCCGCCGCGGCCGCAACCGCGCGCTGCGCATCGCCCGCCGACGCCGACGCGACGCGGCCCACCACCTCGCCCGGCCGCGCGGGGTTGCGTGACAGGATCTCCGCCCCGCCCTCCGCCGCGCCCCTCTCCCCGCCGATCACCAGCCCATACGACGCGCCCAGTGCCGCGCGCACGCGCACGATCGCGTCGCCAAACGCCTGCCGCTCGCGCTCATCGGCAAACCGCCGCACCGGCTCCGGCGCTCGCTCGCCATCCGCCTCGCCGGGTGCCACTGGCGGCTTGTCCGCCAGTGTTGCGCCCGCCGCCGCCTCCACCACCGGCACCGCCAACAGCGCCCGCGCGTCGCCACCCCCCACCACGCTCATCCGCAGAAACGACTGACTCGACGTGTTCTCCAAGAGCCGCCGCACCAGGTACGCCATGCCCGGCAGCAGCTCACCGAACGGCACATACACGCGCACGCGATGCCCCATGTCCGCCGCCGCCCGCTTGAGCCCGTCCGCCATCCCGTACAGCATCTGCAGCTCATACTGCCCCGGCACGAGCCCCATCGCCTCCGCCGTCGCCTGCGCCACCGCGAGCGAGCGCACGTTGTGCGTCGCCACCGCCGCGTCCAGATGCTCGTGCGCCCGCAGCAGCTTCCACAGGCATCGCTCATAGCACACGTCCGTCGCCGGCTTCTCGGTCCACACCGGCACGTCCCACCCATGCTGCTGCGCCAGCACCGTCTCGTAGTCCCAGTACGCGCCGCGCACCAGCCGCACCGTCACCGGCGTGCCGCGCTCCCGCGCCCACTCAACAAGCCCATCGAGGTCATCTTCCGTATCGCGCAGGTACGCCTGCATCGCGATGCCCACGTCGCGCCAGTCGCGCAGCCCCGGCTCCATGAGCAGCTCGCGAAACACGCGCAGCGTGATGCGCTTCGTGTCGTACTGCTCCATGTCAAGGTTGATGAACATCCCGTGCTGCCGCGCCGCCAGCAGGATCGGCCGCAGCCGCTCCTTGAGCACCGCCACGCCCGCATCCTCGCGCACGGGGCCGACCTGCGAATACAGCGACGTGAGCTTCACCGACACGTTCCCCGCGGGCACCCCGCGCTGCCCTCCCCCTCCCTTCAGGGAGGGGCCAGGGGAGGGTGCCCCGCCGCCGCTCGCGCCTTCGCCCGCCGCTTGCCGCGCTCCCGTAGGGTCCGCTGTGCGAACCTCCCCAAGACCACGAACGTCACCCCCCGGCACATCCACCCCCGCCGGCCCGCGCCACCCCGCGCGCTGCATCTGCCCCGCCAGCTCCTCGATCAGCCGCAGGTACTGCCGCTGATAAGCCTCCGCCTCCGCCTCGCTGAGCGTCGCCTCGCCCAGCAGATCGAGCGTGAAGTCGAGCCCCTTGCGCCGCAGCCGCGCCAGCCGCGGCAGCACGCTCGCCGCGTCGTGCCCGGCAATGAACCGCCGCCCCAGCCGTGCCGCCGACCGCCGCACCACGGGGGCGAGCCACTTCGCCGACCGCTCGGAGTCCACCGCCGCCCGCAGCCGCCCGACCACCCACGGGAACCGACCCACCACCGGCAGCACCCGTCCCAACTCGCCATCGAGAAAGTACTCACCGAGGTGACGCACCAGCGCCTCATCATCTCGCTCCAGCGCGGGCAGCACATCGACGAACCGCAGCGCCTGCACCCGCAGCCGCTCGTCCGCCATCAACACCTCCATCGTCCCCCCGCCACTCCCGCCACCGCCACCCCCGGCCCGGCGCGCCCGGCGCAGCATCTCCCCACCCACGACCTCGATGCGCCCCTGCAACTCCCGCAACGCCAGCTCGAGTGAACCAATCGTCATGCCACATCATTCGGGGAAAGGGGAAAGGAGTCGAGGAAGTCAGAAGTCAGGGAAGTCAGGAGTCAGAGAAGCCAGGCGTCGCGGGGACCAGCAACACCCGTCCCCGTTTAGCCGCCGCGCCCACGCGGCGTTCCAGATCGACGCGACGGGCCCACACCCACCGCTTCCGCATCCCCACCTCCCTCGACTCCTGACTTCCCTGACTCCCTCCTCCCCCTCCCCCCTACACCGTCACCATCTGCTGCCGCATCGCCTCCAGCACGCGCATGTTCCCCAGCGAATCCTCGCGCCCCACCGTCGGCTCCGCGCCGTCCAGCACCGCCGCCGCAAAGTCATCCGCCTCCAGCGCGAACACCGGCCGCGCCGCATCCACCTCGAACACCTGCCGCGGCGGCGCCGTCCCCCCACCGTCCTGCCGCGGCGGCGTCATGCCCGCCACCACATACCGCGCCTTGTGCATCGGCGGCTTCCACGGCACCGGCACCTCAATATATCCCTCGTCCCCGCAGATGTACGCCGTGTTGTCCGCCTGCACTGTCATCCCGCACACAAACGACGACAGCACACCGCCCGGGAAGTGCAGCGTTCCCGCCGCCCGTTCATCCACCCCGCTCTCGTGCTGATGCGCCGCGACCTGCACCACGTCCGGCTCGCAGCACGCCAGCAGCCGCGCGAAGCTGATGCAGTAGCACCCGACATCCATGAGCGACCCGCCCGCCAGCCCCGGATCAAAACGGATGTTGCTCGCGATCTGCCGCGTGCGGAAGCAGAAGCTCGTGCGGATGAGCTTGAGCTCGCCGATGGCCCCGCGGCGCACCTGCTCCACCACCGCATGCGTCAGCGGATGCGAACGATAGAGAAACGCCTCGACCAGCACGCGGCCGCAGCGCTCGGCGACGTCGAACATCTCCTCCGCCTCGGCGGTGCTCGTCGCCAGCGGCTTTTCGCACAGCACATGCTTGCCCGCCTCGAGCGCCCGCAACGTCCACGCGTGGTGCAGGCTGTTGGGCAGCGACACGTACACCGCCTCGACGCCGTCGTCCGCCAGCAGCGCCTCGTAGCTGCTGTGCGCCCGCGGCAGGCTGAACTCCTCCGCGAACCCCTCGGCCGCGCCTTCCGAGCGCGAGCCCACAGCCACGACGCGACACCGCCGCGACTCTGCCGCCGCGTCCGCGAACTGTCTTGCAATGTTGCCCGTGCCAAGGATGCCCAGCGCCAGTCGCCGCATGGCCGCTCGTCCCTTCTCCCATGCGCCACCGCATCCGATCTCGAAGCCCCGCACATTCACCCCGTCCCCGCCGGCTCGACGGCCGCCCCCGCCCGCATCCAGCTCTGCCGCCGCACCACCGCCGGCGCCGCCCGCGTCACCAGCCACAGCAGCACCGACGCCACCGTCAGGTCATCCAGCCAGCCGATCACCGGAATCATCGGGATGAGATCGATCGGCCAGATCACGTACGCCAGCGCCAACGCCGTCAAACCGAACTTCGCCCACAACGGCATCCGCGGGTCGCGATAGATCCACCAGAACACCTTCAACCGCACGAACAGCCCCATCGGCCGACGAAGCCTCACGTTCACGCTCCCAGACAAGCCGTCACAGGCTCCCAGCCGACCCGCCACAGGAACGACCCAGGACCCGGTCTATTCTATCCTTGGCCGTCGCCACTTCCGCGAGTCGCGCCGCCCGCCGCGCCGCCTGGGCAATCTGGGGCGTGGTCAATATCCGCCCTCGGCCGCTGATCCACCTTCTCAACCGGCGTTTATGTGGCACGCTGACAAGCGGAATCGTGTATCGTCCCGGCCCGTCCGTGCCGGGGCCGGGGTAAGGGAGAACCGCCATGACCATGATGCAGGCCCAGCCGTGGATCGCCCGCGCCCAGGAGATCGCCCTGTCGCAGCGCCGCGCCCTGAGCGACGCCGACATCGAGCACGTCCGCTTCCTGGTCGACCTCGCCCGCCACCACCGCTTCAGCCCCGCGACGCTCGACGCCAAGCTCTACTGGTACGTCACCTACAACCGCCCACGCGTCGCCCCCGCCACACCCGCCACACCCGCCCCAGCCACGGCGATCGACCGCGCAGCCCAGGCGGCGCCCGGTGCGGCCCCGGCCCGGCACTGACCGCCACCGCACCGGCAAAACGCGCATCATCCCGCGCAGGCCCCACTTGCATCACCGACGCGCACTGCAATGATACAAATGTGATCGTGACTTTTTGCCAAATTGCAGATCAACGCCCCAACCCCGTTGACACAGCCGCCCACTTATCCGATATTCACGCCTGTCCGTGATCGACGGTTGAGCCAATCAATCGACGATCCTTCAACTCGCCCCCGGAAGGGCTCGGCCTGAGCTTCGGCTCGGCCGGGCCTTTTTTTTTGCATTCATCCGGGATTTCCGGGGTCGGGCGCTGCTTACTGAATTTGGCGGCCGGACGCGGAGATCGCGGATGTGTCTTTTTCCCGGCAAGGCGCTCCGGTAGAAAGCCGGGACCGGTGGTCCCGGCGCAGCAGCACGAGGCAGAATCAACGCCAGCCACCGAATCTCCCCCTGCTGTCGATTCCCCCGCCGTCCCCCCACCACTCACGCCCCCGGCCGCCAGTCCCGCGCCGTCGCCACCACGATCTCGAGCATGCGCTCGAGCGTCGCGTGATCCATCGCCGGGATCGGCATCAGGATCGCCACGTCCCCCAGCGGGCGGATGAACAGCCCCCGCGGCCGCGCCGCCAGGCAGAACGCCGCCCCCGCCCGCGCCGCGAAGTCGAACGGCTCCGCCCGCCCGCGGTCGCGGCAGAGCTCGATGCCCACCATGATCCCGCGCTGCCGCACGTCCATGACGTGCGGAAACGCCCGGCCGTCGCGCAGCGGCGCGAGCCCGTCGCGGATGATCGCCGCGCTCTCGTTGATGTGCGCGATCAGGTCGCGCTGCTCGAACAGTCGCAGCGACGCGACCCCTGCCGCGCACGCCAGCGCGTTGCCCGTGTAGGTGTGGCCATGAAACAGCGTCCGCCGCTCGCCCGGCTCGCCCTCGAACGCGGCCGCCACCTCGTCGGTCGCCATCGTCGCCGCCAGCGGCAGGTAGCCGCCGCTGATTCCCTTGGCCAGGCACAGCAGGTCCGGCTCAACGGACTCGTGCTCGACGGCAAAGAGCCGGCCCGTGCGCCCGAAACCCGTCGCCACCTCGTCGGCGATCAGCAGCACGTCATGCTTGCGCGCCAGCCTTTCGACGCCCTTGAGAAACCCCGCCGGCTGCGGGATCATCCCGGCCGCGCCCTGCATCACCGGCTCGATGACCACCGCCGCCGTCTCGCCGCCGCGCTCCGCCAACATCGTGTCCAGCGCGGCCAGGCAGTGATCCCGCATCGCCTCGCCCAGCGCAACGTCCTCGCCCGGCCATCCGCCGTCATCGGCCCGCGTCAGCCCGCCCGGCGGCCGACACGGGTCCGGATTGGGAAACGACGTGACGTCGAAGACCATCGGCAGGAAGGGACGATGGAACAACTCGCTGTAGCCGACCGACATCGCACCGACCGTGTCGCCGTGGTACGCGCCCGCCAGGCCGATGAACTTGTGCTTGCCCGGTCGGCCGCGGTGGTACCAGTAGCCGACCGCCATCTTGAAGGCGAGCTCCAGCGCAGTCGCGCCGGCGTCGGAGTAGAACGTCTGATTAAGCGACCCGGGCGCCCGCTGGGCGAGCATCGCCGCCAGCTCGATGCTCGGCGGCGACGCCAGGCCCAGCAGCGTCGAGTGGGCGATGCGATCAAGCTGCTCGCGGATGGCGCCGTCGATTGCCGCGACGCGGTGGCCGTGGACGTTGCACCAGATGGATGAGACGCCGTCGATGTACCGGTTGCCGTCGGTGTCGATGAGCCACGCCCCCTCGCCGCGCTCGACGACGGTGGGCGGCTGCTCGCGCCACTGGCGCATGGGCGTGAAGGGGTGCCAGACGTGCGCCTGGTCGAGGCGGGCGAGGCGCTGCGCCGCCGTTTCGCTTGTCGATGGGCTGTCGGCAGTCATACCCCCACGATACCGCGCGGCCGGTCCCGCGCCCCGCAACGCCCGTCCGCCCGGCGACCAACGCCTGGCGCCCGCGTGAGCGCGGGGGCTAAACATCGGTCCCGCCACCGCCTCTCCCTCCTTGGCGCTCTGCTCCCCCCTTGGCGCCTTGGCGTCAAACCCGCACGCCGGGCGCGCAAAGAGAAGGCGTCCCGTGGTGGGACGCCTTCCGTGGTTTTCGAGCTCCGAGGCGCTTTAAAGAGTGAGGGTTCGTCTCCCCGGCCCGCTGATTCGGAGCGCGGGTCGGGGAGGCGGCCGGCGGCCGCGGCAGGGTCGAAACCGCCCGGCAGGCGATTACTTCTTCTTCTTGGCGGCCCGCTTCTTGGTGGCCTTCTTCTTCGTGGCCTTCTTCTTGCCAGCCTTCTTCTTGCTGGCCTTCTTCTTGCCAGCCTTCTTCTTGGTGGCCTTCTTCTTCGTCGCCTTCTTCTTCGTAGCCTTCTTCTTAGCCATGGGCTTTTCCTTTCGAATCGCCCTCGGAGCTTGAGTCAACTGTAACCGAAGCGCAAAAACCTCGTCAACCATAAACTCTGAACGTTGTCCATTCTTATCGGCGCGTGCTCCGTCGCGGCTTGAGCCCCTCGCGCGTAAAAGTCATGCGCCCGACACGATCAATAGCGCGCCCGCCGCGCGTTTCCATCACCATCCAACGCGCGCTCACCATCATCGCGGCAGCGCCGCACCGCATGCGCAAACCAACGTCACCGACGTCATCGTCGAGCGCGATCGACACGCGACGCACGCCGCGTCGGCCGCGCGCGCGCGGGTCAACACACCGCCGCGCCGGCCGCGCATCGCCACACCGTCATCGCGTCGCACGTCGATCGCCCTCGCGCGCTCCATGCGCCGCAGCGCACGGAACTTCTGCATGCATCCGCACCTACGTTTCATCGCGATCGACGCCGTCCCGCCACGACGCGACGCGCCCCCCAACCGCGAGCGTTGTCACCGACCGCGCACCCGCCCCGCCAACGACGCGATCGCGTCCGCCGCCGTACCCAGCGCCGCGGCAGCGCGCCGCATCGCGCACCATGCATCCTCGCCGGTCGCGCACGCCGTCGGCGCGTCGCCGCGCGGCAATGCAAATGGGGCAGACGCCCGTACGCAACACCGTCATCCGACCCATGCGCCGGCCACGTTTCACCCTGCAAAATTTTTTTGGAATCTACCCCGCGCGGACGTCACGCACCCCGCGGCGCGCGGGCGCGCGATCCCCGTCAACCGTCATCGTCGCACGCCGCCGCCTCTCATACCGTCTGCTCAACCGGCTTCGCGGCCGCGACGATCTGCTGCTGGACGTGGCTCGGCACCGGGTCGAAGTGGCTCAGCTCCATCGTGAAGCTGCCCTGCCCGCCCGTCACGCTCTTGAGCTGGCTCTGGTAGTTGGCCACCTCCGCCAGCGGCACGACCGCGCGAATCAGCGCCTGGTCGCCCGGCAACACGTCGGTCCCCAGGATGCGCCCCCGCTTGCCCGACAGGTCACCCGTCACGTCGCCCATCGCCTCTGCCGGAATCGTCACCTCGAGCTCGACCATCGGCTCGAGCAGCACCGGGCCCGCGTTGCTCACGGCGTCGATGAAGGCGCGCTTGCCCGCCGTCACGAACGCCACCTCCTTCGAATCCACCGGGTGGTGCTTGCCGTCGTAGACCGACACCTTCACGTCCTGCACCGGGTAGCCGGCGATCGCGCCTTCCTCCAGCGCCTGTCGCACGCCCTTCTCGATGGCGGGAATGAACTGGTGGGGGATCGCCCCGCCGACGACGTCGTTGGAGAACTCGAAGCCCCCGCCTCGCTCCATCGGCTCGACGCGCAGGTACACCTCGCCGAACTGCCCCGCCCCGCCGGTCTGCTTCTTGTGGCGGTGGTGGCCCTCCGCCTTCGCGGTGATCGTCTCGCGGTAGGCGATCTTGGGCGGCTCGGTGTCCACCTCCACGTTGTACCGGTCCGTGAGCGTCTCCAGCGTCACGCGCAGGTGCAGATCCCCGAGCCCGTAGAGCACCGTCTGCTTCGTCGTCACGTCGCGGCTGACGCGGATGCACGGATCCTCCTCGGCGAGCTTGGCGAGCGCGTCGGCCAGCTTCTGCTCGTCGCCGCGACGCTTCGGCTCGATCGCCAGCCCCTGCATCGGATCGGGCAGCGCGACCGGCCGCATGTGGATCTGGTCCTCGTCGTGCGTCTCGTGCAGCACGGCGTCGCGGTGGATCTCCTCGACCTTCGCCACCGCCGCGATGTCGCCCGCCACCGCCTGGTCCGCCTCCCGGTGGTCCTTGCCCTGGATCTTGAACAGGTGCCCGACGCGGAACGGCTTTTTGATCTCCCCCTCGCGCGGGTCGCCGATGTAGAGCTGCGACTCGCGCGTCACCGTCCCCTGGTGGACGCGGAAGATGCACAGCTTGCCCGCGAACGGGTCGATCCGCACCGTGAAGACATGCGCCAACGCATGCTGCGAGGGGTCCGGCTCGGCGTGGATCTCCTCCCCGCCGTCGTCGCCGCGGATGAACGGCCGGGGGTTGCCTTCCGCCGGGTTCGGCGCGAGCTTGACCAGCACGTTGAGCAGCTCGTCGGCGCCGACACTCGCCTCGTGGTCCTCGTGCGGGCGGCCCGCGGTGAAGCAGATCGGCACAAGATGCCCGTCGCGCAGCGCCGCCTCGAACGGCTCGTGAAGCTGCTCGGCGCTGACCTCGCCATGCTCGAGGTAATGGGCCATCAACTCTTCGTCAACCTCGACGACCTGGTCGACGAGCGCGGTATGCGCGGCCTCGACGGAGCCGAAGTCGCTGTCGCCGGACGGATTGAAGAAGCAGTCGACGACGGTCTTGCCGCCCTGCGCCGGGAGGTTGATGGGCAAACACTGCTTGCCGAACGTCGCCTGGATGCGCTCGATCAGCGCGGGCAGGTCGGCGCTGGGGGCGTCGATCTTGTTGACGATGATCATGCGGCAGAGGTTCGCCGCCTGGGCGGTGGCCATCACGCGGCGGGTGACCGACTCGATGCCGGCCACCGCGTCGATGACGACGGCGACGGTCTCGACCGCGGGCAGCGCCGAGAGCGTCTGTCCGAGGAAGTCGGGCATGCCCGGCGTGTCGAGGAGATTGATGTGCACGCCGGCGTGATCGAGGTGGGCGATGCCGGTGGTGATCGAGTGGCCGTGGGCGCGTTCCTGGTCGGTGAAGTCGGTCACCGCCTCGCCCTTCTCGACGTCGCCGGGCTTGCCGATGACGCCGGCGCGGTGCAGCAGCGCCTCGGCGAGGCTGGTCTTGCCGCTGCCGGCGTGGCCCACGAAAGCGACGTTACGGATGTCGGCGGTGGCGTAGTCGGGCATGACGGGTCCGGCTCCTTGTGTCAGAAGCGTTGAGCCGCCCGGTTGCCGCGAACGGGTGGGCGGCTCCGCGTCGAGTATAGACCCGGCCCCCCGCACCCGCCAACCAGAAAGATACCCCGCCTTTATGAGAGGCGGTCCATCACGCGCAGCAGCGCCGCCGGTGCCGCCTCCGCGAAGCGGGTCTCGATAAATGGCGCGATCACCTCGTCCAGCGCCGCCCGCTGCGCCTCGCGCGCCGCCGCGTCCGTCACCAGCGGCTCGAGGTCACGCACCAACTCGCCCACGTCCCCGAAGTGCGGCACGTGTTCCGGCACGACCCGGCCGCGCCCCTGGCCCCGGGCGATCAGATTCGGCAGCGAGAACGTGCGCGTCGAGACGATCCACCGCCCGATCGCCTGCCACGCCAGCCACCCCGCCCGATAGACGACGACCATCGGCGTGCGATGCACCGCCGCGTGCAGCGTTGCCGTCCCCGAGACGACCAGCGCCGCGTCCGCCCGCGACAGCACGTCGTCCGCCCGCCCGGTCGTGATGAGCAACTGCGTCGGCCCCGTCACGCGATCGAGCATGTCGCGCATCAGCCGCTCGCGGATCGCGTCCGCCGCCGCGACCTCCACCACCAGCCCCGGCACGCGACGCTCCATCTCGCACGCCACCGCAAGCATCGTCGCCGCGTTGGCGCGCACCTCCGCGCTGCGCGACCCCGGCAGCAGCGCGAGACGGGGCGGGACAAGTTCGGATTGCGGATTTCGGACTTCGGATGGACCGTCCCCGCGGCTTGCGGCTTCGCGCGCCGCCACGGCGTCCGCCCGTCGCTCATCAAACAGCGGATGCCCCACGAACGTCGCCGGCACGCCGCGCTGCTCGAACCAGTCCGGCTCGAACGGCAGCAGGCACAGCAGGTGGTCCGTCAGCCGCCGGAGCTTGTGGATGCGCCACGGCGCCCACGCCCAGAGCTGCGGCGCGGCGAGGTGGACGATGCGCGCCTCCGGGCAGCGCCGGCGGACCAGCTTGCAGACCGACCAGTTCGCCGCCGGGCTGTCCGTGGGCACGAACGCGGCGACGGGATGGCGGCGAAGGAAGGCATCGAGGCGCTTGAGCCGGGCACGGTGCACCAGCGCCTGCCGCGCGGCGCTCAGGAGCATGACCGGCTGGTCCGTGGTCGCCTCGATCAGCTCGGCGCCGGCGGCGGCCATGCGCGGCCCGCCCAGCGCGTGGATCGCCAACTCCGGTCGACCCTGCTTCAGCGCAGCGATCAGCACCGCCGCCAGCGCATCGCCGCTGGGCTCGAACGCCGTGAAAAGGATGGCAGGCGACGCGCTCATGCGAATGCCAGTGTATCGCGCGCCGCGACCCCGCCACTCGCGAAGCCGCATGACGGCCGTGGCGCACGCTCCCGCGCGATCGCCTTCGCGTCGCCGACACTCACCGGGCCGTCGGCGAGATCACCGCCGCCAGCCGGCCCGTGCGGCCGCGATCGCGCCGGTGGCTGAAAAACACCTCCGCCCGCGCCGACGTGCACAGCGCCGGGGCGCAATCCACCGACGCCCGGTCCACGCCCACCGCATCGAGTTGGAGCATCGCCGCCTCGAGCAGGTCGACGGCCGAGGCGCCGTCCGGCCGCCGCACCACGGCCGAACCCAGACCCGCCGCCTCGAACGCCTCGACGACCTCCGGCCCGACCTCGTACGCCGCGGGGCGGATGTGCGGGCCGACCGCGACGACGACGTCCTCCGCCCGATCGCCCGCGATCTGCAACAGGTGGGCCACCGTGTTGGGGATGACTCCCGCCACCAGGCCGCGCCACCCCGCGTGGGGGGGCGCCCCCCCCCCCCGGGGGGGCCCCCCGCGACCGCCCGCCCATCATGCGACGCGAGCAGGATCGGTACGCAATCCGCGACGCGGATCGTCACCAGGTGTGCCGGCTCCGTGCTGACAATCGCGTCCGCATCGGGGGCATCCTCCGGTCGCAGCGGCGAGCTCGGCGCCCGCCATGTCGCGCTGCCATGCACCTGTCGCACGACCACCCGCCGCGACTGCTCCCGCCCGAGCGCCCCGCGCAGGAGGCGGAAGTTCTCCGCCACGGCGGTATTCGCATCCGCGTCATCGCCCTTGACGAGCGGCCCGAGGTTCAGCGACGCGTAGGGCCCCTGGCTGACGCCGCCAAGGCGCGTCGTGAACGCGTGAACCACGCCGGCGGCGCGCAACCGCGGCGACTGGTAGGTCACGACCCCGTTGCTGTGATCGATGCGCTCAAGCATGGCAGTCCGTGCCGCCCAAAGCAGGGGGTGAAGCGAAGTGCAACCCGTCGTCACGGCCGCCACGTCGCCGCGCAGCCCGGCGCCTCCCCGACGCGCACCGCCACGAGGTGCACGCGCTTCGGCAGCCGCTCCGCCACGCGCTCGCCGATCCACCACGCCACCCGCTCCGCCGACGGATTGACCCGCCCGTCGGCGAACGGCCCGACATCGTTGAGGTGGTGGTTGTGCATCGGCGCGATAAGGTCGGCGACGATGGCCTCGAGATCGTGGAAATCCATGACCGCCTCGATCTCGTCAAGCTCGCTCGCCGCGACCGTCACCGCCACCGGCCAGTTGTGCCCATGCAGCGGCTCGTCACGCCCGCCCGGCAGGTGCAGCGCGTGCGACGCGGCGAACACCGTCTCGATCGTGATCTCGTACATGACGCCCAGCATACCGGCTGCGGACATCCCGCTGCGCCCGGGGCTCGCCACTTGTTCCCGTAGGGTCCGCTGTGCGGACCTTCCGGGCTCGCACGTGTGGCGCCGGAACGGTCCGCACAGCGGACCCTACAGCGCGTGCCGCAGGCGGCACAGCGCACCCCTGCGTCGCCGCCGCGCTCACCCGTTCACCGTTCGCCCGCCGCGGCCCGCGCCCGAGCAGCGCAGCGCCCGCGTCAGCTCGTCGAGCAGGTCCGACAGCGTCGCAGTGTTCAGCGTCGGGGGCAGCGGCGCCGGGTCCGCCTGGCCCAACTGCCGCTGCACGCGCTGGCACGCGGTGATGACCGTCGAATGGTTCTTGCGCCCCATCGCCCGCGCGATCTCCGGATAGCTCAGCGGCGTCAGCGCCCGCGCCAGGTAGATCGTCACCGACCGCGCCAGCACCACCAGCTTGTGCCGCGACCGCCCCATGACCTGCTGCCGCGTCACCCCCAGCCGCTCCGTGACCGCCTCGACGACATGCTCGAACGCCAGCGGCTGCGGCGCCGGCATCGCCGCATCGCTGGCGAGCAGGTGGTCGATCATCGCGTGCCCGATCGGCTCGCCGGCGCGCTGTCCGCTGTGCCGCGCCAGTGTCATCAGCGCCTGGAGCTTCGTCAGCGTCCCCTCGATCTCGCGCACCGATCCGGCGCACCGCTGCGCCAGCGCCTGCGCCGCCGACTCGTGCAGCACCAGCCCCCGCCGCTGCGCCAGCGCATCGACCAGCCGGCGCCGCGTCGGGGCATCGGGCGGCGCGATGCGCACCACCAGCCCGCGCACGCAGCGCGAGATCAGCGCCTCGGAGAACTGCTCGATGAGCTTCGGGTGCGAGTCCGACGCCAGCACGACCCGCGCTCCGCCCAGCTCGATCTGGTCGAAGCTGTGCAGGAACTCCTGTTGCGTCGCCTGCTTGTTGGCGATGAAATGAATGTCGTCGACCGCCAGCAGATCGAGCTGACGTGTCCGCTTGCGGAACTGGTCCAGCCGGTTGGCGCGCACGGCGGTGATGTAATCATTCGTGAACTGCTCACCCGTGGTGTAGTGCACCCGGGCGTCGGGCATGCGCTCGAGCAGCCGGCGGCAGACGCCTTGGAGCAGGTGCGTCTTGCCCAAGCCGCAACCGCCATGAAGGAAAACGGGGTGGCCCGCCTCGGCGTCCTCATCCGCCAGCCGCGCCGCGGCGGCGTACGCCAACTCGTTGCTCGGGCCCACCACGAAGCTGTCCAGGCAGTGACGCAGCCGCGACGGCCGACGCCGCGGGGCAACCGGCCCGACCGCGGCAGACCGCGGCGGGGCGTGAGCCGCCTCCGTCGACCCCGCCGACCTGGCGAAGCGATCCGCGTCGACACGCACCTCCACGCTCGCCGCCTCCCCCAACTCCTGCTCAGCCGCGTCACGCAGCGCCGGCTCATAATGCCGCGTGATCCGGTCCGCAATAAACCGGCTGGGTACGTGCACCCGCAACGCCCGCTCCGGCTCGTCGACCACGAACTGGGCCGACTGCTCGAACCACATCGCGTAGGGTCGCGGACCCAACGCTGCCGCCAGGCGATCCGACACGCGCGCAACGATATCACTGTCAGTGGCTGTGTTCACGTGACGCACCCCTGTGTGGACCGGTTGAGTTACACGGATCGTCGGCCGAAACCGACCACCGAGCCAGACCTTGCGCCGCGGTTGCACCGGCGGCGCCATGCTCGGCATCCACGTTCTAACGAGGTGTCCGTACCGTGGGACCCGCCGGCGTCGGCGCTACCTTGAGCCGACCGTAATCACGCCCACCGACGCGCCGCGGGTCCGACGCCGTTCCGTCGACGTCGAGCCCCGAGGATAGAGACAGACCGTGGAGGGATCAACCATGTTTGCTTCCTCCCAACCCCGGCTAATTTTTCAGGGCCAGCCAGATCAAGCCGTTAAAGCATCCAATTTTTTTTATCCACGTCCGATCACGCGCGTGCTGGAAAGTTGTGGATAACACAATCACAACGCCGCGCCATCGCGACATCGAAGCCCTCGGATTGCAATCTGTCGACTTCCCTCCCCAACCCCAACTCCTCACCCCACCGCCTGGATCATCGCGCACTTGCGCCCGGTCTCGACAAACCCCAGCCCCCGATACAGCCGCATCGCCGGCTCGTTGCGCTCGTCGACCGCGAGCATCAGCCGCGAACCGCCCATCGCCCCGACGCGTCGCAGGCCATGCTCCAGCAGCCGGTGCGCCAAGCCACGCCCGCGATAGTCCACCGCCAGCCCCAGGTAGACCAGCTCGCACGCGTCGGCCTGGGGCACGTCGTTGAGCAGCATCACCGCCGCCGGCCGCTCCCCGTCGTACAGCGCGTACCACAGGTCGGGGCGGAAGACCCCCGCCGCCATGTGCCCGGCGATCACGTCATCAATATCACGAAGGCCGCGCAGGGCCGGACAGTCCAGCGTCTGCTCGTAGCTCGCCTCGATCGCCCCCGCGAAGCGGGCGCGGTAGGCCTCGTCCCAATGGTAAACCCGTAGGTGCGCGTGCTCCGGACCAAGGTCACCCGGCGCGGCCGCGGGCTCCACCCCGTCGCTCGCCGGCGGCCGCCGGTGCATGTAGATCAGCGTCGCCAGTTCGGTGAACCCCGTCTCCCGCAGCATGTGCCGCGTCCGCTGCTGGTCCGGCTCCAGCAGCGCCTGCACCAGCCGCAGCTTCGCCGGGTCCTGGGCCTGGCACATCCCCGCCACGAGCTGCCGCACCGCCTCGGGCGCCGGCCAACTCGGCGCCGGCGAGACGAAGAGCATCGCCGAACGTCCCGGCGCCGGGATCAGCATCGCCGCCGCCAGCGGCCGTGTCGGGTCGGCCCGGTCGCGAACCACCCACAACTCATCAAGCGACAACCCCTGGCGCTGGCTGTAGCGGAGAAAATGCTCGACACCCGCGTCCCGCGGAGCCGCCCGCCCGCGCAGCAGCACCCCCAGCGCCGCCCGGCGCTCACCCACCTCCGCGCGTTCAAAATGCCACGGGGACTCGGCGGCGGCGGGATGAGGCGTGTGCTGGGCCATAACAGGCATACTCAGCGGCCAACGATCCGCCGCCCGCAACCCGGCGCGCGGCCCGTCACCCGCCAACTCCCATCAACCTCCGCCGCTCCCGACGCCCTCCCACGTTGACCACCTCCGCGAGGATCGTACAATGGGCGGCGAACGTGGGAAAGCCCGTTTGCACCCCAATATCGAGGTGAGGATGAAGACCGCTTGCGCCGCCCGCCTGTCGTTGCCGGGGTTTCGGACCACGGCCATGGTCCTTGCCATGCTCGTCTGCCTCGCCGGCGCCATCGACGCCGCCTCGGCCCAATCCGCCCCCGAGCCGGCACGCGTCAGCCCGTCGTGGACGCTCGACTTCGAGCACCAGCAGCCGCGCGTCCTCACCGTCCGCGAGCCCAACGGCCGCCTGCGCTGGTTCTGGTACATGCCCTACAAGGTCACCAACCACACCCGCGAGCCGCAGTCGCTCATCCCGGACGTGACGGTGGCCTATGACAACGGCGCCATCATCGACGCCGACAAGAACGTGCCGGCACGCGTCTACACGCTCGTGCAGGAACGCGTGGGCAACCCGCTGATGACGACGCCCGCCAAGATGACGGGCACGATGCTCCAGGGCGAGGACTACGCCCGCGAGTCGGTCGCGATCTGGGAGCATCCCGACGAGTCGGAGCGCGGGCCCGCTGGCGAGATGCGCGTCTTCTTCGCCGGGCTCAGCGGCGAGACCGCCGCCATCGCCCACCCGTCCGAGGAGGGCCAGACGATCGTCCTCCACCGCACGCGGATGCTCAAGTACCACCTGCCCGGCCGCCCGCGCACCCCGCGCGAGCAGCCGGTCGTCTTCGAGGCCGCCGAGGACGTGATGCGCTAGCAGGCCCCCGGCGCCTCCGACAATCGAACCCCCGCCGAAGCCCACGGATTGGATTCGTGGACTTCTTCCATGCGTCCCACGAGTCCAGGCCGAACGCGACGCCCTGTTAGCCGTCGCCCTTCTCGGCCGCCGCGGCGCGCACGAGGACGTCCGGCACGCGCGGAGCGATCACCCCGCGGACGACCGCATAACGCGCAGATTGATCGCGCCGCGCAAAATCAGCAATCAAAAATCAGAACTTTGACCCTCAGGCCGCCTGCTGGTGGCCGCGCTTGCGGTTGAGGCGGTCGGCAAGCCGGGCCTTGTAACGGGCAGCGGTGTTGCGATGGATGACGCTCTTGGCGGCAAGCTGGTCGATCAGCTTGTAGAGGCCGCTGAGCTGCGCCTGGGCGTCCTCGTTGCTGCCGTGGAGGATGGCCTCGCGGTAGGAGCGCAACTGCAGCCGAAACCGTCGCTTGTGCCAGCGGTTGAGGGCACGGCGCTTGAGGTTCTGGCGTACACGTTTGCGTTGACTGAGCGAATGGGCCATGGCGTGGGGGTTCTCCGGCAGGCTCCGAGGCGTCGAGTCGGGCATTATGACACGCCGGAGCTGAATTTTCAAGTCGCCACCCGCCGGCGGGGCGGGCGGGATTCACCGCGAAGGCACGAGGGCGAAGGAGCGTGCGAAGAAGCCGCTTGGGGGCGATGCGGCGAACGCGCCGCCCGGCGGGTGGCGGCTAACGAGGCGGCTCGGTGAAACAGCGCCTCACCCCCCGTTCGACCCGCCGCCCGGGCCGAGACGCACCGTCGTGCGCGGGTGGAACGGAAACGCCGCCGCCAGCTCACGCACGTCACCGGGCCCGACCACCATGATCCGCTCCAGCTCCTCGGCGAGCGGGGCGTACGAGCCGAGGTACTGCCAGCGCGATCCGAGCTCGCGCATCCGCGATCCGGGGTTCTCGCCCTGCAGCGTCGCCTGCGTCGCCAGCTTGTTCTTCGCCCGCTCCACCTCGTCGGGCTCGATGTCGTCGGCGAAGCGGTCGATCGTCTCCACCAGCTTCGCCTCGACCGCGTCGGCCTTGTCGGCATCGCACGAGGCGTAGGCCATGTACACGCCCGTGCGGTCGTAGGGCAGGTATGCGAGGTCCGCCTCCTCCGCCAGGCCCGGGTCGATCAGCGCCCAGTAGATGCGCGACCCCTCGCTGTCGCCCACGACGTCGGCAAGCACCCGGGCGGCGTAGCGCCGCTCGTCCTGCGCGTCCGGCGCGGGGCACAGCGACGCGATGTAGTGACGCGTGACGCGCTTGTCGTGCATGTCGTGCGCGTGCTCGAACGGCGCCGGCTCGCCGAAGACGCGCTGTGCACCGCTTGGCTGCCAATGCCCCGCGAGGCGCTCGACGTCGCGCACCAGCGCGTCGAAGTCCACCTTGCCGGCCGCGGAAACAATGATGTTGTCCGCACTGTAGCGCTGCCCGAAGTAGCCCCGCATCTCGTCAGGCGTGAGCTTGCCCACGGTGTCGTTGGTGCCCAGCACGCGGAAGGCGAGCGGGTGCTTCTGGAAATACTGCTCGAGCAGCGTGTCCTGCAGCCGCCACTGCGGGCGGTCCTCGTACATGCCGATCTCTTCGAGGATGACGTTCTTCTCCATGTTGAAGTCGTCATCGCGCAGCGACGGGCGCAGGATATCCCCCAGGAGGTCGATCGCTCGCGGCAGGTACTCGGGCAGGACCTGGGCGTAATAGACGGTCTGCTCGTGGCTGGTGTAGGCGTTGTAGTCGGCGCCGATCTCGTCGAACTCGCGGTTGACGTCGTCGGCGGTGCGGCGGTCGGTGCCCTTGAAGACCATGTGCTCGAGGAAGTGGGAGACGCCCATCAGCGGGGCGTCCTCGTCGCGCGCGCCGGTGCGCACGAAAAACCCGACGGCCGCGGTGTGCGCGTCGTCATTGACCTCGGCGATGATCTCGAGGCCGTTGGCGAGGGTGTGGCGGTTGAAGGTCAGCGGCATGAGACGTTACCTGTCTGCAGCGCCTGTCGCCGGCGCCGTTCGGTCAGTGTGAACACCGCATGACAGGCCAGCGCGGCCCCGCTGTACCAGATTGCAGCCTGCAACGGAGCACCGGTGATGCCGGGGTGCGAGTTGGAGAAGCTCAACCCGCCCAGCACACAGGCGGCGAGCAAGACGCGGAGGATGCAGAACACCCACAACACGCCGAACACGATCTTGACGGTCCAGTACCGGTCGATCGGCCCCAGGAGCGACTGCTCGGTTGCCTTCGTTCTCATGGGCGAACTCAAAAAGCCGAAATCGGAAATCAACCTCACCCCGCGTGCTTGTCCAGCTCTTCCTTGAACTGCTGCTTGGGTGTGACGCCCACGAAACGCTGCACCACCTCGCCGCCCTTGAACAGCAGGACGCTGGGGATGGCGTTGATCTGGTACGTCAGCGACGTGTCGCGGTTGGAGTCGGTGTCGAGCTTGCCGACCTTGATCTTGCCGTCATATTCGCCGGCCAGCTCGTCGATCGTGGGGGCGAGCATGCGGCAGGGCATGCACCACTCGGCCCAGAAGTCGACCAGCACGGGCTTGTCGCTCTTGAGCACTTCCGTCTCGAAGTTGCTGTCGGTCAGCTCGAGGATGGTATCGCTGGCCATGGGGGGTGTCTCCTGCGTCATGCACGGGAATCGGCCGGAAGAGCCGGGTCAAAGATTCTATGCCCGCCATCATAGTCCATCAACCGGCTGGCGTGCCGGGCGGCGGGGGGCACGGCGTCCGCGCGCTCACCGTTTAGCCGCCGCGCCCACGCGGCGTTCCGGCCCGCGATCGCCCCCCCGCCGCGTGGGCGCCGCGCCAAACGCCGGGACGTCCCACGCGGCTACCATCGTGCCATGGCGCTGCCCGCCCCCGTCGATCATCGCCCCTGGCCCCTGCCGCGTTCGCCGTGGGTCATGCGCATGCGCTGGCATCGCCTGCTGTTCATGCACTGGGCGATCGACCCCGCCGCGCTGCGCCCGCTCGTGCCCGCACCGCTCGAGCTCGACACCCTCGCCGGCCGAGCGTACCTCGGCGTCATCCCGTTCACGATGAGCGACGTCCGCCCGCGCCTCACCCCGCGGCTGGGCCGCCTCTCGCGCTTCCCCGAGCTCAACGTCCGCACATACGTGCGCGTCGGCGACAAGCCGGGCGTCTACTTCTTCAGCCTCGACATCCCGCGCCGCCTGCCGGTGCACGTGGCGCGCGGGGTCTACCGCCTGGCGTACTACCTCGCCGAGATGAGCGTGGACGTCGCAAGCGACGGCGAGGTGCGCTATCAAAGCCGGCGGCTGCCAACGGCCCCCTCCACCCATCAACGAGCAGAAACCAGCGATCAGAAATGGCGCCGTCCGCGCATGCTGCGTCACCTGCCGCATCCGGTGGACCCCGCCGCGCCCGCCGAGTTCCGCGCGACGTACCGCGCCACGGGTGCGCCAGCGTACCCGGAGCCGGGCACACTGGCGCACTTTGTCACGGAGCGTTATTGCCTCTACACCGTCACGCCGGGCGGGCGACCACTGCGTGGCGAGATCCACCACGGCCCCTGGCCGCTGCAACCGGCCGCGGCAATACTCGACGCGCAGACGATGACGGCGCCGCTCGGCCTGTCGCTGCCGGAGGCGCAGCCGGTGCTGCACTACGCGCACGAGATGGAGGTGGTCGCCTGGCCGCCGATGCGGACGTGATGGTGAAACGCCGTAGGGTCCGCTGTGCGGACCTGTTCGTCGGGCCCGGGGGAAGATCCGCACAGCGGACCCTACATCCGAACCCACTCCCCTGCCTTGCTTCGTGCCTTCTTCGCCCCCTTCGCGCCTTCGCGGTTTTCCCTTCACGAGCCTCGGCGTCCTTGGCGCCTTGGCGTTTCACGCCAGCGCCGCGAGCTGCTCCTGCACCGCCTCGATCTCGCGCTCCGCGGCCGCGAGCTGCTCGCGCGTCTGCTCCACGAGGTGTGCCGGCGCCTTGCTCACGTAGCTGTCGTTGCCCAGCCGCGACTTCAGGCGGCTGACCTGCGTGGCCAGCTCGTCCGCCCGCCGCGCCAGCCGCTGGCGCTCCAGCTCCGGGTCGACCAAGCCGTGCAGGTAAAGCTCGATGTCGCCGGTCACCGCCGCGGCCGCGTCGCCGGGTCGATCCACGCGAGGCCCGACCTCGCGCGGCGTGACGTTCGCCAGCACCGCCACCAGCGCCTTGTGCTCCAGGAGCTGCTGCGCGATGGCCGGCGGCGCCTTGGCGCTAATATCCACCACCTGCCGCGGCGGCACGGTGTGCTCCGTGCGCACCTGCCTCGCGGCGCCCACCACCTGCTGGATCAGCTCGAAGCCGCGCTCGCTGCGCTCGTCGATCCACTCGCGCTTGATGCGAGGCCACGCCGCCCGCGCCAGCATCTCCGAGGCCGGCAGGTCAAGCTCCGGCAAGCCGCGCCGGGGCACGACGGCGTTCAGGTGCGACCAGAGCTTTTCCGTGATGAACGGCATTGCCGGGTGCAACAGCCGCAGCGACGCGTCGACACACGTCGCCAGCACCGCCCGCGCCGTTGCCCGCTCGCCAAGCTCCGGCTTGACCGCCTCGATGTACCAGTCGCACAGGTCGCGCCACACAAAGTCATACAACCCTTGGGCGTAGCGGTTGAACTCGTACTCGCTGAGCGATTCGTTCGCGAGGCGCACCGTGCGCGCCAGCCGCGAAAGGATCCAGCGGTCCGCAAGCTGATAATCGGCCGCCCCCGCCTGCCCCGCCGTCCCCGCCTGCCCCCCTTCCTGCGCCTCGCCCAGCCGCGTTAGCGCAAACCGCACCGCGTTCCACAGCTTGTTGGCGAAGTTGCGCCCGATGTCGAACTTGCTCGATGTGTTGCGCGCCAGCGGCATGTCGTCGGTCGCCTGCACGTGGCCGGAGCTGACGCCGTAGAACGTGACCATCTGCTTGTCGGGGTCCTTGGGGCACTGCTGCGTGGGGGCCATGACCCTGGCGCCGCCCGCGCCGCCCTTGGCGGTGATGTACCTGGGCTCGAAGATCTCGCCGGTGTGCGGGCAGATGAGATCGACAGGCAGGCGAACGTCCTGCGTCTGCGTGGTCATGTGCGCGAGCGTGAAGCGCATGGCGTCGGAGCCGTGGCTGTGGATGATGTCCACGGGGTCGACGCCGTTGCCCAGGGACTTGCTCATCTTCTGCCCATGGCCGTCCTGGATCATGGCGTGGATGAACACGTCGTAGAAGGGCAACCGCTGGCCGTCGCTGCGCGGGTCGAGGTCGGGATCGGAAAAGTAGAGGTTGAACATGACCATGCGCGAGACCCAGAGCGTGATGATCTCGCGGGCCGTGCACAGCACATTGGTCGGGTTCCACTTCTCGAGGACTTTGTCGCCCTCGGGGATGAACTCGGGGAAGTCGTCAGGGCGCGGCCAACCCATGGTCGACAGCGGCCAGAGCGCCGAGGAGAACCAGGTGTCGAGGACGTCGGGGTCCTGGGTGAAACCTTCGGCTTCCAGATCCGCGACCGTTTCCTGCTCACGTGGCCCCGGTGGTACGCAGACAATCGTTTCGACCTCTTCGTCGCCGATCGTATCTTCCAAATGTACGCAACCGCGTTGCGTCCATTCGCTGTCTTCGACAACCATGGGTCCGTCAGGATCACGCTCGCCCGGAGCCATGCCGGTGGCGTTGACCAGCGCCGCGTCGACGCGCCGCCACACCGGAATCCGATGCCCCCACCACAACTGCCGGCTGATGCACCAGTCGCGGATGCCTTCGTGCCAATGCTGGAACGTGCGGGCGTAGCGGTCGGGGTAGAAGCGCAGGTGCCCCTCCCACACCTTCTCGCCGACGCCGAGCGGCTTGAGCGGCTTGTCCGGGTCCTCCGCCGCCAGCGCCCCGCGGTCGCGGCCGGGAATGGTCACCCCGTCGCCGCGCTCCGCGCCCGCCATCTGGTCCGGCGCCATCGCCCGCAGCGCGAGCCCCGCCAGCGAGTTGGCGGGCACGTCCGTGTCGGCAAGCGCGCCCTCGTCGGACAATCGGCCGATCTGCTTTTTCACCGCGACGTACCACTGGTCGCTCAGATACGGCTCGATCGCGACATGCGAGCGATAGCTGTGGCCCACGCTGTGGCGGTACGGCCGCGTCTCTTCAAGCAACCCCTCGCGCTTGAACCAGCCCACGATGAGCTTGCGCGCGTCCTCGCGACTCTTGCCCACGAGTTCGTCGCGCAGGAACGCATCCGCCTGCTGGTGGTCCTGCTCCGGCCAGCCGTGCTCGACGCTGATCGACGCGTCGGGCGCCATCACGTTGATGAGCACATGCCCCGTCGCCGCGACGATCGACTTCTCGTGGCGGAAGCCGATCTCGTAGTCGTTGGGGTCGTGGGCCGGCGTGACCTTGAGAAATCCCGAGGCATAGCTCGCCTTGGCGTCGCTCGAGTCGGCGTCGGGCAGGGTGACGTACCCGTCGCCGACGATCGGCACCACGCGGTTGACGATCGGCAGGCGCACGAACTGGCCGATGAGGTGCTTGCGCTGTGGATCGTCCGGATTCACCGCCACCGCCGTGTCGCCCAGCATCGTCTCGGGCCGCGTCGTCGCCACGGTCACATGCTCACCCGTCGCGCGCCAGCCGTCGCTGGCCGGGGTTCGAGATCCGGGTTCCGGGTTCGGCCGATCCCGGATCCCCGAACCCGGAACCCCTTGCCTTTCCACGATCGGATACTTCATGTACCAGAACGACCCGTCCACCTCGCGCATCTCGACTTCGTCGTCCGCCAGCGCCGTCTGCGTCACCGGGTCCCAGTTGACCAGCCGCTTGCCGCGGTAGATGAGCCCGTCCTTGAAGAGGCGAAAGAAGGCCTCGCGCACCGCGGCCGCGCACACTGGGTCCATGGTGAAGCGCTGCCGGTCGTAGTCGCACGAGCAACCCATGCGCTTGAGCTGGCTGGAAATCTCCGCCTCGTACTCGTCCTTCCACGCCTGGACCTTTTGGACGAACGCCTCGCGGCCGCCCTCGCCGCGCGCCTCGCGCTGCTTGTAGTCCTTGAGGCTCGGCTGGCCCTCCTGCTGGAGCCTGCGGTCGACGACCGTCTGCGTGGCGATGCCAGCGTGGTCGGTGCCCGGCATCCACAGCGCGTTGCGGCCGAGCATCCGGTGGTAGCGCGTGAGCACGTCCTGCAGCGTGTTGTTCAGCGCGTGCCCGAGGTGCAGCGCCGCCGTGACGTTGGGCGGCGGGATGACGATCGAGTACGCCTCGCCCGGATCGTCTGGGCGGGCGTGGAACGCCTTGGCCGCGAGCCAACGCTCGAGCACCTCGGTCTCGACGTCGGCGGGGCGGTACATCGACGGCAAATCTGGCTGCGCTCTCGTCATAACTCACCCAGTGTACCGGCTCGCGGGGGCGTCGGCGTGCCACGCCGGGAAACCGCGAAGGCGCGAAGAAGGCGAAGCGGCGCGAAGTAAGGCAGGGGTCGTAGGGTCCGCTGTGCGGACCTTCGGTGGCGCAGGGGAGGTGGCATGACGGTGGTGGCCCCGGAGATCGAGACGTTCCGCCCCCCCTCCCTTCGGGAGGGTGCCCCCGAAGTACGTCATGCCTGCGAGGGGAGAAGCGCCCCGCCTTTGAGCGCACCCTCCCCCGACCCCTCCTGGAGGGGGGGCCGGAAAGGTCCGCACAGCGACCCTACGTCCGTGCGCCCTCATCCGTGAAGGCCGCGAAGGCGCGAAGAGCGCGGAGGAAAGACTGTGCCAATCCAATTCCTCTTACTCGCGTCCTCTGCCCGCCCTTCGCCCCTTCGCGGTAAATCCGTCCGCCGCTCAGCGCCGCACCGGGGCGTGCTCGCTCGTCGGCGGGGCGTAGGCCGGCAGGTCGCGGTCTCGCACGCCCAGCAGGTACAGAATCCCGTCCAGGCCCAGCGTCGAGATCTGGTGCTCCGCCGCGTCCTGCACCACGGGCTTGGCGTGGAACGCGATGCCCAGCCCCGCCTGGTTGAGCATCGGCAGGTCGTTCGCCCCGTCCCCCACCGCGATCACCTGCTCCAGCCGGATCCCCTCGCGCCCGGCGATCTCCCGCACCAGTTCCGCCTTGCGCTGGCCGTCGACGATCGGCTCGATGACCCGCCCGGTGAGCCTGCCATGCTCGATCTCCAGCTCATTGGCGCAGACGTAGTCGATGCCCAGCCGCTGCCGCAGCACCTCGCCGAAGTAGCTGAACCCGCCGGAGATGATCGCCGTCTTGTAGCCCAGCCGCCGGAGCTGGCCGATGAGGTGTTCCGCACCCTCGGTCAGCTCCAGCCGCTGTGCCACGCGCTTCAGCGCCGCCTCGTCGAGCCCCTTGAGCAGCCCGACGCGCCGGCGCAGCGACGCGCCGAAGTCCAGCTCGCCGCGCATCGCCGCCTCGGTGACGGCCGCGACCTCGTCGCCCACGCCCGCCTCGCGGGCCAGTTCGTCGATCACCTCCGCCTGGATCAGCGTCGAGTCCATGTCGAACGCCACCAGCCGGCGGACGCGGCGGTAGGCGTTGTCCTCCTGCCAGGCGACGTCGCAGTCGAGCTCCCGGCTGATGCGCATCAGCTCGGCGTGGAAGCCGTCGGCGTCGGCGGGCTCGCCGCGCACCGACAGCTCGACGCACGCCCGCTGCGGCCCCTCGCGGGCGACCAGCGGCGGCCGCCCCGTCAGCCGCGTGATCACGTCGATGTTCATGCCCTGATCGGCGATCGTGCGCGACACGGCCGCGAGGCGGGCACCGGTCATGGTGCGCGCGAGCAGCGTGAGGATGTGCCGCGGCTTGCCCTGCCGCGCGACCCAGGCCTCGTACTCGTCCGCCGAGACGACGCGGGCGCTCAGCCGCATCTCCCACTGCGAGGCCTGCATCTGCAGCTCGCCGAGCACCATCGCGGCGTTGATGTCCCCGGGCATGCGGATGAGCATGCCGAGCAGCAGTTGGCGGTGGATGACCGCCTGGTTGACGTCGACGACGTCGACGTGGTGGTGTGCGAGGACCTCCGTCAGGCCGGCGGTGAGGCCCGGCCGATCGTCGCCCGTGACGCGGATAAGCATGATCTGCTGCATGACGTCTCACCCGGCGAAAAGTGCCGAGCCCGGCATTGTAGCGGGCGCAAAGGACGCCGCGCGGCCCCCCCACGCCATCGGACGCCCCCTCCCCCTTCCAATCCCCAACCCCTAACCTCTAACCCCCACCCCCCCTCCCCGCTATCCTGTCGCCCATGAACCCCAAGCAGGTCCTCCACCTCGTCAAGCAGCGCCAGATCCAGTTCATCGACTGCCGGTTCATGGACTTCCCCGGCCTCTGGCAGCACATCACCTTCCCTGTCCAGGAGCTCAACGACGAGTCGTTCGTCACCGGCTTCGGGTTCGACGGCAGCGCGATCCGCGGCTGGCAGGCGATCAACGAGTCCGACATGGTCCTCGTCCCCGTCGCCCAGACCGCCCACATCGACCCCTTCGCCCAGCACCCGACGCTCGGCATGATCTGCGACATCAAGGACCCCATCACCAAGAAGGAATACAGCCGCGATCCGCGATCCATCGCGCGCAAGACGGCCGACTACCTCAAGGCCTCGAAGATCGCCGACATGGCGATGTTCGGCCCGGAGCTCGAGTTCTTCATCTTCGACTCGGCCCACTACGACCAGGACATCAACTCCGCCAGCTACCGCGTCGACTCCGTCGAGGGCGTCTGGAACCGCGGCAAGCGCGACGCGACCAACCTCGGCTACCAGGTGCGCCAGCGCCAGGGCTATTTCCCCACGCCGCCCATGGACACCATGAGCGACCTGCGCAGCGAGATGGTCGAGGTCATGATGGACATGGGCATCCCCGTCGAGGGCCATCACCACGAGGTCGCCACCGGCGGCCAGGCCGAGATCGACCTGCGCTACCAGGAGCTCGTGCGCATGGCCGACACCTGCATGCTCTACAAGCACGTCGTCAAGAACGTCGCGGCGCGCCACGGCAAGGTCGCCACCTTCATGCCCAAGCCGCTGTTCGGCGACAACGGCTCGGGCATGCACACCCACTTTTCCCTCTGGAAGGAGGGCAAACCGCTGCTCGCCGGCAACCGCTACGCCGGGCTCTCCAAGCTCGGGCTCTACGCCATCGGCGGCATCCTGCGCCACGCCCGCTCCCTCGTCGCGCTCACCAACCCCACCACCAACAGCTTCAAGCGCCTCGTGCCCGGGTACGAAGCGCCCGTCCACATCGTCTACTCCTCACGCAACCGCTCGGCCACCGTGCGCATCCCCGTCTACCGCGACAACCCGGCCACCAAGCGCATCGAGTTCCGCGCCCCGGACGCCTCGTGCAACCCCTACCTCGCCTTCGCCGCGATCACGATGGCGGCGATCGACGGCATCCGCAACAAGATCGACCCGGGCGACCCGCTGGACAAGGACATGTACGACCTTTCGCCCGAAGCCTACGCGGAGCTCGACACGATCCCCGTCGACCTCGACGAGGCGCTCGACGCCCTGGAGCAGGACCACGCCTACCTGCTCGAAGGCGACGTCTTCACCGAAGACGTCATCCGCTACTGGGTCAAGTACAAGCGCGACCACGAGGTCGCCGCCCTGCGCCAGCGCCCGCACCCGTTCGAGTTCTGCATGTACTTCGACATCTAAGAAAGTGTGTGAGAAGCGAGGTGTAAGCCGATGAAGTGGACATGGCACGG
>JBBDRN010000014.1:0-155687 GCA_040905445.1 Phycisphaeraceae bacterium | reverse complement strand
TGGGACCGCGCCCAGCCCTGCCGCTTCATGAGCCACAACGGCGAGATCAACACGCTGCGCGGCAACGTCAACTGGATGCGCGCCCGCGAGGGGCTCATGCGCAGCGAGCTGTTCGGCGAGGAGATCGAGAAGCTCTTCCCCATCGTCGAGCCGGGCTGCTCGGACTCGGGCACGTTCGACAACGTGCTGGAGATGCTGCTGATGGCGGGGCGATCGCTGCCTGAAGCGGTGATGATGATGATCCCCGAGGCGTGGGAGGAAAACGAGCTGATGAACCCCGCGAAGCGGGCGTTCTACGAGTATCACTCCTGCCTCATGGAGCCTTGGGACGGCCCGGCGTCAGTGGCGTTCACGGACGGGACGTACATCGGCGCGGTGCTCGACCGCAACGGGCTGAGGCCCAGCCGGTACTACGTGACGGAAGACGACCGGGTGATCATGGCCAGCGAGGTGGGCGTGCTGGAGGTCGACCCGGCGCAGGTCAAGGAGAAGGGGCGGCTGCAGCCGGGGCGGATGTTCCTCGTGAACTTTGAGGAAGGGCGCATCGTCGCCGACGAGGAGATCAAGGGCGAAATGATCAACCGCCGGCCATACGGCCAGTGGCTTCAGAGCGAGCGGATCGACCTGCCCGACTTGCCCGCCCTGCCCGCCGCGCCGGGCGGCGAAGGCGGCGGCGGGGGCGCATCGGCCGATGCGCCGGGTCGGCTCGACATCGGCGACGAGGGCGGGGCCGCCACGCTCGCGCCCGTGAGCCCGGCCGTGGCAGCCCCCGGCGGCGCGCCGGGTGTGGATGCGGCCAGGCGCCTCGAGCTGCTCCAGGCGTTCGGCTACACGAGCGAGCACCTGAACATGCTCATGCTCCCGATGGTCGACCAGGCCCAGGAGTCGACCGGGTCGATGGGCAACGATGCGTCCCTCGCCGTGCTCAGCGACAAGCCGCGCCTGCTCTATGACTACTTCAAGCAGCTCTTCGCCCAGGTGACCAACCCGCCGATCGATCCGATCCGCGAAGAGATCATCATGTCGTTGCAGAGCTTCATCGGCCCCGAGGGCAACCTGCTCGAAACGACGCAGCAGCAGTGTCAGCGGCTGCACCTCGCGCAGCCGATCCTGACCGACGAGCGGCTGGCCGCGATCCGGCAAATGGACCATCGCGGCTGGCGCAGCCAGGCGATCGACATGACCTTCGCGCGCGGCGAGGACGACGAGGCCGCGCTGCTCGCCGCGCTGGACCGCATCTGCGCCGAGGCGTCGCAGGCGATCGCCGACGGGCGGCAGCTCATCGTCCTCAGCGATCGCGCCGCGGGCAAGGACCGTGTGCCCATCAGCTCGCTGCTCGGCGTCGGGGCGGTGCATCATCACCTCGTCGGTCGCCATGAGCGCACGCGCATCGGGATCGTCCTCGAGTCCGGCGAGGCCCGCGAGGTGCACCACTTCGCCCTGCTGTTCGGCTACGGCGCCGACGCGGTCAACCCCTACCTGGCCTATGAAGCGCTCAAGTGGATGCGCGAGGTCGGGCGCATCGATGGCTCGCTGGCGCCGGCGAAGATCGTCGCCAACTACGTCAAGGCGGTGAACAAAGGGCTGCTCAAGGTGATGTCCAAGATGGGCACCTCCACGCTCGCCAGCTACAAGGGCGCCCAGATCTTCGAGGCGGTGGGGCTCAACGACGCGGTCGTCCAGCGCTGCTTCACCGGCACCGCCAGCCGCATCCAGGGCGTGGGCTTCGGCGTGCTGGCGAAGGAGGCGCGGCGGCGGCACGAACTCGGCTTCCCCGCCCGCCCGCAGGTCCGCCTGCCGCAACTGCCCAACCCCGGCGAGTATCACTGGCGGCCGGAGGGCGAGCGCCACGCCATCACGCCGCAGAACATCGCCCACCTGCAACGCGCCGCACGCGACAACAGCCGCGAGGCCTACGACGACTTCGCACGCTTCGCCAACGACGACGCCCGCAGCCGATGCACGTTGCGCGGTCTGCTGCGCGTCAGCGACGGCAAGTCGATCCCGATCGACGAGGTCGAGCCCGCCAGCGAGATCGTCAAGCGCTTCCGCACCGGCGCGATGTCGCTCGGCGCCCTGTCGCGCGAGGCCCACGAGACGCTGGCGCTGGCCATGAACCGCATCGGCGGGCAGAGCAACTCCGGCGAGGGCGGCGAAGACCCCGTGCGCTTCAGCACCATGCCCAGCGGCGACTCGAAGCGATCGGCGATCAAGCAGATCGCGTCCGGGCGCTTCGGCGTCACGAGCTTCTACCTCGCCAACGCCGACACGCTGCAGATCAAGATCGCCCAGGGCGCCAAGCCCGGCGAGGGCGGGCAGCTCCCGGGCTACAAGGTCGACGAGTACATCGCCAAGCTGCGCTACTCGACGCCCGGCGTGGGGCTCATCAGCCCGCCGCCGCACCATGACATCTACTCGATCGAGGATCTCGCGCAGCTCATCTTCGACTTGAAGAACGCCAACCCCAACGCGGTCGTGAGCGTGAAGCTGGTCTCGGCGGTGGGCGTGGGCACCGTGGCCGCGGGCGTCGCCAAGGCGCACGCGGACCACATATTGATCTCCGGGCACGACGGCGGCACGGGCGCGTCGCCGCTCACCTCCATCAAGCACGCGGGCCTGCCGTGGGAGCTGGGCCTCGCCGAGACGCACCAGACGCTCGTGCTCAACGACCTGCGCTCACGCGTGGCGGTGGAGACGGACGGCGGGCTGCGCACCGGGCGCGACGTGATCATCGCCGCCTGCCTCGGCGCCGAGCAGTACGGCTTCGCCACGACGCCGCTGATCGCCACCGGCTGCATCATGATGCGCAAGTGCCACCTCAACACCTGCCCCGTCGGCGTCTGCACGCAGGACCCGGTGCTGCGCAAGAAGTTCACCGGCCAGCCCGAGCACGTCGTCAACTACCTCTTCCTCGTGGCAGAGGAGGCGCGGCAGCACATGGCGCGCATGGGCGTGCGCACGTTCAACGAGCTGATCGGGCGCACGGAGTTGCTGGAAGTCAACGACGCGCTGCGCCACTGGAAGAGCGACGGGCTCGACCTCGCGCCCGTGCTCGCGCCGGCGCGCAAGCCCCACCCGGACACCGGCGTGCGCAAGCTCATCGCCCAGGACCACGGCCTGGAGCAGGTGCTGGACAACCTCATCATCGAGCGGGCCCGCGCTGCGATCGAGGACCAGCAGCCGGTGACGCTGAGCCTGCCCGTGCGCAACACCGACCGGACGCTGGGCACGACGCTGAGCTACCACATTTCCTGCCGGTACGGCGCCGAGGGCCTGCCGGACGACACGATCCGCATCGACCTGCACGGCTCGGCGGGGCAGTCGCTCGGCGCGTGGCTGGCCAAGGGGGTGACGATCCGCCTCGAAGGCGACGCGAACGATTACGTGGGCAAGGGGCTCAGCGGCGGGCGGTTGATCGTCTATCCGCCGGCGGCCGCGACCTACGAAGCGCACAAGAACGTCATCGCCGGCAACGTGTGCCTCTACGGCGCCACCAGCGGCGAGGCGTACATCCGCGGCATCGTCGCCGAACGCTTCTGCGTGCGCAACAGCGGCGCGGTCGCGGTCGTCGAAGGCGTGGGCGACCACGGCTGCGAGTACATGACGGGCGGACGCGTGGTGGTGCTCGGCCGCACGGGGCGCAACTTCGCCGCCGGGATGTCCGGCGGCATCGCGTACGTCTGGGACGCCGAGGGTGAGTTCCTGCAGAACTGCAACCTGGGCATGGTGGACGTGGAGAAGGTCGAGTCGACGGAGGACGTCGACGAGGTGCGCGAACTGGTGGGTCGGCACGTCGAGCACACCGGCTCGACGGCGGGCCAGCACGTGCTGGACAACTGGGCCGAGGTGCGTGAGCAGTTCGTGAAGGTGATGCCGATCGACTACCGGCACGTGCTCGAGCAGCAGCGCCGCGAGGCGCGGCGCTTCAGCATGCCGGATGTGGGGCATGGGTGAGAATTGAGAATGCAGAATTAAAAATTCAGAAAACGGAGGCGGACACGTCGGAGGTGTTCTGTATTTTGAATTTTGAATTCTGAATTTTGAATTGAGAGGTTTATGGGCAAGCCGACGGGATTTCTTGAGTACGAGCGTCAGCCGATGAGGTCGCGTCCGCCGCGGGTGCGGATCAACGACTTCTATGAGATCTATGCGCGCCAGGACGAGCATGTGCTCAAGCAGCAGGGGGCGCGGTGCATGGATTGCGGCGTGCCGTTCTGCCAGGCCGACCCCGGCTGCCCGATCGACAACCTCATCCCCGAGTGGAACGACCTGATCTACCACAACCGCTGGCGCGAGGCGTACGAGCGGCTGGTCAAGACGAACAACTTCCCCGAGTTCACCGGGCGCATCTGCCCGGCGCCGTGCGAGAGCGCGTGCGTGCTGGGCATCAACGAGCCGCCGGTGACGATCAAGTCGATCGAGTGCGCGATCATCGACCGCGCGTTCGAGGAGGGGTGGGTCAAGCCCGCGCCGCCGGCGACGCGCACGGGCCACAAGGTCGCCATCGTCGGCTCGGGGCCCGCGGGCCTCGCCGCCGCGGACCAGCTCAACAAGGCGGGCCACAGCGTCACCGTCTTCGAGCGCGACGACCGCCTCGGCGGGCTGCTCATGTATGGCGTGCCCAACATGAAGCTGGACAAGACGATCGTCCAGCGCCGCGTCAAGCTGCTCGAGGAGGAGGGCGTGACGTTCCGCACCAACGCCGACGTGGGCGTGAACGTCGACGCCGACGAACTCAAGCGCGAGTATGACGCGATCCTGCTCGCGTGCGGGGCGCTTCGGGCGCGTGAGCTCGACATCCCCGGCCGCGACCTCGCCGGCGTGCACCTGGCGATGGATTACCTCACGGGCACGACCAAGAGCCTGCTCAATTCCAACCTCGCCGACGGGAAGTTCATCGACACGCGCGACCGGGATGTCGTCGTCATCGGGGCCGGCGACACCGGCACGGACTGCATCGGCACGGCGCTGCGGCAGGGCTGCCGCAGCCTGCTGAACATCACCCGTCGTGAGCGCGAGCCCGACCAGCGCGACGACGAGCATCCCTGGCCGGGGCCCACCGGCACGTTCTACGTCGACTATGGCCACGCCGAGGCCGCGGCGCTGTTCGACCGCGACCCGCGCGAGTACTGCATCCTGCCCAAGGCGTTCGTCGACGACGGGCAGGGCAACGTCCAGGGCGTGCGCGTCAGCATCCTCGGCTGGAAGCGCGGCGACGACGGCCGCCTGCGCGCCGAAGAAGTGCCCGGCTCCGAGCGCGACCTGCCGGCGCAGCTCGTTTTTCTCGCCATCGGCTTTACGGGCCACGATACGCCCAGCGTCGTCAAGGCGCTGGGCGTGACGGAGACGGCCGGCGTGGTCGACGCGCCGTACGCGAACTACCGCACGAACGTGGACAACGTCTTCGCCGCCGGCGACATGCGGCGGGGCGCATCGCTGATCGTGTGGGCCATCGCCGAGGGCCGGGGGGCGGCCCGCGCCATCGACGAGCACCTGATGGGCGAGTCGACCCTGCCGGCGCCGGACATGGGCGGGACGCAGATGCTGTCCAGCGCGGGGTAGGACAGGGGAGGGGTGAGTCGGCAGGGGGCAGACGGCAGGGGACAGTGCGTGCGTGCTACAATGCCGCGCCCGGCGCGTCGGGCGGTCATCCCGCGACGGCCGCGCTCTTCTTCATTCCGCCAGCCCAGCGAAACGAGGTGGTTGCCTTGGCCGAGACGACACAGCGACACGACCCGCACAACGCACGCCAGTTCATCGACACACCGCTGGGCGAGCGGGCGATCTACCGCCTCGACGCGCTGGCCTCGATGGGCGACATCGACAGTCTGCCCTACGCCATCAAGGTGCTGCTCGAGGCCTGCCTGCGCAACCTCGACGGGTACGTCGTCACCGACGAGCACCTCAAGGCGCTGGCGGGCTACGGCCCGGCGACCGCGGGCAAGGCCGAGATCCCCTTCATGCCCGGGCGCGTCGTCCTTCAGGACTTCACCGGCGTGCCCGCCGTGGTCGACCTCGCCGCCATGCGCGACGGCGTCGTCGAGATGACCGGCAAAGAGGATGCCGCCAAGCAGATCAACCCGCTGGTGCCCTGCGACCTGGTCATCGACCATTCCGTGCAGGTCGACGCGTTCGCCTCCAGCACCGCGCTGACGATCAACTCCGAGCACGAGTTCGAGCGCAACCAGGAGCGCTACCAGTTTCTCAAGTGGGGCCAGAAGGCGTTCGACAACTTCCGCGTCGTGCCCCCCGCCACCGGCATCGTGCACCAGGTGAATCTGGAATACCTCGCCAAGGTCGTGTGGGACGGCCGCAACGTCGCGGGCAAGGAGGACGCGCTCTATCCCGACTCGCTCGTGGGCACCGACAGCCACACGACGATGATCAACGGCCTGGGCGTCGTCGGCTGGGGCGTGGGCGGCATCGAGGCCGAGGCCGTCATGCTCGGCCAGCCGATCTACATGCTCATCCCCGAGGTGGTCGGCTTCAAGCTCACGGGCAGGCTGCCCGAGGGCGCGACCGCGACCGACATGGTCCTCCGCGTCACGGAGATCCTGCGCAAGCACGGCGTCGTCGGCAAGTTCGTCGAGTTCCACGGCCCGGGCCTCGCCGACATGCCCGTCGCCAACCGCGCCACCATCGCCAACATGGCGCCCGAGTATGGCGCGACGATGGGCTTCTTCCCCGTCGACGAGCAGACGCTCAAGTACATGGAGCTGACCGGCCGCGACCGCGAGCTCATCGACACCGTCGAGCAGTACTGCAAGGCCCAGGGCCTGTGGCGCGACGACAACCGCCACGTCACATACGTCGACGACCTGGAGCTGGACCTGTCGACGATCGAGCCTGCGCTCGCCGGGCCGCGCCGGCCGCAGGACCGCATCGCGCTCAGCGACATGAAGCGCCAGTGGTGGAGCGATCTCGCCGACACGTTCGACGTGGACACGACGACGCTGGAGCACAACCCGGTGGGCGGATGGGTCGAGGACGGCGGCGAGCCGGAGGGACAGGTCGGCAACTCGCCCAACCCCGGCGCGGACCACGTCGGACCGGGGTCGGCGCCGATGCCCGCCGCCACCGCCACCATCGAAGCCAACGGCGTCGTGCCGGTCACGTACAACGGCCAGCGCTTCGACCTGCGCCACGGCAGCGTGGTCATCGCCGCCATCACAAGCTGCACCAACACGTCCAATCCGGAGGTGATGCTCGGCGCCGGGCTCGTGGCGCGCAAAGCCCACGCCCGCGGCCTGACGAGCAAGCCGTGGGTCAAGACCTCGCTCGCGCCGGGGTCCAAGGTCGTCACCGACTACCTCGAAAAGGCCGAGCTCATGCCCGACTTGGAGGCCCTCGGCTTCCACCTCGTCGGCTACGGGTGCACGACGTGCATCGGCAACTCCGGCCCGCTGCCCGAGCCGATCAGCGAGGCGATTCAGCAGGGCCAGCTCGTGGCGGCGAGCGTGCTGTCGGGCAACCGCAACTTCGAAGGCCGCATCAACCCCGACATCAAGGCCAACTACCTCGCCAGCCCGCCGCTGGTCGTCGCCTACGCGCTGGCGGGCACGGTGGACGTGGACCTGTCGACCGCGCCGCTGGGCGAGGATCGCGACGGTCAACCGGTCTACCTCAAGGACATTTGGCCCACGCAGCACGAGATCGAGCAGCTCATGGCGTCGTCCATATCCTCGGCGCAGTTCCGCCGACAGTACGCCGACGTGTTCGAGGGTTCGAAAGAGTGGCAGGCGATCCCGACCTCCGGCGGCGCGCGGTACGACTGGGACCCGGCGTCGACGTACGTCAAGCGCCCGCCGTTCTTCGAGAACCTCGCCCCCGATCCGGAGCCGATCCACGCGATTCAATCGGCGCGCTGCCTGGCCAAGCTCGGCGACTCGGTGACCACCGACCACATCTCGCCCGCCGGCACGATCAAGAAGGACTCGCCCGCGGGCGCGTATCTCATCGAGCACGGCGTGCCGGCCGCGATGTTCAACAGCTACGGCTCACGCCGGGGCAACCACGAGGTTATGATGCGCGGCACCTTCGCCAACGTCCGCGTGCGCAACCAGCTCGCGGCCGGCACCGAGGGCGGCTACACGACCGACTTCCTGGACAGCAAGGTCAAGCCCATCTACGACGCGGCGATGCACTACCAGCAGCAGGGCGTGCCGCTGGTCGTGCTCGCGGGCGCGGACTACGGCATGGGCTCATCGCGCGACTGGGCCGCCAAGGGCACTTACCTGCTGGGCGTGCGGGCGGTGATCGCGGCGAGCTTCGAGCGCATCCACCGTTCCAACCTGGTGGGCATGGGCGTTCTGCCGCTGGAGCTCGCCGCGGGCGAGACGGCCGATACGCTGGGCCTGGACGGGACGGAGTCGTTCGACATCGTCGCGGGCGAACGCCTGGTGCCCGGCGTGCCGGTGCCGGTGACGGCGACGAAGCCGGGCGGCGCGCGCATTGAGTTCACGACCCGCTGCCGAATCGACACGCCGGTGGAGGTCGAGTACTACCGCAACGGCGGCATCCTGCACACGGTGCTCCGCCGGATGGCGCGATAAAAAACCGGGACCGGTGGTCCCGGCTCAGCGCGGACGCGGGTTCAGTCCTTGGTGAATCTCACATGGCAGGGGGGCGGTGCTGCAATGCTCCCCCGCACCGCAACGATCTCCTGCCACACGACACGGCCGGCCCCGCGGCGCCTGCCAATCGTCGACGCGTCGCCGTCATTCGCAGGTCGCCGTGACGCCGGGCGTCGATGGCGGATGGGTCCACCTCCCCCGCCTCGGCCGGGACCACCGGTCCCGGCTTTATGGTCACGGTTGAACGTTGACAACGAATGCGTAGGGCTGCGGCGGTCGGCCTCGCCTGACGTTGTGGTTCTCGATGTAGTCGCGCGTGTTGCACCACGCCTGCGGGTCGAAGATGTATGACCGCCATCGGCCCTCGCACCAGACGGGCCCATCGTGTCGCGTTTGTTGATGGATATGCTTCGTTGCACGGTCCTTGATCCACCTGACCGTCCCGTCGATCGGGCGACGTGTCGGTGTCAACAGCAGGTGCGTATGGGTCGGCTCGATCGATGCGGCCGCGATGGACCAGTCGGACGCGCGGGCACAACGCTGCAGCACGTCGGCGAACACGCGCATCATTCCGGCGTCGAGCCAGACGGGTCCATGTTTCATCCGCTCGGCGGCCAGTCGCCTGCGGACGGGATCGGCTGGATGCAGCGTGTGCGGCTGGTGGAAGCCGATCTGCTCATCCCACGCTTCGGACCAGGAACCGCGTTCGTCACCGGGCAGCCACAGGCCATAGCCGCTGATGACGACGTGGTCCCCCAGTGTCGCAGGCATCCCACCATTATAAAGCCGGGACCGGTGGTCCCGGCCCAGCGCGGACGCGGGTTCGTCGTTGGTCAATTCACATGGCAGGGAGGCGGTGCTGCAATGCTCCCCCGCACCGCAACGATCTCCTGCCACACGACACGGCCGGCCCCGCGGCGCCTGCCAATCGTCGACGCGTCGCCGTCATTCGCAGGTCGCCGTGACGCCGGGCGTCGATGGCGGATGGGCCCGCCTCGGCCGCCTCGGCCGGGACCACCGGTCCCGGCTTTATGCAATCAAGTGGCTGCCGACCCGCGTCAACGGGCACCGCGCCGGGCGACGGGATGGCTTGGTCGGCGGACCGGCGATCAGGCCTCGGCTTCGGCCTCGATCCGCTCGACGGTGCGTGCCTGGTAGCCCTTGTCACCCTGGACGAGCTCGTAGTTGACCGTCTCGCCGTCGCGGAGCGACCGGAATCCGTCGCCCCCGATCTGGGTGTAATGAACGAACACATCCTGACCCGCCGGCCCGAGAATGAAGCCGTAGCCCTTCTTCGGGTCGAACCACTTGACGCGGCCTCGCGTGCCCATGATCCGTCTCCTGATTGCAGAAACCTGAAAATGACCAGTACCGACATGAAAACCGAGACAGGCAGCGGGCGCACCACCCGCACGAAGCGTTCGGACGTGATGCCCGAATTCTAAGACCAGACAGCCTTTACAGGCCCAGACGTCCCCCGGGCAAGCCTCTCGCCAGACGTGTTCCAACCCGGCCGCGGGTCCGACCCCGCGGCGCGCACGCGCCCCCGAGGGGCGCCAATGCGTCGGAAGCCGGTGCCTTTACGAGCGCGCATGATTCATGACCAGAAAACAAGAAAGGTGTTCCCCCCTTTCATGTCCCGATGATGTCGGCCGCACGCCGCCGCACGGCCGACAGCATCGTACCTATTTCTTCGCCGAAACGGAAGCCTTTTCTTCCGACTCGCCTTCGGCCTCGAGGGCGGCGCGGCGGGAGAGCTTGACCCGGCCCTGCTCGTCGACCAGCAGCACCTTGACCCGCACCGTGTCGCCCACCTTCACCACGTCGGCGACCTTCTCGACATAGCCGTCCGCCAGCTCGGAGATGTGGCACAGCCCATCCTGCCCGGGGATCACCTCGATGAACGCGCCGAAGTCCTTGACGGACGAGACCCGGCCGGTGTAGATCTGCCCGACCTTGACCTCGGCGCCGATCTTCTCGATCTCCTCCAGCGCGGCCTCGGCCTTGCCGGCGCCGACGGCGGAGATGTAGATCGTGCCGTCCTCTTCGATCTCGATCTTGGCGCCGGTCTGTTCTTCGAGGCCGCGGATCATCTTGCCGCCCGGGCCGATGATCTTGCCGATCTTGTCCGGATGCACCTTGGTCGAGAGGATGCGCGGCGCGTGCAGGCTGATCGACTCGCGCGGCGCGGGGATGGCCTTCTCGATCATGTCGATGATCTCGAGGCGGTTCTTCTTGGCGAGTTCGAGCGTCTTGCGAATCTGCGCGAAATTGAGGCGCGGAATCTTGAGGTCGAGCTGGATGGCGGTGATGCCGGCGCGCGTGCCGGTGACCTTGAAGTCCATGTCGCCGAAGTGGTCTTCCTCGCCCTGGATGTCGGTGAGGTAGACGTCCTCCTGGCCGGGCTCCTCGGCGGCGATCATGCCGATGGAGATGCCGCCGACGGGCGCCTTGATGGGCACGCCGGCGTCCATGAGCGCGAGCGTTCCGCCGCACGCCGACGCCATCGACGACGAGCCGTTGGACTCGAGAATGTCGCTGACGACGCGGACGGTGTAGGGAAACTGCGTCACGTCAGGGAGCACGGGCTGAAGCGCTTTCTGGGCGAGCATCCCGTGGCCGATGTCGCGGCGCGATGGGCCGGAAATCCGCTTCGCCTCGCCCACGGAGAAGGGCGGGAAGTTGTAGTGCAGGTAGAACTTCTCGGCGTATTCCTCGCCCAAGCCGTCAACGATCTGCTCGTCGCGGCCGGTGCCCAACGTCGCAGTGACCAGCGCCTGCGTCTCACCGCGGGTGAAGATCGCCGAGCCGTGCACCCGCGGCAGCACGCCGACCTCGCAGGTGATGCTGCGCAGCTCGTCGAACGATCGGCCGTCCGTGCGCTGGCCGGCGCGGATGATTTCCTTGGTCAGCTTCTCCTCGAGGTCGTGGATCGCGCTCGACGCATACTTGCGCCGCTGCTGCCACTTGCGCCACACCATGTAGGGGGCGTCCTCGGCGGGCTCGGGCACCTCGCGGGTGAGGAACTGGTCGATCGTGGTGGAGACGGCCTCCTGTCGGTCGAGCTTCGTCCCCGGGCTGGTCTTGGCGGCACGCAGCGGCTCGGTCAGCTTGGCGTTGACCAGGTCCACCAGGTCCTGCGGCGGGGTGTCGGCGGAGAAGGTCTTCTCCCTGCCCACCTTCGCCTGCAGATCCTTGATGAGCGCGACGACCTGCCTGGCCTGCTCGAAGCCGAACTCCAGCGCCGCGGTGACCTCGTCCTCGGGCAACTCGTGGGCGCCGACCTCGATCATGTTCAGGCCCTGCTCGTCGCCCGCGAGCAGCATGTCCAGGTCGGAGTACTCGACCTGCGCGGCGGTGGGCATGACGATCAGCTCGCCATCCATGCGGCCGACACGGACGTTGCCAATCGGGCCCTGGAAGGGGATCGAAGAGACGCAGAGGGCGGCCGACGCCGCGATGCCGGCCAGCACGTCGGGCTCGTTCTGCCCGTCGGCGGCGAGCACCCAGCACTGGATCTGCACCTCGTCCATGTAGCCCTTGGGGAACATCGGCCGGATGGGCCGATCGATGTTCCGCATGGTCAGGATCTCTTTCTGGTTCGGCGCCCCCTCGCGCTTGCGGAAGCCGCCGGGGAACTTGCCCGCGGCGTTGAGCTTCTCGCGGTAGTCGACGGTGAGCGGGAAGAAGTCGATGCCCTCGCGCGGCTTGTCGCGGACGGCGGTGCCCAGGACGACGGTTTCGCCATACTGGACGAGGACGGCGCCGTCGGCCTGCTTGGCAATCTTGCCGGATTCGATGGAGAGCGTGCGGCCGCCGATTTCGGTCTCAACGCGGGCATACGTCATGTTCAATGTTCCTTAGCGTAAGGCGGATCAATCGCTTGGAGTGGGGGCGAAGCCCACGGGGTGGAAGATGGGCTTCCGGGGACCCGGGCCTCGATCCACCCGCCAAGGAAGCAGAAGACAGATGACTTGCGGCACGAGCGCCCGCGTGTCGGCACCGGTGCGGCGAGCCCACTGCCGTCTGCTCCCCGCCCGAACCGTTCGGGCATGGTGGCCGGCGAGGCCGGGGGGACATCCATTATTACTTGCGCAGACCCAGGCGGCCAATCAGGGCGAGGTAGCCCGGCCGATCCTTGCGGGCCAAGTAGCGCAGCAGGCGCGTCCGGCGGGAAACCATCGTCAGCAGACCCCGCCGAGAGGCGAAGTCGTGGCGGTGCGTCCGCAGATGCTCGGTCAAGCCGACGATCCGGGCCGTGAGGACGGCAATCTGGATCTCCGGCGAGCCGGTGTCCTTCTCCTCGCGGCGATGTTCCTGGATCAAAGACTGCTTCTTCTGCGCGGTAATCGTCATGGCTGGCTGGTCTCTGGCGGATCGGGGACGCAACGTCGCCCCGGGGTCAGGCAAGCACGGTAGTTTAACCGCAACCCGGGCCCCGGGCAACCCGTCCGGGGCCCGGTTTAGCCGCCGCGCCCACGCGGCGCTCCCCGGGGCGGCGGGGGGCCATAAAGCCGGGACCGGTGGTCCCGGGGCGGCGGCGCGCCACGCTCGAACGCCCCGGAGATGACCCCACGCCACGACAACAGATTCCGGCGCCACGATGACGCGGGGGAAGGGTCCCGGTTTGGCAGGCGTGGCCGCCTCGACCGGGACCACCGGTCCCGGCTTTATGCCAGCGGGTTGGCGAAGGAGATCAGGTCGCACTGGTGGGCGGGCTTGTCCTCCTTGGCGCGGTTCGGCTTCTCGATCCACGGCACGGTGAACAGCCGCCCGCCCGGGTGCACCACCAGCGACTGCGTCAACGTGGGGTACCGGCCGTCCTCCAGCCGGATCACCCCGTGGTCGCGGTGCACGCCGCTGGGCAGGTGGTACGTCACCAGGCGCAGCGTCTCCTTGACCTGCCGCCCATCCTCCGCGATGAGGCCCGGGGCGCCGGTGACGTAGTAGATCGTCTCGCCGTCGGGCCCGAGCTCGAGCGTGAGGTAGCCGTAGCGGAAGGGCTCGAACCCGCCGCTGCGGCGCAGGGGCTCGGCGCAGATCCGGTCGATCAGCTCGATCCGCTCGGCTTCGGGGTCGAAGGAGAAGAGGTAGCCGGACTTGGGGTGCACGCCGATGAAGCAGGCCCAGGGTTCGTACCAGAAGAGGTGGCGCCAGTTGTAGCCCTGGTGGCCGGGCTTGGCGGTGTCCCACTTGCCGAGGATGTCGCGTTTGAGGCTGGTGCCGGCGACGCTGGCGAGCGTGTCGGTGCTGGGGTCGTAGAAGCGGATTTCGCCGTCGGCGTTGGTCCAGTAGACCTTGCCGGTGTGGGGGTTGATGCCGAAGCAGCGGCAGAGGCAGAAGTACTGGTCGCCGGCCCCGAGCTCGCCGCCGCGCGAGACCTGCCCGTGGTCGCGGACCTTGCCGGTGGCCATGTCGTAGCTGATGAAGTGCCCGCGTGGCCAGGTCAGGCCATAGAGCCGGCCGCGTGGCCCGTCCATGTGGAAGGTGAGGATGCCCTCTTCGGGCGGGGCCGTGCCGAGGTCGCGAAAGGTTCCGCTGGCCAGGTCATGCTCGATGAAGTGCCCGCCGGGGTAGGGCCTGTACCCCTCGGGCACGATGCCGGGCGACTCGCGGTCGCTCGACGGGTTGTAGTAGCCGTAGTGCGTGGCGAAGTAGAGCTTGCCGTCGTGCTCGTAGTAGGGCGAGTGGCTCTTGCCCTGGGGGATGGACTTCGTGCCCGCCTCGCCGACGATCTCGCCGATGTTGGCGACCTCCTCGATCGCGTCGCTGGCCGGGTCATAGCGATAGACCCGCGCGTGCTGGTCGATGTTGTGCGAGCAGAGGGTGTAGTAGATCCGCCCGTCGCTGATGAGCGACGCGGAGTAGAAGTTGGAGTCGCTGAGCTTGAACGCGGAGGCGTACAGCCGCGCGGTGAGGACGCTGTCGGTGGCGGGCGTGGCGGGGGCGGTGGTGGTGGTGGCGGGGGGGGTGGTGGTCATGGGGTGACAGTATATCGTGGCCTCGTCGTAGGGTAGTGGAGCGAAGGGCAATCCACCGTCCCGACCATCCCCGCTTTTCGCGGTGGGTTCCGCTCCACCCACCCTACCTCCGCAACGGACCTCCGCGGCCTCTGCGCTCTCCGCGGCCACTGCGCGAAATCCCCTTCGTTTGACCCCCTTCGCAGCCGGTCGTACGATCGCGACCGCTCTGCCGCAACCGATCTGATGCGAGGATTCCGCACGTGCCCAGGCTCAGGATCGCCATCCTCGGCGGGGGCGGCATTGCCGCGAAGATGCACCTGCCCGCGCTCGCCGATCTGACCGATCGCTGTGAGGTTCGGCTGATCGCCGGCCGGCGCACGTCGCGCCTCGAGCGCCTCGCCGGGCTGTTCGGCGTCCCTCACGTCACCACCGACTACAACGATGCCGCCACCAGCGACGACGTCGACGCCGTCATCATCGCCACACCGCATCCGCACCACGTCGCGTGGGGCATCAAGGCGCTGGAGGCGGGCAAGCATCTGATGGTGCAAAAGCCATTGTGCGGTGACCGCGCCGAGGCGGACGCGTTCGTCGCGGCCGTCGAGACGAGCGGCCGGACGGTGATGTGCCTGCCCGACTTCTCGCCCGCGATCTACGCGGTGCGCCGGCAGATCGCCGATGGGGTGATCGGCAAGGTCGCCACCGCGCGGGCCCGCACCAGCCACGGCGGGCCGGAGGTCTACTACCGCGAGGTCAGCCAGATATTCGAGGAGCCCGAGGCTGGCGAGCTCTGGTTCTTCGACGCGAAGCAGGCATCGGTCGGCGCCCTCTTCGACATGGGCGTCTACGCCGTCGCCCAGCTCGTCGCGCTGCTCGGCTCGGCGCGCCGCGTCACCGCCCGCACGGCGACGCTGGACAAGCCCACCGAGCTGGAGGACACGGCCTCGCTGCTGATCGACTTCGCCTCCGGCGTGCTCGCCACCGCCGAGACGAGCTGGTGCGACGCGGCCCGCACTTGGCAATGGTCCGTCCACGGCACGGCCGGCAAGTTTACGAACAACGGCAACGGGCCGGAGCAGCTCGTCCTCGCCCAGCCGGAGCGCATGGACAGCGACCACGCGCCGATCAACCACCGCGAGTGGCCCGCCCACGAGGTCGAGCAGCAGGGGGTCGGCGAGCCGCACGCCCACTGGCTGGACTGCATCGACCGGGGCGTGCACCCGCCCCTCTCCCACGCCTGGGCGGCGCGGCACGTGACGGAGATCCTCCTCGCGGGCCTCGAATCGGCGCGACAGGCAAAACCCATCGACATCACCACCGCCAGCGAACGTCTTCCATAAAACCGCGACCGATAGGCCCGGCGGAGGCGGCTGATGCACTCTCGTTCCAGGCGACGTCCCACATCACAACCGGCGCCCCTCAACGCCAAACGCCCGCGACGATGGGAATGTGATCATGCCGTCGCCTCCCGCGCCGCTGCGACCGGGATCACCGGCCCCGGCTTTGTGTGCCGGCCGCACCGCGATACCATCCGCGTTCATCCTGTCTGCACCATCGTTTCTGTCGAGGCCTGACCCATGCCCAACGAACCCCTGCGTATCCTCGTGATCGGCGCCCACCCGGACGACTGCGACATCAAGTGTGGCGGCGTCGCGGCGCGCTACGCCGACGCCGGCCACGCCGTCTGCTTCCTCTCGGTGACCAACGGCGACGCGGGGCACCACGAAGTCGGCGGCATCGAGCTGGCCCGCCGGCGCCGCGCCGAGGCCGAGGCCGCCGGCCGCGTCATCGGCATCGACTACCAGGTGCTCGACTTCCACGACGCCGAGCTGATGCCCGATCTGCACACGCGCAAGGTCATCATCCGTTTCATCCGCAACTTCAACCCCGACCTCGTCCTCACGCACCGGCCCAACGACTACCACCCCGACCATCGCTACACGTCGCTGCTCGTGCAGGACGCGTCGTACCTCATCACCGTGCCCAACGTTTGCACCGACACGCCGGCGATGAAGGCCATGCCCGTCATCGCCTACAGCGAGGACAGCTTCAAGCGGCCGTACCCGTTTACACCGGACGTGGCGGTGGGCGTTGACGACGTGATGGACAAGAAGGTCGAGATGCTGCACCAGCACACGTCGCAGATGTACGAGTGGCTGGCGTGGTTGGGCGACCGCCTGGGCGAGGTGCCCGCCGACGAGGAGGGTCGGCGGGCGTGGCTGCGCAAGCGCTTCGCGGGCGATCAGTTCTTCAGCGGCCGCTTCCAGCGCAGCGCCAATCGCTACCGCGATCTGCTCGTCAAGCTCTACGGCCCCGACCGCGGCAACGCGATCCAATGCGCCGAGGCCTTCGAGCTGTGCGAATACGGCCGACAACCCGACGAAGCCGAGCTGCGCCGGCTGTTCCCCTTCTTCGACTGAACGCCGGCTCGTCGAAACCGTGATGCCCCCGCGTCGGTTGCCGTAGGGTCCGCTGTGCGGATCTTGCGACGCACACCGCGCGTTCATCGTGGTCCGCACAGCGGACCCTACGGCGCTGGCGGCGAACACCCTCTCTGTGCGTCTGTCTCTCTGTGGTTCTTACGCCCCCCGCTCGATCGCCGCGGCGCGCTGCTGCACCGCGCGCAGTCGCGCGACGTCGAACTTCGCCCCCCGCTCGAAGTCGTAGATCCCGTTCTGCTCCTGGAAGACATCGGTAAGCTGCGTGTAGCAGTAGCCGAACATGTTCTCGTCATCCAGCAGCACGCCGCACAGCGCCTCGAAGCGCGCGTAGAACGCCTCAATGTCCGTCGGCCGCTGCCCGTAACCCCACGACGCCTCGTCCGGGTCGCCCGGCTCGCCCCACCACGTGCCGCCGAACTCGCTCACGAAGTACGGCTGGCCGCGGTAAGGGATCGACCACGCCCCGCGTTCGCCCTCGCCGTTGACGAACGGTCGCCCCGCCGCCAGCCCCGCATGCCGCTCGGCAAAGGCCGCGGGATCCTGCTGGTAATCGTGGCTGTCATACACGTCCGACTCCGGCACGCGGTGGCTGTAGCCCGACGCGTCGAGCACCGGCCGGGTCAGGTCATACGCCTTCGTCGCCAGGAACATCGCCCGCGTCACGTCATCGAGCACCGTGATGCGGTCGCCGATGCGCTGCCGCGTCTCGTTGAGCGGGCACCAGCCGACGATGCTCGGGTGGCTGTAGTCGCGCTCCACCGCCTCGAGCCACTGCGTCACGTAGCTCGCCGATGGCTGCTGGTTGTCGCCCGCCGGCTCGCCGCGGTTGCACCCCCAGTCGCCGAACTCACCCCACACGAGATACCCCAGCCGATCCGCCCAGTAGAGAAAGCGCTCCTCGAACACCTTCTGGTGCAGGCGCGCGCCGTTGAATCCCGCCTCGATGCCCAGCTCGATGTCGCGCTTGAGCGCATCATCGCTCGGCCCGGTCATGATTGTGTCCGGCCAGTAACCCTGATCCAGCACCAGCCGCTGAAACACCGTCTCGCCGTTGATCTTCACCGCTCGGCCGTCAAGGCTCACCGAGCGCAGCCCGGCGTAGCTCTCGACGCAATCCACCACGGCGCCGGCCTCGTCGAGCAGCTCCAGCGTCAGATCGTAGAGGTGTGGATCGCCCGGCCGCCACAGCCGCACCTGCTCCGCAGGGATCCTCAGCGTTACGCGCGGCGCCATGTCGAGGCTCGCATCCATCGTCTGCGACACCACGGCCTCGTCGCCCACTTTCAGCGTCGCGCGCACCGTGTAGCCCGTGCGGTTCCCGCTCACCGGCATCTCGACGTCGAACGACGCGCCCGCGACGTTCGGCGTGATGCGGGCGCGCTTGAGATGCACCGGCGGCACCGCTTCGAGCCAGACCGTCTGCCAGATGCCGGTCGTTCGCGTGTAGTGGCAGCCGTGATTCGCGTAACGCTGACTCTGCTTGCCAGCCGCCTGCGCCGACCGCGTGTCGTCGCGGGCGCGCACGACGAGGCTGATGGCGTCACCGCCCGCCGCGTCAAGCCCGAAGGTCATCGGCGTAAACCCGCCGCGGTGCCTGCCCATCTCGCGCCCGTTCACCCACACCGTCGTGTCATGGTCACACGCCTGAAGATGCAGCAGCACGCGCTGGCCCGCCCACGCCTCGGGGATGGTCACGTCGCGGCGGTACCAGACCGCGGCCATGAAATCCGTGTGGCCCACGCCCGAGGCCTCGGACTCCGGGCAGAAGGGGACGATGATCTGCCCCGTCAACTCGCGCTCGAGCAGCCCGCGCTCGAGGCCGGAGTCGCCCGCGTCGATCTCGAACTGCCACGGGCCGTTGAGGTTGATCCAGGCGTCACGAAAAAACTGCGGCCGGGGATGCTCCGGCCGGGGTTGCGTCGTCGACATGATGCGCCTTCGGGTCGCCCTCGCGCCGGCGAGGGGCGGGGGGGAGCGTGACCGGGGCCTGCCGATCTCCGCGGGCTCAACCGCATGGGCCCCGCTTTGACAATGCGCGCGGGTGGATTCGAACCACCGACCTGCCGCTTAGAAGGCGGCTGCTCTATCCGACTGAGCTACGCGCGCGACCTCGATTGGCCGCGACCGCCGCGCGAAACGTCTCGCGGACGATCAAAAAGTCTAGCACACCCCTCCGACCGGAGCGGAGCGATCCCTGACGACCCGGCGCCCGCCCGGCTGGCGAGGCCCGCGCATCGGCGCCGGATCTGACGAATATCCGCCCTCCCAGCCCCTTTGCCTCCGGCATGCGGCCTACCGTGACCCGGGCAAGGCGCGCCACCGAAGGAGCCCTCCATGGCCACCGATCTGGATACACGCACCGCCACCACGGCCGTACTCGCCATCATCGCCTCGCTCGGCAGCTACGTTACGAGCTGCGCCGGCCACCCCGGCTGGGGCCTGGTGCTCGCCCTCATCGCCATCCCCCTCGGCGTCGTCGGCCTTGTCAAGTCCACCTCGCCGCGCGTCACCGGTGGCATCCTCAGCATCACGGCCATCGCACTGGCCGCCATCGGTGTCCTGCTCGCTATCCTCGTCATGGCCGGGCTGATAACGGCGTGGCTCGTGCAGGGATGAGTGGCGGGGGGGGGGCGCATAATGCCGGGACCGGTGGTCCCGGGGCGGCGGCGGGGGTGGTGTTTCGCCCGTGGTCGCTTGCGTCGCGAGGGGATGCGGAGAGCGTCCGGGTGACGCGGCGTGGTGGCGGAGGCGATGGCCGCATCCACCGGGACCACCGGTCCCGGCTTTGTGGGGAGGTAGCACCCGACCACCGGGGCCGGCTTTGCAGGGGGGGGTCAGGTCGGCCGATCGAGCTGGAGCACCTGGTCGTCGGCGTGGTAGCTCGATCGCACGAGCGGGCCCGACTCGACGTGGCGGAAGCCGATCCGTTCGCCGAGGCGCTTGTAGTGGGCGAATCGGTCCGGGGTGACCCAGCGGCTGATGGGCAGGTGCTGGCGCGTCGGTTGCAGGTACTGGCCGATGGTGAGGATGTCGCAGGTCTCATGCACGCCCGGATAGGTGGCCGCGGGATGCGCGACCGTGGCGACGCGGGCCGCGCTGTCGGGGGCCGGACCGGGATGGCGGTGCGCCCAGTGGGGGTTGGTGTGCTCGATGAGTGAGCCGCCACGCTTGAGCCGATCCGGCGCGGAACTGGGTCGACCCGTGCCGGCAAGCTCGTGCAGCGACTCGCCCGGCTCGGCTTCGGTGGCGCTGTGGCGGTTGGGGTCGGGCGGCGCGAAGTGGTCGGGGACGTTGGTCGCGGGCACGTCACTGCTGACGCCCGCGACGCGCGAGCCCTCGACGACGTCGAACATGAGCGCCTCGATCTCCTCGTCGGTCTCGCCGATGCCGACCATGATGCCGGTCTTGACGGTCAGCCCCTGCGCCTTGGCGCGGCGGAGCAGCTCGATCGACCGCTCATACTTCGCCTGCGGCCGCACGACGCCGTAGAGCCGCTTCACCGACTCCATGTTGTGGTTGAGGATCTCCGGCCGCTCGTCGAGGACGATCTGCAGGGCGTCCCAGTCGCCGCAGAAGTCGGGGATGAGCACCTCGACGCTGGTGCCGGGGCTCTGGCGTCGGATCTCGCGGATGGTCTCCGCCCATATCTCCGCGCCGCCGTCGGGCAGCTCGTCGCGGTTGACGCTGGTGACGACGAGGTGCTTGAGGCGCATGATCGCGGCCGCCTCGCCGACGCGTCGCGGCTCGTCGAGGTCATACTCGGGCGGGCGGCCTGTCTTGATGTGGCAGAAGCCGCACGAGCGCGTGCACACGTCGCCGAGGATCATCATCGTGGCGGTGCCGCGGGCCCAGCACTCGCCGAGGTTGGGGCACTTGGCGGATTCGCAGACGGTGTGGAGCTGGTGCTCGTCGATCAGCGAGCGGACGCGCTGAAAGCCCGGCCCGGCGGGGAGCTTGGCGCGGAGCCAGTCGGGCTTGCGCCGCTTGACGAAGTCCGCGGGCCCGTTGTCGAGGATCTGCCCTGTAAGACTGAGGTTGGCCACGGCCTGACTCTAGCGAATGACATGCCGGCCGCCAAGCGTAGGGGCCGCTGTGCGGACCGTCGGGAGCGCCGCCGTCGCGGGGACCGCCCATACCCGTAGCACCACGTGGAAACGTGGTGTTCGTCCAGCGCAAAGAAAAGGTCCGCACAGCGGACCCTACGTGGCCGATGACCCGGGTGTGTGTGGCTTATGCCTTGACGACATCGACGAAGCGCCGGACGCTGTGCAGGTCGCGGACGACGTCGCTGGTCGCGTGGACGGTGCCGGCGTCGCCGCGTTCGCCGGCAACCGGGTGCTGCTTGGGCACGCGGACGTGCCACTGCCGGCCGCCGCGCTGTTTGGTGCGCTCGTTGGCGGCACGGACGCGACGGAGGCGGTCGTTTTCGCGGACCACGGCCGGGTCCTTGCTGAGCACGCGCACGAGCGTCTTGCGCGCGGCGTCGCTGGTGGGGCGGTGCTTGACGGTGATCTTGACGGTGTCGCCGGGGGCGATGTCCTGGGCCATGGCTGGGTCTCGCGGGTCGCGTGGGGATGGAACGGCCGCGGCGGAGGCATCCGGGCCGCAGCAAGCCGGGCATTGTCGCGGCAAGGGGGGGTGAAGTCAAGCCCGCCGCAGGGGCCGCTGCGAGGCCCGTTCCCGGCCCGTTCCGGCGCCGCGCCGCTTGACCCGAAAACGGGTGCCACTGGTGGCTCGCCCACCAGTGCCTCGGCGCCGGTGCGACACTGGCGGACAAGCCGCCAGTGGCACCCGCTGTGCGGCGTTCTCGTACAGAGCCGAACCTCGCGTGCGCGACTCGGCGGCCAGTTGCGTAAAATCACGCCATGACCTCGACCTCATCCGCCCCCCCCCCCGGCTACTTCGGCCCCTTCGGCGGCGTGTTCGTCCCCGAGACGCTTCATGCCGCGCTGGAGCAGCTCGCCGACGCCTACGCCCGCGCCCGCGCGGACGCCGCCTTTGACCAGCAGTTCCGCGAGCTGTTGCGTGACTACGTCGGCAGGCCCACGCCGCTCTACTTCGCTTCGCGGCTGACCGAGTCGCTCGGCGGGGCGCGCATCTACCTCAAGCGCGAAGACCTCGCCCACACCGGCGCGCACAAGATCAACAACTCGCTCGGCCAGGCGCTGCTGACCCAGCGCATGGGCAAGACCCGCATCATCGCCGAGACGGGGGCGGGCCAGCACGGCGTCGCCACCGCGACGGCCGCGGCGATGTTGGGCCTGCCCTGCGAGGTGTACATGGGCGCCGAGGACATCCGCCGGCAGAAGCCCAACGTCGTTCGCATGAAGCTCATGGGCGCGACCGTCACACCCGTCGACGCCGGCGCCGCGACGTTGCGCGACGCCATCAACGCCGCCATGCGCGACTGGATGGAAACCAGCGACGAGACGCACTACATCCTCGGCTCCGTCGTGGGCCCGCACCCGTTTCCGCAGATTGTGCGCGATTTTCAGAGCGTCATCGGCCGCGAGACGCGCCAGCAGTGCGTCGACCAGATCGGCGGCCTGCCGCACACCATCATCGCCTGCGTCGGCGGCGGGTCCAACGCCGCGGGCATGTTCCACCCGTTCGTCGAGGATGCGGGCGTGAAGCTCGTCGGCGTCGAGGCGGGCGGCCGGGGCGACGGGCCGGGCGACCACGCCGCGCCGCTGACGCACGGCCAGCCGGGCGTCCTGCATGGCTCGCGCTCTTACGTCATGCAGACCGACGACGGCCAGACCCAGGCCGTCCACTCCGTCTCCGCGGGCCTCGACTACCCCGGCGTCGGACCCGAGCACGCCCACTGGCACGACACGAAGCGCGTCAGCTACACGCCCTGCTCCGACGAGGCGGCGCTGTCGGCGTTTACCGAGCTGACGCGCAAGGAGGGGATCATCCCCGCGCTCGAGTCCTCGCACGCGGTGGCCGAGGCGATCAAGCTTGCGCCGACCATGAAGCGCGACGACGTCATCGTCGTCAACCTGTCGGGCCGGGGCGACAAGGACATGGACGAAGTCACGCGCCTGCTGGGGCTGGACGCGCGGTAAGGGGTGCCACTGACTGGTGGTTTGTCCACCAGTGCCCTGACGCCCGGCGCGCACACTGGCGGACAAGCCGCCAGTGGCACCCGCCGTGCGATGTTTTCGTGGACAGAGCCGGCCTGCGCCTACTCCTCGTCCGTCGCCTGCGGCTGCTGCTCTGCCGTCGTGGCGATGCGACGGGAGATTTCGCTTCGCGCACGGCCTCAATCCACGTCTTCCACCCGGTCATGCTCTGCCGTCGTGGCGATGCGGCGCGACAGTTCGCTGGCGCGGGCGTGGTTGCCCCAGCGGCCGAGGCTGAGCGACATTTCGCTGCCCTCGTCGGTCGTGCGCTCCACCTCGACGCGCACCAGCTCATCCTCGCCTGTCCGCCCGCGCAGCGAGCCGTGCAGGCTGTCGGCCTCGGACGAGATGATGTGAACGCCCTCGGCCTCGAGCACGGTTTCCGCCGCGGCGATGATCTCGCGCGGCCCGGCGTTGATGTTGTCCATCGCCGTGCCGCGAGCGCCCGCGGTCGTCGCGCAGCCGAGTTGGCCGGCCGCGAGGGTCACGAGAAGGGTCAGGCTGAACAGGCGGAGTAGGTTCGTCACGGTGGCTCTCCTGGCAGGGGGGGACGGGGTGATCGTCGGCTCGCCGGGGCTGCGCCTTGAGCGAGCCCTCTGGCGGGCGGACCAGAATAGCAACTTCCCGCGCTGGCCGAGCACGGCCGGCCCCGGTGTCCGGAGCCGGGGCGTTGGTGGAGGGCGGGTCGGGGGCCGGCCCGGTTTTGGCCTGCGGAGTGCGAGTCGAGGCCTCGACGCCGGCGGCGCGGCCCTAGCATCGGGCGTAGACGCCTGGTGCACAGTGCACGCAGTGCATGAGAACCTGCACCAGCCTCGCCCAGCCGTGAGACGACCCGACCATGAACGCATCGGCTCGAGACGAGACCCAGCCCGTGAGCGTGGCGCGGTGGAGCAGCCGCGTGCTCGGCATCGTGTTCATCCTGCTGGGCATCCTCGGCCTCACCTCCGGCGGGACCATCATGGACGTTGCCACGGTCAACGCCCTGCACAGCGCGTTGCACCTGGTCACCGGCGTGGGGCTGCTGGCGGCGGGCGTCAGCGGCGAGGGGCCCGCCCGCGCCGCGTCATGGCTCGCCGCGGGGCTTTACGGCCTGCTCGGGCTGCTCGGGCTCGCCGGCGTCGCGGCCGTCACCAGCGCACTGCGGCTCGACGCCGCGCTGAGTTGGCTTTACGTCATCCTGGCGATCGTGTGGATCGCCGTGGCGGGCGTGTCACAGACGTTGGCGCATGGTCGCTATCGCGCCCGCGCGTCGCGACGCCCCGCCTGACCGCCCGCGTGCACGACATCGACTGACCGAACGACTGGAAAGCAAAGCAAGGAGGATTCTGCGATGGTTGACCAACACGATGCGCCCCGGCCGCACCGCCCCGAGCGGACGGATCAATCGGCCGCGGGCTATCCCTACCGCGACCCGCACGCCCGCTCCGCGACCGCTCGATGGGTCTGCCGCGTGCTCGGCGTGGTGTTCATCCTCATGGCGCTGATCGGCTTCGTCGGGCAGGACACCGTGCTCGGCATCTTCACCGTCAACGCCATGCACAACTGGGTGCTGCTGCTCTCGGGCATCATCACCCTCGCCCTCGGCTTCGCCACCGAGGCCGCGGCACGCACCACCTGCTGGGTCTTCGCGGCGATCTACGGCCTGCTGATGATCCTGGGTTTCGCCCGCGTTCCCTGGGCGGTTGAAACCTTCAACATTGACATGGTCGGGCCCTGGATCCACCTGATCGTGGCTCTCGTCTTCGCCCTCGGGGCCGGCACGTCGCACGCCCAGGAACGCTCCCGCGCCGGTGTGGTCGCCCGCGAAGGCCGCGGCGTGCGGTGATCGGCGATCGTTATGCAGCCGCGATCGCCTCACCGGCGAACCGGCGTAAAGATAGCAGCGTCTGAGCCGAAAGGCTCAGACGCTGTCTTCGCGCGCGTCCGCGGCGCGGGCCATAACGCGCGAAGCCCACGGCGGTGTCCGTGGGCGTGGCGTAGGCATTAGTGTGGTGCGGATCGGCCTGCTGCGGTCGCGGGTCACTAGCCCTCGGGGGTGAGGATCAGCTCGACCGCGTGGGCCGTGGGCAGCGACAGCGCGCCGTGGGCACGGGACGCGGCGTCGGCGAGCTCGCCTTCGCTGCTGCGCACCAGCGAGAGCAGGGCCTCGCCATGCTCGGCGTCAAGCATGTTGCCGAACGCCGTCGCCGAGCCCGCGAGGCTCCCGAGCATCGCGATCTTCAACTCGCCTTCCTCCAGCCCCAGGGCACGCTCCGCGAGCGCCCGCTGGGCAGTGGACGTGTCGATGAGGGCCAGGGCCTCGGCGGCGGCGAAGGCGACACCCTCGCGATCGTCGCGCAGCGCCCGTTCGAGCGCCGGCTCCGCCTCCTGAACGTTGTAGACACCCGCCGCCAGCGCGATGTCGCGCAACACGGCCAGGGCCGTCAGGCTCATCGCGTGGGCTTCGTCGCGGCCGATCGCTGCGCCGGCGAAGTCGTCGGCGATCTGCGCGACCGCCTCGCGGAGGTTGCTGTAGCCTTGCTCGGCCACCACGGAGCGGAAGCGCCGTTCCTCGCCGAACCGCTGCTGCAGGCGCACCTGCTGCCCCGTGTTGACGATGGCGAGCAGGGGGGTGGCCGCCAGCTTGTAGTCATTCTCGGTCTCGCGCATCGCGCGGGCCACGCCGTCGACACCCCGGTGGGTGACCACCAGGTCGATGCCCGGCCGGGCGTCGATCTCGCCCGCGGCTTCGGCGATCGACGCCGCACCAAACGCGTCGTAGCCCAGCTCACCCATGATCCCGAGTAACTCGTTGACGTGGTCGGGATCGTCGGCGAGCACCAGCGCGTACCGCGCCTCACCCTGCCGGACGGCGTCCGCGAGCACGGGCACGACGGCGTGGGCGCCGGGGAACGTCTCCGCCGGCCGGGCGTTGGCGAGCGCCTCAGCGGCGTGGAATCGCACCCGGCGGTCGGGGTAGGACAGGGCCTCGAGCAGCGGCTGGCGGCCGGCGTCGCGGGTGATCAGCGCGTCGGTCCCCGCCGTGCTGCGCAGCGCCGCGATCGCGTCCAGCGCCAGGGCCGCGTCGCCGTCGCGCAGCCCCCGGTGCAGCACGTCGTGCAGCCGCTCGGGCCCCGCGAGCATCGCGTAGTAGGCCGGCGAACGCATGTAGCCCGCGTAGCTGTGGTCCGTCTCGCCGGCGGGCAGGCGGTTGGCCCGGCGGAGATTGGCCGTCAGGTAAAGGCTCAGCGCCGCTGACTTGTCCGCCTCGCGCGCCAAGGCACGCTCGGCCGCACGCATCGCCAGCACGTCGGCATGGATCTCGCCCGGCACATGCACCGGCGTCAGGCCCGTGCGCGGGCGGTACTCCCACACCACGCCCTGGTCCTCGGTTGTGTCAAAGCTCGGCAGGCGATCGCCCACCGTGCCGGCCTGGTACTGCGACTGGCCGAGGTAGAGGTAGAGGTCCGAGGCGCTCGGCTCGCCGGTGACGCGGGCCTGCTCCGCCAGGCGATTGTACGCCCGCTGCACGACCCGGCGCGTGCCTTCGCCGATCTGCTCGTTCTCGAGCACCTCGCGCACGGCGGGCAGGGCCTCGGGGTACCCGAGGTCCGCCAGCACCTGCGCCACCTGCCGCTGCGGCACCGGCTCGAGCTGGGGCAGGGCGACGGCCAGCGGCTCGACCAGCGGTCGGCCGACGATACTCATCGCCGAGATGATGTACGGGTGCTCGCGCTCGCGGTCGCCGTCTTCCAGCGCGGCCAGCATCGGCGGCGCGGCGTACTGGCCGGCGGCGCGCAGCCGCTGCGACGCGTTCTGGAACGCCCGGCGGCCCTCACGCAGCATGGCGATGTTGTTGGCGAGCCGCTCCGGGTCGCGCGACTCCTCGACCTGCCCGCGCTCGATGGCCTCGCGCAGATCGCTGGCGAGCGTCGTCAACGCGTCCATCCGCCCCGCGCGATCCAGCGTGGCGTGGTACTCGCGGTAGTCGCTGGCCTCGACGATGGCGAGCAACTCGCGCGGCTCGGCCTGCTCGAGCAGCGCCTCGCCCGCCGCCTGCGCGAGTTCGGGCCTGGCGATGAGCACGTAGTGGTTGAAGTCGGCCCAGAGGTCGCCCGGTTCCGCCTGGGCATGAGCCGGCTGCCCGAGCCCGAGGACCAGCGTGAGAACGAACAGGCCGAGGCCACCGAGCCGCAAGCGTCGCGATGCCGACATATGATGCACTCCAGCGGATTTCCGTGCGTAACGCCGTGGGTAGGCGCGGGCCCAATCTAGCCCCTGCCCCTGTGACCGTCAAGCCAGCACGCCCCGCCCCCGACGCCCCAAAACCGCCTACCCTGACGACCGTCACCGCGCCCGTTGGCCGGCGCCACGGCCGCGGAACTGCGGTCGCCCGGTCCGTAGGGTCCGCTATGCGGACCTCCCCGGCGCACGTCGGTCTGAAAAGGTCCTTACAGCGGACCCTACGCCCCCACCCCGCCCCCGCCACTGGGGATAGGTCAGTCCCGCGGCCGCCTTGGCGTGCCCCACGCGCCTCGCTACACTGCCGCCCATGACCGCCACCCTCGCCCAGGAAGGCTTCAACCAGTACGCGGCGATCGGCCTGCTCGTGCTCATGGCGATCGGGTTCGGCGCGTTCAACGTCTTCGCCTCGACCATCCTCGGGCCCCGTCGCGAAGGCAAGGTCAAGGGCATGGTCTACGAGTCGGGCATGAACCCGATCGGCTCGGCCCGGCGGCGCTTCAATGTTCGCTTTTATATTGTCGCCATGACGTTTCTGCTCTTCGACGTCGAGATCGTCTTCCTCTACCCCTGGGCCGTGACCTTCCCCAGCCTGTCGAGCGAGCACGAACTGACGCCGCTGTTCATGGCGAGGATGCTCTTCTTCATCCTCACCACGATCATCGCGTTCATGTACGCCTGGCGCAAGGGCGTGTTCCGCTACGACTGACCGGCCTCGGCGGGCCCGAACCGCCTTGCCCGGTCCCCGGCGGCCAGTACAATGACCCGCCGCGTCGCCGCCGCTTCTCGCCCGTCCCCGTCGTCTAGCCTGGTCCAGGACATCAGGTTTTCATCCTGAAAACACGGGTTCGAATCCCGTCGGGGACATTTCACTCGCGGTGGCGGAGCGCCGCGGTGGCGGCCGCGTTCGTCCGGCCGGCGGTCGAAGGGACAGTCCATGGACACGGTTCGATTCGGCGTGATCGGGGCAGGGCAGATCGTCCGCAGGCAGCACGCGCCGGCGTTCGCCGAGGCCTCCAACGCCTCGATCACCGGCATCGCCAGCCGCAACCCCACCAAGGCGACGGAGGCGGCGGAGGCGGTCGGTGTCGAGCGGGCGTACGGCAGCTACGACGAGCTGCTCGCCGACCCCGCCATCGACGCGGTGCTCATCGCCCTGCCGATGAAGGCGCACGCGGAGTGGATCGTCAAGGCGGCGCGGGCCGGCAAGCACGTGCTGTGCGAGAAGCCGATGGTCCTCACCGTCGCCGAGGCCGACGCCGTCATCGAAGCCGCCCAGGCCACGGGCGTGCTGGTGATGGAGGGCTTCACGCACCTGTTCCCGGCCCAGATCGCCTACGTTCGGGACCTGCTCGCCAGCGGCAGGCTCGGCGCGATCCGCGCCATCCGCGCCGAGGTGCTCTACCCCACGCTCGACTGGGAGAACGACACGCGGGCGATGCCCGAGCATGGCGCGTGCGTGCTCATCGAAGCCGGCTGCTACTGCACGCTGGCCATCCAGCACTTCATGGGCGACGCGCCGCTGGCGGTGCACGGCTTCGCCGCGTCGCGCCCCGGCTGCGACTTCGAGACATCCTTCGTGGGCATCATGAGCTTCCCCGGCGAGCGGCTGGGGTACATGTGCACGACGATGGAGTCGCCCTTTCGCGCCTGCTGCGAGATTATCACCACCGCCGGCCGGATCGAGATGCCGGAGCTGTTCACGGGCACGCGGCTGGTCGTGCATGCCACGGGCGAGAAGCCGGAGGAGGTGACGTTCGAGCCGGTGAATCGCTTCACGCTGCAGGCGGAGCATTTCGCCGACTGCGTGCTGCACGGCCGGGCGCCGATCGTGTCGCTCGAGCAGTCGCGGCAGAACATCCAGACGCTGCTCGCCCTGCGCGAGGCGGGCCGGGCGAGCGCGGCACCGCTGGCGAAGGGATGATCTCGATCGTTCACGGGAAGGGCCGCGCAGCGGACCCTACGCCAGCGGGACGTCGTCAAGGTTTTCGAAGACCTTGGCGACGGCGGTGACGAACGCGGTGAGCTGCTCGCGCCCGTTCGGCGGGCGGTGGCTGTTGACGTTCCACAGGCAGGTGTCCACGCACTGCTGGGCGACCGGGTACTGGGCCAGGTCATAGCTGACGTCGTCGGTCGCGTGGCCGTCGGTCCAGGGCGAGCCCTTGCCGTACGCGTTCTTGGCCTGGAAGACGGCGTGCGCCGGCAGCAGCCACCGCGCCCGGGCCATCGGCAGGCCCTCGGCCTTGATCGCCGCGGCGATCGCGTCGGTCAGGTCGCTGAGCGCCACGCCCCGTCGCTCGGCGTAGGCCGGGTCAGCCCGCAGCACGTAGGCGTAGCCGTTGGTCGCCCGCTCGTCGCTGGAGTAGGGTCGAACCAGGTGGGGCACGTCGGCCAGGTGTTCGTGGAGGTGGTGCCAGTTCTCGCGGGCGTGGGTGTTGGTGGCGTCGAGCTTGCGGAGTTGGCTGAGGGCGAAGGCGGCGTTGAGGTCGGTCGTGCGGTACATCCAGCCCAGGCCGTGGGTGTGGTAGTCGCGGCCGGCCTCGGGCGGGCGCATGTCGCTGAAGGAGGCGAGCGCCTTGCCGCGGTCGAAGACGGCGTCGTCGTTGGTGACGAAGAACCCGCCTTCGCCGCCGCAGAGGTTCTTGTTCTGGTTGAGGCTGAAGGCGGCGGCGTGGCCGATGGCACCGACCCTTTCGCCCGCGCAGGTGCAGCCGTGGGCTTGGCAGGCATCCTCGATGACGGGCAGGTCGTGGCGCGCGGCGATCGCCATGATGGCCGGCATGTCGCAGGCGACGCCCCAGTAGTGGACGACGAGGATGGCGCGGGTGCGGTCGGTGATGGATGCCTCGACGCGGGCGGGGTCGATGTGCATGGTGTCCCAGTCGACGTCGACGAAGACGGGGATGGCGTTGTGGTGGATGATGCAGGTGGCGCTGCTGGTCCAGCTCAGGGCCGTGGTGACGACCTCGTCGCCGGCCTCGACGCCGCAGCCGGCGACGCACATGTGCAGCGCGGCGGTGCCGGCGTTGGTCGGCAGGCAGTGCTTGACGCCGACGGACGCGGCGAACTCCTCGGCCAAGGTGCGGACGTGCGGGCCGGAGGCGTGCTGATCCTGCCGCAGCGATGCCAGGACGAGCGCCTCGTCGGCCGCGTCGACGGCCGGCCAAGTGCGGAATGCCGGATCATCGCCGATGGCCGGTTCGCCGCCGAGGATCGCCAGCCGGGTCCGCCGCGAGGTCGGGGTGGTTGTCATGGCTTTATCATCCCCGATCGTCGGGGCGGTGCAAGGGTGTTGTGTCGGCTGTGGGGAGCTTGGCGTCCGGCCCGCCACCGCTCGGGTCGGGGCGAGGTCCGCCCAGGGAACCTTGCGGACTCGGCGGACGGGCGCCTGGGCCAACGCATATGGCTCGATCAAAAGCGGCCCACCCCACACTTCGTTCTCACCGCGAAGGCGCGAAGGCGGCGAAGTCGCGAAGGTAAAGCAAATTCGGCGCAAGGGTTGTGACGCCGATCCCCGCTTGCTTTTCTCGCTTCGCGCTCTTCGCCCGCTTCGCCTCTTCGCGGTCAATCAGAGGGCATGCCATCACCACCAGCCATGGCCTCGCCCATATGCGTTGGCCCTGGGACGGGCGGGTTGGGGGACGGTCTCGGCTTGACGTTGGGGCTCGGACAGCGGTAGGATGAACGCTTACCGCCCTTGCGCGGACAGGCACCGGGGCCGTCGAGGCGGCATCGGGGCGGGGCCGGGCCTGATCAACGCATGGGACCTTACGGCATCGACCGGGCTGCAGCGCGGCTTGCGTCGGGCCGATCAGTCGAGCCGTGGCCAATGCCGCGCTCGCTCGGCCGCCTGCCTGACAGGCGGATAGATTGACGATGTACCCACCGGCTTCCTGCTGCGACAGCTTCATCGGCACCCGGCTGGCGATCCGGGCCCCGCTGTGGTCCGCGCCCGCCGCGTCGCCGACGCGCCCGCCTCTTCGCTCTGCCGGGCAGTCCCGGCCGCCCGGGCTCGCGCCTTTGGGCCGGCTGCTGCATCGTCACCCGCTGATCGGACCGCCTCAACCCGCCTGACACCCGGCGTGCCCCAACCCCGGCCGGCGCCTCCTGGCGCCGCCGATCGCTCAAGGGGCTCGCGCTTGTTTACACCGCTGCTCCTGGCCTTGGAACCGCTCGGGCTCAGCCTCGGCATCGTGCTCGGCCTGATCGTCGGCGCGGCCGGCGCCGTCCTCGCCCACCGTCTGCTCGGCGGGCAGACGATCGGCCAGGCCCGCAAGCAGGCCGAGGACCACCTCGCCCAGGCCCGCCACGATGCCCAGACCCTCAAAAAGCAACTGGAACTCGACGTCCGCGACGAGCTCGCCCGCCGCCGCGAGTCCTTTGACAAGGAGCTCGAGCAGCAGCGCAACGAGATCAAGGAGGCCGAGCGACGCCTGACCAAGCGCGAGGACAACCTCGACCGCAAACTCGACGCGCTCGCGACCAAGGAGAAGTACCTCGACGAGCTCGACGAGAAGATCAAGCAGCGCGAGCAGAAGGTCGAGACCCGCGAGCAGGAGCTGACCGGGCTGATCGCCGAGCAGCGCAAGCTCGTGGACGAGACGACGCAGAAGCAGAAGGAGATCCTCCTGCGCGCCAGCAACCTCTCCGAGGACGAGGCCCGCAAGGAGGCGCTCAAGATCGTCGAGCGCGAGAGTCAGCACGAGGCGGCGCAGATCATCCAGCGCAACGTCGAGCGGGCTGAGGAGGAGTCGCGCGAGACGGCACTGAAGATCACCCTCCAGGCCATCCAGCGCTACGCCAGCGAGCACACGGCGGACACGACGGTGTCGGCGATCCCGATCGCGTCGGACGACATGAAGGGGCGGGTCATCGGCCGCGAGGGGCGCAACATCCGGGCCTTCGAGAAGGCCACGGGCGTGGACGTGATCGTCGACGACACGCCGGGCGTGGTGGTCGTCTCCTGCTTCGACCCCGTCCGCCGGGCGGTCGCCGCGGAGTCGCTGCAGAAGCTGCTGGAGGACGGGCGCATCCACCCGACGCGGATCGAGGAGGTCGTCGAGCAGATCCGCAAGGAGATTGGCGACCGGATCATCAAGTATGGGCGCGACGCCTGCATCGAGGCCAACATCCAGGGGCTGCACCCCAAGCTCGCCGAGATGATGGGCCGGCTGCACTACCGGATGAGCTACGGGCAGAACATTCTGCGCCACTCGATGGAGACGGCGTACCTGTGCCAGGTGATCGCCAACGAATTGGGGCTGGACGGCGACCAGGCGCGGCGGGCGGGGTTCCTGCACGACATCGGCAAGGCGATGGACCACGAGGTCGAGGGCGGCCACCCGGCGATCGGCGCCGAGTTCGCCCGCAAGCATGGCGAGAAGGACAACATCCTCAACGCCATCGCCGGCCACCACAACGACATCCCTTCGACGTCGCCTTACACGCCGATCGTCATGGCCGCGGACGCGATCTCGGGGGCGCGCCCGGGGGCCAGGCGCGAGACGCTGGAGAAGTACGTCCGCCGCCTCGAGCAGCTCGAGGGCATCGCCAAGGACCAGAAGGGCGTGCGCGAGGCCTACGCCATCCAGGCCGGCCGCGAGGTCCGCGTCATCGTCGACCCGGACATGGTCGACGACACGAACAGCACGTACATCGCCCGCGAGATCGCCCGCAAGGTCGCCGACGAGATGACCTTCCCCGGGGAGATCAAGGTCACGGTTCTCCGCGAAAAGCGCACCGTCGAATACGCGCGGTAACGACTCCGGACGGATAACTCACAACCGGGTGTCGGCGAGGAGGGCGCATGGGTAAGAAGAAGGCTGCCACAAGCAAGGAGATTGGCGGCAATTCGTCTAATCGGGACGAGGAGTTGGCACTTCGGGAGCGAGAGTGGTGTCACCAGGTAATCGTGCATCGTGAGAACATCACGTTTGCCCAACAGCGGTGGGTTTTCGCGTTTATTGCTGCTGTTGTCATAGGCGTTTTGACAAGGGATGTCCCACCGGGGCTAGGGGTGCTTGCCATTGGGACTCTGGCTCTTCTGGGTTGGATTTCCGATGGCGTACAACGCGTGCCGGCGGATGTTGCCATCAAACGCGCCGGGTCGATTGAGGAGTTTCTTCGGTCCCCACAGTCCTACTACGGTGGACCGCAACTGTCCGGTCAAATTGCCGCGAGCGGCGGACGTTCGCAGATTTACGAATTGCTGGGCAAACCGCGTGTGTTCTCTCCGTATCTCTTGGTCTGTCTGCCTGCGACGGCGATCGTCCTGATCCACTTCTGCCTGCAGGCTTACCAGTAGACAACGTCCGGTCGAGTCGGCGACGTGAGATGAGTGTAAGTCCGTACCAACCCCCTAGCCCCGAGCAGGTCGAGGCCCACCTCGCCGCGCACGAGCCGCGGCCCGCGTCGCCCTGGGTCGTCTGGGGCCCGCTTGCCGCGCTCGCCGGCGTCGTCGGCGCGTCGTTGATGATCGGCGGATCGGTGGCGATCGTTTTGCCGTGGCTGGGGCTCGGGGGGGTGTTCGGCTTTCTCGTGTGGCGCGTGCGTCGGCTGCGCGGGGTTGACGCCGAGCTGATTGGGGCCCAGGAACTGGCCATGCTGCGCCAGGAGCGGCGGGCGCTGGCGGTCGTCTGGCGGGTGATCCCGCGCGTGCAGACGCAGCCGGGGATGTACGTCCGCGCGGCCGCGCTGCTGGCCCACACGCTCGACGAGCTCAAGGCGTACGAGGCGGCGCTTGCGGCCTACGACAGCCTGATCGCGAAGCTGCACGAGGACCACCCGGGCAGTGTTCACCTGCGCCTGCACCGGACAATCGCGGCGCTGATGGCCGAGCACCTGACCGATGCGGACGAGGCCCTGCGCCGCCTGGACACCCATGCCCCGGCGGCGGCGTCCGTGGCGGGTGGGGTCGGCGACCGCGTCAGGGCGGGTGATGGCGGGCGTGGCGGGCGTGGCGAGGGGGCGGCGCCGGGGGCGATTTACCGCCTGGCGGAGTTGATCCAGCGGGTGCGGACGCATCATTTTGACGATGCCGCGGCGGCGGGCGACGCGATGCTCGATGAGCTGCGTCCGCTGGGCATCAGCGCGGGCTACGGCCACGCGCTGCTGGCGCTGTGCTGGCGGCGGGCGCGTGCAGTTGCGGACGCCGAGGAGCGTGCTCGCCGCAGCGCGTTGTGGTGGCGACGGGCGACGACGCTGATGCCTGCCGCGGCGCTGGTGGACCGGTTCCCGGAGCTGCGCGAGCTTGCCGAGGGCGGCGCGGCGGGTCAGGAGGTGGCGACATGAGCGCTGCCGGGGAGGATGTGGATCGCCGCGCGGGGGCCGGGCGCACGCTGCCGCCGTTTGACGCGAGGCAGCTTCAGCGCCGGCTGTCGCTGGATGCGGCAATTTTCTGGCTGGTGGGTGCGGCGGTGGTGGCGTCGTTCATCGTCGCGGTGTGGCTGCATGAGCGTCACGCGATCCTCGCGGTGCTACCGGCGGCGCTGTTGCTGGCGTCGTGGCTGGGGTTGAATCTGCTGAGCGCCAGTGCGTCGCGCGAGCTGCCGATGATCGCCGCGATGGCGGCCGAGGATCCCGCGGCCGCGGAGCGCCGGCTCGGGGCGTTGATGCGCCGCCCGGGGCTGTTGAGCTGGGTTCGTCTCATGCTCTACCACCGCCTGGCGGTGCTGCGCCACCGGCAGCACGAGTTCAACGAGTCGGCGGCGATCTGCGCGGCCGTGCTGGCGCGGCGGTTGGGCCCGGCCAGCGGGGCGCGGGCCCACCTGCTGCTGCTGCTGGTCGAGGCTTCGCTGGAGCGCGGCGACCTGCTTTCCGCGTACACCGGGCTGACCGAGTTGCACCGCCGCCGGCTGGGACTGGTCGAGTCGATCCAGCGGCTGGCGCTGCAGACGCGCTACTGCCTCGTCGCCGATCAGCCGGCGCAGGCGCTGGGCGAGCTGCCGCGGCGCATCGAGCTGGCGGAGATATTGCCGGCCCCGCAGTCGGGGGCGCTGCACGCGATGCTCGCCCGAGCCGCGGACCTGGTGGGGCAGGAGGCGTGGGCGCGGTGGCTCTGGGCCCGCGCGGAGCTGCTCTGCGGCCCCGAGCAGTTCGCCCGCCATCGCGAGGGGCAGTTCGGCGCCAACGTCGTCGAGACGATCGAGCCTGATACGGGGATGTGAGCGGCTCGGCGGCGGATGCTACGGCCGCGGCTCGATCACGCGGCGAGCGGCCTCGACGATCTCCTCGCGGCTGAGGCGCGAGGTGTAGTCCGGGTTCCAGTGGGCGAAGCGGATCGTGCCGTCGCGGTCGACCAGGTAGACGGCCGGGACGGGCAGGAGCTGGTGCGACTCGCCGGAGTGCTCGCGCAGGTCCAGGCCCTGTTCCGCGTAGCGCGCGACGTCGGCGTCGGTCATGCGGAACGCCAGGCCGAACGCCCGGGTCAGCGTCATGGGACTGTCGGACAGCAGCACGTAGCCCATATCGAGGTCGGCCGGCGTCTCGGCGAGCCTGGCGGGGCGGTCGGGGCTCAAGGCGACGATGCGCACGCCCATCGCGTCGAGCTCGTCCTCGGCCTCGGCGAGCGAACGGAGCTGCTGGCTGCAGTAGGGGCACCACCCGCCGCGGTAGAACACGAGCAGCGTCGGACCCTCGGCGTAAAGCTCGGTGAGGTCGACCGGCTCGTCGGCGGCGTCGCGCAGCATGGCTGTTGGCGCCGTGCGCCCGACGCCGATCGGATCGACGTCCTGCGCCCGATCCGGGACGGTCGGCGCCTCACGGTCGCCCCCGCCAGCGTCTTCAGCCTCGACCTCGTCCTCGACCTCGGCTGCGGGCGGATCGGGCGCGGCCTGGACGGGCTCCGACTGCCGGGACCGGGCCTCCACGGCCGCCGCCTCGCCGGGTTGCTCACCGCACCCGGACAACGCCGCAGCCAGCGCTGTGCCCGCCAGTGTGAACATCAGGGTGATCATGCCTGCCGACATTCGGTCATGAAGGGTTGGCATCGGTGACTCCGCACTTGAGAGGTGGACATGATGAGCGTCGCCGGGGACGCAGGATGATCGTACCATGAATCGTGTTGTTCGAGGTGATCGGCGGCGCCGGTTGACCGCTGCGCGCGAGTCGGGTAGGGTTCGGAACTCGCCGGCGCCGGCTCCACGGCAGCCCAAGGCGCCTCGCGACTGAATTTGAGGTTCCCCCATCCCCGGGCCGCACCCGCGCGCCCGGCGCGATCGGGCAGCCGGCTGCCCCCGCCGTGCCCCCCTTATGGAAAGCTCCCCATGACGACGACGACCGATACGACGCTCAAGCAGCGGTTGCTCACGCCCGGTCCGACGGCGGTGCCGCCGCGCGTCCTCCAGGAGATGGCCCTGCCCATCATCCACCACCGCACGAAGCAGTTCCAGGCCATCTTCGAGCAGCTCGGCCAGCAGCTTCAGCAGATCTTCAAGACGTCCGGACCCGTGCTGTCGATCGCCGGCAGCGGCACGACCGCCTTTGAAGCCGCCCAGGTCTCGCTCGTGCGGCCCGGGTCCAAGGCGATCACCGTCGCCGGCGGGAAGTTTGGCGAGCGGTGGCAGGACATCTACGACACGTACGGCTCGTACCTCGACGTCGAGCAGATCAAGGTCTCCACCGACTGGGGCAAGGCCGCGCCGGTCGACCAGATCGAGCAGGCGCTCAAGGCCAACCCGGACGTCAGCGTCGTCACCGTCGTCCACTCCGAGACGTCCACCGCGACGGCCAGCGATGTGAGGCGAATCGCCGAGCTGGTGCGGACGACCGACGCGCTGCTGATCGTCGACGGGATTACGGCGGTGGGGGCGCTGCCCGTCGAGCAGGACGCGTGGGGCATCGACGTGCTGGTGACTGGCTCGCAGAAGGCGATGATGCTTCCGCCCGGGCTCGGGTACGTGGGGCTGGGTGAGCGGGCGGTCGCGCGGCTCGGCGAAGTGAAGCCCGGCCCGGCGTACAACCTCGACCTGCGTCGCTGGCTCAAGAGCTGGAAGGACAACGATGTGCCCTTCACCCCGCCGGTGTCGCTGATCCGCGGGCAGAACGTGGCGTGCGAGATGATCCTCGAGACGGGGATCGAGAACACGATCGCGCGGACGCGCCGCCTCGCGACGGGCACGCGTGCGGCGTTCGAGGCGATGGGGCTGACGCTTGTGAGCGAGAGCCCGAGCGACTCGGTCAGCGGGGCGTATTACCCAGAAGGCATCAACGACTCGAAGTTCCGCGGGGCGCTGCGCGACAAGCATGGCATCCACATCGCCGGCGGGCAGGACGGGCGCGGCGGCAAGTGGAAGGGCAAGATCTTCCGCCTGAGCCACATGGGCTTCGTCGACCACGAGGACACCGTCGCGGCGCTGAACGCGGTGGAGACGGAGTTCATCGAGGCCGGCGTGAAGCTCGACCGCGGCGCGGCCGTCGCGGCGTTCGAGCAGCACGCGGGGTGAGTGTGGCGGCTAAACGTGCGGCGTTGGCAGGGGCGGTGTCGCGTGTCGCATCTGCACTGACCGTGCGTGCCCGACCGGCCGATAAACCATCACATGACTCGACTCCATTCCACGGCGACATGGCTGCGCAGTTCATCGGCCGCCCTGGCGCTGCTCGTGCTGGCGGTGGTGCTGCTCAGCCCGGTCCGCGTCATCGGCGATGGTCCAGGCACCCCGGTCGACCCGATGCCGGTGGCGGAGGCGGAGGACCAGCCGATCGGTCGGGCGATGACGCTGCTCGAGGTGGCGGTCATCGCCGTCGTCGAGGGCGTCACGGAGTTCCTGCCCATCAGCTCGACGGGGCACATCCTGCTGGTGCAGCGGGCGATGGGCATTCCGCAGACCGACGGCGCCGACGCGTTTGCCGTGGTGATTCAGGCCGGCGCGATCCTGGCGGTGATCGGGCTCTACTACCAGCGCAGTCGGCAGATGGCCGTCGGGCTGCTTGGACGCGACGCCGACGGGCTGCGGCTGCTCGTCAACATCCTGCTCGCGTTCCTGCCGTTTGCGCTCATCGCGCTGCTGCTCTATGACCATATCAAGGATTCGTTCGGCCTTTGGGAGAGCGTCTGGGGCTGGTTCGTTGGCGGCGTCGTGCTGCTCATCGTCGTCTGGTACCGCCGGGGCACGGGCCCGCACGAGGGCCGATCGATGGATGATCTCACGTGGCGGATGGCGATCGTGATCGGCGCGGTGCAGTGCGCGGCGATGTGGCCGGGCACCAGCCGGGCGCTCGCGGCGATCCTGGGCGGGCTGCTCGTGGGCATGAGCGTCCGGGCGGCGGTCGAGTTCAGCTTCCTGCTCGGCGTCGTGACCCTGCTCGCGGCGGCGGGGTATGACGCCTACGCCCAGGGGCATTCCATCCTCGCCGAGTATGGCGTCGTGCATCCGCTCGTCGGCTTCGCGCTCGCCGCGCTGGCCGCCGCCGCAGCGGTGAAGTGGATGGTGAGCTACCTGGAGCGCTACAGCATGGCGATCTTCGGGTATTACCGCATCGCCGTCGCGCTCGCGGTGGCGGCGCTGCTGCTGGGCGGGTGGATGACGGAGTAGGCGGGTCGTGTCATACGGATTCCACGTCAATCGCGGGCGTATAAAACCGGGACCGCGGGCCCGGGGCGTGGCGTGGCGGGTGCGTCGCATCGATCCGCGACCGCGGTGTCGCCGGAGCGCCCGGGCACTGGCGGCCAAGCCACCAGTGGCACCCGGTGTCAGCACGACGCGCGCGATGGATGTGTAATCCGTCTCACAGCCCCGCCGCGCGGCGCAGGGCGTTACGTTCGCTGCCGGTCAGGCGGCGGTGTTCGCCGGTGGCGAGGCCCTTGAGGCTGATGGGCCCGATCGCGACGCGCTTGAGTCGGCGGACCTTGTAGCCGAGGCGGGCGAGCAGGCGGCGGATCTCGCGGTTCTGGCCTTCGCGCAGGGTGATCGCCAGCGCCGTGCGGTCGCCGCGCGTCCGGTCGCGCTCGTAGCCGAGGATCACGACGCGTTCGGCGGCGGCACGTTTCGCGGCGGGGGCACCCTTGCGGTCGACGAGGATCAACCCGTCGCGCAGCCGCTGCACCTGCTCTTGCGTGACGTGCCCGCGGACGGAGACCTCGTAGCGCTTGGCGACGCCGTAGCGCGGGTGGGTCAGCCGGTTGGCGAGCTCGCCGTCGTCGGTCAGCAGGATCAACCCGGCAGAGTCGGCGTCGAGTCGGCCGACGGGGTAGAGCCGCGCCGCGCCCGGCGCCTTGACGAGGTCGGTGACGGTGGCGCGGCCCTGGGGGTCGTCGGTCGTCGAGATCACGCCACGCGGCTTGTGCAGGATGATGTAGGTGTGCGCCGTCTCGGGGCGCGACGTCTTGCGCGGGCGCGGCAGCTCCCGGCCATCGACGGCGATGCGGTCCGTGACGGGGTCGACAAACGCGGGCAGCTCGGTGACCGCCTGGCCGTTGACGTGGACGCGGCCCTGCTCGATGAGCTGTTCGCTATCGCGGCGCGACGCGATGCCGGCGTTGGCGATCGCCTTCTGGAGACGGATGCCGCGGGATTTGTCGGTGAACTCGGGGGGGATCATGGGGGGAATTTCTGATTGCTGATTTCTGATTGCTGATTCACGGATCGCGGATTGCCGAGGAGCACCAACGTTTAGCCGCCGCGCCCACGCGGCGCTTCCAACAGGGGCGGTCCCACCTGGTGCGGGTTGTCGCGGAACTCCTGTTGCCGCTGCATGGCCCGGCCGTCGATCAGCCAGATGCTGGCGAGCGCAACGCCGAGCAGCAGAGCGTAGACCAGCAGCCGCACCGGCAGAGGCGAGAGGGGAAATTTGGATTTCGACTCGCTCATAGCGCCCGCCTTCCTGGCCTTCTTCGTTCCCTCCCCACCATCCTCCGTCTTCGTGTCCCTTCGCCCCCTTCGCGCCTTCGCGGTTAATGCCCCTCTTGGCGGCCTCGCCTCCCCTTGGCGCCTCGGCGTTTAACAGGGGGATCCATCAATCGAACTCATCGCCGCGGAACGTCGAGCCCAGGTAGAGCTTACGCACCTGTTCGTTGTTGATCACCTCGCGCGGCGTCCCCTCGGCGAAGACCCTGCCCTCGAAGATGACGTACGCCCGGTCGACAATCTCCAGCGTTCGCTGGACGTTGTGGTCGGTGACGAGCATCGCGATGTGGTGCTCGTCACGCAGTCGGCGGATCTCGGCCTGGAGCTCCTCGACGGCGACGGGGTCGACGCCGGAGAACGGCTCGTCGAGGAGGATGAGGTTGGGCTCGCTGACGAGGGCGCGGGCGATCTCGAGCTTGCGGCGCTCGCCGCCCGAGAGCGTGCGTGCCGGCTGGTCGCGCGTCTTGGTCAGGTCGAACTGGGCCATGAGGGCGTCGGCCCGCTGCTTGCGCTGCCGGCGGTCGAGCGGGCGCGTCTCGAGGATGGCGAGCAGGTTCTGCTCGACGCTGAGGCGTTGAAAGACGCTGGGCTCCTGGGCGAGGTAGCCCATGCCGCGCTGGGCGCGCTGGTACATGGCCAGGTCCGAGACATCGTGGCCGTTGAACACGACCTGCCCCTGCTCGGGGCTGATCATGCCCATGGTGATGCGGAAGCTGGTGGTCTTGCCCGCGCCGTTGCGCCCGAGCAGGCCGACGATCTCCCCCTCGGCGACGTCATAGGAGACTTCGTTGACGACCGTTCGGCCGCCGTAGCGCTTGACGAGGTTGTTGGCCTTGAGAATGTACATCCGGGACGGCTAACGACTAACGACGGATTCGATCCCGCATCTTATTCGGTTGGCGGGCAGTCAGGCGGGTGAGGAGGACGACGAGCGTCCACGCGAAGACGGCGGCGACGGCGATCGCGATGGCGTGATGCGTCCAGGGCTCCGGGCGGTACTCGCCGAAAGGGGCGGTGAGGCGCCAGAGCGTCTGCAGCGGGCTGATGCGCATGGGCCAGCCGGGTTGCCCGCCGAGGGCGAGCAGGGCCATGACGACCGGCTCACCGATGAGGATGAGGATGCACAGCGCCGCCGCGATGGCGCGCTCGATGCCCCGGCGGGCGGTCGCGCCCCAGGCGACGAAAGCGGCGGCGAGCAGCGCCCAGGCGAGCATCGCCGTGTTGACCCAGGCCGTCTGCGTCAGCGACCAGCGGGCGATGAAGCCCAGGGGCCAGATCAGCGCCTGGAAGACGATGCCCAGGGCAAGCCACTCCAGGAGAATCAGGGCGGGGGCCGGCGCGGTGGCGGAAGGGCGTTGGGCGAGGCGCAGCGTGGGCCAGAGGGCGAGGTAGCCGACGGCGGCGATGAGGATGATCCAGCGCTCGAGGCGCAGGGGCGGGTTGAGGGTCATCGCCAGCAGCCAGTGCACCAGCAGCCAGAGGCACCAGAGCAGGACAGCCAGTTGGAGGCTGGGCACGGGCGCGTGGTCGCGCCGGCGGTCGTCGCGCCGCGGGGGGCTGGTGGCGCCGGAGCCGGCGTCGTCGGGCGTTGGAGAAGGCTGCTCGTGCAGAGGGCGGATCCTGGCGCGGCCTGGATCGTCGGCGTGGCCGTGCGGGAAGGATAGCACGCGGGCGGCGATCAGCGGCCGTAGACGCCCGCCGAACTGCCCTGGGCGGCGCCGGCGGGCTCCGAACTGGCGGGGGATGTGGCGGGGTCGGAGACCTTGATCGTCGCACCGTAAAGGTGGACGATGCGGCCGCCGGCATCGATGTCGCCCCGAGCGTCGTAGAGCTGGGCGAGCCAGCGCCGCTTGACGTCGGCGTCGGGCTCGATGGCCCGCTCCTGGCCGGGCGGCAGGCCCCATCGCACGAGCCCCGCGTCGGTGTGCAGCGTCAGGTGCAGTCGGCCGCGGGCGTCGCGCGAGGCGACGTCGAAGCGGCGGATCTGCTCGAGGTACGGCTCGCCGTCGAGCAGGCGGACGAGATCGAGCGCGGCTCGGACGTCGCTGCCGGGCCAGGCCTGGCCAGGGCGCGCGGGCGGCGCCGACGCGACGCCGGTGATCAGGGCGATGCCCGTCTGCTCGACGAGCGCGTCGATCTGGTGGCGCAGATAGAGCCCGGGTAGGCGCACGGCGTCGGCATCGACGAGGTGGTAGCCGTCCCGGCCCTGGATGACCGCCACCGGCTCACGGTAGGCCGCGTCGACCTCGATGCGCCCGTCGGCCCGTCGACGGACCTGGCGGACCTCGCGGACCCACGGGTCGTGCGCCAGCGCCTCGGCGGCAGCACGCAGGCTTACAGGGTCGAGCGGCGCGGGCTCGACGTGATCGGCGACGAAGTCCTGCAGCCGGTCGCGCACCGCCTGCGTCATCCACGCCGGCGCGTCATGGAGCTCGATGTCCGCAGCGGTGAGGGGCTCGATATGGCGATCGGCGACGTAGCCGCGCAGCGCCTGCTCCCCGAGGTACCACCCACCCGTCAGGCCGAGGACGAGCGCGAGCATGGCCATGACGCGCACGAGGCGGGCCGTGCGCTCCAGGCTCCAGCGTGGAGTGGCGGCGTTGTCAGCCTTGACGCTCTTGCGCTGGCCTTTGCGCGGGCGTTTCTTGCGTGTCAGGAACCAGCCCATGGTTGCCTCGTGAGAGTGCGTTGCCGGGATGGGCGCAGGACAAGCGCGCCCGCGCAAGGAGCATCGGCCGGGCGGCGGCGCCTGCGCCAAAGAACGCGGTTCAGCGCGGTTGGCGGCCGCCCTGTGGGCGATGCGGGGGTGCGGTGGTGGTGGCGGGGTTTATTGCGCGAGGCGGGCGAGGCGGTCGGTCATGGCGGGCATGTCGAGGCCGGCGTGGGCGGCGGCCTTGGGGAGCAGGGAATGGCTGGTCAGGCCGGGCATTGTGTTGATCTCGAGGATCCAGGGTTGCTGGCGCTCGTCGACGATGAAGTCGACGCGGGCGAGGTGGCGTGCCTCGACGAGCTCGCAGACGACCAGGGCCAGACGCTGGATTTCGGCGAGGACCAGGCCGGGCAGGTCGATGTCGAAGTGGTACTGCGTGTCGTCGCGCTCGTACTTGGCGTCGTAGTCGTAGAAGGCGGTCGCCGGGACGACGTGGATGGGCGGCAGCGGCTCGGGGCCGTAGGTGCCGGGGGTTTCGAGGACGCTGACGGTGATCTCCATACCAGTGACGTAGCGCTCGAGCATGAGCGAAGGGTACTGGGGGGCGAGCTCGCGGCGGGCGGCTTCGAGCTCGGCGGCGTCGTGGCAGATGGCCATGCCGATGCTGGAACCCTCGTCGACGGGCTTGAGGACGGCGGGTGGGCCGATCGTAGGCGGCTGGTCGGGTTCGAGCAGCTCGTGCTCGGGCGTGGGGATGTCGTGGCGGGCGAGCAGTTGCTTGGTCAGGTGCTTGTCCATGCACAGGGCGGCCGCGGGCGCGCGGGAGCCAACGTACGGCAGGCCGCGCTCGTCGAGGATGCTCTGCAGGCCGCCGCCTTCGCCCCATCGGCCGTGCAGGGCGGGGAAGATGACGTCGCCGGGCCAGTCGGCGAACTCGTCGAGGGCGGCGAGGTCGTCGGGGGCGATGTCGCGTTGGCGCACGTCGTGGCCGGCCTCGGTGAGGGCGTCGGTGACTTGTTGGCCGGAGGCGAGCGAGACGTCGCGTTCGCGGTCGGGGCCGCCGGCGAGCACGAGGATGCGCAAGGGGGTGTCAGAGGGAGGCATGGGGGCAGGATAGCAGGGGGCGGCGCGGAGGCACGGAAGCGGGCGCGGTGCGCGGGAGGCGGCGCGTGTTAGCGGTCGCTCTCGGGGCGACGTGGGCGCGGGTTTGAGGGGGTGGGGGGGGCGGGGGTGCGATTACGGGATTACACCGCGACGGGGGCCTTGATGTGGGGGTGCGGGTCGTAGCCTTCGAGCGTGAAGTCCTCGAAGGTGAAATCCTCGATGCGCTTCACCGCCGGGTTGAGTTGCATGCGCGGCAGGGGGCGGGGATCGCGCGTGAGCTGCTCGCGGGCCTGGTCGAAGTGGTTGTTGTAGAGGTGGACGTCGCCGAAGGTGTGGACGAACTCGCCGGGCTGGAGGTCGGTCACCTGGGCGACCATCATCGTGAGCAGGGCGTAGCTGGCGATGTTGAAGGGCACGCCGAGGAAGACGTCGGCGGAGCGCTGGTAGAGCTGGCAGCTCAGGCGGCCATCGGCGACGTAGAACTGGAAGAGCACGTGGCAGGGGGGCAGGGCCATCTCGTCGATCTGGGCGACGTTCCACGCGCTGACGATGAGCCGGCGGGAGTCGGGGTTGTGCCGGATGTCGTCGATGACGCCGGCGAGCTGGTCGATGACGGGGCCGGCCGGGTCGTCGGCGTTGCGGGGCCAAGCGCGCCACTGCTTGCCGTAGATGGGCCCGAGCTCGCCGGTGTCGGGGTGGGCCCACTCGTTCCAGATGCGCACGCCATGCTGCTGGAGCTCGCGTGCGTTGGTTGAGCCGTGGATGAACCAGATCAGCTCGTGGATGATCGACCTGAGGTGGAGCTTCTTGGTGGTGAGCAGCGGGAAGCCGCCCCCGCCACTAAATCCGCCCCGCGCGTCGTCTGGTAGCATCTGTCCGCTGACGTGCGGATTTAGTGGCGGGGCGAGATTGAAGCGGAGCTGTCGTCCGAACACGGAGCGTGTGCCGACGCCGGTGCGGTCGGCCTTGTCCGTGCCGTGGTCGAGAATGTGCTGGAGCAGGTCGAGGTATTGGCGCATGGCTGGTCGCGGGAATTCTAGTCGGTGTGGCGGTGCGTGCCACCGGCGGCTTGTTGGCGGGTGTGTGCCGCGGCACCGGTGGACGAGCCTCCCGTGGCACCGCTTTTCGGACGGAGCCTGGTCGATGTGCGGCGCCGGCCGGGGCGAGCGGCGCGGGTATGATGGGCGTCGCGGGCCCGTAGCTCAGGGGTCAGAGCAGGCGACTCATAATCGCTTGGTCGTCGGTTCGAATCCGACCGGGCCCATTGCTGGCGGACGCCCGCGCCACCCCAGGCCGAACCCGCCCTGGCACCCTCGCCGGCATCACCACGCCCGGCGCTGGACAGCCTCCGCCGACGCGTCCACCATGGCGGTATGAGCAAGTCCAAACCCAAAGAGCTGGCGATCCCGACCGAAGCGATCCCCCCGCTGCAGATCACCGCGGCGGCGCTGACGAAGCGCCTCGGCCGCGAGCTCAATTACGCCCAGGTCTACATCGTGCTCAGCAGCGCGCGGGCGAGCGGTGCGCTGGACCCGATCGGCTGCCGCGACTTCCTCCAGCACGCGACCAACCCGCAGTTGATCGAGACGGCGGCGATCCTGCTGGAGCGGCATCCGAAGCTGCTTGACGAGTTGCAGGGCAAGGCGAAGCTGAAGGGCTTCGACTGAGTGGCCCCGCGGCTGACGGGCGGGGATGCGCGCGGCGTGGTGGACGCGTGGGCTGGTGCAGGCGAAGATGCGATGCACGCGAAAAGGGAAAACGCCCATGCCCAGGCCGGACATTCTCTACATCCTGACCGACCAGCAGGCCGCCAGCGCGATGAGTTGTGCGGGCAATCCGGATCTGCACACGCCGGCGATGGATCGCATCGCGGCGCGGGGCGTGCGTTTCGAGCGGGCCTACTGCACGCAGCCCCTGTGCGTGCCGTCGCGGGCGAGCCTGGTGACGGGGCGCTACCCGCACGAGGTGGGCGTGCCGTACAACCTCCACCCGCACGAGTGCGAGGCGGCGGCGGCCCACCCGTGGATGGGGCGCATCATGGCGGAGGCCGGCTACGACACGGCGTGGGTGGGCAAGTGGCACCTGCCGGCGGCGGCGGAGGCGGTGGACGTGCACGGGTTCGGCATCACGCGCGAGACGCGCGGCAACGAGCAGGACCACCGGGTGCCGGCCGCATGCCGGGCGCTGCTCGAGGAGCCGCGCCGTCGGCCGCTGCTGCTGGCGGCGTCGTTCGTCAATCCGCACGACTGCTGCCAGGCGGCGCGTGACGAGGCGATGCCCAACGGCGCGGTGGGGGATCCGCCGCCACCTGAGCAGTGCCCGGCGCTGCCGGCGAATTTCGAGCCGCCCGCCGGTGAGCCGCGCGTGCTGCGCGAGACGGTCATGCCGGCCCACCCGGGCGCGTACCCGACGCAGGCGTGGACGGATGGCCGCTGGCGGCAGTACCGCTGGCAGTACAACCGCCTCGTGGAGAAGGTCGACCGGCACGTCGGCGAGCTGCTCGATGCGCTTGAGGCGGCCGGCCGGCTCGACAACACGATCATCATCTTCACCAGCGACCACGGCGACGGCATCGGCGGCCACCGGTGGAACCAGAAGCAGGTGCTCTACGACGAGGCCGCGCGCATCCCGCTGCTGATCAGCGTGCCGGGTGGGCGGGCCGGCGAGGTCGACGAGCATCTCGCGTCGATGAACCTCGACCTGATTCCGACGTTGTGCGACTACGCCGGCCGGGATGTGCCCCGCCACCTGCCGCAGCGGGAAGTGGCGGGGCGCAGCCTGCGCGGGCTCGTTGAAGGCGATCGGCCGACGGACTGGCGGCCGGCGGTCTATTGCGAGACGGAGTTCGCCAACTTCGGTCGGGGCAAGACGACCGGCGTGAAGGGGCGGATGGTGCGCAGCGAGCGGTACAAGTACATCGTCTACAGCGAAGGCGAGGATCGCGAGCAGCTCTTCGACATGCCCGCCGACCCGGGCGAGATGAACGACCTGTCGGGCGCGGCGGCGCACGCGGCCGCGCTTTCCGAACATCGCGAGTTGTTGGCGCGATGGTGTCGGCAGACGCGCGATGACTTTCCGCTGCCCGCGGTGTCCGCCGCCGGTTAGCGCGGTGGATGACGGGACGCTCCGGGTGTGCGCGGCCGCACAGGACCCGTCCGCGGGGACAGGCCCTGTCGCGGGTGGCGCATTCAGTAGTTGAGCCGGATGCCGACGATGCCGGCGACGCTGGTGCTGTCGTCGGTGTCGACGTGGGTGGGGTCGTCGGTTTCGTCGATGCGGGTGTCGGGTTGGGCGGCATGGCTGGTCCAGCCGAGGACGCCGGCGAGGCTGACGCTGAGGTTGTCGGTCAGGGCCCAGGCGGCGCCGACCTCGAGGCTGGCGTTGAGGCCGATGCCGTCCTCGCTGTCGCTGCGGTCAAAGCGAAGCATCTGCTCCTCGGCGGGGGCGCCGCCGACCTCGGTCCACTGGGTGTAGTCGAGTTTGTGGTGGAAGTAGTGGGGCATGACGCGGGAGTTGAGAAAGACGGACAGGCCGGTGTCGGCGACCCGGTGGGTGACGGTGGCGCCGACCTCGGGCCCGACGCGGTAGCTGTCGATCTTGTACCTGGCGCGCATGAGGGCGTCGTTGAACTGGAGGCTGCGGGTCCAGCCGTCGTGGTCGAGTTTTTCGGCGCTGGCACCGAGGCCGACGTTGAGGCTGAGGACGGTGTCGTCGCGGCCGAGCAGGGGCCGATCGCACCACGTGCCGACGCCGGCTTCGTAGATGTCGTACTCGGTGTCGAATTCGCTGAGCGCGCCGCCGTTGCCGAGGTTGATTCCGAGCGAGTTGTTGGGGGCGGGCATCTCGTAGACGATGCAGTAGTCGCCGGCGCCGGGGGCGAGCTCGGCGGAGCGGTCGCCGTCAACGTGGGTGTGGTTGAAGGTGGCGTAGATCGCGTGGCGGATGTATTCGCCGATCAGGTCCTGCTCGCGGTCGCGGTGGCCGACCCAGTCGTCGAGGACGTCGAACTTGGCTTGGATGCCGACGGTGAAGCCGTCGAGCTCGTCTTCACTCATGCTCAGCGGGAGCGTGTCGCCATCGACGACGCTGGTGCCGAAGTCGACCTCGGGCATGTCCATGTTGACGAACCCGCCCTGCAGCGACACGGTGTGCATGACGGGCCTGTGGAAGGCGCCGTTGGCCATGTCGTCGATCGGCCCGGTGTGCAAGCCGTTGACGGTCTCGGCGCCGGCGGCGCCCGGGCTCAGCCCCACCGTCGCCACGATGGCCATGATGAGCAGGAGGTGCAGGGGACGCCGGACGGGCGCGCGGTGGTCTTGCATGTGGGGCTCCGTGTTGTGGTGATTCGTTCGATCGCCTGTTCCGAGCAGGCATGACGAGGTGACATGGATCGCGACCCACGCGATGGCGCTGAGCCGCGGGGCGAGTAAATCGGCGGTTTCTGCAGGTCGACCTTTTTGTCGGACATGGGCGATCTTCGGGGATGCCGCCGATGGTCCTGCCCCGCCGGCGACGGCCGGGGGGGGCAGGGCGAAGTCAGTCTACCGTGGCGGGGGCGTCATGCCCAGCAAAATCCCGATGCCGGGGTCAGGGCGACAGGCGGCGCATGGCGAGAAAGTCGATCGGCAGGTCGCTGGCGCCCTGCGTGGCGAGGTCGGCGAGGGCCTCGCCGATGACGCTGGCGAACTTGAAGCCGTGGCCCGAGAAGCCGCAGGCGATGACAACGCGGTCGTGGTGCGGGTGGCGATCGAGGATGAAGTGGCCGTCGGGTGAGCTGGTGTAGAGGCAGGCTTCGATTGACAGCAGCGGGCCGTCCGCGTCGGGCAGGTACTTTTCAAGGATGGGGCGGAACGTCGCCTCGTCGCCGGGCAGGGCCTGGCGTTCGAGGCGATCCGGGTCGGTTTCCTCGGCGGGCCGGTGCAGGGCGAGCTTCAGGCCCGGGCGGTCGGGCATCATCGGCAGGCCGTAGTGTGGCCCGCCCCAGCCGTCGTCGATAAGCCAGACGGGCAACCGGCCGTAGCGGAACGGCTCAGGGTTGGGTGGCCAGACCCAGCCCATGATCTGCCGCGTGACGGTCAGTGTGGGCAGGCGCGCGTCGGCGTCGGGTTCACGCGCAAGGGCCCGAAGCAGCCGCCCGCTCCACGCCCCGCCGCAGAAGACCACGCGGTCGGCGTGGTAGCGGCCGACGGCGGTGGTGACGGTGACGCCGTGAGCGTCGGCCGACCAGCCGGTGACGGGCTCGTGGCCGTGCAGCTCACCGCCGCGGCGCATCGCCTCGCCGGCGAAGGCGGCGACGGCGCGTTCAGGGAGGATGAACCCGGCGTCCGGGTCGTGCAGGGCGATGAACTCGTCCGGCACCTGGAAGACCGGGTAGCGCTGGGCGAGGTCCTGCCGCGTCCACTGCTCGTGGGGCAGGTGGTGCTGCTGCATCGACGCGATCGAGCCGGCGATGATCTCGCTGTCCGGCCGACCCATGTACACGCCCCCGACGCGGTGCATCAGCGTGGCGTCGGCCTCGGCCTCGATGAGGGCCCAGTTTTCGTACGCGCGCTCCAGCAGGGGGACGTAGTCGGGGTGCTCGCTGTAGGCCTTGCGGATGACGCGCGACTGGCCGTGGTGGCTGCCGTGGTGGTTGGGGATGCCCCAGCGTTCGAGCCCGAGCACGCGCACGCCGCGCCGGGCGAGCATCCAGCAGGTGGCGGCGCCCATCGTTCCCACGCCGACCACGATGACGTCGAAGTGTCGGCTCATAGGCCAGGGGGTCATTGAAAGCGGATGGACTGCACCGCGTCGCGAAAGGCCGGCCGCTGGTCGTCGAACGCGTGCGGGAGCGTGCGGAAGCTGACGACGACGACCTCGTCGCCGCGCAGCACGTAGACCTCGTACAGGCTGTAGGCGGCCTGGGTGATCAGCTCGATCGCCTCGTGGCCGTCGACCGTAATGGGCTCGCGGCTGACCAGCCCGCGCTCGACGTCGGCGAGGCCGGCGACGTGGTCGTCGAGGGAGTCGGCTTCGAGGGCGGCGAGGTAGGCCATGCCGTGATGATCGTCGCGATGCCCGCGCTGGGCGTGCATGCCCGAGGCATCCTGCGACCAGCCGGGGGGCAACTGCATGACCATGCCGACGTCGGGATAGGTCGCGCGGCCGCCCCCGCCCCCGCCGTCACAACCCGCCAACGCCACGAGTCCGAGCAGCATGGCGGCGGCGGTGTGCGGCGCGCGGCGGGTCAACCATTCGGATCGATCTTCCATGGCAGGCTCCCTGGCCGATCTCGCGTGCATCGACATGACCCGCAGTGTACCAGCCGCGGCTGAGCGCCCGCCAGAAGGTGTTGCGGCTACGATGCCACCATGACGGCTGCGTCGGCATCGATGGCACAACCCGGCGGTGCGGGCCGCGGACGCGTGGGGGGGCAGGATCGACTGCTCGTCGAGATGGTGCGCGTGCGCGAGCAACTCGAAGGGCGAGGCCTGGGCGGCGCCGAGGCCGCGGAGGCGACGGCCCGCGATGTCGGCGGGTCGTTCGACACGCGGCTGGTGGCGCGGGCGCGGGCGCTGCCGGAGGCGCGGGTGTTGACGCAAGCGGTGCAGCGGACCGGTGCGGGCATGCGCGCGCTCGTGGGTGTCGCGCTGCTGGCGGCGGCGCTGGCAGGCTTCGGCGCTGCCGGGGCGGCGCTTCAGCCGACGGTGGGCGACACCGTCAACATCTACCCGGCGATGGTCGGCCTGCTCGGCGTGCAGATGGTCATGCTCCTCGGATGGGCGGCGCTGATGCTCGTGCGCCGCGGGCGGGGCCTGCCGCTCAAGCACATCACCGAGGCGATCGGTGCCGGCGCGGCGCGTCTCCTGCGCGACCGGGGGGCCGGCGCGGCGGCCACCGCCGTATCGGCGAGACTGGCGCTGCTGGCGGGCCACCCGGCGGGACGCTGGCAGCTTTCGGCGATGAGCCATGCGATGTGGGCGGCGTTCAACCTCGGCTGCCTCGTCGGCGTGACGCTGCTGTTGAGCGTCCGGCAGTACACGTTTGCCTGGGAGACGACGATCCTTTCGCCCGAGGCGTTCGTGCGATTGACGCAGGCGATTGCCACGGGACCCGGCGCGCTGGGCTGGCCTGTACCGACGACGGAGCAGGTCGTGGCGAGCCAGCGGGTCGTGGGTGCGGATGGGGCGGGGTTGGCGGGGTTGGCGGGGACAGCGGGGGCGTGGGCGGGGTTGCTCGTCGGGTCGCTCGTGGTGTATGGCTTCATGCCGCGCGTCGCGCTGTTGACGGCGTGCGTGCTGACGGCCCGGTACCTCGCGGCGCGCCGCGGACTGGATGGGCATTGGCCGGCCGAGTATCGCGCGGCGCTGCGCGGCCGCCTGAGCCCGGCGACGCGCTCGCTGGGCGTGATCGACCCGCCCGCGGGCGAGGAGACCGCGGCGGCGGATGTCAGCGAGGAGGATGGCGAGGCGCCCCTGCGGCCGCTCGGGCCGCCGGCGATCGTGGGCTTTGAGATCGAGCCGCCCGCGACTGATTGGCCGCCGACGTTGCCGGGAAGCCCGCGAATTGCGATCGGTGGGCTTCACCCCGGAGAGGGAGGATGGCGGGGGTGGCGGGGGTGGTGGGATCTGGGACTGGTTGAGGATCGTGTTGATCGGACGCGGGTGTTGGCCGCGCTGATCGACGCGGAGCATGAGCCGCGGGTGACGGTGGTCGTCTGCTCGCTGACGAGCACGCCCGACCGTGGCACGCGGCGATTCATCGAGCAGGTGCGTCGTCGGCTGCGCCAGCCGATGGTGCTGCTGCTCACCGGCGGGCACGCGGTGCGCGAGCGCGACGGCGCGGAGGCGGTGGCGCCTCGCGTGACGCACTGGGCGGCGCTGGCGCGCGACGCGGGCGTGGCGGGGGCCGAGGGGCATGTGTTGGAGCTTGACCTCGATCACGCCACAGAGGCGAGCCTGCATCGGCTGACGCGCCTGCTCGTCGGCGACGACGACGCCATGCCCCCGGGTGTTGAGCCGGGACGGGATCGGCTGGCCGCGGCGTTCGAGCGCATCGGCGCGCACGTTGGCCGTTGGTCGGCAGCGCCCGACGCCGAGGCCCGGGCCCGCTTGCACCGCGACATTGCTGCGTGCTATCGCGAGCGCGCGGCCTATTGGCCGCGCGTGGTCGATGACGCCGGTCGGCTTGCCGAGGGGTGGCCGGCCCAGGTGCGCGATCGTGCGCGTCACGTCGTCGAACTGCTGCCCGTCCGGCTGCGCGTCAGTCCGCGGTGGTTGGTGGCGGGCGCGGCCGCGGGGGCGCTGGGGTGTGTCGCGGCGGCGGCAATGATCTCGCCGCTGGCGCTGCTGAGCATGCCGACGTTCTCGATCATCGGGGCCGCAGCCGGCGCGGTGTTCCCCGCGGCGCTGCGGGGTGGTGCGACGTCTGACGCAGGGGGGGGTACGGTGCCGGGGGACGATTATCGTCCTGCCGTCGAGGCCGCGGCTCTCTACGCGATGCTGCTGGACCTGCAGGGGCTCGACGAGGCGCGGATCAGCGCCGTCCTGGACGAGGCGCTGCCGGAGGCTTCGGCCGGCGAGCCGCTGCGCGACGCCGACGCGGCACGGTCGTCCCTCGACGAGCTGCAGCTGCGCTTCGAGCGGGCGCGCGGCGGTGGCGCTGGCGGCGAGCGTGGCGCGGGTGGCGGGAGTGGCGGGGGTGGGGAGGCGAGCTCATGAGTCTCCCGGTGCTGCGCATCGCCGTCGTCGGGCATACGAACACGGGCAAGACGTCGTTGCTGCGCACGCTGACGCGCGATGCGCGCTTCGGCGAGGTCTCCGACCGCCCCGGCACGACGCAGCACGTCGAAGGCACGCAGCTTCTCGTCGGCGACGAGCCGGTGGCGGAGCTTTACGACACGCCCGGGCTCGAGGACAGCATGGGGCTCATGGAGCTGATCGAAGCCGACGGCCAGGGCGGCCGGACGCGCCGGGCCGAGCGCATCGACCGCTTCCTCGAGAGCGCCGAGGCGCGCGGCTCGGGCGGGCGCTTCATGCAGGAGGCCAAGGCCCTGCGCCAGGTGCGCCAGCGCGACGTGGCGCTCTACGTCATCGACGCGCGCGAGCCCGTGCTCGGCAAGTATCGCGACGAGCTGGAGCTGCTCAGCTACTGCGGGCGCCCGATCGTCCCGGTGCTCAACTTCGTGGCCAGCGATGCCTCGCGTGAGTCGGCGTGGCGCGAGGCGCTTCGGAAGCTCGGCCTGCACGCCATCGCGGCATTCGACACCGTGGCCGTGGACGAGGCGTCGGAGCGGCACCTCTACGAGAAGATGGGCACGCTGCTGGACGAGTTTCGCGCGACGATCGACGCGCTGGTCGAGGACCGTCAGCGCCGGCGGCGGGAGTTGATCGTCGCTGGCGCACGCATCATCGCCGAGCTGCTCGTCGACGCCGCGGCCGCAGCCGTGCACGCGCCGGTGGAGCCCGCCGACGCGCTGCGCCAAGCCGCCGCGCGGTTGCAGGATCAACTGCGCGATCGCGAGCGCGCGTGTCAGCGGCAGCTCATGGAGCGCTTCGACTTTGCCGCCGACGACTGCCGCGCCGTGGCGGCGCCGCTGGAGGCCGGCCGATGGCAGCACGACCTCTTCAACGAAGAGACGCTGCGGCAGGCGGGCGTGCGCGGCGGCGGCGGCGCGGGCGCCGGCGCCGCGATCGGCCTGGGGCTCGACGTGGCGCTGGGCGGCCTGTCGCTCGGCGCGGGCACGGCCATCGGCGCGATCCTCGGCGCGACGTTCGGCGCCGGGTCGACGCGGCTGCGCCAACTCATCGACCGCGTGCGCGGGAAGGTCGAGGTACGTTGCGCCGACGCGACGCTCGACATCCTCGCCCGTCGACAGGTCGAGCTGGTGCAGAAGCTGCTGCACCGCGGGCACGCGGCGCAGACGCCCGTCGACTTGCCCGCCAGCGCGAGCGCGCTGACGGGCATGACGGGCCGCCGCCTGCCGCGCCCGCTGCGCCAGGCGCGCGAGCATCCAGGCTGGTCCGGGATCGAGCTCGACCGCGACGACCCGCCATGGCGCGGTAGCGACACGCGCCGCCGGGCGGCCGTCGACGCGCTCGCCCGCGCCGTCGAGCGATGGATCGTCCCCACGCAGAGTGCGTAACGCGAAGCGCACCCACCGTGACGGCCGGCGCGTCACCCCGCCTCGGGGACGGGCAACAGGTCGGCTTCACCCAACGGCTGCGTGAGATGGTCGAAGGTGACGGCCCGTTCAAGCGTGTAAGGGCCGACGGCCGTGCGCCGCAGCGACGTGACGTGGCCGCCCGTGCCGAGGCGCGTGCCGAGGTCGCGCGCGAGGCTGCGCACGTATGTGCCCCGCCCACAGGCGATGCGCAGCACGACATTGGGCCAGTCATAGTTGAGCACGTCGATGGCGTGGACGTGCACGGTCTTGGCGGGCAGGTCGACCTTCTCGCCGCGCCGCGCCGCGCGATACGCCCGCCGACCGTTGATGCGCGCCGCCGAGTGCGCGGGCGGCACCTGCTTGATCGAACCGACGAATCGGGCGCACGCCAAATCGACGGCCTGGCGCGTCGGCGGCTGCGGGACGTCGACGGGTGTGAGCTCGCCTTCGAGATCGTCCGTGGTGCTGAACGCGCTGAGGTCCACGCGGGTCTCGTAGGTCTTGGGCATGCCCATGAGTTGCTCGACGCAGCGCGTGGCCCGGCCGAGGCAGCAGATCACCACGCCGGTGGCAAGCGGGTCGAGCGTGCCCGCGTGGCCGGTCTTGGCTCCGCCGGCGACGTGTCGGACGCGGCGCACGACGTCCATGGAACTCGGTCCGGCCGGCTTGTCGACGATCAGCAGGCCTGTCAGAAAAGTGGAACGACCCTGCATCGCGGCGGTGACTCCCGATTCAGTAGGGGGCGCGGCCCGGTGGGCGTCGTGACTCGCGGTCGAGGGGCGTGCCGGGTGCCTGACAGTCGACGCCCGGCGGCGCCGCGGCTAACGAGCGGAGGTGGGCGGGGGTAAGCGGGGCGCGGCCTTTACAATGGGTGTGCAGTCAATAGGATACCGGATCGCAGCCGAGCCCCGCCGGCGTGGCCCCCGGTGCCGAGCCGCGGCGCCGGGCGTGGCAGCGGGGCCAACCTGGAGAGGTGACCGAGTGGCTGAAGGTGCGGCACTGGAAATGGAACCGGACAGCGTGTAAGTCCCTTATTGTCAATGCCTCCCGTTGACACCCAATAGCCAAAAATGACCGTTTATAACCGCCTCGCGGTGTCAATGACACCCGCACTTTGAACGCGGCATCAACGGCTTTTGCGCCCTGCCCGCCGGGTGTCAGCCCTCCCGGTCCTTCAAGCTCGACGCCCACGCCAGCGCCACCAGCCACAGCGGCAGCAGCGGAAAGAATAGGACGCTCACCCAGCACACCAGGCGCGCCAGCCACACCCACCCCGAGCCCCGGTGCTCGGCGATGTTGGCCGGCAGCTCGATGATTCGCCCCATCGCGTTGAGCGCGCGATTCAGCCACCCGCCGATTCGCTCGGCCTCGCGCTCCAGGGGTGGTAGGTCGTTCCTCACCCCCTCAAGCTACAGACTGCCCGCGCAAAAGAAAACCCCCGCCTCGCCGAAACAGGACGGGGGCCGAAAGGGGTGTGGATGATCGTTCTACGACATCAACCCCGGCACGCCGCGCGTGGTGGCGTCGCGAATCTGCCGCAACACGTTCAACGCCTCGCCGCCGACCTTGACCTCCTGCGTGCGCGCCCGCCCGCCGCGCCCGCCTTCGCCCACCGCCGCGCGGCTGCGAACGATCTGGCGGAAGCCGCCGCCCGACGCGCCTTCGCCGCCAAAGACCTCCAGCCTATTGCCCGCGTTCGCCGCGATCGCCGCCGCCGCCTCCGCCGCGCTGGCCTTGAGGTTCTCGAAGAACCGATTCACCGCGCGCTCATTGTCGCCGCGGACCCACGAATCTATAGCCTTGTCCGCGCGCTCGAACGAACGCTCGGCGGAGGATGCCATGTCGGCAAACGTCGTGTCCAGTTGGTTGTTGAAGCTGCGCATCCGCTTGATGCCGCGCTCCACGCCATCTATCGCGCGGCCGAACGAATCGGGCAGGAAGCTCTCGACTTCCCGCACCAGGCTGATGATATTCTCGACGGCGTCCGTGGCCTTGTTCGACAGCGTCACGATGCCGTCGCCGATCTTGCTGATGACCAGCATCGCCACGCCGCGCAGCTTGTAGAACGCGGCCTCCCCGAGCTTCAGATGGTTGCTCAGGCTGGCGACGCTCTTCACCACCCACTCGATCGCCGACGTGATGCTATCGCTGCTGATGACGCCCGACGTGGACATCTCGGTGAACCGCGACGCGATCGCCTCAATCCACGGCGCGAGATGGATTGCCAGCGTCTGCACCACGCCCCTCACGGCCCCGCGCATGCGCGTGATGGCATCGTTCGCCATCTCCACCTTCGCCGCGTCGATCCGACTGAACGTCATCCCCAGCTTCTCCGCCTCTCTCTGCGCCGCCTCCATGCCCTCCCTGCCCTGGGCGAGCATGTTGACCAGCGCCTCGCCCTCGTTGCCGAAGATGCGCGACGCCGCCGCCACCCGGTCCGTCTGCGTCTCCAGCGTCGCCATCCGGTCCCCGATCATGCGGATGGCCTCGGCAGGCCCCGCGGCCGTCAGGTCGTCCACACGCAGACCCAATTGCTGGAGCGCCCTCGCGGCCTCGCCGCCGCCCTGCCGCACCTTGCCGAGCCGGCGAACCATGCGCTGCACCGCGCTATCGAACGTCTGGCCGCTCGCGCCCGCCAGCGTGGCCGCGTGACGGAAGCCGATCAACTCCTCAGTGGCGATGCCGATCCGGTCGCTGAGCTTGGCGGTCGCGTCGATCGCGGCGAAGGAATTTCGCGTCATGATGCCTATGCCGGCACCGCCGGCCAGCACGCCGACGGCGCTGGCGAACCCGAGCACCCGGCGCGTGATGCCTCCGACATTGCTGCCGAAGTCGCGCGTGATGCGATTCGAGCGCCTCATGCCTTTCTCGAAATTGCTCGTCCGCGCGACCACGTTAAGCGCCAGTGTGCCGATCGTTGCCATGCGTCGCCTCGCTTTCTGAAAAACCCTACCCCTTGTTACGGGGGCAGGGCGACAAGGTGCCCGCGCCATTTGTAAACCGCCGCGCGGGAGCGGCAACCATGGAACCCTTACTCCTCGCGCTCGGCGAGCACGACATGCTCGCTCGTCTCGAAGCCGCGCTGGTCGGTGTGGCCCTCAGTCACGAGCGGCCGGCCATCGTCGCGGCTGATGAACTTGAAGCCCAACTCGTCGGTGTCGAACCGAACGTGCGGGCTCGCGTCCAGCCGCGTCGGCCGCGCGATGTACGTGTAGCTGCGCGGCACCGTGAGGATGATGTCGCCCACGCTGCCCAGCAGGTGCGCGGTTTCCGTCTGGTGGATCGGCCGGCCCAGCAACGTCGCGGGAACGTCCGTCCCGTTGCTGGGGGTGAACAGCCAGCGGTCGCTGTTCGTGCCGCTGATGTGCGCCTGCACGAGCTGCGCGTAGGTCGTCGGATGCGTCAGCCAGACCGATGCGTCGTAGTCCCGGCACCGCGCCCGCATGTTCACAAGGTTCTCGCCGACGATGGTTTCGTCGTCCTGCTGGTCCTCGATGGCCTGCGTGTAGAGCATCGAAGCGTTGAGGATGCCCAGGGGCTCACCCACGCCGTTGCCGCTCAGGTAGTCGGTAGCCTGCAGCATGGCGAGCGCCCGCGCGAACACGTTGCGGATGATGCGCTCGGTGTCGATGGATGAATCCTCCAACAGCTCGTTGGACAGGAACGCCAACCCGCCGGCCTTGGACAGCTTCAAATCGCTCGCCTTGAACCGCACCACGTTGTCCCTGAGGGTGCTGGTTTCGCTCAGCCGCGACAGCTTGAGCCCGGCGATGTCCGAATCGCTGCGGTCCCGATCATCGAGTATCGGCGTCCGCATCGTGTCACCGCTGCCGACCCACACAATTTCATTACGCATGCGCAGCCAAGGCTGTAGCTCGTCACGGTCCATCACGAGCTGCGCGGCCAGCACGTCCGGCACGAGAAAGCCGCCGTGCGGGTCGCTGCCGCGCGTCTGCCCGCCAGCCGCCTGATAGTCCAGGCTCGACTCCAGGCGCTTGTCGTAGCGCTGGCCGGCCTTCGCGTCGCGGATGGCCCCGAGGTAGTCAGCCCAGCCACGGAAGCCGCCATCGTCCAGGCTGGTCAGGTCCGCGGCGGTGTGGCGCGGCATCGGCCGCCAGTGCTCGTTGCCTTCGTGGCGCGGGCGCCTCATGCCGGGGAAGTCCGGCTCGCCCTGCAGGCCCCAGTCGATGCCTCGCCCATTGCCGTTGGCTGGCATGGCTCGCTTCTCTCTCGCCTCGATGGCGTTGGCGCGCTCGCTGTACGCCTCCGCGCCGCCGATGAGACTTTCGATGAGCTGATTCGTCTCCTCCTCGTCGGTCTGGCTCATGCTGCCAGCGTCGATCTTCGTCTGCAGCGCCTTGGCGCGATCGAGCATCTTCGTCTTTGCCTGCCGGAGCTGGTTGGGGTCCAGCTTGTCAAAACTCGTAGTCGTAGCCATTGTTCAAAATCCTGTGTTCGGGGTGTGTATCCCGCCGTGCGTCGTGGCGTTGCCGTCGAGCCGTGCGGGCGACCGTCCGCGCGTTGCGCGGTCAGCCGAGCGCTCGCAATCGCATCGCGCACCAGGCGCGAAGCACAAAGTCGATCTTCCGCAAAAGCTCGTGCGTCTCCGGGTGGTCCTCGCTCACCGCCACCGCCGCGCCACTGGCGTGCAGCGCGTCCGCCAACTCCGCGCCCGTCCACCTGCTCGCGTTGAACCGCGCCAGGTCCGCCTCCGCCGGCGTCGGCGTGTTCTCGCTTTCGCGCCGCTCCAGCTCGCGCTGCACGAGCGCCGCCAGCCACTGGCCCAGCTTGGGAGACTCGCGGCCGATGCTGCCGCCGGCAAGGTCCAGCAGAAGCTGAATGTCGCCGTCGCCAAGATTGGGGAGGTAAGAAGCGATCAAAATTGCATCGGCTGTCGCTGGTGCCATTGTTAAGTCTCCTGGGGCTAGGGTATCCGGGCGTGGCGCGCCCACTTCTAAATTTAGAACTCACTCGCACACGATCTTGAACTTTTTCTCACACCGCCGGCACGTCACGAATCGCAGAATTGAGTCATCGCCCTGCCGCACCGTGCGCCGCACCTTGAGCGCCACCGACTCGCACCAAGGGCAGCGCGGCCGCTCCACGAATATGACCGGCAGCACCTGCCGCTTCGTCGTGGCGCTAGGCATCGCTCACCCCCAGCCGCCGCGCCAGCGCCTCCAGCTCCGGCACCCACTCGGGCGGGTCGAGACGGGTACGCCCACGCCGGACGCGCAGCTCCTTCACCACCAGGTCCGGCAGGCGCTCGCGCTCATCGGCATCGAGCACGCCCATTTTCAGCAGCAACAGCGCCTCGCTCCACGCCGCGTTGCCGACCGGGTTGGGGCGATCCTCGCCGGCGTCCAGCCGCCACCACGCCGCCGGCCGCGTCGGCCAGCTCGTCCTGCAGTGCTCGCGGCTCGCCTCCATCACCTGCTCGCGGATCTCCGGCACCCGCCAGTATTCGCGCATCTCATCATCCGTCATGCGGCGCACCGCCCGGTCGGGGTCGCGCGTCAGCCCGCTGCGCAGCGCGAACAACTCCTCCCAACCCAACTCCGTGCGTCGCCGGCCTTTTCGATTCAGTCGTGGCATCATCTGCTCCTAGTCTGTGCGGCCAGCGGCGCGATTGCCGGCTGGACGCGGGGGTCGGGTGTATTGCTCGTGGTTCGTGCTCAGGCCCATCTCGCGGCACGCCATGCGGAAGGCCCGGACGTACTGGAGCTCGATGTTCACGGCGGGATTCGCCCTGCCGCTGTCCAGCACGAGCCCGTGCTCCGCGATGGCCTTACGCGCCGCCTCGATACGCTCCAGCGCCGTCGCCGCGTGCTCCAGCAGCGCCCGCTGGTCCGCGTCCTCGAGGTCGTATTGCTCCGCGATGGCGACCCAGAAGGCGCGGCCGGTGTCGCTCAGGTGCTCGGGAGGGGGTAGGGTGGTCATGGGTGGGTATCCGTTTTTGGGGACGCAACGAAAAAAGCGAAGCTGACGCTATGGTTCCCAGCCCCCGCGGTCACAGCGATTTCGACCCCCCTGGGTGCTCGCCGTCGACCGCCTCGGCCTGCTGGTGCATGCGCCGCTGGTTCGCCTCGGCCGGCGCACCGCCAACCGTGATGCTGACGCAGCGCAAGCCGAAGTCGCGGCCGAGCCGCTTGAGCGCCTGCCGTAGTCGTTGTTCAGGCGAGCGCCCGAGCCCGTCAGGCGTGGCGGGGGTGGTCAGCTCCAGGGTGTAGCGGTGGGTGGTCATCATCTGCCTTTGTTGGTTGGTCGGTCGTTTGGGGGTGCCTTTGGTTGCGACCGTTACACAAAGGCTCACGGGGTCAAAAACCTTTGTGTAACGGTCAAGGGTCAGATAGGGCGCCCGCAGAAGGATCTGCCTCTGCCGACAGGTCCGGCGGGGTCAGCGTCAACTGGAACACCTTGGAACACGTTCCACTGCATTGCGCCCTATACATGGGGGTTTCCTCGCGCGTGGCGGGCAATGGTTGGGAACGTGTTCCGAGGTGTTCCACCCTCACCCGTCGAGTCCGATTCCGCGGTACACCGTCCGCTTGTTGGCCCAATTCGGCCGCGTCGTCGTTAACGATGACACCGCCGCCCGCAGGTCACGCCGGAAGGTCGCGTCCGTGGAGGGGTGCTGCCACCCGCTGTCATCACACCAGTCGCGCCAGGCCCGGTAGAGCTCGCTGGCCTTGATCTGCTGTTCCGGCGCGACGACGCACTGCTCCCGGATGAACGCCCCCACCGGCGACGCCAGGTCCTCAAGCTCGCGCACGGCCTCGACGCTCGACTCGGGCATCTCGAACCGCCCGCGCGCCGTCAGGCTGTGCAGCCCCTCGACGGCCCACAACAGAATGCCCGGCAGCTCCTCGGCCAGCCTGTCCGTCAGCCTCGGATCCTCCCGTCCGTAGAAGCTGTTCGTCAGCGTCAGCACCACGAACCGCGACGCCAGCGCCCCCGATGCGTCATCCAGCCGGGGCAGCTCGTTTGTGAGCACCATGAACCGCGTCGGCAGCTTCGCCGTCACGTCGGGCATGAACTTGCGCGGGATGCTCACCGCGTCCTCGCCACTGATGCTCAGCAGCCGCTCGGCGATGGTGGCCGTGTCGCTGTGCCGGCCCAGCCGCGCGTCGCTGATGACAGCCAGCAGCTTGCCCAGCAGCGGCTGCAGCCCGAACTGTTGGCCCAGCCCGGACAGCGTGGGGCCGCAGACGTTGGCCTCGCCCAGCAGCCGGCGGAGGATGCGATAGATGGTGCCTTTGCCCGAGCGCTTCGGCCCGCACAAGAGGAATATCTTCTGGAGGCTCGTGTCGGTGGTCAGCAAGTAGCCGAACACCTCCTGCAGCGTGAAGATGCTGGCGGGGTCGTCCGGCCATAGCTGGCCCAAGAACTCGTGCCACCGTTTCGGCTCCGGGGCCTCGGGGTCGAACGGGAAGCCGATCGCGTGGCGGGCGTAGAACAGGGGGTTGGCGTCGTACAGCTTGAGCGTGGGCAGATGCAACAGTCCGTTCTGCATCGGCAGCACCTCCGACGCGGGCGGATGCTCGCGCCCGTCCAGCCACGACGGGGCCGGGATGCTCGTGGGCAGGTTGCCCACCGCCCGCAGCGCGTCGAACACCTCGTCAACCTTCCGCTTGGTGGGCTTGAAGGGGCGCAGCCCGATGTCGCCATCCTTCAGCGCCGCCTCGGTCTTGGCCGACTCGCAGTAGCGGTAGATGCTCGCCCGTACGGCCTCGATGTCCCACGCCGCATACGCCGGCCCATCCCACCGATAGAACTGCCCGCCCTGGCAATGCAGCGTCCGGTGGCTGGCGTGGGTGTGCTGGTCCTCGACGTACCGCCTGGCGATATCGAGCGGCGCGGACGGGTCGAGCACGAGCGGCTCGTTGTTGCGGGCCTGGGCGACGCACCCCGCCACGCTTGACTTCAACGTCGCCATATCCACGCCGATCATCCTGGCGATCCCGGCCAGCGTCTCATCGTCGCCTCGCTGGTATGCCTGCAACGCCATTCGGTCGAGCTGGCCGTCGGTCATGTTCGCGCTGATAGTCATGCGCCACCCCCGTTGATATCCGGGGGCAGCTCGCCCGCCTCGCCGTCGAATCGCCACTCGCCCAGCCGCGCGATCCACGCAGCCAGTGCCGCGGCGTCGTGTCGCTCGGCCAGCTTCAGCGCCAACAGCGCGCCTTCGTGAACGCCGCGCCGCCAACTCGGGTCTTGCGAAGTACCGATGAAATGTCCATGTTGTTCGGTTATACTCATGGCGTGATCTCCAAATGCCTCGCGCTAGCTTTCGCTGGCGCGGGGCGTTTGCTTTTAGAACGGGGGGCCTTCCATCGGGCCCACCGGCGATGCCCACGCCGCCCTCACGAACGCCACAAGGTCCGGCGCGTGGTTCTCGGCGCACGAGTGGCAGATCGCACCGTTTCGCGTGCCGTCCACGGACACCACCCATTCGCCCGGCTGGAACGACGCCCGGCACGACGGGCAGCAAAGCCGCATGAAGATGTTGTTGCGCACGAGGCTGAACTCGGCGCGCTTCAACGGCTCGCCGGCGGCCAGGTGACCAAGCACCAGGTCGGCCAGTGCGCCGTAGTCGGCGAGAGCCGTCGTGTCCCCCGCGCGGATCGCCGAGTTAATGTTTTCGATGATGGCCCCTATGTCCGCCTTGTATGCCGAAGCCCGCGCACTGCTGCTCACGTCGCCGGCCAGGATGGTGATGTCCCGGCCCTCCCCCGCCTTGATGACCGCGGCGCACGAGGCGACCAATGCGCGCAGCGCCCCCGGCCGGCGATCTTCTGGCCTCGGCAGGTTCAACAGATGGTGCTCCCAAAAGTCCGCTCGCTGTTGCATGGTGTGATCTCCAGCGCGCCCGTTGTGATGTATCACCGCCTCGCCGACGGGCGCGCTGCCGGCTAGACATATTGCGGCACCGCCGCCGCCGAACGCCGGCGCCGTGGTGTCGCTTGGGTCGCTGCTTTCGTGAAGGAACTGCGCCGCTGCTCGAAGCGCCGTACCGCCTCCGGGCTGATGCGCCAGCGCGGCCGCCCACGGCCGGGCTCGGCGCTGACGTCCAGGGCTTCGAGCTGGCCGGCATGTATCCAGGCGAGAATCTTCGACTGGTTGACGCCGTAGAGCTTCGCCAGCGAGGCCGGGGTGTGGTAGCGGTTGCTCACCGCGCCACCTCCTGCCGCTCGGCGCGCTCCCGGCGCTCCAACTCGCGCCGCAGGACACGAGCGCTGGCCGACCCGCGGCCGACGAATCGCTCCGTCGCCTTCAGCGCTCGCCGTAGCTCGCTGGTCGGGATGTCGGTGAGCTTCGCCATGCCCGCCATCGTCGGGGCATGGATCGAATATGTGCGTCAATGGACGCCCGCTGGACGCTGGACATGCGCGGCACGCCGCGTTTTCCGCCCCGCTCCGAGCCTGAAATTATTTCGCTGGACGTTGGCTGGACGCTTGGCGAGCCGCTTGTATCACCCCCGCCACGCCGGGGTGCTGCGGGTCATAGAGAAATGCCGGGTCGCGCGGCCCCCGCTCCGTGTTCTGGATGAACCCACCCCCGAGCGCGTTGTCTTTGCGCCAGCGGTCCAGACGCTTGCGCAGGGGGTCCGGCGGCAAGCCATACCGTTCGGCCAGATCCGCCGAACTGACGTACCCAGCACCCACCGCCAGCGCGTGGGGTGTCGCGTTGCCCCCGCTCCCCATCGCCGCCACCTGCAAGTCCGCCTTCACCTCCGGCCAGACAGCAGCCACCGCCTCGGGTCCGCCGCCTTGGTCCATCGCGTTCACGACGCGCAGCACACCACGGGGGTCATGCCCCCGCTGGTGCAGCTCGTCGGCCAGCACCCGGCCAAGGCGCATCGCCTCGTCGCGTGCGTCCATGTGCCGCTCGTGAAAGGTGCGGATGTCCGCCAGCTTCGCAGCTTCACCCGGTACAGCCTCGCCGGCTGGACGATTGAACGACGCACAGGTGAGGTCGTGCGCGTTCCGTGCCGTGAAGTACCGTTTCACCTGCTCAATAAAGCTCGGGATCGTGTCGGACATGATGCATTCCCTTGAAGCCGGGCCGGCACCGGCCGGCGTGCGGGGAATGCGTCGCACGTCCAGCCGGGCCGCTCGCCGGTAGCTAGCCGGCATACCCGTGGTGTCAGTTTACTTGCTGCGCTTCGTCGCTGCCTTCTTTCCAGCCTTCTTCTTCGTGGTTTTCTTCTTCGCCGGCTGCTCAGGCCACAGCCAGCCGCGCACGTGGTTCGCCACTGCCTCAAGCCGCTCGCGGCTGATGTCTGCAACGTAGTGCCTCGATATCCCCGGCACGTCGTGGCCCATGATTCGCATGGCCGCGTGAGGGTCGCCGGCTTCGTCGCTGATGGTGCGGTGGGTATGCCGCAGATGTCCGAAGCCCGCACCCTCCACCCTGGCACCCGTCGCCTTGCACAACTTGGCGAACTGGTGCGCGATGGCGTCCACCCGCTGAAAGCGCAGCTCTGCTTTGTCGCCTGCCTTCTCCGGCTTGCGTTCAATCATCCGCTCGCGCTGCCACGCCATCCCGTTAGCCGTGACGAACAGCAGCCCCTCCGCCTCACGCTTTGGCGTCGGCCGATTCGCAATGGACGCCTTCAGCGCTTCGACCGTCTCCGGCCACAGCGGCACCGTGCGCCGCGCCTCGCTCTTGCCGCGGTAATGGTCGATGATGGCATTCTCAATGTCCACGTCGTCAAGGCGGAGCATTGCCAGCTCGCGCTGCGTATAGCCGCCGTTGATGGCCAGCAGCACCATCGCGTAAAGGTGTGGCGTGCCTCGCACGCCCTCGATGCCGCGGTCGCTGTCACCCGCCACGCCATGCTGCGCTGCGTGCAGCAGCGTTCGCACCTGCTCGGCGGTGAACGTCGCGCCGTTGCTGCGCCGGCTCGTGCGCCGGCTTTCCAGCTTGCTCAGCTTGAAGTCGGTCCCGTAGCGCGGCGGCGCGTCGATGTGCTCATTGTGAAACAGCCAGGTGAATATCTGCCGCGTGACCACGAACGCCTTACGGGCCGGCGTCGGCGCCATCGTCCCGCGGTAGGTGTGCGCCAGCCGGCGGAAGTCGTCAGGCTTCAGGCGGCTGATCGGCACCCCGCCGCCCAGCTCGTCCACCACCTGCCGGCCGATCCGGTGGTAAGCGCTCACCGTCGAAGCCGCGATCGTCCCGGCGTTGCCATCCTCGACACGAGCCGCAAGCCACAGATTGACACCCTCGCGGAGTGTCAGCCCCTCGCGGCTGCTCGTCGGCTGCTGCTCCCGCCCGGCTACGATGTCCGGCCATTCCGCCTCATACTTCGCGTAGGCCGCTTCCCAGCCGTCCGCCAGCTTCCCGAAGTAGTGGCGTCGCCCCTTGTGCTTTTTGTACCACCGCCCGCTGCTGGGGTGCGGCGACAAGGGGAACGTCGGCCATGGCAGCGCGTAGTCCGTCTGCCGCTTGGGCGCGGCTTTCCGCTGCTTCTCGCGTGTGCTACCCTTAACCATGCGTCGGCCTCCGGTCGTGGTGTCTGAAATCCAACGGGTGTCAATCGTCGGGTGTCAGACTACCACGAACCGGAAGCCGGCACAAGCCTAAACCGCGTATTTTAAGCGGTTTGGAGAGGTGACCGAGTGGCTGAAGGTGCGGCACTGGAAATGCCGTGTGCGGCTCGTCCGTACCGCGGGTTCGAATCCCGCCCTCTCCGCTTAGATGAGAACACGTCAGAGCGGTTGCGCCCTAAATTGCGCCCTAAATCTCCGCTATAATAGGGGTATGTCAGGTACCCCAAAACGAGGCAGACCGGCCAAGCCGCACCGCACCTCGTGGGGCGCGCACATCAACGGCCTGCGCCGCCGCAAGGACGGCCGGTGGGTGATCATTGCCACCGGCAAGACGTTCGCCGAGCCCGACGAGCGACGCGCCGTGGCCCGGTTCCGACGGTGGGAGGTTGAGCAGCAGGGCGAGACTGTCGCAGACGTCAACGCGCCGCTTGAGGCCTTCCAGTCGGCTGCGGGACTCGCAGCGGCGCGGGAGGCCGGGGCTGAGATCTACGGGCACACCGATGGCCGTTACAGCGTCGGCACCGAGGTGTCCGAGCCGGTCCTCTGGGCATGGCTGAGGGAGCAGCTCATCAGCCGACCCGAGTACGTGGCCGAGCAGACCGGCATCCCTGAAGTCGCCCGCCTCGCGGATCTGCCCAAGCCCGAGCCCTCACCGACGCTCGCCGCAATCGGCCAGCTCTATCACGACAAGGCCCAGGTCAAGCGCAAGCAGCGCCGCCAGATGCAGCTCTTCTGGAACCACTTTCGCGAGTGGTTGGCCGAGCACAACGTTGAAACGCTCAGGCAGCTCACGCCCTCGCGCGTCGCCGAGTATGGCGATCACATCCGCGCGACCGAGGACAGCCTCAAGTACGTCAAAAATCGCTTCACCAGCATCCGCGGCGTGATCAACTTCTCCAGGAAACGCGGGCTGCACGCGGCTGACGTTCGCCACGCCTTGGACTGCTGCGCCGTCCTGACCGCGCCGCGTGGTGGTGTGCGGCGTGAGCCGCATCCGATCGATCGCGAGCATCTCGAGGCTCTGGTCGCGCACGTCGAGGCACCGCGCATGCAGGCGTTTCTGCTCTGCATGCTCAACCTGTGCATGTATCCGAGCGAGGCGCTGAACCTGGACTGGGGCGAGATCGACTTGACCAAGAAGACCGTCGTGACGGACCGTTCCAAGACGCACATCGTGCGCGTCGGCGTGCTCTGGGACAGGACGGTCACGGCCCTCAAGGAAATTCGGCCCAGCAACGCCGGCAGCAAGCAGCCCGTCTTCCTGTCGAAGCTGGGCAGGCGCTGGAGCGAGAAGACTGCGAACGTGCAGTTCCGGGCTTTGCGACAGAAAGCCGGCGTGCCCACCAAGGTCAAGGCTGAGGACTTGCGTGACGGCGCGTACACAGCCGCCGTCGAAGCAGGCGTGGAGCTGACCCAGGCGAAGCTGCTGGCCGGCCACAGCACCGGCATCCCGGACCATTACGCCCAGCGCCGCCCGACAATGGTGGCCGATGCGGTGAAGGCGATCGAGGAGGCGTACTTCGGGTAGCTGGGACCGCTACGCGGTATCTGCTTCGGTACTCTCTGTGGTAAAAGAAGCCAATTTCTCGCATGACGCCAACAGCGCCCGAGCGTAGTCAAAGGCGGCCTCTTCCACCCATCGGTCGTTCAGCCGTACCACCCACACGGCTAGCAGGAACGCCGAACCGAACGCCGCTACGGCTGCCGGAGCATAGATCTCGCTAACGCCGGGCCAAAGGGCGCGAGCCGCGCAAACGACCGCCCCAATCCCCCCGAGGACAACCGCCGCCGGTTTCATTCCTCGTAGATTTCGGAGCATCCCGTAGCTCACGTTCTCCTTAAAAACGAGGAAGAACTGCTTCTTGTTACGAGTTGCTTCCAGCAGATACTTGGTGCACGAGTCATACGCCGCGTCTGCCGAGGCGAGGTCGGCAGCTTCGTCCTCAGCCGTCGGCACAGACATCTCTGGCACGACGCGGGCAAGGCAGTTGTGGTAACGCGCTTTTGTATGCGGGTCGATGCGATTATCTCTGTGGCGGAGGAGGATCGTAGTTGGTTTCGCGCCCAATCGCGCATAGATGCGTTCCTGCACGGCACGACCAGGGCGTCGCGCAATTTCGGCCATCAAAAATGCCAGTCCCGTTGTCCCGGCAGTGCTAGTGCCAATTCCCCAGCCGGTTAGCTCTTGGGGAAACAGGACGAATATGGCTAACCCGATCGGCAAGACGACGAGCAATGCAGGGAAAAACCGGGCAGGGATGGAATAGGCATCTAAGCCGATCATTCCTCCACCTCGTCGTAAAACGAAACAGGGTTAGCGGGCGAATAGTCGCTTCGCGATGGGGCATTGTGGTGGTGCCACTTGTTACCTTCTTCGGTCGTGTACACGCGCCCCTTCGCGCCTCGCCGCTGGAACGCATTGCATACGCTGCGAGCGGGGTGCTTGGGGGCATCCTTAGACGCCGAGATAAATGCCGATTTCGCGTTTTCTGGTTCTTGGTACTTCGGCCCCAAGATACGGTCCAGCACAGTCGGCCCAACGTTGCGGCGGCTTCCGTGGTGCGGGACTTGCGCAGAAGAGACGGAAGGTCAATTCCGCGCCCCTCCGCCTCGTCGACTGCCCGATCGAGCGCCGGGACGCCAGCATCACCAGTAAGCAGAAGTAAGTTGTTATCCCGGCGAATCGTCAGAACGACACTGCTGTTATTCTCCGCGCTCGTGGCGTCTTCGGCCGGATCGGACAGAGTTTCGATATACCAACTCTCTGCAACAGTCTTGGCGGCTTCGAGCACCGCGCTGGCGGCACGTTCAAAAAATCCCGCCCCAGCACTCGCTTCACGCGCTTCAGGGGTTTCTCGGAACTGTGGTAGAAGATCGGTGTAATAGCTGGTGCTCGGCCCGATCACGTCAATGCTATCGCCGAAAGGAAGTTGCACATCCGAGAACGGCTCGTCAATCGGCACTCCCTTGCGTCGGGCGATTTCTTCGAGATCGGTCGCCGTGTCCAAAGATGCGCGGATCTGCCGTTTTAACCCCAACGACGTAATCGTGCGATTCTTAAACAACGCCTTAAAATCCGAAGCGTGGTGCCACGGCAGATGCATCCAGAGTCGCCCCACCGTCATTTCATTGAGGACTACGCGCAGCCCGGAGATGTGGTCATTGTCGGGGTGCGTAGAGACAACCAGATCAACCGTATCGGTACCGTAGCGGTTCTTTATATGCTTCACCAACCGCTCGCCCGAGTCGGTCGTGCCACCGTCGATCACCATAACAAATTGGTTTTCGCGGCTTCCCCACAGATCGTCACCGAACCTCAAGCAGATTGCATCGCCGCTTTTCTCGCCTTCGCCGACTTTCAGAAGGTCAATTTCGTAGCCCACTGGCCCGCTCCTTATCGTTCGCGTCAACGTCAAGTAACCACGCGACGCCCCCCGAAAAAGCGAGGACACCGCTCCGCTGGGAAAGGTGGGGCCGCAACCGATATGCCTAAAGGAACGCCCCTCATGCTGCCACAGGGACCGATAATCATGCCAAAATGGCGAAGATATCTTGCGAACCTGCCGACATGGCACATGTAGAGGTGTCGGTGAGCGGGTAGGCACGATATATTGTGCCCGCTCGCCCGTCAAGTCACCGCTCATACAACTCCAATTCCCGCAACCGCCATTCGTTATCCCCCACTTGCTCCATCTCGCCGACGTAGCGGGTGCGGACGGTCCCGCCCAAGGCATTCTGCGCGTCCACATAGGCTTGGATGCGGTAGACCTGCTCGCCCACGTGCTGGACTCGCACGCCGGGGCTGGTGGTGTAGGGGAAGTTCCGCGTGAAGACGCGGCGTAGCCATAACCTGAGTGTAAATCGCTCAGCAGGGTTGGTCGTGCGGGCGAACCCTTAGCGGGTTGCGCGCAATCCGAAAGCCAGGAGCGATATCCCAGCAACTTGCCATTACCCCCTTGGATCCTCCTGCCCGGGACGGTAGGGTCTTCCGTCGTTCGAGATCTGGTTATCCCCTGATCCCACGCACGGAGACGCCTCATGCCATTGGCCACCGCTCGCTCTCTCGTTCATAAGTACCGCCACCAGCTCACGCCCCGCGCGGGGGCCGCCCGCACTGCCTCGACGTCGACGCTCACGGTCACCAAAGGCGTATCTGCCTCCGGCGGCTCGGTGGCAACGACCTGCCGGACAGCACGCTCGAACAACTCTGATTCCGTCTCGTGCAACTGCTGCTCGTGAACCTGCCGCCAGCCCGTGCGGCCGTCGCTCTCGCGGTCCGGCGCCCGCCAGTGCCAGCGGTAGAACCTCCCGTCGCCGATGTCGAGGCGGTGGATCCACTCCCCTGAGAAGTGCTCCATGATGCGGCTCAGGCCCGGCTTCGCGCCCCGCGGCACGGGCAGCAGCGGCTCGCTGCGCAGCAGCCGGACTGCGATGATCACCGCCGAGCGACGGAGGCCGGCGTCGAGCATGAGGGCCGCGACGGCGAGGGCCGCGGCGGTCTTCGGGTCGAACAGGCGGGCGACGCCGCGGCCCGGCTGGACGACGTCGTCGAGCTCGAGCAGGTCGTGCTCGAGGACGTACCGCAGGCGGCGGTTGCTGGCCCCGGTGCGGTGGACGACGTCGGCAATGGTGAGCATGGTGGGCTTGCTCCAGTTGACCATTGTGGGCAACTATGTTCATTATACCACGGAGGCTTCCACGGCGTGAGCGACGCCGCCGCTACAGGAACGCTGGTGGGCGGACGGGGGGGTGGCAGGACGCCGACCCGAGCCAAAGGGGAGGAGGTAAGCGTCCGCTCCTGCGGGCTTTAGGTGCCGGTGCGCGGGGCGCTGCGGATGTCGGGGGGAGGGCATCGACGACGAGAAGGTGGCGGAGCGGGGCGCAGGTCCCGTGGCACGGGTTGCGGCCAAGACTCCCCTTTTTGTCCCCCCAAGGTGCACAGCGTGGTGGCGGTGACGGTGCGCTCGCCCAAGACGGAGCACCACGCCGGCCACGAGCAGCGGACGGTGCCGATCACGCCCAAGCTCATGGCCATCCTGCAGGACCACTTCGACGCCTGCCCCGAGGGGCGGACGCGCCTGCTGGAGGTGCGGCTGAGCGGGGCGTTCCGGCGGAAGGTGCCGCGCGTCCTCCACAAGGCCGGCGTCGAGGCTTGGAAGGACCTGTGGCAGACGCTGCGGCGGTCCTGCGAGAAGGAGTGGGCGATGCGGTATCCGCAGTACGCCGTCAGCAAGTGGGTCGGCCACAGCATCACCGTCAGCGGCCGGCACTACGCCAACGCGGTGCCCGACGAGTTGTTCGATGCGGCGGCGGACCTCGATGACAAGCCGGGCGCTGCCGCGGGGTCGGCCGATGGGTCAGGTGAGGACGGCGAGGCGGCCGGCGGCGCGCTGCAAAATGCGGTGCAGCAGCCCGCGGCAACAGAGGAAGACAGCCCGCAGCAGGACGAAGGCGACCTGACGGCCTGCGGCGCTAATTCAAGCGGCTGCGACGACTTGCAGAATTCTTCTAAGTCCTGCACTGACAAGGAGAAGGGTGAGCGACGGGATTCGAACCCGCGACCCCCAGGACCACAACCTGGTGCTCTAACCAACTGAGCTACGCCCACCATTGGAAGATCGACCTGCGCGCGGCCGAGCGTCGTTGAGATTAGAAGCCCCGTCCAGCCCTGTCAATTCCCTCGCGGGCCCGATAGCACCAGCCACACACCCACCTTCACCGCCATCGGCCTGTCGACGTCCCGGCTGCGGCATGATTGCGTAGATCAATCCGTGATTCTCGCGAAACGGGTCGGCCGCATCCCGCAAGTCCGGCAACTCCTCGTCGCCGCGCCGGCGGTTCGTGTTACAATGCCCCGTCTATGTCCCATCTGGCTACCCAGACAGATCGGCACGCCCGGTCCGCCGCGGCCCATGCCTGCGCCTGCGAACTCATGCCAGGCGGCGTTAACTCGCCCGTGCGGGCCTACAAGGCTGTCGGACGCCCGCCCGTCACCATCGCCTCCGGCGCCGGCGCGACTGTAACCGACGTCGACGGCAACACCTACATCGACTACGTCGGGTCGTACGGCCCGCTCATCCTGGGCCACGCCCCCGAGGCGGTGCGGGTGGCGCTGACCAAGGCGGCCGCCCGGGGTACGAGCTTCGGCATGCCCACCGAGGCGGAAAATCGCCTCGCCCGCCGGGTGGTCGACGCCGTGCCGGGCGTCGAACTGGTTCGCTTCGTCAACTCGGGTACCGAGGCGGTCATGTCCGCGATCCGGCTGGCGCGAGCCGCGACGGGGCGCGACAAGGTGGTCAAGGCGATCGGGTGCTTCCACGGCCACAGCGACGGCCTGCTCGTCGATGCCGGCTCCGGCGCCGCGACGCTCGGCGTGCCGAGTTCCCCGGGCATTCCCGCCGCCGTCACCGACCAGACCCTGCTCGTGCCGTACAACGATGCCGCCGCAGTCGGGCACGTACTCGCGGCCAACGAGGGCCAGGTCGCCGCGATCGTCATCGAGCCGGTGGCGGGCAACATGGGCTGCATCCCGCCCGAGGCCAGCTACCTCCAGGCCCTGCGCGACGCGTGCGACCGCCACGGCGTGCTGCTGATCTTCGACGAGGTCATGACCGGCTTCCGTGTGGCGTACGGCGGGGCGCAGACGCTCTACGACATCCGCCCCGATCTGACCTGCCTCGGCAAGGTGATCGGCGGCGGCCTGCCGTGCGCTGCGTACGGTGGACGCGAGGACCTCATGCGCCAAGTCGCCCCCGATGGGCCGGTCTACCAATCGGGCACGCTCAGCGGCAACCCGCTCGCCATGGCCGCGGGCCTGGCGATGCTCGACGGGCTGAAGGAGCCGGGCATTTACGACCAGCTCGAGCAGACGGGTGCGAGTCTCGCCGCCGGCCTGCGCGCCGCGGCCGCCCGGGCGGGGGCGGAGGTCACGTTCAACCGCGTCGGGTCGATGCTCTCGTGTTTCTTCCATCCCGGGCCGGTGACGAACTTCGAGCAGGCCGCGGCGTCGCGGACCGACCGCTTCGCGGCGTTCTTCGGAGTTATGCTCGATGCCGGAGTGATCCTTCCGCCCAGCCAGTTTGAAGCCTGGTTCGTCTCCGCCGCTCACGACGAGGCCACGACCGCCCGGACGGTGGACGCGGCGGAGCCGGCCTTCGCCGCGGCGGCGGAAGCCTAGCTTCATTTTGTTTTCAGGCTGTGAAACGCGACGCACGCGCCGGGCACCGGCCGCGGGCCGCGCGTTTCCAGGAAATTTTCAACTTCGACAAGGACTATGATGACCAATCAGACACAGATTGCACAGCGAGCGGAAACCATGACCAGGACAGGCAAGTTCAAGGTGCTCGTCGCCGACAAGCTCAACAAGCACGGCCTCGAGTGGATTCAATCCCAGGCCGACGCCGAGCTCGTCAACAAACCGGGCATCAACGAGGACGAACTGGCCTCCATCGTCGGCGAACATGACGCGCTGATCGTCCGCTCCGGCGTGCAGGTCACCGCCAAGGTGCTCGAGAACCCGGGTCGGCTGAAGGTCATCGCCCGCGCCGGTGTGGGCGTCGACAACATCGACCTCGACGCCGCGACGTCGCACGGCATCCTCGTGGTCAACTCCGCCGAGGCGACGACCACCACCACCGCCGAGCATGCGTTCGCGCTGCTCATGGCGCTGGCGCGGAACATCGGTCCCGCGCACAAGACGATGGTCGAGGGCGGCTGGGACCGCAGCAAGTTTCAGGGCCAGCAGCTCGCCGGCAAGACGCTGGGCGTCGTCGGCTTCGGGCGCATCGGCCGCGCCGTCGCCGAGCGGGCGCTCGCCTTCGAGATGAACGTCGTCGCCTACGACCCGTTCATCAACGCCGAGACCGCGATGGACGGGCGGGTGAGGATGTTCTCCAACTTCGAGCAGATGCTCCCCGAGCTCGACATCGTCACTTTTCACGTCCCGATGAACGACCAGACCGCCGGCATGCTCGGGCGCAAGACCTTCGGCCTGGCCAAGGACGGCCTGCGCGTGGTCAACGCCTCGCGCGGCGGCATCGTCGACGAGGAAGCGCTGCTCGAGGCGATGGACAACGGCAAGTGCGCCGCCGCCGCGCTCGACGTCTTCACCGAGGAGCCGCTGCCGGCGAACCACCCGCTGCGCAGCCACCCGAAGGTGCTGCTCACGCCGCACCTCGGCGCGTCGACGGCCGAGGCGCAGCAGGCCGTCAGCATGGACGCCGCCGGCGCGGCGCTCAGCTACCTGCGCGGCGAGGGCGTCAAGGGCGCGGTCAACGCCGCGGGTCTGCGGCTGGACCTCGGCCCGGTGCAAAAGCGCTACGCGGACCTCGCCGAGCGCATGGCCTCGCTCATCAGCCCGCTGCTGACCGAGCGCGTCAGCGAGGTCACCTTCGAGGTCGTCGGCGACGAGCTCGACTCGGCCGCCAGCACGCTGCTGCGGCTGGCGCTCGTCGGCCTCTTGCGTGAGCATCTGTCGATCCCCGTGAACATCGTCAACGTCATGCACGTTGCCGAGCAGCGCGGCATCAAGACGCGGACGGTCAAGAGCGACGAGGGCAAGTTCGGCAGCCAACTCGTGCTGGAGATCAACGCGGGCGACAGCAGCCGCACGCCGCGCATCGTCGGGCGCGTCTACGACGACCAGAAACCACGCATCGTCGAGATCAACGGCTACCACATGGACATGATCCCCGCCGGGCACATGGCGCTGGTGCAGAACAAGGACCGTCCCGGCATCATCGGCACGGTGGGCAGCGAATTCGGGCAGGCGGGCGTCAACATCGCCGACATGACCATCAGCCGCCGCGACGACACCGCCCTCATGCTGCTCAAGCTCGACGGCCCGGCGCCCGAGGACCTGCTCAACCGCCTGAAGAACCGCGACGAGATCCTGCGCATCGCCAACGTCAAGCTGCCCGACGAGCAGGTCTGAGGCGCGGCGGGTTTCTTTTTTGCGCGTCGAGGGTCAGCCACGAAGGGGATGAAGGAAGGCCGTCGGCGTGTAGGGTCCGCTGTGCGGACCACGACGTTGCCGACGTTTGCGGCGGGGAAGGCCCGCACAGCGGACCCTACGCCGGGTGCCATCGCGCACCGGCATGCGGCATGACCGCTCCCGGTCGCCCGCTCGACACCACCGCTTCCTCTTGTGCCCCCTTCGCGTCTTCGTGGCGAACCCGATCACCCTCACGTATCACGGTCGGGCGGCTCGATGTCGGCCTGGCTGTGCAGGTGCTCCGTCGAGCCGGGCGTGGCGATGACCTTGTAGACGCACCAGAGCAGGAAGGCGGTGATCCCGCCTACGGCAAACACCATCATGGCAATGCCACCGAGGGTCATGGGGATACCTCCGTCTGACGTGCCTCGTGCAGCCGCCACCGGCGCACGGCCTGGACGATGAGCAGCAAAAAGAGCGCCGTGGCGACGAGGATGAGGCCGAACGACATGCGCGCCACGCCGTCGGTCCAGAGGGCGCTGATCCGCGGCCAGGCCTTGTCCGAGAGCCACGCGATCATGACGATGAGCAGGAACGAGGGCGTGACATACTTGAGCAGGTAGCGGACGAAGCCGGGGATTTTGATCTCGGCGCCGCGCGTCAGCTCCGCCATGCCGCGATCGATGCCCAGGACCCAGCCGAAGATGATGACCAGGATGGTGCCGAGGACGAACAGGCCGACGGTCGACATCCAGAAGTCGATGGTGTCCAGGGCCTTGAGGTCATGGGAGAAGTACATGACGAAGCAGGTGCCGACGAGGGTGATGAAGCCGAGCAGGCTCACGGAGGCGCGTCGTCCGACGCCGAGGCCTTCTTCGAGGAACGCGATCGCGGGTTGAAGCAGAGAGATCGTGCTCGTCAGGGCGGCCATGGACAGCAGCAGGAAGAAGAGGAAGCCGAACAGGCGTCCGCCGGGCATGTGGGCGAAGACCTCGGGGAGCGTGACGAAGCCGATGCCGAAGAACCCGTGGGGGGCTTCGCCGAGGAAGATGAAGGCGGCGGGGATGACCATCATGCCGGCGAGGGCGATCTCACAGAAGCCGTTGCCCGCCGCGGCGGTCATGGAGCTGAGCGCCACGTCATCGTCGGGCTGCATGTAGCTGGCGTAGGTGGCGATGACGCCGAAGCCCACGGAGAGCGAGAAGAAGACCTGCCCCGCGGCCGCCAGCCAGATCTCGGGGTTGAGCAGGGCCTCGCCGGAGGGGTTCCACATGGCGCCCAACCCGCTGAGCACGGTCCGCCCCTCGACGGGCGGCAGCGTCAGCACGCGCACGACCATCACCATGGCCAGCAGCACGAGCACGGGCATCGCCCACTTGCAGAACCACTCGATGCCCTTGTTGATGCCGCGGTAGACGAGGATGAAGTTGAGGATGAAGGCGAGGATGACGAACGGCAGGGGGGAGCGCATCGGATCGGCGAAGGCGGCGCCATCCTCTCCACTGCCGACGAACGACTCCCAGAAGCCGCCGAAGCCCTGCTCGCTTTCGCCGATCGCCGCCATCGAGCCGGTGAGATAGAACCATGCGTAGGCGAGACACCAGCCGACGATGTAGATGTAGAAGGTGTAGATCATCAGCGGCAGGACGACGCCGAGCACGCCGAGGTAGGGCAGCAGGCGGCCCTTGCGGAAGCTGAAGAACATGCCCGCGAGCGAGTTGTAGCCGTTGCGCCCGCCGTATCGGCCCAGGCTCCACTCGACCCAGGCGATGGGCAGGCCCAGCACGAGGAACGCGACAAGGTAGGGGATCATGAAGTCCCCGCCGCCGTACTTGGCCGCCTGGTCGGGAAAGCGCAGGAAGTTACCCAGTCCGACGGCGCTGCCGGTCACCGCCAGGATGACACCGACGCGTGTGCCCCAGTTTTCGCCGGACCCAGGTCCTCTTGCCATGACATGCCTCGCTGCGTCCCCCCGCGACGGATGGGGCCAGATTAGCCGCGCCGCCGGTCAACGCCAAGCCGCGTGCCGCACGCATGTGTAGCGGGTCGTGCCCCTCCATGCATCGGCCGATATAAAAGGACATGATGAATGACGAACCGGCTTCACAGGCGGCGGACGCCGCAACCAACCCCACCCCGAGCCACGGCGACAGGGATGGCAAGGGTGGCGAAAGTGGCCCTGGTGGCGGGGTGCCGGCCCTGCCCACACCCGTGCTCATCGTCCGCGGCATCCTCGGCGGCGGGCTCATGGGCCTCGCCAACCTCGTGCCCGGCATCAGCGGTGCGACCATGCTGCTCGCGGCCGGCGTCTACCCGCACTTCATCACCGCCGTCGCCGAGGTCACGTCGCTGCGCTTCCGCCGCGAGAGCATGCTGACGCTTGTCGCGGTCGTTCCCGCCGCGGCGCTGGCGATCCTGCTGCTGGCACGCGTGCTGCACGAGCTCGTCATCAACGAGCGCTGGATCATGTACAGCCTCTTCATCGGCCTGACGCTCGGCGGCGTGCCGGTGCTCTGGCGCATGATCCGCGCCGCCGGCGGGCCCAACCGCATCGTCTGGGTCGGCGCGGCCGTCGGGCTCGTCGCCATGGCGACGCTCGCCCTGGCGCAGGCCCTGGAGCTCACGCCCGCGGCCGGCGCCGAGGGAGTCGGGCCCCTGGCCATTTTCCTCGCCGGACTTGCCGGCGCCAGCGCGATGATCCTCCCCGGCCTCAGCGGCGGCTACCTCCTGCTCGTGCTCGGCGTCTACGAGTCCGTGCTCAGCGGCGTCGAGGAGCTGCGCCAGGCACTCGGGGCACGCGACGTCGCCGAGCTGCTGCGCCTGACGCTCACGTTTGTGCTGCCCGTCGGCCTCGGCGTCGTGGCGGGTGTCGTGGGCGTCAGTCACTTGCTTCGCGGGCTGCTCGCCCGCCACGGGCTGGCGACGCTGGGCGCGCTTATGGGCCTGCTCGTCGGCGCGATCGTCGGCCTCTGGCCGTTTCAGCGCTCCATCGTCCCCGGCGACCCCAAGGCCCCGGTCGAATTCTTCCAGCCCACGATGGGCCAGGCCTCGGCCGCACTCGCACTCATCGCCGCCGGCTTCGTCATCACCGCCATGGTCGCACGCCTCGGCAGCGATCGCCACACCCGTTAGCGCCCTACACCGCCCGTGTCGACACCTAATACGCCGCGCGGATGGTCGCACCGGGGTAGTAGTGCTGCACGATCTGGTGGGCGCTGCGGCCGCGCTCGGCGAGACCCTGGGCGCCCCATTGGCAGAGCCCCACGCCGTGGCCGAAGCCGCGCCCCTGCGTGAAGCTGACGCGCCCGCCTGCCACCTGCACGCGTACGTGCGAGCTGCGGAGCTGCTGGTCGCGCGGCAGGGGAGGCAGGTCTTCCGCCTCATGGTTGCACGCGGCGCGCAACGCCTCGGGCGGGACGCGGAAGCGTGTGCCGCGCTGGTCGACCAGTTCGAAGCCACCCGGCCGGCCCGGCACGGACCCGACGAGCGCCCGCACCTGCACGAGCCCGCGCAGGCCCGCGACGCTGTGGCCGTTGGCCGCCCCCCACGCGGCGATCCGACGGGCCGTGTCGTCACGCGAGCGGTGGATCGCGTCCCAGCGGTGGTTCGGCGACGCGTCGCAACTCGTGCATTGCACGCCACCCGCCAGCGACGGTACGTCGACGACCGGCGCCCGGCCGGGAAACGCGGTGCGCGCGCTCTGCGTCAGACCGCCGCAGCAGCTTGAATAGAACGCGGGCACGACGCGATTGGCGTGCACGACCACCTCGCCGCGCGTGCGCCGCACGGCCGCGAGCGACGGCGCGTGCTCGCTCAAGCCGCCGTACACCTGGCTCGCGGAGGAGTCGTGCATGTCGAAGTGACGGTCGCGGTTGGCGGCCATCTCGAAGAAGGCGTAGGACCGCGCGGCGATCGCCTGGGCCTGGAACGTCGCGGGACGCCAGCTCCCGTAGAGCTCGCGCTCCAGCACGCCGGGGAGGTAGCGCTCCATCTGCACGTGGTTGACGATGTCGAACTGCGCGTCGCCTTCGCCGCGCGTCGCCACGAGCACGATCGCGCCGGGGTAGACGCGATCGCCATCGAGGCGGAGCGTGTCACCGTCCTGGCGGGTGATGCGCAGGCGCGGCACGGCCCAGGCATAGCGATGCCCGTTGCCCGCGCGGAGGACGAAGCGGTCGCCGTCGCGCGTGATCTGGACCGGCCCGGGGAAGGAGCGCGCCTGCCGCGACGCCGGCCCCGGCGCGATCACCAGCCGGTCCGCGTCGCGCTCGCCGGTGAGCGTGACCCGCTGCTGTGCCTGCCCGACGCGCACGCGAACGATCGGTTCGCCGCGGATCGCGTCGACCCGCGGCATCGTCGTGTCCGGCGCCACGACCTGCTGCGGGGGCGGCTCCAGCCGCGACGTTGGCGTGCAGCTCCCCGTCAGCGCCAGCAGCGCGGCGACGGTGAGCAGGTGCGGCCAGGCCCGTTGCCGGCGCGCCGATGATGATCGATATCCGTGCATCGCGAGACCTCCCTGTCCGCGCCACGATGACAGGTTACCAAAGCAAGGCGCGCCCGCGCCCCGGCTACGCGCGGGCGCCCGTCTCGCTGAGGTGCTTGAGCGCCGCCTCGACGAAGCGGGCGCCGCGCTGCTCATAGCTGGCGAACTGATCGAGCGACGCGCAGCCCGGGCTCAGCAGCACGACGTCGCCGCGACGGATGCGCCGCACCGCCTCGCGCACGGCGACGTCGAGCTCGCCGCAGCGGACGATGGCAGCGCCGCCTTCCTCGCCGGCCCACGTCACGCCGCCACACGTTGCGGCGCGCGATGAGCCATGCACGCTCGCCCAGTCGTCGGTCGCGCTGCCCCGCGTGGCCGCGTCGGCGATCGCGTCGCCCATGGCGCCGATCGTGTAGACCGCGGCGCAGTGTCCGCGTGCGAAGCGCGCCATCTCGGCCAGGTCGCTGCCCTTGTCCGCGCCGCCGAGGATCGCGTGCACGCGCCCGGCGGGGAAGCTGGCCATCGCCAGCCGCGCCGCCTCGGGCGTCGTCGCCTTCGAGTCGTTGTAGTACCGCACGCCGGCGTGCTCGGCGACGAGCTGCAGCCGATGAGGCAGGCCCGTGAAGTCCGCCAGCGCCGCGGCCGCGTCGCTGCGGGCCACGCCCAGGGCGGCCGCGGCCTGGATCGCCGCCATCGCGTTGGCCACGTTGTGCGCCCCTGGCAGGGCGGGCGCGAGCGAGTGCTCCCCGACTGCCGCGCCCGACACGACTTGCCCCGCGCGCGGCCGCAGCAGCGCGTCGACGCCGGCTCCGAGGATCGCCACATCCGCCTCGCCCTGGTGGTCGAGGATCACCTGCTTCGCCGCCACGTACGCGTCGAACGAGCCATGCCAGTCCAGGTGGTTGGGCGCGATGTTCGTGACCACCGCGACGTGCGGCGACCAGCCGTCGGCCGCCAGGGCGTGGAGCATGAAGCTCGAGAGCTCGAGCACCACCACGTCGTCCGGCGCGATCTCGTCGACCCGCGCCAGCAGCGACCCGCCGATGTTGCCGCCCACCCAGACGCGCGGCGTGCGGCTCTCGATGCCCGCTGCCGCGTCGCGGCCGAAGCAGCGGTCGAGGATGTGGCCGATCATCGCCGTGACGGTCGACTTGCCCGCGGAGCCCGTTACGCCGACGACCCGCCCGCGCCCTGGCAGGCGGTCGACCAGCAGCCGGATCTCGCTCGTGATCGGTACGCCCGCGTCGCGCGCCGCCTGCAGGTGGGCATTGCCCGGCGGGACGGCGGGATTCGCGACGACCAGCTCCGCGCCGGTGAAGTCGGCGTCGTCGTGGCCGCCGAGGCGATAGGTGACGCCCGGCAGGTCGCGGATCTGGAGCAGGCTCTCGCGCAGGGCCTCGGCATAGAGCCGGTCGGTGACGCAGACCTGTGCCCCCCGCTGCGCCAGGTACCGCGTCACGCCCACCCCGCCGCCGAAGCGGCCAAGGCCCATGACGAGAACGCGCCGGCCGGTCAGGTCCATCCCGCCAGCATACCATGCAGGCGCGTCCCGCCCGCCGCCGGCATCGCGACCGCCACGCGACGATTTGCCCCGAGCCTGAGCGCGTCAACATGTTGAAGCTCGCCACACGCGCCGCCCTCGTTCGCCTCGCGATTGGCCTCGCCGCCGCCGCGATCCTCCTGCTCATCGTGGGGGCCTTCATGATCTGGATGCCCGGCCGCAGCCACAAGGGGGCCCTGCCCCCCATCACCGACGACCAAGCGGCCCTCGCCGACCGCCTCCGCGCCGACGTCGACCACCTCGCCCACGAGATCGGCCCGCGCCACGTCGATCGCCCCGAGGCGCTCAATGCCGCCGCCGACTGGGTCGCCCATCGCTTCGAGCAGATCGGCTACATGGTCGAGCGCGAGACCTACCAGCACGACGGCCGCGAGCTCGTCAACATCGTCGCCGAGCTGCCCGGGCGCGCGGCGCCGGCGCGCATCGTCGTCGTCGGCGCGCACTACGACACGGTCCCGGGCTCACCGGGCGCCAACGACAACGGGTCCGGGGTCGCGGCGCTGCTCGCCCTCGCCGAGCACTTTCACGACAACCCGCCGCCGGCGACGCTGCGCTTCGTGAGCTTCGTCAACGAGGAGCTGTCGCGCGACGATCCGGAGCAGATCGGCTCCTACGTCCACGCCCGGCGGTCGCGGGAGCGCGGCGACGACATCGTCGCGATGATGTCCATGGACGGCCTGGGCTATTACGACGACGCCGAGAACAGTCAGAGGTACCCGACGCGCGGCATCGGCCTGATCTACCCGACGCGCGCCGACTTCATCGCCTTCATCACCCGCACGGGTGACGCGGGGCTCGTCCGCCAGGCCGTCGGCGCCTTTCGCCAGGCCGCGGCGTTTCCCTCCCAGGGGGCGGCCCTGCCCAGCAGCGTCGGGGGTGTCGGCTGGTCCGATCACTGGTCCTTCTGGCAGCATGGCTACGGGGCCTTCCTCGTCACCGACACGCTGCCCTTCCGCTACGACGCCTACCACACCCTCGCCGACCTGCCCGGCGCCCTCGACTACGACCGCCTCGCCCGCGTCGTGGAGGGCCTCCAGGCCGTCGTCAACAGCCTGGCGCAGTAGCCCCCGCCGGCATGCCGACCGGATTGCCCAGCTTGCCGCGCCGGTGGTGCGTGCCCTCCTCCGCGGGCGGCGCGGCTCGCGGCCGCAGCATTTCCGCACTTGCTTCTTCTGTAGGATTTCACTCGCTTCGCCTTTCCCCCCGACCGTTTCTTAGGGTATAATCGGGATGCCCTGACCAGTTGCTCGGGGCGATCAAGAGTTGGCGTCGGTGGAACCACGACATGCCTGTGAAGGATCTACAAGCCGTCGTTCAACGAAGCCGTTATCCGCTTGACGCGTTCCTCTTCGTCCAGCGCGGCCTCGACCACACCGTGCGCGACGCGCACGGCGAGCTCGACGTTGACCAGGACCACGCCTGCGAGGGCCGCCACGTCAGCGGCGAGCAGCTCTGCTTCGGCCTGCGCGACTTCGCGGTCAAGGAGTACGGCCTGCTCGCACGCACCGTCCTGCGACGCTGGCATATCAACACCAGCGAGGACTTCGGCCGCATCGTCTTCGCCATGGTCGACGCCGGCCTGATGCACAAGACCGAGGACGACACGCTCGCCGACTTCGTCGACATCTTCGACTTCGCCGACGCGTTCAACCCCGAGCTCACGCTCACCGAAAACGCCTGAACCGCTGAGCATGCGGAGGCCCACGGATTCCAATCCATGGGCTTCGGCGGCACCCCACCCGCGCGCCCCTCTGCCTCGGCGGATTGCGGTATGCTCTGACGCATGCCGGACACCGAGCCGCCCATCTGGCACCGCAAGTGGTTTCAAGCCCTGCTCGTGGCCCTTGTCGCGATGCTCGTGCTGGTCCTCGCGGTTCCTCCGCTGCTCGGCCTGCTCTACCTCCTGCGCCCGATCCTGCTGCCGGTGCTCGTCGGGCTCGTGCTCGCCTACGTCCTGACACCGCCCGCCCGCTGGCTGGAGCGCCGCTGCCGCGTCCCCAGACCCGTTTCCGCCGCGGCCCTGCTCGTCAGCGTTCTGCTCGCCGTCGTCGGGGGGCTCATCTGGTTTGGCCCGCGCCTCGTCGACCAGGCGGCGTCGCTCGTCGGCAACCTCCCCGAGTACCTGCGCCGCATCGCCGAGTCCTTCGACCTCGACATCGAGCAGATGATCGGTCGCCTCGACACCGAGGTCCGCGAGCTCATCCTCACCACCGACCCCGACGGCCGCGTCACGCTCGATTTCCAGGGCCTCGGCCAGCTCGCCTGGCAGTGGCTGGACGTCGGCTTCGGCGTTGTGGGCACGACTGTCGGCTACGCCACCTACTTCCTCGTCGCCAGCATCGTCGTCTGCTTCTGCTTCTGCTTCTTCTTCTTTCTCTGGCGGTTCGACCGCATGCTCGCCTGGTTTGTGCCGCTGATCCCGTCCTGGCACCGCGCCGAGGTGCTCGACATCCTCGCAAAGATGGACCGCGCCGTCTCCGCCTTCATCCGCGGCCGCGTCGTCCAGGCTGGCGTCGTCGCCGTCGTCCTCAGCACGGGCTGGTGGTTCGTCGGGGTGCCCTACTGGCTGGTGCTCGGGCTCGTCGGCGGCGTGCTCAACCTCGTCCCCTTCGCTGTCGCCATCACCTGGCCCGTGGCCGTCGCCCTCGCCTGGCTCGAGTCCGCCTCCGGCAGCCCCGGCGCCGCGACCGGTTTCGACCTCTGGGGCGTCGTCATCTGGCCCAGCGCGGTCTATCTCTTCGCCCAGGCGCTGGATAACTGGGTCGTCGAGCCGGTCGTCCAGGGCCAGGCGACCAACATGGACCCGCTCGGCGTGCTCCTGGCCGTGCTCGTCGGCGGCCTGCTGGCGGGGCTCCTGGGCATGCTCATCGCCATCCCGCTGGCCGCCTGCGGCCGGATCCTCGCCGTCGAGGTCCTCCTGCCGCGGATCCGGCGCTGGGCCGCGGGCCCGGCTCCGCCCAATGGCCGGCCTCAAAATGCCGATCAGAAGACCAGGCCCGCCGCCCGCTGACGCCGACCCGGATGCCGGGGCTGGCGGGGGGGGGTACTTGAAGCCCCACCCGTCTGCGAGGTAAGATGGAGCGGGTGGCGACGCATGGCAGGCAGGGGTGCCGACCCGTCGCGTGCAGTCGACGGGTGAAGCTGGTATCATCGCAAAGGCAGACCCGGCATGTGCCGCGGTCTCCGGCTCGGACAGCACGATCGGGCACTCCGTATTTGGGAGACGAATCGATGCGGAATTCACGTACGCGGCAGGGGTTGGTTGGCGGCCTGACCCTCATGCTCGCCATGCACGCACTCGGCACCGCCGCTCACGCCCAGCAGCAGCCCATGTCGCCGCCGCCCAGCGTCGACCAGCGGCTGGACCAGGTCATCGAGGCCGACCTCAGCGGCACGCTGCAGGAGGCCTTCGAGTCCTTCTCCGAGGCCAGCGGCATCCCCGTCATCATCAACTGGAACATGCTCGAGATCGAGGCGGGCGTGCGGCCCCGGCAGCAGTCCGGCCTGCCGCAGATGCCCGCCATGCCCGCCGACCAGATGCTCCAGTTGCTCGTCAGCCGTCTTGAAGCCACCGGCTTCGAGGAACTCCGCTACGACTACACCGATTGGTACGTCGAGATCATCACCTACCAGCAGGCCAACCACCCCAGCCGCATGGTCCGACGCGACTACGTGATCACCGGCCTGCTCATCGACGTGCCCCACTTCATCGAGGCGGCCGAGTTCGACCTCGACAGCGTCGTCGGTGGCAGCGGGGGCGGCGGCGGCAGTGGTGGCTTCGGCGGCGGCGGTGGTGGCGGTGGCCGCGGTGGCCGCGGCGGCGGGCAGGGCGACGCCGACATCGACGAGGAGTGGACCACCCGCGATCGCGCCATCGAACTCGCCGACACCATCCGTGCCACCATTGAGCCGGATATCTGGATGGTCCCGCCCGGCATGTGGGAAGACCTCGTCCAGGACAACAGCGGCGGTGGCGGCGGCGGCCGGGGCGGCGGCGGGCGCGGCGGCCGCGGCGGCGGCCAGAACCAGCGCGACGTCGAGGCCCGCGAGGATCGCTTTGCCTCCATCCGCTACTTCCGCGGCCGGCGCGGGCCCGTCTTCGCCATCAACGCCCCCCGCTACGTTCACCGCATGATCGAGCGGCCGACCCCGCCAGTTCCCGTCGCCACCGAGCCCAGCGCCGAGGGCGAGCACCCCTTTGACGCCAACGTCGCCGGCGACATCCCCCGTGCTCCGCGCTCGGCCGTCAACCGCGGTATGGGTGGCGTCCGCGCCAATCAGTAACGCCCACCGCCCGCACGGGTGACCGAACGACTCATGATCAAGCGGAGGCGCCCCTCACGGCGCCTCCGCTTTTCATTGGCGCGCCCGGCGGCCACAGCTTTGGCATCATCCACGCGCCCACCGCGCCCATCGCGCGCACGCCTGCAACCGGCAGGCGGTATCCTGCGCTCATCCGTTCCTCCCCCGCAGGAGTTGCCCATGCCCCTCGCCACCACCCCCGCCGCCGCTTGTCGCACTGCCGCCTTTGCTGCCACGCTCGCCCTGCTCGTCGCCGGCCCCTCGCTTCGTGCCGACCCGCCGAAGTCGCCGGGCTATTCATGGGCCCGCCCCCACGCCCGCGTGTTGGAGACGGGTGACCTCGACTGGCAGCCCGAGCCGTACGAGTTCCAGGCCGGCGAGTCGGTGCGGTACATTGATTACGATGGCGGCAGCGACGCCAATGACGGGCGCACGCCCGCCGCCGCCTGGCGCCACCATCCCTGGGACGCCAACGCGCGCGGCCGAGCGGCCGACGCCGAGGTCGACACTTACGTCTTCAAGCAGGGGGTCATCTACCGCGGCGCGCTGAGCGTCGACGCGGCCGTCGGCGAGCCGGGCCGACCCATCCGCCTGACCGTCGACCCCGACTGGGGCGAGGGCGAGGCGGCGATCTACGGCTCCGTCGCGGTGCGTGACGGCTGGCGCCGCGGCGCGGAGCATGACGACATCCCCGAGCCGGAGCACGTCTGGTGGGTCGACCTCGACTTCCTGCCGCGCAACGTCTGGATGGTCGACGACGCGGGCGAGGTCACGCGTCTGCCGCTGGCGCGCACGCCTAACTGGCAGTGGGGCGACGTCGACGACGTCAAGGCCCACTGGTGGCAGTGGAACAACGAGAACGCCCACCAATTCAACAACCGCGTCGAGGCTCCCGGCGGGCGTGAGCTCTACCTCGGCATCGACACCGAGAACCTCACCCGCGAGGCCGACTACTACCAAGGCGCGACCGTCTGGACCGAGTATGGCTGGGTCGCCAGCACGCCCTACCCCGCGCGCGTCCACGTCGTTGACACCGAGCGCCGGGGCCTGGGCTTCGGCGGGCAGTTCGGCGGCATCAACCAGTACGTCATCGTCCGCGGAGCGCGCTACTACCTCGAGGACAAGCCCCACTACCTCGACGACCCCAATGGCGAGTTCTGGGTCGACCGCGACGCGGGCGGCGGCGGTGGGCGGTTGTACCTCCGGCTGCCTGACGGCGTCGACCCCCGCGACGTCACCATCGAGGCCGCACGTCATCGCCAGCTCGTCGACGCCAGGCAGCTTCGCCACGTGCATATCTCCGGCCTGACGTTCCGCTTCACGAACGTGTCGTGGGCGCTCAACGAGGTGGCCTTCCGCACGGGCGAGCGGAACTTCGTCCGCCGCGAGGGCCCGCTGAGCGCGACGATCCGCCTCATGGGCCCGGGGCGCGACGTGCGGATATCGCACTGCCGCTTCGAGCACGTCAATCGCGCGGTGTACATGACGGCCGGCGAGGCGGGCGAAGACCTCGACGCGATCGCGGTGACGGACAACGACATCCGCTTCGCCGACATCGGCGCGATTCACCTGACCGAGGGGGCTTTATGGGGGCACATGTCGCCGCGCGGCATGCTGCGCGACGTGCGCGTGATGCGCAACCGCCTGCACACGATCGGGCAGCGGCCGACGCGCTACGGCGGAGGCGTGGCGATCGACGTGACCAACCCGCGCACCGCCGAGATCGCGGGCAACATGCACGAGCGGCTCTGGGGCCAGGGCGTCAACGTGCGCGGGGGCAAGCGCGGCCAGGCGGCGTGGGACGTGCCGCTGTCGCGCATCCTCATCCACCACAACCGCGTCATCGACCCGATGCTCAACAACAACGACTTCGGCGGCATCGAAACCTGGCAGAGCGGGTCCTTCTACGTCTACAACAACATCGTGGGCAACCCCGGCGGCTACCAGCACTGGCGCACCGTCATGGGCACGTCCGGGCCCAAGCGCTTCGGCTTCGCCTACTACCTCGACGGCGCGTTCAAGAACTACCTCTTCAACAACATCGCCTGGGGCCGCAGCAGCGATCGCGAGGCGCCCGAGGGCAACCGCGCGGCGATCCAGGAGATCCACAGCTTCCAGAACAGCTTCTTCAACAACACCTTCTACAACTTCGTCAAGGGCTCGCGGCGCCAGGCGCCCCAGGGCGGGCGCAACCGGTATCTCGCCAACGTATGGGACACGATTGGCGACTGGGTCTTCCGCCACGCTGACCCGGCGCGCACCCAGGCCGCGGGCAACGAGGCCGACGCCGGCCCGCCCGCCCGCCACTTCGCGCTGGAGACCAACGCCTACGCGCGCAACGTGTTTCACGATGTCGCGCGCTTCGGCGTCTTCCGCCCGTCCGGGCAGTGGCACGAACCCTTTGACGAGGCGCGCGACGTGCTGCGCGAGGCGGGCATGATCGAGCACGAAATGGGCGTCGTCGCCGAGGCCTCTCCGCTGCGCGACGCGGCGAACCACGACTTCCGCCCCGTCCCCGGCGGCGCGGCGATCGGTCGGGGCGCGCGCGTCTTCGTGCCTTGGGCACTCTACCGCACCGTCGGCGAATGGGGCTTCCATCACCCCGCCCAGGACCCGACGCGCATCATCGACGACCATTGGTACATGCGGCCGTACTACATCGACCGCCGGCGGTACGAGGCCCACCCGCGATTCCCGCTCACGGCTGTCAACGTCACGCGCGACGACTACGTCGACTCGCCGCTGGAGAACTGGACGCGCGCGGCGCTGCGCTTCAACGGCCAGGACCAGTACGCCTACCTCGCCAACGACGAACTCAACGGCCCACTCGAGTACACCGTCAATGGGCAATGGCAGCGGGCCAGCGAGCGCGAGACGCGCGTCGCCGAGGGCGCGTCCTTCACCAGTCCGCAGGTGCACGCCAGCAACTTCCTCGTCGAGCTCTACGTCAGGATCGACCCGGGCCAGGGCGAGGCGGTGCTCGTCCGCAAGATGGACGACGCCGCCGGCTACGCCATCGCGCTCGACGACGCCGGCCGCGTGTCCTTCGAGATCCGCGCCGGCGGGCAGCAGTCGCGGGTGACGGGCGACGAACGCGTCGACACCGGCGGATGGCATCATCTCATTGCCGAGGCCGACCGCGACGAACGGACGCTGACGCTCTACATCGACGGCGAAGCTCGCGCGACCGCGGCGGGCGTCGGGCCCGGTGCATCCCTCGCCAACGACGCCGACCTTTACGTCGCCGGCACACCGGACGGCGAGCACCTTGCCGGCACGTTCGCGTTTCTGCGCATCAGCCTCGGCACGCTCGCGGACGCGCTGACGGACATCGACGAGCTGCACGCCTGGCAGTTCGCCGGCCCGCACCTGCGCGACTTTCGCGGTCGCGACGTGGCGGGTGCGCGCGACGCCGGCGCCATCCAGGGCGAGCGATGAGTAACGGGCCTCCGCGCCCGTGGTTCACCCCTCGTCCGCCGGCAGCGTCATCACGAACTCACACCCGCGGCCCGGCGCGGCGTGAACGTCCAGGTGCCCGCCGTGCTCCTCGATGATCCGCCTCGCCGTCGGCAGCCCCAGGCCCGACCCGCCGCGCTTGGTGGAGAAGTAAGGCTCGAACACCCGCGCCGCCGTCGCCTCGTCCATCCCCGGGCCGGTGTCGACCACGTGGACGACGATCTCCGCACGTTCCATCGCGCGCTCGCGCCGCGTGCGCACGATCAACTCGTCGGCCCCGCCGTGGACGCGGCCCTTCTCGCGCGCCTCGCTCATCGCCTGCGTCGCGTTGATCAGCAGGTTCAGCACCGCCTGCTTCAGCAGCGACGCGTCCGCCATCGCGATCGCCGGCCGCGCGTCGAGCTGCGTGCGCAATCGCACCGCCGACGCCTCCGCCTGCGGCTGGTAGAAGTCCGCAAGCTCGTCGATGAGCTCGTTGACGTCCACGGGCTCGCGGTCGAGCTCCAGCCGCCCGGCAAAGCGAAGGAAATCCTCGAGGATCTCGCGCAGCCGCGTCGTCTCGCGCGCCAGCGAGTCAAAGCGTCGCTGAACGCGCGTCATCTGCTCGCGCGTCGATGCGCCCACCTGCTGCGCGACATCGCCGAGGTCCTCGCGCAGCAGCTCGATGTTCAGCCCGATCGTCGACAGCGGGTTCTTGATCTCGTGGGCGAGGCCGCCGGTCATGCGTCCGAGCTCGGCGAGTCGCTCGGCGGCCTGGGCGCGTTTCTCGAGCCGACGCACGCGCTGCGCCGTCCGCCGCCCCCACACGCCGGCGATCGGCACGGCAAGCAGCACACCCAGCCCCAGCCCGATAAACAGCCAGCTCCACATGGGCCAGAGCATAGCACGCGTGCTTGAACGCCAAGGCGCCAAGGGTGGAGAAGTCGCCAGAATAGCCACGAAGGCGCGAAGGGGGTGAAGGCGATCTTTGCCGCCTCTTGGCGTCTTGACGTTTCAACTCACTGGTGCAGCGACGCGTCGACCTCGTGCGCGCTCGCGATGCGCTCCAGGGGCTTGAAGTTCGTGCCCTTGCGGCCGGTGTAGGGGCTGCCCAGCCGCGGCGCCGCCCACAGCACAGCGTTGCCCAGCACGCGGCGCACGTGCTCGTCGTAGTAGATCGGAAACGTCTCGTGCCCCGGCCGAAAGTAGAAGACCTTGCCCTTGCCGCGGCGCCACGTGCAGCCGGAGCGGAAGACCTCGCCGCCCTGGAACCAACTGATGAAGATCAGCTCGTCCGGCTGGGGGATGTCGAAGTGCTCGCCATACATCTCGGTGTGCGGCAACTCGAAGTGCTCACCGAGCCCGTCGGCGATCTCGTGACCGGGGTTGACGACCCAGAACCGCTCGCGCTCGGCGGCTTCGCGCCACTTGAGCCCGCAGCCGGTGCCCATCAGCCGCTTGAACGGCTTGGAAAAGTGCGCCGAGTGCAGTGCGATGAACCCCATGCCGTCCAGCACCCGCGCGTGGACCTTCTCGACGATCCGGTCCTCGACCTTCTGGTGCGCGGCATGGCCCCACCAGGTCATCACGTCGGTGTTCGCGAGCACCTCGTCCGTCAGGCCATGGTCCGGCTCCTCGAGCAGGGCCGTACGCACCTCGACGCGCTCACCGAGCTGCTGCTCGATGGCGTCCTTCATGACGGTGTGCATGCCGTCGGGATAGACCTTGCGCACGCGGGCGCTGGTCTTCTCGTGCACGTGCTCGTGCCAGACGGTGACGCGGATGGGCTGCTGGACCATCGGGGTTGCTCCGGTGGATGAAACGGATCGCGCCACCCATGATCGCGATTCCAGCGCCGACGGACAACATCACTGGTCGTGTCACTACGCGAGTGGCGGGTGGCGAGTGGCGAGTGGCGGGGGGAGTCAGTCGTTGAGGAGGTAGGCGAAGATCAGGGGGGCGACGATGGTCGCGTCGCTCTGGATCATGAAGCTGGGCGTGTCGACGTCGAGCTTGCCCCAGGTGATCTTCTCGTTGGGCACGGCCCCGGAGTAGCCGCCGTAGCTCGTGACGGCGTCGGAGATCTGGCAGAAGTAGCCCCATCGGGGCGTGTCGTCGCGCTTGAGGTCCTGGACCAGCGTGGGCACGGCGCAGATGGCGAAATCGCCCGCGATGCCGCCGCCGATCTGGAAGAACCCGGGTGCGGGGGTCGTGGCGGCCGACGGGTCCGATTTGTCGGCGCGGTTGGCGGTCTGGTGCTGGTACCAGCGCAGGAGGTGCTGCATCTGCTCCGTGCCGGATCTGACGCAGAGGTGGTCGGGCAGGTCGCCGCGCTCGACGGCGGCGGCGAACATGTTGCCGGTCGTCGAGTCCTCCCACCCGGGCGTGTAGACGGGGATGTCCGCCTCGGCGGCGGCGAGGGTCCACGCCTCGGCCGGGTCGTTGCGGTAGTGGGGCTCGAGCTCGCCAGCCTTGAGCAGGTCGAGAATGAACTCGCTGTGGAACTTGCGGCGACCGGCGGCGCTGACGCGCTTCCAGTTCTCGATCAGCCGGCCCTCGAGGTGGTGCATGACGTCCTCGGGGATGCACGTGTCGGTGACGCGGTTGTAGCCTTGCTGGTAGAGCTCGAGCTCGTCCTCGGCCGACAGGGCGCGCCAGTCGGGGCAGAGCTTGTAGTCGGGGTAGGCCAGCAGGTTGTAGACGTCCTCTTCGATGTTCGCGCCGGTGCAGGAGATGGCGTGGACGTAGCCGGCGCGGATCAGCCGCGCGAGCGTCTTGCCGAGCTTGGCCGTGCTCATCGCGCCGGCGAGGGAGACGAGCATGGGGCCGCCGGCGCGGATGTGCCGTTCATACGCGGCGGCGGCGGCGACGAGCTCGCGGCTGTTGAAGTGGAGGAAGTGGTCCTCGAGGAACTGCCGCACCGGGCCCGGCGTGGTCGCCGTGGTGGTGGCAGTCGCGGTGGCGGGCGAGGATCGCTGATGGCGGATTTCTGATCGCTGATTGGCGGGCATGGTCGAATTTCGGATTTGGGATTTGGGATTTCGGAGGGGCGAGTCAGGGGCCCGATGGGAGCTGGTGGAACGGCGAAGGCGCGAAGGGAGTGAAGTTGTTGTAATCAAGGAGGGGGCGTCGCTCGCTTCGTCTTCTTCGCCGCTTCGCGGTTGTTTAGACGCCCCATGCGTTTATCGTGTTCATCCGTGTTCATCCGTGGCTATTGCTCGCCCCCAGGCCGAGCACGTCGGCCATGGCGTAGCGCCCGGGCGGGCGGTCGGCGAGCCACTTGGCGGCGCGCAGGGCGCCGCGTGCGAAGACGTCGCGGGTGGTGGCGCGGTGGGCGAGCTCGATCTGCTCGCCGGGCGCGGCAAAGCAGACGGTGTGGCGGCCGACCTCGTCGCCGAGGCGCATGGCGTGCATGCCGATCTCGCCGGGCTTGCGGGGCTGATGGCCCTGTCGGCCATGGACGACGTCCTGGTCGATGCGCTTGCCGGTGCTCTGGCAGATTGCCTCGGCGAGGCCGAGGGCCGTGCCGGAGGGTGCATCGAGCTTGTGGCGGTGATGGGCTTCGAGAATCTCGATGTCGTAGTCGTCGCCGAGCTGGCGGGCGACCTGGCTGGCGAGCGAGAAGAGGAGGTTGACGCCGAGGCTCATGTTGGGGGCCTGGAGGACGGGGATGTCGTCGGCGGCGGCGTCGAGCTGGGCGTGGTCGTCGTCGCCAAGGCCCGTGGTGCCGATGACGAGGGCGACGCCGGCGTCGCGGGCGCGGCCGAGCAGTTGGCGCAGGGCGTCGGGGTGGGTGAAGTCGATGACGACCTGCGGAGGCGTGGGCCAGGTGGTGGCGATGGGCAGGTGCAGGGCGGGCGCTCCGGCGAGGGGGCCGACGTCGCGGCCGAGGCTCGGGTGCTCCTCGCGTTCCAGGGCGGCGACGAGGCGGAGGTCGGGGTCGTCGGCGGCCAGCGCGATGAGGCGCTGACCCATGCGGCCGGCGGCGCCGTTGATGCCTAAGCTGATCATGGGGCGGATTCCTTGCGGTCGGCGCGATTATAGGCGATGGCGGCAGAAGGATAGAACCCGACGAACTCATCGTTGAACCGTGAAGCGGCGAAGCAGGCGAAGGGCGCGGAGAAACAGAAGTTGCGAAAACCACGATCCCTTCGCACTCTTCGCTGCTTCGTGGTTATTCAGAGATCTCCATCAGCCATTAGAGCGCCCCATCGATTTGTAGTGGGTGCCACTGACAAGGCCGTCCTCGGCCTTGTCAGTGTTCGACGCGACTAGCACTGACAAGCTCCGAAGACTCCGCTTGTCAGTGGCACCCAGCCCGCCATGAAGCTGCGGGATACGCACTAGCCATCGGAAATCTCTCCCGGCTCAGCCTCGCTCCGCCGCCTCGCGCACGCGGCGTGCCCGGATGAACGACCGCACGCCGAGCACGAGGTAGATGATCAGCAGCAGGGCCATGGCGCCCGTGGCCGTGAGCGTGGGCACGCCGACCTCGCCGCCGCGCAGGGCGCGGGTGACGGGTTCGAAAGCCGCGAGCGTGCCGAGCAGGGCGATGACCATCGCCGCGTGGATCGCGTGCTTCCGCGCCGCCGCCCCCGCCAGCGCCACGAGGCCGCACACGCCAAGCAGCGCGCCGACGAATGCGGGGATGAGGGCGGTCCAGTGCGTCGCCTCAGGGACGGTGTACCCGGCCACGCCCACGACGATGAGCAGGCCCGCGATGATCAGTGTCACTCGTGCCAAAAGATCGATCTCCGCAAAATTCCGCCCGTTCGCCGTCGCTCGCCCGCCGGGCGACGCTTGCCGCCTGTGAACACAGGTGCCACGGCTTGTTTTACCCAGTCTAGCTCCACGTCGGCTGCGGCGGGGTTATCATGGCCGCTTCCATCCACGACTCCCGCCCGCCACGGAAAGGCCCTCCCATGCCCAGGCACCTCGTCCCGTTCTCGGCCCTGACGCTCGTCCTGCTCGCTGCCGCGACGCTCGTGTTCGTCCAGGCCCGCGCCGACACCCCCGCCACCACGGCCCCGGACACTCCCGCCCAGGCCAACGGCCACGAGGTCGTCGATCTCGAAGCCATTCCCGGCGCCCCGCGTGACGCGATCAGCTACGCCCTGGGCTACCGCATGGGCAACGACCTGCGTCAGCAGGACTTCGAGCTGGAGGTCGATGACTTCGCGGCCGGCCTGCGCGACGCCCTGGCGGACAACGGCCAGCCGCGGCTGACCGACGAGCAGATGAGCGACGCCCTGCTCGCCTTCCAGCAGCAGATGCTCGCCCGCCACCAGCAGCGGCTCGACGCCTTCGCCGCCGAGAACCGCGCCTTCCTCGAAGACAACGCCGAGCGCGACGACGTCCACGTCACGGACACCGGGCTGCAGTACCGCGTCATCGAGGCCGGCCCCGACGACGCTGCCACGCCCGGCCCCCGCGCGGAGGTGCGCGTCCACTACCGCGGGCAGCTCATCAACGACGACGTCTTCGCCGACTCGCGCCAGGAGGGCCAGCCGGCCCAGTTCCCCGTCGACGGCGTGATCCCCGGCTGGACCGAGGCCCTTCAGCGCATGACCCCGGGCAGCAAGTGGGAGCTGTTCATTCCCGCCGAGCTCGCCTACGGCGCCCACGGCCGGGGCAACATCCCGCCCCACGCCACGCTCATCTTCGAGATCGAACTGCTCGAAATTGTCGAGTAGGACTGGAAAATGTCGCGCGAGGATCGCCCTCCCGCCGGCGGTTGGTGGGCTCCCGCGATTGCCGCTACACTGGCTTGCGACGCACCCCCGACGAGGAGATCGACCCATGCCCAGCGAATCCATCGGCGCCCAGATGTTCACCCTGCGTGACCACTGCAAGACGCCCGCCGACATTGCCAGCACCTGTAAGAAGCTCAAGGACATGGGCTTCGATACGATCCAGGCCTCGGCCGCCGGCTTCAACGACATCGCCGCCGACGAGCTGCGCAAGATCCTCGACGACACGGGCCTGACCTGCGTCGCGACGCACAAGGGCCTCGACTGGCTCCAGGACGTCAGCCAGGCCGTCGACTGGCACAAGACCGTCGGCTGCGCGCTGACGGCGATCGGTGGCTTCGGCGCCGGCAAGGACGGCTCGTCCAAGGCCGACTGGCAGGCCTTCATCAAGGCCTACAACGACCTTGCCCCCAAGCTCGCCGCCAAGGGCCTGAAGCTCGGCTACCACAACCACTCCCACGAGCTCTCGCCCTTCGGCCTGGCGGAGAACCCCGCCCGCATCGACCCGCACGACTGCCCCATGCAGTTGCTCGTCGACCAGACCGATCCGACCGTCTGGTTTGAGCTCGACACCTACTGGATCGCCCACGGCGGCGGCGACCCGGCGCAGTGGATCGACAAGGTCGCCGGCCGCATCCCCGCCATCCATGTCAAGGACATGACCATCACCCCCGCACGCGAGCAGAAGATGTGCGAGGTCGGCCGGGGCAACCTCAACTGGCCGCGCGTGATCGACGCCTGCCGCAACGCCGGCGTCGAGTACTACCTCATCGAACGCGACAAGGGCGACGTCGATCCCTTCGAGACGCTCAAGATCAGCCTCGAAAACCTCAAGGCGATGGGCGTCGGCGCCGCCACGATGGTCTGAGCCGCCCCGCCGGCGCCTGGCCAACGCGCCGCGAAGGTCGGTACACTGGCCGGCCATGAAGATCCTCTACATCGGCGGCACCGGTCAGATCTCCTTCGACTGCGTGCACGAGTCCGTGCGCGCAGGCCACGAGGTCTACGTCTTCAACCGCGGCAACCACAACGACGGCCTGCCGCCGGAGACGCGCGCGATCGTCGGCGACATGAACGACGACGCCGCCTATCGCCGCCTCGCCGACGAAGGCTTCGACGTCGTCAACCAGTTCCGCGTCTTCAAGCCCGACCAGCTCCAGCGCGACCTCGACACATTCGCCGGCCATTGCGGGCAATACATCTTCATCTCGTCGGCCTCGGCCTACCAGAAGCCGGTGCGCCACCACGTCATCACCGAGGACGTGCCGCTCGAGAACCCCTACTGGGCCTACAGCCGCGACAAGGCCGCCTGCGAAGCGCTGCTCACCGGCCAGGACCGCCTCGCCTACACCATCGTCCGCCCCAGCCACACGTCGCGCACCAAGTGGCCCGCGGCCTTCGGCGAGGGCGACGAGGCCGTGCTCCGCATGCTCGAAGGCAAGCCCGTGCTCGTGCCCGGCGACGGCACCAGCCTCTGGACCATCACCCGCGGCGAGGACTTCGCCCCGCCCTACGTCAAGCTCTTCGGCCATGCCGCCGCGCTCGGCGAAGCCTTCCACCTCACCAGCGACAACGCCTACATGTGGAACGAGATCTACCACGCCATCGCCCGCGCCGTCAACATCCCCGAGCCCAGGCTCGTCCACGTGCCCAGCGAGACGATGATCCGTTACCACCCGGCGTGGGAGGGCCCGCTGCTCGGCGACAAGACCTGGTCCGTCATGTTCGACAACAACAAGCTCAAACGCGTCGTCGGCGACTTCGACTGCCCGACGACGCTCGACCAGTTCATGCAGCGCGTCGCCGCCCACTTTGACCGCGCCCAGGCCCAGGCCGCCCGCGACCCGAAGCTCGCCGACCTGATCGACCGCATCATCGCCGAGCAGTCGGCGCTGGGTGCCTAGAGCGCCTTCAACCCAACCGTAGCGGGTGCCACTGACAAGGCCGTCCGCGGTCTTGTCAGTGTTGGCTGCAATTCGCACTGACAAGCTCCGTGGACTCCGCTTGTCAGTGGCACCCCGCTACCCGCCCCGCGCGTGCCCGCGCCCCAAGCCCCACTTAGCCCGCGATGACGTTCGAGATCCGGAAGATCGGCAGCAGCATCGCCAGGGCCACGAACCCGATGATTGTCCCCATGCACACGATCATGGCCGGCTCGATGAGCTGCGTCGCCTGCTGCACCTGCTCGTCAAAGCTCTGTTCCCCATGCTCGCCGATGCGATTGAGCACCGGCCCCAGCCGCCCGGCCTTCTCCCCAGCCTGAATCATCTGCACGACGTCCGGCGGGATGAGAGACGAGCCCGCCATCACCGTGCTCAGCTCAACACCGCGCCGCAATTGCTCGTCGACGCGGTCCCAGAAGCGTTGAAAGTGCGTGTTGGGCGTCACCTGCCGCGCCGCCGCGACCATGTCCAGCACCGGCACGCCCGCGTCGAGCAGCGTCGCCATCGCCTGGCACGCCCGCGCCAGGTACAGCTTGCTCATCAGCGGTCCGACCACGGGCAGACGCACTGCCAGCGTGTGCAGGGCCCACCGCCCCGGCGCCGTCCGCGCCGCCACCACCAGCGCCGCCGCGGCCGCCACCACCGCCGGCAGCCAGAACATCCACCAGTCCGTCGCCAGTTCGCTCGTGACCAGCAGCATCCGCGTCGGCATCGGGAGCGTGGCACCGCGCCCCGCGTACACCACGGCGAAGCGCGGCATCAGGAACGTGAGCATGAACACGATCGCCGCCAGCACCAGCCCCACCAGCACCAGCGGGTAGGTCAACGCCCCGCGAAGCTTGCGCGCCATCCGCTGCTGCTTATCCAGGTAGATCGACACGCGCCCGAGCATCTGGCTCATCGTGCCCGACACCTCGCTCGCCCCGACCAGGCTGACCATCAGCGGCGGAAACACCCGCGGATGCCGCCCCAGCGCCTCCGACAGCGACCCGCCGCCGCGGAGATGCGCCGCCACGTCGCCGAGCACCTCGGCAAAGCGCGGGTTGCGCGTCTGGTCCGCCACGCAGCGCAGCGCCTCGCTGACCGGCACGCCGGTCTCCATCATCACCGCCAGGCGATGCGTGAAGTTGACCACCTCCTCGCGCCGCACGCGTCCGCCATGTCGCCAGCCGCCCGCACCGGGCCCCGCCACCAGGTCGACTTCTCGCGCGGGCGAGAGCGACACGACGAACTTGCCTTCGCCGCGCAACATCCGACCCGCCTCGGTCAACGACGCGGCCTGCACCACGCCCTCGAGCACGTCGCCCCCGGCTGTTCTCGCGCGATAGGTGAACTGACTCATGTTCAATGCCCCACGCCCGATGCCAGCCCTGACCGCGGAGCGGCAAGCCGATTCATACCGACGTCGCCTGCACCAGTTCCTCGACGCTCGTATGTCCCGCAAGCAGCTTCGCCACGCCGTCCTCGCCAAGCTTGTGGTAGACGCCGTCGGCGCCTGCGAGCGTGCGCAGCTCCTGGAGGCCCGCGCCGCGGCTGATCGCGTCCAACGATTCATCGCCCGGCACGTAAAGCTCGAACATCCCCAGCCGACCGCTGTATCCCGTCCGGCGACACCGCGCGCACTCGCCCGGCTCATAGATCCCGCCTTCGACGCGCTCCTCGCCGGCCAGCGTGGCGAGCATCGGCTCCACGCCCGGCTCGGGCTGCGCCGCCCGTCGGCAGTGCGGGCACAGCCGTCGCACCAGCCGCTGCGCCAGCACGCCCCGCAACGACGCCGCGATGAGGTACGGCTCGACGCCGATGTTGTACAGCCGCGTCACCGCGCTCGGCGCGTCGTTCGTGTGCAGCGTCGCGAACACCAGATGCCCCGTCAGCGCCGCTTGCACGGCGATGCGCGCGGTCTCCTGGTCGCGGATCTCGCCCACCATCACCACGTCCGGATCCTGGCGCAGCAGCGACCGCAGCGCGCTGGCGAAGGTGAACCCCGCCTTGTTGTTGACCTGGAACTGGTTGACGCCCGGGAGGTTGTACTCGACCGGGTCCTCGACCGTGCTGATGTTGCGCGTCACGTCGTTGATCTCGTGCAGCGTGGCGTACAGCGTCGTGCTCTTGCCGCTGCCGGTCGGCCCGGTGACGAGCACGATGCCGTTCGGCCGCTGGATCAGCGCCCGGTACTGCTCCAGCGACGCCCCGCCAAACCCGATCTCGTCCAGGCTGGTCACGACGTTGCGCTTGTCGATGATGCGGATGACCGCCTTCTCGCCGAAGCGCCCCGGCATCGTCGAGACGCGCAGGTCGATCGGCCGGCGGTCGATCACCGCCCGCACCCCGCCGTCCTGAGGCAGCCGCCGCTCGGAGATGTCCAGGCTCGACATGATCTTCAGCCGGCTGACGATCGCCGGCAGCATCGCGGCAGGGGGGGTCATCTTCTCATACAGCCGCCCGTCCACGCGAAACCGCACGCGCAGCGCGTCCTCGCCCGGCTCGATGTGAATGTCGCTCGCCCCCTCCTGCACCGCCTGGTACATGAGGTAGTTCACCAGCTTCACCGTCGGCGAGTCGTCGCCCGCCTGCACCGCCTCCGCCAGCTCCCGCGCCGCGCGCTCGACCGCGACGACGTCGTCGTCCTTCAGGTCGTCCATCACGTCAACGACCAGCACCCGCTCGCGCGGGTTCAACTGATCGAGGACCTGCTGAATGCTGTGCCCCGTCGCGGCGACGATCTGTACGCCGTGCCCCGTCCGGCGCTGGATCTCCTCGACGAGAAAGACGTTGGCGGGCTCCGCCACCGCCACCGTCAGCATGCCGCGCACCAGGAACATCGGCACGACGGCGTGCTGCTCGATGAAGTCGCGAGGCAGCAGCTCGACGACCTCCGAATCAACCAGCGCAGGCTCCAGGCGCGCGTACGGCAGGCCGTACGCCTCCGCCAGCACCGCCATCACCTGCTCCTCGCTGACGAAGCTCAGCTCCACGAGCACCTCGCCCAGGAGCTTCTCGCCGCCGTGCGATCGCTGATGCGCCAGCGCGGCGTCGAGCTGGTCGCTCGTGATCAGCCCGCGCTCCAGCAGCAGGTCGCCGACGCGCACCGCGGTGGCGCCGGCCGTGCCCGCGTGCGTCGGCGGGGCGGCCGATGTGTTGACGTTGGCCATGACCATCGCATCGATCCCATGCGCCCAGGCGCTGTTGCTCGTCCCGCGTTGTTCAGCCGGCCAGCGTGTGTGCGGCCGCGACCGCCTCGTCCACACTCGCGTGGCGGTCAAACTGCCCCGCCAGCCGCGTCACCCGCAGCACGGTGTCGAGCGTTGCCGGGCACGCCGCCAACCGCACGTGGCCCAGTCGTTCGGCGCAGGCGTCCTGCAGCCAGAGCAGCGTTTCAAGTCCCGCCGAGTCAATGCCGTACACCTCGGTGCAGTCGAGGACGATGTCCCGCCTCCCGTCCGTCGCCAGTCGGCGCGACGCCTGCTTGCGCAACTGCGCCGCGGCCTCGCCCACGAACTCGCCCGCCAATGCCAGCACCGTCGCCCCCGCCTGCTCGCGCTCCGTGATGCGCATCACGAAGCCTCCTTCATCGTGAACGCCGTTCCGAGCCGATCCTCTCGCACGCGATGGCGTTCGATGAGCTCGAAAAACGGCTGGAAATCGAGCTGCATGAACACCGGCGCGAGCTCCGGGTCGAACTGCGTGCCGGCGCATCGCTCCACCTCCCCGAGCACGGTGTCCAGGTCCATCGCCTTGCGGTAGGTGCGGTTGGAGCTCATCGCGTCGAACGCGTCCGCGAGGCCGATCAACCGCCCGAACAGCGGAATGGCGTCGCCGGCGAGCCCGTCAGGGTACCCGCGGCCATCCCACCGCTCATGGTGGTGCAGCACGCCGGGCATCAGGTCCTGCATCTGCCGAATGTCCTGGAGAATGCGCGCCCCGATGCGCGGGTGGGCCTTGATCAGCTCGAACTCCTCGTTCGTCAGCTTGCCCGGCTTGCAGAGCACCTGCTCCGACACGCCGATCTTCCCCACGTCGTGCACCAGACCGGCGATGTACACGCGCTCGCACGTGTGCTCGCTCAGGCCGGCCGCCTCGGCGAGCGCCCGCGACAGCAGTGCGACGCGCTCCGAGTGGCCGTGGGTGTACGTGTCCTTCGCGTCGATCGCCGACGTCAGCGCGTGCAGCGTGCCGAGGAACATGGCCTGCATGTCCTCGTACAGCATCATGTTTCGCAGAAAGATCGACAGGCTGCTGCCCAGCGATCCGCACAGTTTCAGGTCCACCGTGTTGATCGTCGTCCCGTCCAGCTTGTCTCCGCCCAGCAGCAGACCCAGCAGCCGCGCGTTCTCGTCGCGCAGCGGCACCACCAGCACGCTCCGGGTCAGCTCATCGAGCCCGGCGATGCCCAGTTCACCCACTTCATCGACGACCACCGGCTGGCTCACCGTCGCGTAGCGCTCCATCAGCATGCGCCCGGCGCGCTGCATCAGCCCCGCGTCCGCCGACAAGTCGCCGGCAAAGTAGACCCCGCCCGCGAGTGGGCCCAGCCGCGGGTCGCCGTCGATGAGCTGGATGCCGATCCACCGCAGCGAGCCGACCTGCTGCAACTCGCGGCAGGCCTCGTGAACGAACGACTCGGGCTGCTGGTTGAGCGTGATGCTGCTCGAGAACTTGTAGAGCAGGCTCAGCTCCTCGTACGTCTCGGCGAGGTTCGCACTCATGCCGTGGATGTCGCTGCGGCGCCGATCGATCTCCAGCGCGTCCTCGTGCATCCAGCCGAGCGTCTGCGCGAGCCGCGACGCCTCGGCCTGGGACATCAGCGATGCCGAGCGCAGGCGGCGCTGCGTCGCCTCGACGTCCAGCGCCGCCTCATCACAGATCCGGTGCAACTGCTCCGTCTGCGCCACCGCGGGCCCGAGCACCAGCGCGGCCAGCAGTTCCCGCCGGTGCCCGTCGCGCCCCGGCCGACGTCGGCAGCGATCGTGCATCGGCACGAGCGACACGCCGGGCCAGATCGTCACCAGTTCGCCGCGGCAGCGTTCCAGCTCTTCCCATCGCCGCTGCACCGCCGACGCGAAGACCGCGCTGCGCGCGACGACGTCCTCGAACCAGCCGCCGCCCGAGACGACGGCCGCCGGCGTTGACCACCTGAGCCGCAGCAGCGTGGTCCCGAGATGCGCAAGACGCTCCCCCAGTCGCGCGGGCACCTCCGCCAGCCGTGGATGCTCGTCCAGCACGGTGCTCATCAGGCGTTCGTCGCCTCCACGTGGATCCGCCGACCTTCCCCGGCAGGCGGCAGCAGGGCCTCGACCCGCGACGCGACGTCGCGCGGGCTGAACGGCTTGCTCAGCACCGCGCGGATGTTCGTTTGAGCCAGTGCCTCGGGCGGGATCGTGAAACCACGGGCCGTCAACATCAGCACTGGCGTCGCCGACGTCAGCCCGCCCTCGCGCAGTCGCTGCGCCAGCTCCAGGCCGGACAGGAACGGCATCTGGTAATCGGTGATCACCAGGTCCGGTCCCTGCGCGAGCGCCAGCTCCAGGGCCTGCTCGCCGTCCTCCGCCGTCACCACCGCGTAGCCCGCCTGCTTCAGCTTCATCGCCAGCACGTTGACGATGTGACTCTCATCGTCAACGACCAACACCAGCGGAATCTGTCTGCTCATCTCGGCTCCACCTTCCTGTCAGGGCCACTGGCCGCATCGCCCGCCGGCGCTCGCGCCGGAGCGGTCGCGGCCACCCCCGTGCTCGTTATCCTCTGACTATTCGACACCTGCGATGAGCACCTGAACCGCCCGACCCCGCGCCGACGGTTTTCCCCCACCCGCCGATCCACGTGTAGCGACCGTGACGCCCAGGCCATCCAGACCGCCCCCGCCACGCCCTCAGCCCACCCAAAAGGGTCATCCGCGATGCCCGGGGACGATCAAGACTGTCGCGCCGAGCCTTGGTTGCAGCCCCCGCTGGGGGCGGCTGCCCCTGCCGGGGCAGGAGGATTCTTCGTCGCCACGTTCCACGGGTTCCGCTGCGCTTCACCCGTGGCTACCATCCGCAGCCCCTGCGGGGCTGGCGAGGTGGGCTCGAGCCGGATTCGCCGGCGATTGCGGTGCGACGCGGTCGGCGCCGGGCCCGGGAAGTCCCGGAACCCAAAAAAGCCCACCGGCCAGGCCTTGCGGCCGACACGGTGGGCGTCCCCTCCTCAGTCTCATTATCGATCACCCGACCCTAATTCGTCTCGCTTCCGACCCGCTCGAGCAGCCGCTGGACGCGCCGGTCCTCCGGATACCGTTCGAGCACGGCCTGATAACTCGCCGCCGCCGCCGACGCCTGTCCGGATCGCTCCAGCGCGATGCCGCGGAGGATCAACCCCGACGCGTCCTCGCTGTCCAGGGCGATTGCGCGGTCGAACATCACCACCGCCTCGTCGAGCTTGTCCAACTCGCTCAGGGCGATCCCGGCCAGCAGATACCCCGTCGCCATGCGCGGGTCGATCTCGATCACCCGTCGGGCCGCGAACAGCGTGTCCGACACCTCGCCCATGTGCCACGACAGCTCCGCCAGACGCTGCCAGTCCGACGCCCCCGCGCCTTCGCTGCGCGCCAGGCGCGTCAGCTCGCGGCGGGCCTCATCGAGCTGGCCGATCGCCCGGTAGGACCGCGCCAGCGCCCGGCGCAGGTCGCGCCGTTCGCCGAGGCGGTCCTCGTCGAGCAGGCCGCGCAGGTCGCGGATGGCCTGCGGGTGATCGCCCGCCGCCGCCCGCGCCAGCGCCATCTCGTAGCGCAGCGTGTCGTCCGTCGGGTCGAGCACCGCCGCCTCGCGGAAGTACCGCACCGCCCGCGCCGGGTCGTCGCCCACCAGGTACAGGTGGCCCAGCGCCGCACGCAGCGAGGCGTTCTGGTCGAAGTAGCGCAGGTTCGATTCGAACAGCTCGATCGCCTCGGCGTTGCGCCCAAGCTCCACGAGCATCTCGCCCGTGGCCATCAGGTAGCTCGACTCGTCCGGCTCGATCGCATACGCCCGCGCGTAGGCCGCGTGCGCCGCGTCAAAGCGCTGCCACCGCTGCATCACCACGCCCAGGTAGTAGTGCGCGGTGGCCAGCTCCTCGTCCTGCGACAGCGCCGCCTGGAACATGTGATACGCCCGCTCCAGGCGATCGCGCTCGAGCATGATCCGTCCGCCCAGGGCGTACAGCCCCGCGTTGGTCGGGTCCATCTGCGTCGCTTCGCGCACCGTCTGCTCCGCCCGGTCCAGGTCGCCCGTCTCGAACTGCTGGTGCGCCATCTCCAGCATCAGCGACGACCTCATCGACAGCCAGCGCTCGTTCGAGCGCTCGGCGACCTCGTCGTTGCCGCCCCCGGATCGGCAGGCGCCTGCCGCCAGCATTCCGACCATCAGCAGGCCCAGCAGGCCCATCCGCATCATCCTGGCATCCATTGCACGCATGTCGCGTCTCCTCGTCGAACCCTTGGCCATCCCCGGCTGCACGCATCCGCCAGCGCCACGAGGCCCGGCGGACGCTCTCTCCCGTCGCTGCACACAACGGCGGAAGCCCGCAAGCCCAAAGGCTTGCAGGCTTCGTTCGCCGCTGCGGCCAACTTCCACCTCACTCTTCCAACCCTTCCGCCCCGTCGGTCTCGTTTTCCGCTTCCGTGTTCGCCTCGTCGGCATCCGCGTCGGACGCCTCGGACATCGGCTCGGTCTCGGCCTCGTCCGCCGACGACGCCGGCTCCTCGACGCCCGCGTATTCCCAGACGTCCAGCTCCAGAATCACCGGGGCGAAGCGAGCCGGCTGCTCCGACGCCGCCTCCGCCTCCTGGGCCTCAACCTCTTCAGCCTCGAACAGCCAGACCGGCTCCGACGCCTCGGCGTCAGCGCCGCTCGTCGCCACGTCGCCCTCGCCCGCGCCCGGGCCCCAGGCCCCGGACTCGTCCGACTCGACCGGGGCGCCGAACTCGAACTCCTCAAACGTCGAGTCGTCCTCGCCGTTCGACTCATCCGTGTCAGACTCGTCCACCGCGGGCTCATCGACCGGGTCCATCTCGTCGGCGCCCAGCTCCGCGTGGATCATGCCATTCACGGCCGCGTTCAGCTCGCCCCGGTTCGGCGAATCGAACCGCCGACCCGTGATCTCCTCCTTCAACTGCAGTGCCTCGACCAGGTTCGGCTGAAGGTGCAGCGCGAGGTTCACGTTCCACAGCGCGCGGCCCTCGCGACCCGCGTCCAGGTGCTCCTGCGCCTTGCGGACGTGCGAGTTGGTCAGACGCGTGCGCGACCAGGGCAGCAGGTTGTTGCGAACACCCACCCGCGACAGCTCCATCCGACGATCCGCATCACCCGCCGCCGCGTACAGCGACTCGTCACGCAGGATCGTCGGCTTGATCAGGAAGATCACCTCGCTGCGGCCCACGGTGTCGTTCTGGCCACTGAACAGACCACCCACCAGCGGCAGGTCGCCCAGCCCCGGCACCTGCCGACGCTGAATCTGCATGTCTTCCTTGAACAGACCGCCCAGCACCACCGTCTGGCCCGACTGCACGATCACATTCGTCGTCAGCTCCTGCGTCACCTCGTCCGGGATGAACTGCCCGCCACGCTCCTGCGGAATGCCGGTGCTGACCTGGGGCTTGAGCTCCATCCGCACGTACGAGTCGTCGCTGATGAACGGCCGCACCGTCAGTTGCGTGCCCGTATCCAGGAAGTTGACGGTCTGCGTCGAAGCGGTGTCCGTCTGCGTCGTCGACAGGTAGCCGATCCGCTCACCGACGAGCAGCTCGGCCCGCTGGCGGTTGAGCGCCAGAACCTTCGGGGTGGCGAGCACGGTCGTGTCGGTGACCGAGTCCAGCGCCTGGACGAACGCCGCCACGTCGCCGCCCATCACGCCGATCTTCACGCTCGAGCTGTCGATGACCGACGACGGGTTGGCGGTCGCGGCGAGGCCTGAGTCGGTCGCCGTGCCCGAGATCATCTCGTCGATGGCGCCCAGCGGCGTGGTGAAGCCGCCGCGGTTGACATCCGCGAAAATCGCAAAGTCCACGCCGAACGCGTTGTTTTCTTCCAGGCGTGCTTCGAGTACGGTCGCTTCCACGAGCACCTGCCGTGGCCGGTTGTCCAGCTCTTCGATGACCCGCTCGATGTCCTCGACGTTCTCGGGATAGTCGCGGACCACCAGTGTGTCCGAGTGCGCGAAGCTGTCGGCCCCGGCGTCGGAGACGCTCGGCTGCATGCCGCGCGACGTCTCGCCGCTGACCGAGATCGATCCGGCGCTGGACAGCAGGGGGCTGACGAATGACGCCGCGTCCGCGGCCGTCAGGTAGTTCAGGCGCACGATCCGCGTGACCACCGCGCGCTCGGCCTCCTCGATCTGGGCCAGCTCATCGCGGGTGTAGACGTAGATGAAGTTGCCCTGCTCGCGGTAGCCGAACCCGTTCGGGTGCAGCACCGCGTCCAGCGCTTCGTAGAAGTCGACCCCGTAGAGGTCCGCCGACACCGCGCCCGAGACGTTGCGGCTGGCGATGATGTTCCGCTGGCTCTGGATGCTCAAGAGCTGGAGCACCTGGGCCAGGCTCAGCTCCTGCACGTGCAGGTCGATCTGGCCAAACGACCCGACCTCGACCGTCTGCCCGTCGGGCAGATCCTCGAGCTCGCCGGTGAGCGGCACCATCTGCGGGTGCGTCGCGCCGTTCGTCGGCTCGGACTCGGACTCGGGCTCGGCCTCGGCGACCTCGCCCTCGGCGAGCACGATCTGGCCGTCGCCCGGCCTTACCTCAACACCCCGTTCCGCCCACGCCGGTGATGTTGCCACGATCACCGAGCCGGCACAAACGGTACTCATCGACCAAAAAAAAAGCCTTACCAGGCGCTGGTTCACTCGCGTGCCCATGTTCGTTGACTCCTTCTTGAGGCCGCCCTCGGCCTGAACTTCCACGCAGGTGCGGCGCCCTGAACCTTCCCGCCGACACTCAGTTCCTGCGCCGGCCCACTGCCGACGCCTTTTGTCCAATCGCTCACATCCCCAGTCGAATGACCACGCCCTCGTACGACAGAACCACCGAGCGACGCTCCACGGACACCAGCTCGAAACCCTCGATCCGGTCCCCCACCGTCAGCATTCGCCCGTTGATCACCGCCTGGGGCCGCGGGCCGCCCACGACGCTCTGCACCCGCAGTCGCGCCGCGGCCATCGACTCCAACGCCCGCCGTCTGTCGTCATCGGACCATTGCAGGTCCGACTTTTCTCCTACTTCACCGATTTCGCCCCGATTTCCCATCCCCCCGCCCTGACCCACGACGAACAGGTCCCGCCGCGGGCCGGCCGGCATCGCCACGTGCTCCACGGGCCTCGCCGACGGCAGCGCCGCCTCCATCGACGTCGTCCGATCCACCGCCCCCACCCCCGCCACTGCCCCCGCCGGCGCCCCCGCCAGCTCGGCCCCCGCCGCATCCGCCTGGGCCGGGCCGGAACCGCCCGGCAGCAGCATCCGCGCCCAGAGCAGCGCCGCCAGCACCACCAGCGCCCCCAGCGTCCCTTCCCGGCCGTGCTGCCTGATCCATGCTCGCCAGCCCCCACGCCACGGCCCACGCCGCGCCCAGCCCCCCGCCGGGCGACGCGGGCTCGACCCGCACGCCGATCTGCTCCCCCAGCGCCGCCGCCAGCCCCGTCTGCTCGCCGCCGGGTCCGCACAACACCACGCGCCCCGGCCGCTCGCCCCGAAATGTCACGCTGTAGTACCGCAGGCAAAGCGCCAGCTCCCGCGCCAACGCCGCAACCCCCCCGTCGTCCTCCTCCCCCATAACGCCGGTCCTGGCCGAGTCCGCGAGCGAAGGAGCGGACCCCGCCCCCCCCCCAGTTTCCCCAAGCTCCTCCACCCCGATCGGAATCGCCTTGAAGAACCTCACCGCGCCCGCGCGCGAGATCACCACGTTCGTCGCGTCCGGCCTCACGTCCGCCACCATCACCGCCCCCTCGCCGTCGCTCGCCACCCGCGGCAGCCCGCGCGCCAGTGCCGCCGGCACCACGTCGATCGCCGTCGGCACCAGCCCGACCCGCTCCAGCATCGCCACGTGGGCCTCCAGGTAGGTGGCCGACGCGCTCATCACCACCAGCTCCAACTGGCGCTGCTCACCATGGCGAACCTCCCCCGCGACGAAGTAACGCACTTCCCGCCCCTCGCCGGCTTCCGCCACCTCCCAGCGCACCGCCTCGGCGAGCTCGTCGGCGGGCATCACCGGCAGCCGCATGTTCTGAAACTGCATCGCCTCGACCGGCAGCGCGGTCACCACCCGCCGACCGACCGGCTCGATCCGGCCCAGCAGCTCCGCGAGCGCCTCGCCCGCCACGCCGTGATATCCCGGCCCCGCCACGTCGCAGTCGGCCGGCAGCTCGACCGCTCCGGCCGTCACCTGCTGCTCGATACCCGTGTCGGACGTGCCGTGCCGCAACTGCACCAGGCGCACGGACCGTGTCCCGAGCTCCACGCCCATCGCGCCAACCCCTCGCTGCAGCAAGCTCGCTCCGGGCATGTTGCCTCCTGATCGCTGACCTGCGCTATCGGCACAGCCCCACCTCCGGTTTACCCCCACCCACCACCCGCGCATGCAACAGCCGCACACCACCCCAAGTGCGCGGCCCCCACCAAAAGGATTTGAGTGCCTTCAACCCATTTGTAGCGGGCGGGGTGCCACTGACAAGCGGAGTCCGCGGAGCTTGTCCGTGCGAATTGCCGCCAACATTGACAAGGCCGAGGACGGCCTTGTCAATGGCACCCGCTACCGTTGAATTGAACGCGCGCTAACGCCCGCCCTGAGCGGGCCTTGCCGCGGATCGAGCGAAGGGCTGGATTTTATCCCCCGCGCCAGCGACCCCTACTCCACCAGCTCCACCGTCACCCGCCCGGTGAACGACGCCACCTCCACGCGATAGCGCGTCTCCTCGAACTGGAGCACGATCTCGCCCCCGCCGTCCGGCGCGCCCATCACGTCGAACCAGATGGTGTCGGACGCGTCGCCGGTGAAGGCGGCCGTCACCAGCTCGACGCCCTTGAAGCGCTCGTCGCGCTGCAGGTCGATGGCATAGCCCGCGCCGCCGCCGCCCATGCGCCAGCTTCCGGGGATCGTGTCGCCGTTGTCGTCGATCAACTGGTAGCGGTCGTTGGCGACGTCGAACCGGACGCCGTGCGCCGATTGTTGTGCGATCGCCTCGTTCTGTGCGTAGAGCAGGTCGGCAATGACCGACCGGGCCGCGGCCTGGATGCCCATCGTGCCGCTGGCGAGCATCTGCGGCACAACGATCGCGCCCGCCACGCCGACGATCGTCACGACGATCAACACCTCAACGAGCGTGTAGCCGCGGCTCCGGCGCCCCTCCCTTCGAGAGGGGCAGGGTGCTCCCGTTCCGGTGCGCAGGGCGACATTCGCCGCGCGCCACGCAAGCCCGACAGGTCGACGCATGGCGTGCATCATTCACCTTCCGCTTCGCCCTGAGGCAGTTGCGTCCGGGGCCGCGGCGGCGCCGACATCAGCGGATTGGGGGTCTGCCCCGGCCCGGGCTGGCGGCCCTCGAAGCGCACGCGCATCTCGCCGCTGCGCATGAACTCGCCCAACTCCGCGAGGCGGACGTTGACGAGCTTGAGCTGGTTGACGATCTCCAGCCGCTGGGCCCCGCCGTCGGGAATGCCCTGCGCCCGCGCCGGCGTCGCGACGGTGACCATGTCGCCCGCGGGTCCGGTGGAGAGGGCGTGCCAGCCCACCCAGAGGTTCAGGACCAGCAGCACCGCCAGAACAGTCAACACACCATTGAGATAGCCGAGTGATCGCATCGCCCAGTTCCCTTTCAGCTTCGAGCTCCATCTCGCCCGGCCGCTCCGCTGCGGCCGGCGCCACGTGAAAAGGCCGACGGGGTGGTTGCACCCCGCCGGCCGAGTTTCATGATTCAGTCCGATCAGCCGGCGTCGATGTTGACGTCCTGGTCGGACAGGTTCAGTTCGTCGGCCTGGTCCTGCGTGAGCCCGACGTTGGCGCGGATCTGGCCGGTGTCGCTGTTGTAGCTCCAGTCGGTGTTCGCCGCGAAGTCAGGCGCGGTCGCGCCGCTGACCTGGTTGACGCTGGCGTCGTTCTCGCCGAACGGGTTGCGCGGCGGCTGCTGGAGGTAAGGCCCGTTGCCGCTGGCCGTGGTCGTCATCTCATCCCAGTTCGTGCCCAGGGCCTGCGGGTATTCCCCGTTCTGGACCCGGTACAGCTCGAGCTGGCTGCGGATCGTCTGCAACTGGGAGACGAGGCTCGAGGCCCGGGCGTCTTCCGAGGCGCTCGTGAACTGCGGGATCACGATGGCCGCGAGAATGCCGAGGATGACCACGACGATGAGGATTTCAACGAGCGTAAAGCCTTGCCGGGATCGCGTGTGTGCGTGCATGGGAGAGTGCTCCTTCCAGGGGCCGATTGTTCTTCTTGCCCAACCTTGTTTCGTTCGGCGGGGCCTGCTGGCCCCTCCTCGCCGCCGGTACGTTCCGGAGGCCGTGTTTTCTTCCGCCGCGGGTGCCAAGCCCAGTCCCCTCCGGGCCCGCGCAAGGAGCCAGACCGGGCACCCGCTCCGAATATCGGCCAGTGGCGAGGTCCACTTAACTGCCTCGCCCAGCCGCCCCCGCCACCCCCACCGTCACCACCGACCCGGGCCACGAGCCCGCGTTGGTCTGCCAAATCAACGATTCACCCGCCCCCGAGGCAACCGCCACGCCCACCTTTTCTCCCTCCCCCACGCCCTGCCCCTTCCCCAGCCGGTGCGATCCGCCCAGATGGCACGCGTCCGTCCGCCCGCGGCGCGCACGGCAAGCCCGAGCCGTCCAGGGGACGGCACGAACCCGACCCGGCCACCGGGTCAGTCATCAGGCTCTGTCCGAAGACGTCGTACGGCGGGTGCGACTGGCGGCTTGTCCGCCAGTGTGCGCGCGGGGCGTCGAGGCACGGGTGGGCGAGCCACCAGTGACACGCCTTCTCGGACGAAGCCTGGAAATCAGCAGTCAGCGATCAGAAATGAGGCGTCTCACGACGCCGCCGCCACGCCCCCGCTCATTCCCCCGGTCACCCCGGCGGGCTTGATCCCGTGCTCCTCGTCGAGGATCTCGCGCACCCGCCGGGCGATCCCCGCCGCGTCGATGCCCGCCTCGGCGAGTTGCCCGCCGCGCGAGCCCTGGTAGATCCACCGGTCGGGCAGGCCCAGGCGATGGACCAGGCTCGTGGGCAGGCGGTGCTCGCTGCACGCCTCGAGCACACAGGTGCCGAAGCCGCCGATCGTGGCGTGGTCCTCCACGGTCAGCACCGGCGTGCCCGACTCGATCAGCTCGCGCACCAGCTCGATGTCCACCGGCTTGGCGAAGCGGGCGTCGTAGACGGCCACGGAATAGCCCTCGTCCGCCAACGTCTGCCTCGCAGCCAGCGCGTGGTTGGCGGGGAAGCCGTACGCGAGGATCGCCAGGTCGCTGCCGTCGGCGAGGCGGTTCGCCTTGCCCAGCGCGAAGGCGGGCGGCTCGGTCTGCGCGGGCGTCGGCACGTTGTCGCGCGGGTACCGCAGCGCGGTCGGGCCATCATCGCGCGACGCCAGGAACGCCAGCGCGGCCTTCAGCGTCGGCTCATCGATGGCCGCGCACAGCACCATCCCCGGGAAGACGCGCAGGTAGTTCACGTCCGCGAAGCCGTGATGCACCGCTCCGTCGCCGCCGACCAGCCCCGCGCGGTCCATGCAGAAGCGCACCGGCAGCCCCTGCAGCGCCACCTCCTGGAACACCTGGTCGAACGCCCGCTGCAGAAACGTCGAGTAGATCGTCGCGAACGGCTTGAGCCCCGCCTTGGCCATCCCCGCGCACATGTCCACCGCGTGGGACTCGGCGATGCCCACGTCGAACGTCCGCTCGGGGTAGTCCGACAGGAGCTTGACCAGCCCCGTGCCGTCGGGCATGCCCGCCGTCACCGCCACCACCTTGTCATCGCGGGCCATCAGCTCGTCCATCGCGTCGGCGTAAGCGCTGGTGAACGATCGCCCGCCCTTCTGCACCTCGACGCGGCAGCCTTCGATCGTGAACGGCTTGGGCGAGTGGAACGTCGTCGGGTCGCCCGTTGAAAAGTCGAACCCCTTGCCCTTGACCGTCTTGACGTGCAGCAGGACGGGGCGGTCGAGGTCCTTGACCTCCTCGAACATCTGGATGAGCGAGGGCAGGTCGTGGCCGTCGATCGGCCCGACGCAGATCAGCCCGAAGTGCTCGAACATGTGCTCGCGGGCGAGCGCGGCCTTGGTCATCTCGCCGAAGCGGTGGTACATCTCCTCGAGCGCGTTGCCGCCGGGCACGTGCCGCAGCACCTGGTGGGCGCGGGTCTTGAAGTCCTTGTACGCCTGGCTGACGCGGAAGCGGTCGAAGTAGCCGGCGAGCCCGCCCTGCGGCTGGTTGATCGACATCCCGTTGTCGTTGAGCACCACCAGCAACTGCCGGCGGAGCGTCCCGGCATAATTGAGCCCTTCCATCGCCACGCCGTTGACGATCGAGCTGTCGCCGACGAGCGCCGCGACGCGCGGGCCTTCGTTGGGCTTGTAGCGCCCGGTGAGCTGGTCGCCCTTGGCGAGCCCGACGGCGGTGGAGATCGCCGTGCCCGCGTGCCCGACGCTGAACAGGTCATAGCTCGACTCGCGCGGCTCGGGGAAGCCGGCCATCCCGTCGGCCTGGCGCAGCTTCGGCAGCAGGTGCTGGCGCCCGGTCAGCAGCTTGTGGGGGTAGCACTGGTGGCCGACGTCGAACAGCAGCCGATCGCGGCCGAGGTCGAAGACATAATGCAGCGCCAGCGTCAGCTCGACCACGCCCAGGTTTGGCGCCAGGTGTCCGCCGGTCTGCGCGACCTGGTCGCAGATCGCCTGCCGGATCTCGGCGGCCACGTCCACGAGGCGCTCCGCGGGCAGGGCCTTGAGATCCCCCGGATCGTGGAGCGTGCTCAGCAACTCGTCGGGCATTCAGCGCAGCCTTTCGGGATCAAGGCACAAAGGGAAGGCCATGCACAATGCACAAAGACTCGCCTGTTCTCCATTGTACATGGTGCATCGTGCATTCTCTTACTTCTCCCGCACGGCCATGAAATCCGCCAGCTCGCGCAGCGGCCCCGCCTGCTCGCCGAGCCCCTCCAGCGCCGCCTGCGCCTCGCCGTGCAGCCGGTCGACCTCGCGTCGGCTGGCGTCGACGCCGATCAGCCCCGGGTACGTCAGCTTCCCCTTGTCCACGTCCTTGCCCGCCGTCTTGCCGAGCTCCTGCGTCGTGTGCGTGACGTCAAGAAGGTCATCGACCACTTGGAACATCAGCCCGACCGCCTCGGCGTAGCGGGTCAGCGCGTCGAGCTGCTCGCGGCTGGCCCGGCCGCACATCCCGCCCATGCGGCAGGCGGCCCGCAGCAGCGCCCCGGTCTTGTGGCGGTGGATCAGCTCCAACCGCTGCATCGGCTCGGTCGCCTCGTCCCAGGCGGGCATCGTGTCGTAGACCTGCCCGACGATCATGTCGCCCGTCGCCGTCGCCAGCTCCCGCGTCAACTGCCCGGCCAGGGTCGGCTCGACGCGGGTGGCGATCAACTCGAACGCCAGGCTCAGCATCGCGTCGCCGGCGAGGATGGCCATCGCCTCGTTCGTGTGCCGGTGTAGCGTCGGCCGCCCGCGGCGCAGGTCGTCGTCATCCATGGCCGGCAGGTCGTCATGGACCAGGCTGAAGCCGTGCACGAGCTCCAGCGCCCCGGCGGCAGGCATCGCGTCGGCCTCGGTGCCGCCCACCGCCTCGCAGGAGCGGATCACCAGCACCGGCCGCAGCCGCTTGCCCGGCCCGAGCAGGGCGTAGAGGGCCGCCTGGCGCAGGTTGGCGGGCATCGGCCGCTGACGAACGAATTCCGCCAGTTCGCGCTCGACCTCCCGGCCCGGCGACGTCAGCCGCCCCGGGTCCGACCGATCGGTTGTGCTCGGCCCCTCGGTCATGTCGGAGTGGCTCGCCTAGGCCCGCGGCGCGGATCTTCACACGCCAGCGGAGTATAGGCCTGTGCCGGAGCGGCTACAACGGGAGAGGGGGCAGGGGGCAGGGTCATCGCATCTCAATCAGTGAATCTGCTTGAAAAGCCCTAACAGGCTTCTGAAAAACCGCGAAGAAACGAAGAGCGCGAAGGACGCGAAAGACATCCAGTCAACTTAACCTTCGTAGCTTCACCTCTTCGCCGGCCTTCGCGCCTTCGCGGTTTGTTTTGATGAATCAGCCGGCGTCAAAATAGATGCGATAGCCCTGGGGCAGGGGGCAGTCAGGGCAAACGCATATGGCTGTAAGTCCTGATTTCTCGTTCGGCGGCTCCGACTGACATTGGCGTTCGCGGCCCGTGGCGCGGGGTGGGCCGTCTTTGATCGTTCCATAATGCGCTTGCCCTGCTGAGTCCCTACAGGCGCTGATTTTTCCTTGCTTCCGCGACAGCGCTGCGCTATAGTGACTGTGGGTCTTTTCTGCTGGGGCTCACGAGCACGTCATTGACCGCCGCCCGGGTCCGTCGCTGTGTGCGCGAGCAAGGCGGGGGTGCAGCCGCGAGAGAGGGACGGGTGATGCTGGAGCGCTGGGTTGGGTCATCGTGGGCCGGGCATCGTGCCGGCGTGGTCGCAGTCGCGGGGCTGATGCTGCTTGCCAGCGGGCCGGCGGGCCCGGTCGGCGAGGCCGTGGGCGAGACATTTCACTGGACGGCGCCGGCGGGCGGCCTGTTCCGCGACGCCGCCAACTGGGACATCGGCGGCGACTGGCCGGGGTCGGGCGACATGGCGATCTTCGACCTCGATGCGGCGTACAGCGTCACGTTGGACGGCGACGTGGCCCATGAAGGGCTCAACGTGCACCGTGGCGACGTGACGCTTGACCTGGCGGGGCACGATTATGAGCTGGTCTGGGAAACGTTGAACCCTCCTAACAGGGTCATGGTGGTTGGCGTCGACGATGGCGACGATGCCAGCATGACGTTGACCGGCGGCGGCACGCTCGACGCCCGGTTTGGCGTGATCGGTTACACGGCCGGCGCGCGCGGGCAACTGCGCGTCGCCGGCACAGACGCCGAGGGGGCACCGACTTCGTTCAACACGTCGAGCCTGACGGTGGGTGCGGAGGGCGAGGGTCTGCTCATCGTCGAAGATGGCGCCAAGCTGACCACGCTCGGCCCGCTGGCCATCGGCGGCCGGCGCGGGGGCACCGGCACCATGATCGTCCGCGGCCCGGGCACGACGTGGGACGCAACCTATTTCCTCGCACGTGTGCGCATCGGCTTCAGTGACAGCGGCCACGATGCGACCGGCGGCCACGGCGCCCTGGTGATCGAGGCGGGCGCGGCCGTCAGCGTCGCATCCCTCATGGAAATCGGGGGCGGCGTGGATTCGACAGGCGCGCTGACCGTGCGCGGGGCCGACACGCGCCTGGACACGGCGCAGATGGCGCTCGGCACGCTCGTGTTCGGGACGCCGAGCTCGGGCTCCGTCGGCGTGGTGTTGATCGACGACGGCGCGCAGGTCACCAGCACCTGGAGCCAGCTCGGCCTGTTCGGCGGCACCGAGGGCACCGCCACCGTGCGCGGCGCCGGCTCCAGATGGGTGATCGAGCGCGACTCCAACACCGCGTTGTACGTGGGCTACGGCGGTGACGGCGTGCTGAACATCGAGGACGGCGGCGAGGTCGTCGCCCACAGCGCGGGGATCGGAGCCCTTGCGGGCGCCGGTGCCGTCGACGTGCGCGGCACGGGCTCCAGGCTCCGCGTCATCAGCGTGCTGGACATCGGCCGCGCGTCCACGACCCCCACGGCCCAGGGCGACCTGAGCGTCGCCGACGGCGGGCGCGTGGGCGTCGGAGGGCCCATGGAGATCCGGGAACTCGGCGCGGTGCAGATCGAGCCCGGCGGCGCGCTGGCGGTCGGCGCGCTGCCCGATGGCATGACGCTCGCCGACGTCGCTGGCGGCACCCTCTACCTTGGGCCCGACGCGACGTTCACGCTGCTGGGCGGGACAATCGCGCTCGACACGCTCGAGATGGCCGACGGCGCCGCGCTCGAGTACCAGGCCGGGACGGTGGCGCTCGCCGGCAGCCGGACGATCGGCTCGGACGCGACGATCGCGGGATTCTTCGGCGACGCGCCGGTCATCGCCGAAGACGCGACGCTGGCGATCGGCGGGGCCGGGCTCATCGGCACGGAGCTGGAGATCACCGGCGGGGTGCTGGAATCGGGCGACGGCGTGAGCGTCGGCGACGGGGCGGCGCTCTACGGCGAAGGCACGATTCGCGGGCTGCTGGAGAACCGCGGCCTGATCGCCCCCGGCCGGCGCGGCGACGCCAGCGAAGGCGAGGCCGCCGCCACCGGCACGCTCCACGTCGATGGAACCTTCGAGCAAAAGGGCGATCCGGGACGGACGCTGCGCATCGCGCTCGACGGCGCGGACCACAGCGCGCTGGCGGTCACCGGCAGCGCCACGCTCGCGGGCCTGCTGGAGCTCGAACTGCTCAGCAACGAGCCGCTCGATTACTGGCAGCCGATGGGCGTGCTCACCGCCAGCGACATCACGGGCGCTTTTGAAGGGTTCGTCGCGCCCAACGTGCAGGACGCGTTCTTTATGCTCGACCACACCGACCAGGCCGTGACGCTGACGGCCGGGCTCACGGGTGACATGAACCTCGACGGCGTGGTCGACGCCGTGGACGTTGCACCGTTCGTCCTGGCGCTGACGGACGAGGCGGGCTACGCGGCCGAGCACGACGTCGATGCGGCGCTGGTGGGCGACGTCAACGGCGACGGCGTGTTCGACGCCACCGACGTGGCGCCGTTCGTCGAGCTGCTGGTGGGTGGCGGTGCGAGTGCCGTGCCGGAGCCGGGCACGCTGACGCTCCTGGTGCCGGCAGTGCTGATGCTGCTTCGCCGCCGAGGCCTTGCCCGCCGCAGCGGGCGATGAACGGAGCTTCCCCTGGACGCTCGTGGTTGCGGCCGCGCTGGGCCTGTACGGCCCGTGGCGCGGGTTGGGCCGTTTTTGATCGTTCCATATGCGTTTGCCCTGAGGGGGCAGTCCCGGGCCCGGGACCCCGAACCCCCCTCACCCCGAAGGCTCAAAATCCAGCGCCACCGAGTTGATGCAATACCGCAGCCCCGTCGGGGGCGGGCCATCCTCGAATACATGCCCGAGGTGCGCCCCGCACCGGCGACACAACGCCTCCGTCCGCACCATGCCGTGGCTCGCGTCGCGGCGCGTCTCCACCGCCTCCGGCGTCGCGGGCTCGAAGTAGCTCGGCCAACCGCTGCCCGACTCGAACTTCGTCCCCGACTCGAACAGCAAGGCCCCGCAGCAGATGCACCGGTACCGCCCGGGCGCCTTCTGCGCACAGTGCGCCCCGGAGAAGGGGGCCTCCGTGTCGCCCTCCCGCGTGACGCGGTACTGCTCGGCCGTGAGCTGCGCTCGCCACTGGGCATCCGTCTTCTCAACCTCGCGAGCCATGCCATCACTCCAGGCGGGGGTTGCCCCGATCATACGCCCCCGCCCACAGCTTCGCGCGACCACCACCCCCCAGGCCGCCCAATTTCCGTTCTCGACCGCGGCCGCCCGGCCCTACAATCAACGGACGCAGCCGCGACACCTTGCATTCCGAGAGGAGCAGGAGGTCAGCATGCCGAACGCCCCGGCCCCCGTCCCCGTCCCACGCACGCTCTGGCTTCTCAGCCTCGTCGCAGCGCTGCTCGCTCCGGCCACGCCGGCCCTGAGCGAGTCCGCGCGCGAAGAGCCGGCTCACCCCCCAAGCACCCCCGCCCCCGCCACGAGCCCCGCCCCCGCCACGAGCCCCGCCACCACTTCCGAACGCGACGAGGACGACGAGGACAACGACGGTCGCCCGGAGTTCGAGGTCGCCGACGTTCGCCTCGATCCCGACGGGCTCGCGCCGGTCAATGTCCGCAACTGGTGGGGGCACATGGACCGCGGCTTCGCCGTGATCTACCCCTTTTGGGATTGGACGGACTACTTCTACGACGGCCGGGCCCGCGCCGTGATCCGCGGGCGCACCGGCTACATCTACGCCAATGGGCGGTGGGCCATCGACCCGATTTACGCCTATGCCGACCGCTTCCACGACAGCCTGGCGGTGGTCAGCGAGCGCGGCCGGCGCTACGGCATCATCGACAAGCGGGGCGTTTACGTCGTCGAGCCGCGCTACGACGCGGTGCTCCGATTCCAGGGCGGACTCGCGGCGGTGGAGCGCGGGGGGCTCGTCGGTTTCGTCGACCGGCGCGGCCGGGAGGTCATCCCGCCGCGCTTCGTCCGTGCCCGCTCCTTCCATGGTGGCCTGGCGATGGTCGAGTTCACGGACACCGAGGTCCGACCATCGCCGGCCCGGGGCTGGCGACGCGACCGCAGCGATCTTTTGGCCCGGACTTCCGAGCGGCTCGGCGCCAGCACCACGATGGGCTACATCGACCGGACGGGTCGGCTTCAGTTCCTGGACCAGGACGCGCGTTTCCGCGATCTGGGCGACTTCCATGCGGGGCTTGCCCGGGCGCAGGACGCCGAGTCGGGTCTGTGGGGGTTCATCGGCCGTAACTTCGCCTGGCGGATCGACCCGGTGTACACGGACGTGGGTGAGTTTCGCGGGCGAAATGCCGCGCCCGCTCAGCATGCCGACACGGGGCAGTGGGGTTACATCGACACCAGCGGCCGATGGCTCGCCGAGCCCGACTTCGAGCAGACCTGGCCGTTCTTCGGCGACAGCACGCTGGCGATGGTGAAGCTGGGCGAGGGCGATTTCGCATACGTCAACCGGGCGGGGCGCATCAGCGTCGGGCCAGGCATCGAGCACGCCGAGCCATACGTCGGCCGCCACGCGCGCATTGCGCTCGAGCCGAGCTTCGGATACATCGACACGGCCGGCCGCGTGGTCTGGGACCCTGCCGAGCCGCAGGGGCACGCCCGCCGCGTCCGCGTCGACACGTCGCGCAATCTGGCGCTGATTCGCCGCACGGGCCACGGGCTCTTCCACGCCCCGCCCTACCGCCCCGTCGTGGCGGAGCCCTACCCGCCCGACTACCTCTACAACCCGGAGCTTCCCTGGGATAAGAACCCGGTGCCGGAGCGCCCGCGGCACCGCCGGCCGCGCCGCGATCGGCGCTGATCTCGAGGATGGAGTTGTGCCGATGCGTGCGATGGTGGCCCGGGAGTATGGTGACGCCGACGTGTTCGTGCCTGCCGACGTGCCGGAGCCGGAGGTCGGCGAGCATGACCTGCTCGTCGAGGTCGCGGCCAGCAGCGTCAACCCGGTCGACTGCAAGGTGCGGCTGGATGGGATGCGGGGCCTACGGCCGCCGCCGCTCGTGCTCGGCTTCGACGTCTGCGGCATCGTGCGCGAGGTGGGGGCGGCGGTCGATGCGTTCAAGCCCGGCGACCAGGTCATGGCGTCGCCGAGCTTGGCGCGGCCCGGCGCGAACGCCGCGCTGGTCGCCGTCGACGCCCGCACGGCGGCGCACAAGCCGGGCAACATCGACCACGCCGAGGCGGCGGCTCTCCCTCTCGTGACGATCACCGCCTGGCAGTCGCTGCACGCACGGGCCCGGCTGCACCCTAATGAGACGGTGCTCATCCAGGCCGGCGGCGGCGGGGTCGGGCACATCGCCATCCAGCTCGCCCGCATCGCCGGGGCGCGCATCATCGCCACCGCGAGTCGGCCCGAGAGCATCGAGCTGTGCCAACGGCTCGGCGCCGACGACGTCATCAACTATGCCGAGCAGGACGTCGTCGAGCGCGTCCGGGAGCTGACGGGCGGCGAGGGGTGCCCCGTGGTGATGGACAACGTCGGCGGGCACGTGTTCACCCAGTCGCTGAACTGCCTGGCGGTGCATGGGCGGCTGGTGACGATCCTCGCCCCGCCGCGCGACGCGCCGATTGCCGAGCACTTCGTGCGCGACGTGACCATCGCGATGGAGTTCATGGGCGCGACGACGGTCTTCGGCACGCGCCCGGAGGCGCAGGGGCAGATCCTGGAAACCGTCAAGGAGCTTGTGGAGGTCGGCCGGGTGACCCCCCACGTCAGCCACCGCTTCACGCTCGACCAGCTCGCGGACGCTCACCGTCAGCAGGAGACGCGGCACACGCTTGGCAAGATCGCCGTCACCGTCGCATAAGGATCAACCCATGGCCCCGCTCGACCCGGCCCGTCCGCTGCAGCGATCCAGCCGCAACATCATGATCGGCGGCGTCTGTGCCGGCATCGCCGCCTGGCTCGGCTGGGACGTGACGCTCGTGCGCGTGCTCTACGCCATCGTCACGGCGATCACCGGCTTCGTGCCCGGCATCGTCGCGTACGTCGCGCTCTGGATCATCATGCCGATGGAGCCCGCGGAGCCGATGGAGTAGGCCGGCGGGTGCGTTGCGGAATCCGCGGGCTTCCTCCGCTTCACGGCCAGACAACCACCTCGCGCTCCAGCGTCACGCCGAAGCGCTCCGCCACCACGCGCTGGACGTGGTCGATCACGGCGAGCACGTCGCCGGCGGTCGCGCCGGGGTCGGCGGCGATGAAGTTGGCGTGCACCGGCGAGACCTGCGCCTGGCCGTGCCGGTAGCCTTTGAGCCCGGCGCGGTCGATGAGTTGCCCCGCGCCGGCGCCGTCGGCCACGTCGCGGGGCGGGTTCTTGAACGCGCAGCCGGCCGAGGCGGCGTCCATCGGCTGCGACGTCTTCTTGTAGAAGAAGATCTCCTTGACCCGCCGGGCGAGCTGCTGCGGGTCCTCCTCTTCGAGCTCGAACTCGGCGTCGAGGATGAGCGGCGCGGCGATGTTGCTGGCGCGGTAGGCGAAGATCAGCTCGTCGCGGCTGCGCTGCTCGGCGCGGCCGGCGGCGGACATCACGCCGACCCGCCGGACGCACGCGCCGATGTCGCCGAACGCGCCGCCGGCGTTCATGCGCAGCGCCCCGCCGACCGTGCCGGGGATGCCCGCGAGGACTTCGAGCCCGGCGAGGCCGGCCCGGGCGGTGGCGAGCACGAGCTTGAAGAGGTCGTGGCCGGCCCCGACGCGCAGGCGGTTGCCGTCGACGTGCAGGCCGGTGAACGCCGGGTCGTTGAGCTGGACGACCACGCCGGGCACGCCCTCGTCGCGGACGAGCAGGTTCGCCCCGCCGCCGAGGACGTAGAGCGCCACGCCACGCTCGTGGCACCGGGCGGCGAGGGCGGCGAGCTGGGTGGTGGAGGTGGGACGGGCGAGCACGGCCGCGCGGCCGCCGAGCTTGTACCACGTCAGCGGCGCCAGGGGCGCGTCGCGCTCGTGGGGCACGTCGAGATCGTCAAGCAGGTCGGCGGCAATCAGGTCGGGCATGGCACGGCTCGCGGCGAAGTGTAACGCAGGCGCGCGACGCGCGGCCGGTGCGGACGAAGTGGCGGGGGTGGCGGGGGTGGCAGGGGTGGCGTGGTGGCGGGGGGGCTGGGGGATGACGGTGGTCGACGACGGAGGGATCCGCGGGATCAACCCATCGGGGCATTGCGGGCAAAGCGCTGCTTGGCGTGGTGGGCTGCCACACCCGTTCCTAGCATCGGGCGGTGTTCACCTAAAGCCACGGCTGAACACGGATAATCGCGTGCCCGGGGGCCTGGATGCCGGCGCACCCGGCGCGCGGGGAGAGGTGAAGATGGTGTGTATCCGCAGCAGTATTGCCGTGGGGCTTGTGAGCGCGTCGCTCATCGTCCTCGGCTGTGGTCCACAGTATGAGGCCACCGGTGGCGGGGCGCTGCCCGAGGACATCGTGCCGGTGGCGGTCTATCACGCCGAGCTCAACGGCGCGTCGATGACGCCCAACCCCGTCACGAGCGAGGGGGCCGGCTACGCCCGCGCCCGGCAGTTCTCCGATCGGTTGGAGCTCAACGGCGCCTACCGCGGGCTCTCGGGCCCGGTGCCGGCTTCGGGCGAGGTGCGCAACCCGGGCAGCACGAGCCGCCCGGGCGTCTACATGGTCGCGGACACCGGCACGGACGTCGGCCGCATCGTCCTCGCGCAGCTCGCCGTCGAGCCCGACGAGAACGCCGAGGGCCTGGCCAACAGCGGGATGATGTTCGGCACGCTGGCGTTGACGCCCGCGCAGACGCAGATGCTGCGCGACGGTCGGTTCCAACTGCTCATCCGCACGGACAGCCACCCGGACGGCGAGCTCGCCGGGTGGCTCGAGCAGTTCGACGCCGACGAGTTCCTCCGCCGGCCCGTGATCACGGTCTGGCAGGACCGCGGCTCGCGTGCGGTCGATGCGCGGACTGATCGAGCCGCCGCGACGCCGTGAGTGTTGACGAATGAACGGAAGCCCACGGATTGCAATCCGTGGGCTTCTTTTTTGGTTTATCCGATTTTCGGGGAGCGACGCGGGCATGCCGGGTTATCGTGGCAGCCCCCGAAGGGGGGACGGGCATGTAGCCACGGGTGCAGCGGCTGGCCGGCCGCGGCAAGCCGCGCAACCCGTGGGGGATGTCGGCGTTCGTCCCGCCCCGACGGGGCGGAGGCAACTCCCGCTGCCCCTGCCGGGGCAGGAATCATTCAGCCGACTCTTACCACGGGTTCCGCTGCGCTCCACCCGTAGCTACAACCCGCAGCCCCTGCGGGGCTGAAGTCTGATCCGGCGATTGCGATGCGGCGGCGCGGCGTCGGCGTCCGGCCGGAAATCGCGGATGAACCTTATCTTCCGGGCGTATTTCGTCCGTCCATCTGGGGTGACCGCGCAAGTGGGCACGGGGGAGACTGCCGGGCTACTTGTGGATTTCCGCGCCGCACTCCGGGCAGCGATCCCCCGACGTGCCGCGCAGGTCGTAGTGGCAGTGGAGGCAGTAGTCGAGATAGATGTTGCCCGCGTCGATGAGGCGCTGGATGGCGCGCTTACGGACGTGGCGGTTCAGAAGAACCATCAGCGGTATGATGACAAAATACCCGCTCGAAAACAGCAGGCGCAGGTATCTCAGGCTGTGTGAATTGGCCGCGAACACGTCGATGTAGACCAAGGACATGAAGACCGCGACGAGGTAGGTCAGGCAGATCAGGCAGAGGGGGTGTCGGAGCACAATCGACGTGATGCCCCATGCGATGCGGCGGCGCTCGACCTTCGGCAAATGCGCGATTGCATCTTCGCCGAGACACCAAGACTCATATCGCCTTATAAGGGTGGCGATCAGTTGCACAGAGTACCCTCCGATGGCGCCTGCTCACGCTCGGGGTGAAGGTGCAGCCGATGGAGCGCAGTGCGGCTTGGATCACCTCTGGATCGCCGCCTCGTCGATCCAGCCCCCGCCCAGCACGCGCTCGCCGGCGTAGCACACCACGGCCTGGCCCGGGGTCACGGCGGACACCAGGTCGTCGAACCGCGCCTCGATCTGGTCGTCGCCGACGACCCGCACCTGCCCCGGCACGGGCTCACTGTTGTAGCGCACCTTCAGCGAACAGGTCCGCCAGTCGCGCGGCGGGTCGTCGATGAGCCAGTTGGTCTGCGACGCCGTGCACCCGGCCGCGAGCAGGTCCTCGCGCTGGCCGACGGTGACGGTGTTGCCCGCGGGGTCGCGGTGCGTGACGTAGATGGGATAGCCCATGGCGAGGTTGAGGCCGCGGCGCTGGCCGATGGTGAAGTGCTGATGGCCGGCGTGGCTGCCGAGCTTGCGGCCGGCGGTGTCGACAATGTCGCCCTGGCGCATGCCGTCGGGGCTGCGGCGGGCGACGAGTCGGGCGTAATCGTTGTCGGGGACGAAGCAGATCTCCTGGCTGTCGGGCTTGTCGAACACGGGCAGGCCCCAGCGCTCGGCCATGTCGCGCACCTCCTGCTTGTGGTAGCCGCCGATGGGCAGGAGCATGTGATCGAGCCGCTCGCGTGGGCTGCCGAAGAGGACGTAGGACTGGTCCTTGCCGGCGTCGCGGCCGCGCAGTAGCGCAGGCAGCCCGGCGTCGTCGGGTTCGACGCGGGCGTAGTGGCCGGTGGCGACGGCGTCGGCGCCGACGGAGCGGGCGTAGGCGTAGAGCTTGCCGAACTTCAGCCAGTCGTTGCAGCGCACGCAGGGGTTGGGCGTGCGCCCGGCGTTGTACTCGGCGACGAAGTAGTCGATGATCCGCCCGAAGTCGCGCTTGAAGTTGAGCACGTAGAACGGGATGTCCAGCTCGCGGGCGACGGCGCGGGCGTCGTCGGCGTCGTTGACCGAGCAGCAGCCCTGGCGGTGGGCCTTGGGCTGGCGCGTCGGGTCGCACGCGCCCTCGAAAATGTTGTCGTAGCCGTCGGCCGCCTCGGCGTCGTCGTCGGAGCCGAGGCGCATGAAGCAGCCGAGCACGTCGTGGCCCTGGCGCTTGAGGAGGGCCGCGGTGACGGAGGAGTCGACGCCTCCGGACATGGCGACGAGGACGCGCCTGGGCTGGGGATGGTCGCGGGCGAGCATAAGGCCAGATTGTAGGGCAGGTCAGTGGTGCGGGGGTGTTCACCGCTGGCCTTGTCGGACGCGGGCCGGGTGGTGTGTGTGCATCGGCCACGGCGCGGGGTATCATGCGGGCATGGCGGGAGCAGGGGCGTGACGGGGGGCTTTTGCCGGGACACCTTTCTGAACAGGGAGCCAACGATGATCAGGATGCGATGCCGGGCCGGACTGGTGGGGGGACTGGTTGCCACGATCGCGCTGTTCGCGGGCGGGCCGGCCGGGGTGCTGGCGCAGGGCGGCGCCCCGCCGGCGCGGATCGCCGCGGCAATGGAGCAGGTGCCGCGATCGGCGCCGATCATCTTCATCGTGCCGGACATGGCAGTGCTGAGCGAGGCGGTGGCCGCCTTCCGCGACGCCACGACGCTCCCGGTCGACGAGATGCGCGACCTGCTCGGCGAGCTGAAGCGCGAGGTCGGCGTCGAGCAGGGGCTCGATGATGATGGCACGTTCATGGTCGTCGTCGACGGCATCGTCGAGGCGATCGAGCAGGAGGCCGAACCCTGGGTCCTGGTGTTCGTGCCGGTGACCGACTACGACGCGTTCGTCGGCAACTTCGGCGGCGACGGCGGCGAGGCCATCACCGCCATCGCGCTGCCCAAGCAGACGTACGCCCGGCAGTTCAACGGCCACGCCCTGCTCGCCGAGACGCGCGAGCAGCTCGAAGCGTTCGACCCCAACGATGTGGGCGTGGCGATGCAGGCCCTCGGCGACGCGGGCGACCGGGCGCTGGGCGCTGCTGAGGCGTTCATCTACATCGACGTCGCCGCCATCGCCCCTGCCGTGCTCAACACGCTCGACGCGTGGGAACGGGAGATGGCCGAGATGAACCAGCAGCCGGGCATGATGGCCGGCGAGCTGACGATGATGTTCGAGCTCTGGGACGCCGCGGGCCGCGAGATTGTCGAGACGGTGCTCACCGGCGTGCGCTCGCTGCTGCTGACGCTCGACATCGGCGAGGAGGGGGCCACCGTCGATCAGGTCACGGGCGTCGTGCAGGGCTCGGAGCTGGCGGGGTTCCTCCAGCCCGGCGAGTCGACCGCCAAGGCCGAACTCGACCGGCTGCCCGATCAGCCGTGGCTGTTCGCGATGGCGATGGACACGCGCGTGATCGACATGGAGCGCATCGGCCAGACGGTCCTGGACCTGCTGCCCGACGATCGCGCCGAGTTGCCCGCCGAGATGGCGTGGATGGCGACCTTGATCGAGCCGGCCATGCAGCTCATGCAGCGCACGGACGCCGCGGCTTCGGTGCTCTACGTGCCGGACATGATGCGCGCGATGACGGGTGACTTCATCAGCCAGGTGCAGGTCGCGCGCGTCGACGATCCGCAGGCCTACCTGCGCGACTACCGCGCGATGCTCGACATGATGGATGGGCTGGAGTTCCCCGCCGGCCCGGGCATGCCGGGCGGCGAGCCGAGGCAGATGCGCTTCGACGTGACCTACCAGCAGGCCGTGTTCGAGATCGACGGCGCGGCCGTGGATGAAATGAGCATCGACGTCGCGATGCCCGGCGGTGATCCGATGCAGGCCCAGATGATGGGCGCGATGCGGTCGGCCGGGTACGTCGCCGCGCGCGGCGATCGCATCGTCGGCACGGCCGGGCTCGACCGGAATCTCATGCGGCAGGCGCTCGGGCTCGCCGACGCGGGCGGGGGCCTCGGCACGCTGGCGCACATCGAGGGTGTGCGGGAGCGTGGCCTGCCGGGCAACGCCGCCGTCGAAGCCTACGTCAGCTTCCAGGGCGTGGCGGGCCTGTTCAACGAGTTTGCCATGATGATGGGCGGCGGGCCCGCTCTGGAGATCGACCCCGACATTCCCCCGGTCGTGTTCGGCGCGGCCGTCGAGCCCGACATCGTCACCCAGCGGATCTATGTCCCCAGCGAGGTCGTGCGGGCGAGCGTCGAGCTCTTTGACGCCATGGACGCGATGCGCCCGCAGCCGGCGCCGCGCGGCCCCGGAGGCCCGGGCGGCGGGGGTGGCGGGGGTCCGATGCCGCCGCCGTTCTAGAATCCCGCCACAACGCGCCCCGCCATAAAGCCGGGACCGGTGGTCCCGGCCGAAGCGGCCACGGGCGTGTGAAATAGCGGGTCGTCGTCGTCACGCCACGATCACGCCGTCGCGTCACAACGATGTCGTTCGCAACGAGCCCATGGTTAATCCGGATCGATGCAACGCGGTGCGCGACGGGTCTTCGCAGGCCTGCCGCCGCATTGACCGGGACCACCGGTCCCGGCATTTTGGTGAGTTCGGTCCCTGGGATTGCCGCTTTTGGCGCGGTCACACCGCCCGCGGGTGAGCCTGGTCGTAGGCGTCGCGCAGGCGCATCGTCGAGAGGTGGGTGTAGATCTGCGTTGTCGACAGCGACTGGTGGCCGAGCAGCTCCTGAACGCTGCGGAGGTCGGCGCCGTTGTCGAGCAGATGGGTGGCGAAGCTGTGGCGCAGCGTGTGGGGGCTGATGGCGGAGTCCAGCCCGACCTGCTTGAGGTACTTGTCGAGCTTCCGCCGCACCGACCGCGCCGACAGCCGGTCGCCGCTCTTGTTGACGAACAGCGCGACGTTGGGGTCGACCATGGCGCGCTGGCGCAGGACGCGGAAGCGCGGGTCGGGCTCCAGGAGCGTGAGGTAGTGCTTGATGGCCGCCAGGGCGTGCGACCCGAGCGGGACGATGCGCTGCTTGCGGCCCTTGCCGCGCACGTGCAGCGTCTGGCTGGCGATGTCGAGGTCGGCCCGGTTGAGCTGCGCGAGCTCGCTGACGCGCACGCCGGTCGAGTAGAGCGTTTCGAGGATTGCCCGGTCCCGCGCCCCGAGCGTGTCGGCATGCTCCGGCGCCGCCAGCAGGCGCTCGACCTGGTCGACCGTGATGGCCTTGGGCAGGCGCTTGGCCTGCTTGGGCGTGCGGATGAGGACCATCGGGTTTGTCTCGATGATGCCGTGCGTTTGCGCCCACTTGTAGAAGGATCGCAGCGTGGCGATCTTGCGCGCGGTCGTTGCGGGCGAGTAGCCGTGGTCATCGAGCGACACGAGGAAGCCGCGTACGACCATCGCGTCGGCGAGGCGGATGCGTTCGTCGAGCCGGGCCAACGCACTGTCGCCGGCCTCGCCATCGCCCAGCGTGCCGGCGAGATACTCGGCGTACTGGCGCAGGTCCGCGCCGTAGCACCGGGCCGTGTAGGGGCTGAAGTGGCGTTCGTAACGCAGGTAGTCGGCGAACTGCTGGATCACGGGGCTCGAGACGGCCATGATGCTTGCTTCCTTGACGGACGGGCGGGGACGTGATGAGGCGGGGCGGGGGGAATGGTCGGGGCTGGGGATGGAGACGGGGCACGCCCTCACGGCGGCGCCTGCGCGTGCCGCGTCAGCCGATCACTCAGCCGGCGGACCACCTGCTGGCTGAGCACGGCCGCGTCGAACGCGTCGAGCTCGACCTCCGGGTCGGCCGCCAGCGTGCGCAGGTGGGCGAGCAGCTCCCGCTCGCGTCCGACGGCGCAGCGGAAGACGAAGCGCTGACCATCCTTGAGCAGCACGAGCTCGTGCGGCGCGGGGTCGGGAGGCGTGTCGTGCGGCGGGTTGTGCATCGGTCGCGTTCCGGCCCTCGTCGGGCCGCCGGTGCGACCGCTACGAAGGGTTGGCCTCATCCGCGCCGGCGGTGTCGCCGGGGACGCGGAGGCGTTCGGCCTCGGCCTCCAGCAGGCGCTCGGCGGCGGCGAAGGCCACGAATTCCGTGAACAGATCCATGCTGATGCGGTAGAGCCGCCAACTGGCGGGGTCGTCCTGTTCCACCCCGCGATGACGGGCGTAGCGTTGCATGTCCCGCCGCACCGCCGGGTCGGCGCCGCTCCAGTGGCCGGTGACGACGCTCGCGGGCAGGTCGCCCGGATCGGCGCCCGGCTGGGCGTGTTCGGGACGCGAAAGTGTGTCGGTCGAGGCCTGGACGAGGTCGCGCACGTTCAGGTGATGCCGGGCGTGCGCGGGTTCGTCGGAGCCGGTGAACAGCTCGAGCGCCAGCCCGACGGCCGGCGGGTCGTAGCTGTCGTAGGCGGTGAGCGTGGCGACGACGATGGCGTCGGCGCCGAGGGTGCGGCGAAGCTGCTGGGCGTCGGCGGGTGAGCCGAGGGTCTCGAGGCCCGTCGCCCGCATCGCGCCGAGCACGCGGTTGACCGCCAGGACGCTCAGGCCGTCGGCGGCTTCGAGCTGGCGGGCCAGGTGGTCGGCGATGAGGGTCGAGTCCGGCTCGATGGAGCCCGACTCGTTGCGGACGGGGACGACGGCCCAGACCTGTCGCTGGTCGTAGGGGGCGATCAGCGTCGCCTCGTGGCGTGCGGGGTTGCAAGCGGCCGCCATGACCGTCGTCAGGCCCAGGAGCATGGCGGCGGCTGCGCGGCCGAGGCCGGCGAGGCCTGGTCGTCGCGGAGGCATGGTCTGTTCACTTGTCATGGCGTCCTGCCAGAGGTTCACGCATCAGCCTCCGCTGAGCGAACGGCCTGTCCCCGCCTCCGCGGTCCCCCCGCCGTCCCCCCCGTCGATCTCACCACTCGGCCCGGGCGGCGGGATCGGCCTGCGACCCGGGTCGCGCCAGGCGCAACGCCCGGTCGGGGCGGACGGCCCAGATGGTCTCGTCACCCACCCGCGCCCGGTTCGAGACGAAATAGATCGTCCCGTCCTGGGCCCACACCGGCTGGAGGTTCGCAAACCGACCTTCCGTCAGGCGGACCCGCCCGTTGCCGTCGGCACCGACAATCCACACGTCGGCGTGCGTGGGCCTGCTCGCATCATCGGCCGCTCCCTCCGGGATGGTGCAAAAAACGACGAACTCGCCGTCCGGGCTCCAGCGCGGGGTGATCAGCGCCGCGTCGTGGCTGGCCACGATCTCCGTGGGCGACACCGCCTCGCCGTCCTGGTAGTCGATCGTCCAGACGCTGAACTGCCGGCTGCCGCGCTGCCGTGGCCGCTGGAAGAGAATCCGCCCATCGACCGGGGACCAGTTCGGGAAGAGCCCGGTCCCGACGTACTGCTTGCGCGACGGGTTCTCCAGGTCGACGACGATCAGCTCCCACTGGGCGCTGGGTCCGCCGAACGCGGCGTAGACGAGGTGCCGACCGTCCGGCGAGAAGCTCGGGTGCAGGTCATGGGTTTCGCTGCGCGTGATCTGGATCGGCTGGCCGCCCGAAACGTCCATGATGTAGATGTCGTAGTGCCCGCCGCGGTCGGAGGCGAAGGCGATGCGCTCGCCGTCGGGGCTGAAGGCCGGGGTGACATCGTTGGCGCGGTCGTTGGTGAGCTGCGTCAGCGTCGCGCCGCTGATCTGCTTGATGTAGAGGTTCGACGCCTCGCGGTGGCGCGTCGAGGCGAAGACGATCTGCTCGCCGTCGGGCGAGATGGCGGGGTCGAAGTCGCTGCCTTCGCCGGTGAAGGTGATCTGGTGCAGGTTCTCGAGCAGGGCTTCGCTGGCGCCGGCGGCGGGTCCGTCGGCGGCGACGACGTGGCCGGCGGCGAGGTGGCCGTAGAGCCCCGGCGCGGAGGCGGGCGGGGCGTCGGACGCGGCGCGCCACAGGCCACCGCCCGGCTCATCGAAGGTGACGGTCGCGTCGGCGGGTGCCGGGGCCGGCGCTGCCGCCACGGGCTCGGGGGCCGGCTCGGGCTCCACGGGCGTCATCTGGCACGCGGGGACCAGCAGCCCCACGGCGAGCGCAGCCAGGCTCACGCCGACGCGGCGACGCGGCGTCGCGGCCAGCGGCGCGGGCGCGGCAGGGGTGATGGGGATGGGTGTGGCGGGCGTGGCGGGCGTGGTGGGGGTGGCGGGTGCGAAGGGGGCGGGGCTGACGTGGGAGGCGGGGAGGAGCGTGTTCATGGTCGGTCCCTCAAGCAGAGGTTGGGCGGGGCCGGGGCCACGCCCGCAAGATCGTCGTAGCAGTCACGCTCCCTGCATCGGTCAGGCCGATCAGGTGCTTTAGGCGGCGGCGGCCGCGGTGCCGGAAACGAGACCGGGGCAGGCCCTATAACCCGCACGCGGGAGCCCACGAGTCGGCATCCGTGAGAACCGCATCTTGGCGGCGCGGCGGTGTGTCGGCTCGACGCGGCGCTAGAGTTCGTTCGGCCAGGGCGGCGTGCTGGATGCGACAATGAGCAGGCGTGCGACAGCGGTGGCGGTGCTGGCCGGGCGCTACCCGCTGCTTTCCGAGACATTCGTCTACCGCGAGGTCCGGGCCCTGCGGGCGCGCGGCTGGCGCGTGCGTCCGATCGCCCTGCACCCGCCCGAGCCGGGGCAGCGGTCGCACGTGGCCGATCGGCCGGTCCTGACGCTCTACGGCCCGCGGCGGCGGGCCCACCTGCTCGCCGGCATGCGCGAGGCGGTGCGTCGGCCGATCCGCACGGCCCGGACGCTCACCGCGGCGTGGCGCGATGCCGTCTGGCCGGGCGAGCCGACCGGGCTGCGGCAGCGTGCGACGTTGATCGGCCAGGCTTGCTACGCCATCGCCTTGGCGGCGCGGCTGAGGCGGATGGGCATCGTCCACTTGCACTGCCACTTCGCCCACGCCCCCGCGACGGTCGGCATGTACGCCGCGCGGCAGCTCGGCATCCCCTTCAGCTTCGTCGGCCACGCCAACGACCTGTTCGAACGCCGGGTCCTGCTCAAGCGCAAGCTCACCCGCGCCGCGTTCGTCTCCTGCATCAGCCAGTGGCACCGCGACTACTACCGGGACGTCGCGGCCAGTGTCGACGGCAAATGCCGCATCATCCGCTGCGGCGTCGAGGTCAACGGCACAAGCAACGGCACGGTCAATGGAAGTGCCAACGGCAGCGCGACGGCCGGGCGGTGGGGCGGGCACGTGGTCACCGTCTGCCGCCTCGTGCCCAAGAAGGGGACCGACACACTGCTGCGCGCCCTCGCGAGCCTGCTGGACGATGTCGATGGCCCCGCCTGGTCGCTGACGGTCATCGGCGACGGGCCGGAGCGCGATGCGCTGCGACGGCTGGCGGATGACCTCGGGTGCGCGTCGGCGGTGCGCTGGTGCGGTTCGCTGCCGAACGACGAGGTGCGGGCGCAGCTTGACGAGGCGGATGCATTCGCCCTGCCCTGCCGGGTCGACGGGCACAACGACCGGGACGGCATCCCGGTCGTGTTGATGGAGGCGATGGCGGCGGGCGTGCCGGTGGTGGCGGGGGATCTGCCGGCGATCCGTGAGCTGGTGGCCCACGAGCAGACGGGGCTGCTGGTCGAGGCGAGCAACGTGGGCGCGGTCGCCCGAAGCCTCCGCCGCCTGCGCGATGATGCCGGGTTGCGGCAGAGGCTGGCGAGCGCGGGCCGACGCCGCGTCGCCGAGGAGTTCTCGCTGACGTGCAACGTCGAGCGGCTTGAGCTGGCGCTGCGCGAGACGTCGGACCGGACGACGCTGGCGGTCGTGCGCTAGCGCCGCGGCGGCTGGTCCCTGGCACTGATGTTGCACGGTTTGTCGTGGCAACACCGCCCTTTGCATTGAGCCGCAACATGAACGCACCACGCCATCGCCGCTACTGCCTGATCAGCCCCTGCCGCGACGAGGCGGACCACTGCCGGCGGACGCTCGACAGCGTCGTGCGGCAGAGCATCCCGCCGGCGCTGTGGGTGATCGTGGACGATGGGTCGCGCGACGCGACGCCGGCGATCCTGGAGGAATACGCCCGCCGGTACGGGTTCATCCGCGTGATTCGCCGCGAGGACCGTGGCGGGCGCAGCGTCGGGCCGGGCGTGGTGGACGCGTTCTACGCCGGCTACCGGAGCATCGACACGGCTGACTACCCGTACCTGTGCAAGCTGGACCTGGACCTGGATCTGCCGCCGCGTTACTTCGAGACGTTGATCGAGCGGATGGAGGCGAACCCGCGCCTGGGCACCTGCTCGGGCAAGGCGTACTATCCGAGCCCGCGCACGGGACGGCTGGTCAGCGAGAGGCTGGGCAGCGAGATGTCGGCGGGCATGACCAAGTTTTACCGCCGGGTGTGCTTCGAGCAGGTGGGCGGGTTCGTGCGCGAGGTGATGTGGGACGGCATCGACTGCCACCGCTGCCGGATGCTCGGCTGGCAGGCGGCGAGCTGGGACGAGCCCGACCTGCGGTTCGTGCATCTGCGGCCGATGGGCACCAGCCAGCGCACCGTCTGGGCCGGGCGCATGCGCCACGGCTACGGCCAGTATTACATGGGCACGTCCCCGGTGTACATGCTGGCGAGCACGGCGTACCGGATGGGGCAGCGGCCGTACGTGGCGGGGGCGCTGGCGACGGCGTGGGGATATTCCCGGGCGATGCTGCGCCGCGAGCCGCGCTACGACGATCTGACGTTCCGGCGGCTGCTGCGGCGCTACCAGTGGGCGTGCCTGCTCCTGGGCAAGGCCAGCGCGACACGCCGGCTCGAGGCGAGGCGGGCCCGGCAGTGGACGGTGCGGGTTTCGGTGGGCGAACCGCTGGCGGGGGGCGGGGCATGAGCGGCCCGCCGCCTGATGCTGGAACGCACGACCCGGCCGCGCGCGTGCGGCTGTGCGGGGTCGAACTGGACGCGATCACGGAGCGGGCGTGCATCGAGTTCATCCTGAGCCGGCTCGACGCCGGCCGCGGCGGCTGGGTCGTCACGGTCAATCTGGATCACCTGCGCCGACTCGTCTGCGACGCCGGGTATGCCCGGTTGTGCGGAGGCGCGACCCTGCGCGTCGCGGACGGCATGCCGCTGATCTGGGCCAGCCGGGTGCGCGGCACGCCGTTGCCCGAGCGCGTGGCCGGTTCACAGTTGATCGCGACGCTGAGCGCGGCCGCGGCGCGGCGCGGGCGGTCGATCTACCTGCTCGGCGGCGACGCCGGCACGGCGGAGGCGGCGGCCGCGGTGTTGCAAGTGCGGTCGCCGGCGCTGCGCGTGGCGGGCACCGAGTGCCCGGCGGTCGGATTCGAGCATGATGACGCGGTCGTCGCCGCGCTTGCCGAGCGGCTGCGCGTCGCCCGGCCGGACATCGTCTACGTCGCGCTGGGCTCGCCCAAGCAGGAGCGGGTGATCGCGCGGCTGCGCGACGCGCTACCCGGGGCGTGGTGGATCGGCGTGGGCATCAGCTTCAGCTTCCTCGCCGGGCGCGTGCGGCGGGCGCCGCCTTGGATGCAGCGGATGGGGCTGGAGTGGGTGCATCGACTGAGCCAGGAGCCGGGGCGGCTGGCGCGGCGGTACCTCGTGGCGGGGCTGCCGTTCGCGGTGCGGCTGATGGTGCGCAGCGCGTGCGAGCGCGTCGTGTCCGCGCCGCCCGCGCTGGTCGACCGGCGTGGCGCGGGGACCTGAGCAACCCACGAGACGGTCGCGGCGCGGGTTATGATGGCGGCATGGTTGTCGAGCTTGATCTATCACGAACGCGGGGGCTTCTTGAAGCAGGGGTCGAGCGTGGGCTGCATGTCGGCGCGCAGGCGCACGTGAGCATCGCGGGGCGCGGCTTTGGACGCCTGGCGCTGGGCGAGGCGAGGCCCGGCGTCGCGATGACCGATGACACGCTCGCCCTGTGGCTCAGCGCCGGCAAGCCGCTGACGGCGGTGGCCGTCGCGCAGCAGATCGAGCGCGGGCGACTGGAGCTCGATGCCCCCGTGGCGCGCTACGTGCCGGCCTTCGGCGAGCGCGGCAAACAGGCGATCACCATCCGGCACCTGCTGACGCACAGCGCCGGCGTGCGCGTCGCCGACTTCCGCTTTCCTGACGATGACTGGGCGACGATTATCGAGCGCATCTGCGACGCGCCGCTCGAACGCGGCTGGACGCCGGGCGAAAAGGCGGGCTACCACGTGCACACGGCGTGGTACATGCTCGGCGAACTCGTCCAGCGCGCCAGTGGCGAACCGCTGCCCGCGTATCTCACGCACCATGTCTTCGAGCCGGCGGGCATGACGGATAGCTTTCTCGGCCTGACGCCCGGCGACTACGAGGCCCGAACAGACCGGCTGATGGTGATGATGGACACGCGCAAGCAGCCGGCGGAGCCTGCGGGTTACGAAGCGCCGGCGCGGGTCATCCACCCGAGCCCCGGCGGCAACGCGCATGGACCGGTGCGCGACCTCGCCCGGTTTTACGAGCGGATGCTGGCCGGCGGGGAGGGATTTCTTGAGCCGGCGACGGCACGCCGCTTCACCTCGCGGCAGCGCGAGGGCATGCACGATCAGACCTTTCAGCACACGATGGACTGGGGGCTGGGGTTCATGATCGACTCCAACCGCTATGGGGCGGACACCGTGCCCTACGGCTTTGGGCCACACGCGTCGGAGCGCACGTTCGGCCACGGGGGCAACCAGTCGTCGACGGCGTTCGCCGATCCGCAGCACGGGCTGGCGGTGGCGATCGTCTGCAACGGCATGCCGGGCGAGCGGGCGCACCAGTCGCGCATGCGCGAGCTGCTGGCGGCGGTGTACGAGGACGTCGGCCTGGCGGGCCGGCGTTGAGCGGCGGGCCGATCGCGTACAGTGTGTTGATACGCGGCCATACTCGGCACCCGCGGCCACGACCATTCACCCGTGAGGTTTCAACATGAGGACGCTGACTCTCCTGCTCGCCCTGCTGAGCCTCGCCGCCTGCAACCCCGGGCGGCACACGAGCGACCGTGACCTGGTCATCCTCGATGCGTCCGAGATCGCGTTCCTGCTCGACGAGCCGGGGCGCGTGGTGCTCGTCGATGTCCGCCCGCGCGAGCAGTACGAGGCCGGCCACCTGCCGGGCGCGGTGCACATGCCGTTGCCGGCGATGATCGCCGAGGACGAGCAGCTTGCCGAGGCGCGGGCGATCGTCGTCTACGGACAGGGCGACGGCTCGCGCCTCGCCGCGGCTGGGGCGAAGAAGCTGATGCGCCTCGGGTACGAGGATGTGGCGGAGTTTCGTGGCGGCGTCGAGGCGTGGGACGGGCCGCTCGTGGTCGGTGACGACGGGAGCGGGCAGCCGTGAACGCCGATGTCGACCCCGGCCTCAGCGTCGTGAAGCTCGGCGGCAGCCTGCTCGAGATGCCGGGGCTCGTCGACCGCCTCGTGGACGTGCTGCCTCGGCCCGGGGTGCTGGTGACCGGCGGTGGAGCGGCGGCCGATCGCGTGCGCGGCGTCGATCAACAGGTCGAGCTCGACGAATCCACCTCGCACTGGCTTTGCATCCACGCGATGGCGATGCACGCGCGGCTGTTCGCCGCCGCGCTCGCCGCACGCGGCGTGGTCACGCGGCTGCTCGCGGATCGGGCGGCGTGCGCCGAGGCGTGCGCGGCCGGGGCGCTGGCCGTCGTCGAGCCCGTCGCCTGGCTCGAGCGCGACGAGCGCGAGGGGGCCGGCATCCCCCACCGCTGGCAATTCACCAGCGACTCGATCGCCGCGCACGTGGCCCGACGCGTGGGGGCGCGGCGGTTGGTGCTGCTCAAGTCGACGCTGCCTGGAGGGGCGGGCGCGTGTGGCGAGGCGCGTGGCGGAAGTGGCGGGGGTGGTGGGGTGGTGGATGTGGACGAGGCGGCGCGGCAGGGGGTGGTGGACCCCGGTTTCCCTGCCGCGGCGACGGGGCTGGAGTGCGTGCAGCTCGTCAACTTGCGCGCGACGCCGGCGACGACGTGTCGCTTGCGCGTTGCGGTAAGGGCGTGAGTCGGGTGTGGGTTGCGCGGTGTGCCGTCGTGATGGTCTGCTTCAGGTGACGCACCAGGTCGGCGCGGATCGTGCCGCGCCGATCGCCGTGGCGGCAGGCGGCGCCGCGCACGGCGAGGAGATCCGGACCCAGCGAGGCGCAGTGCGGCAGGTCGTCGGCCCGCAGCGAGCCGGCGAGCGCGACGAATGCCCCCGCGGCGTGGGCGCGTCCGATGGCGCGGGCGAGCGTGGCGTCGTCGACCCACGTCCGCAGGCCGCGACCGTCCTTGATCGCCGTGTCGATGAGCAGGCCGGCGATCGCATCGCGCGGCCGCGCCGCCCGGCGCGTCATCCAGGCGAGCGCGGCTTCGAGCGGCGGCGCGCCCACGTGCTCGGCGTCGGCGTAGACCGCCACGACGAACCGGGCCGCCCCGACCTGACGCGCCAGTGCGTCGAGGCGCGCCCGCCAGTTGGCCGGCGCGCCGCCGAGCCCGACCTTGACGAAGTCGAGGCCGCGGACAGCCGGTGCGCTCAGCAGTGTCGGCGGCGGGCCGTCGACGAGCTCGCCCAGGGCCGCGCTGACGCAATGGGTCGATGTCGCCGCGGCCGCGACCTGCTGGATGGTCGTCGGCGACGCCGCGCCGAGCGCGCCCGCGGCGGGTTCCTTGATGTCGATCACATCCGCGCCGCCCGCCATCGCGGCGCGGGCCTCGGCGACGTTGCGCACGCTCACCAGCAGCCCCGGCCGGTCGGGCGACGCGGGGCGTGGATGGGGTGAGTGGGTCAACATGGGTGAGGCTTACGCGGTGACGTCGGCGTCGGCGTCGGGCGTCTTCATGATCTCGCGCAGGACGACCGTCGCGAACGCGCCGCGCGGCAGCTCGAAGGCGAGACGAATGTAGGCGCCATGCTCGTCGACGCCGCCGGCGATGTCCGCGTCGCGCAGGCCGATGCGCAGCGGCCTGCGTGTGCCGGTGGGGGCGATCCGCTTGGGCACGGCGCGCAGGTCATCCTCGGCAAGGTCGAACTCGCCCAGCACCGCCTGCTCGATCGCGCCGGGCTCACCCTCGGCGCGCATCATCTCGTGGCCCCACATCGGGCCCGTCGGCGACACGGCCAGCCGCGCGGCCCGGCCGTCCGGGGCGTTGTCGGCTTCGACGTCGGCGGCGTCGACCCGGAAGACCGCGCCGCTGTCATGCTTGTACGCCAGGTCGCCGGCCAGCAGCCGGTCGAACATGCCCGCCTGCAGGCGACGGTCGAGCACGCGGTTGAACATCGCGCTCTGCAGCGCCGAAACCAGGAACTCGCGCTGCGTGAGGTCGATCGCCGTGACGGCGCGCTCGGCGGATCGCCCCTGCCGCAGGGCGTCGAGCACATGGCGTTCGTAATGCAGCTCGCGCGGCCACTGGTCGAGCGCGGCGGCGTAGTCACCACGGTCGTACGCCGAGCGCGCCGCCTGCATCGCGGTCGATTCCTCCGCGGTCGGGCGGCCGAGCATCTCGTCGAGCAGCGCCTGGTGCTCGCCCCGCAGCAGGTGTCGCCCGAGCACGTGGTTGTTGTCGCGGTAGCCGAAGCGCTGCTCGCCGACGTAGTTCGGCACACCGCGGGCCACCAGCCGATCGAGGATCGGCTTGGCGGCGATGACGGCGGTGGGCTCGACGTCGCGGATGCGGATTACAAAGCGGTTGCCGGCGAGGTGCCCGCGGCGGAGCTTGTTGCGGTGGCGGTCGACCCACAGCACGTTGATCCGCGGGTGCTCGTTGACGTGGGCGATGGCGGCGTCGGGCGTCTCGCCGGCGTCGGTGAGGCGGATGGAAAAGTGCTGGCGGGCGATCGCGTGCTTGTCCTTGAGCCCGGCGTAGCCGACGTCGTTGCGCGTGACGCGAAAATCGCGGGCCAGGCGACGGGCGACCTCCGTGGTGGCAATCTGCGTCTTTTCGATGAAGGCGATGAGGTGCTCGCCCTCGCCGGTGAAGGGGTACGCGGGCTGCTCCTCGACGAGGAAGTCCTCGTCGCGCACCTTGATCCGCCCGCCGACGCCCGGCAGGTCATGGGTCAGGTAGGTCAGTGAGGTGATTGATGACATGTCACGGCTGCCGTGCCTCAATCCTCCGGCGCGTCGTTTTCGACGAAGCTGCGGAACGCCTGCGTCAGCCGGGCCGTCGCGGCGCCCGGCTTGCCGGTGCCGATGGGCCGGTTGTCGACGCGCGTGACGGCGATGACCTCCGCGGCGGTTCCGGTGAGGAAGATCTCGTCGGCGACGTACAGGTCGTGGCGGGTCATGTCGGGGCAGGTCACGGGCATGCCCATCTCACGGGCGAGGTCCATCACCACGCCGCGCGTGACCCCCTCGAGCACGCCGGCGTGCAGCGGGGGTGTCGCGAGGCTCGAGCCTTTGGCGGCGTGATGCACCACGAACAGGTTGTCGCCGGTGCATTCGGCGACGTAGCCCTGGTGGTTGAGCATGACGGCCTCGTTGGCGCCGGCGTCCAGGGCCTCGATCTTGGCCATGATGTTGTTCAGGTAGTTCATGCTCTTGACGCGCGGCGACAGCGCCAGCGGGTGGTTGCGCATCGTTGCGGCGGTGATCACCGCCATGCCGGTCTCGTAGAGCTCGCGGGGGTAGAGGCTGATGCTGTCGGCGATGATGAACGCCGTCGGATCGGAGCACTTGAAGGGGTTGAGCCCCAGCGTGCCCGACCCGCGCGTGACGCACAGGCGCACGTATCCGTTGAGCTTTTCGTTGGCTGCCACGGTCTCGCGCACGGCGGCGTCCAGGGCTTCGAGGCTGTAGGGGATCGGCAGCCGGATCACCTTGGCGGAGGCGAACAGGCGCAGCAGGTGGGTGCGGAGCTTGAAGATCCGGCCGTTGTAGATGCGGATGCCCTCGAACACGCCGTCGCCGTAGAGCAGGCCGTGGTCGAAGACGCTGACCGCGGCCTGGTCGGCGGGCACGAGGCGTCCGTTCATCCAGATGCGTTGACTCACGGCGGTTTCCTGGCAAGGCGCATCCACGCGGCCGGCGCAACGCGGCGAAAAGTGGCGGGGCGGGCGATTATAACGCCCCGGCCCGCCGGTGCGAGACGCGGCTATGCTCCGGGCATGGGTCTGCTCGTCCTCTTCGCCGTCGCCGCAGCGCTGCTGCTGGCCCTGAGCACTGCCGCGCTCGTGCGTTCGCTGCGCCGCCCGCCGCGCCGACGCTTCACCCAGGCTCTGGCGCGTGGCCTGCCCACCGACCCCGAGCCGCTCGGCCAGCCGTGGCGCGAGACCGCCCTGCGCCTGGCCGACGGCGGTGCGACCGATGCCTGGATCATCGCCGGGCGGCAACCGGTGGGGCCGACGGTGCTGATCGTCCACGGCTTTGCCGACAGCCGCTACGGCGCGCTGACGTGGGTTCACCATGTCCTGGATCACGCGAGCGAGGTCGTCGTCTTCGACCTGCCGGGGCATGGCGACGCCCAGCCGACGCACGCGGGCTTGGGCACGCGCGAGCCCGCCGACGTGCTGGCGGTCGCGTCGCAGGTGGCCACGGGCCGGCCGGTCGTGCTCTACGGCTACTCGATGGGGGCGGTCATCGCCATCAGCGCCGCCGCCCTGGCCGCGCGGCAGCTCGGGGCGGCCGACGGGGCGCGCGTCGTCGGTGTGATCGCGGACGGTCCGTATCGCCACTGGCACGAGCCGGTCTACCGCGAGCTGCGCCGCCGGCGCTACCCGGCGGGGCTGCTCGTCGGCCTTTCGGGGCTGGTCATGCGCGTGCGGCTGCCGAGCCTGGCGCGGATCGACCGCGCCCGCGACGCGGGGGAGCTGACGGTGCCGCTGCTCGTGCTCCATGGCTGCGGTGACGAGATCTGCCCACTCAGCGCCGCGGAGGCGATCGCCGAGGCTGGGCCGCGCGGCCGGTTGGTGCGTTTTGAGCAGGGTTGCCACCTCGACCTCGCCGCGTGCGAGCCGGCGCGGTATCGCGAGGCAGTCGTCTGGCTCTTTGAGCAGGTGGCGCGCGATGGCGCGGGTGCGGCGAGCGGATCGAAGCCGGACGGGTCGACGTGTTAAGCTACGTCGCCTTCGCGCCGGTGTGCGCCGTGATGCACCGGTGGCTTGGGATTCCCCGCCCGGAGCGATCATGGACCTTGCCCCGTATATCGATCACACCAACCTCAAGCCGGAGGCGGACGCGGCCGCGATCGATCGTCTCGTGGCCGAGGCGCGTGAGCACCGCTTCGCGGCAGTGTGCGTCAACGGCCAGTTCGGCGGGCGCGTCGTCGAGGGTTTGAAGGGCAGCGACGTCCGCGCCTGCGTGACGGTCAGCTTTCCGCTGGGGGCGATGAAGCCGATGGTCAAGGCGATCGAGGCGACGAGCGCGTGCAAGGATGGCGCGCGGGAGATCGACTTCGTGGCGCACCTGCCGCACCTGATCGCGTGCGACGCCGCGGGCGCGGAGGCGGACTTCCTGGAGGTGACGCGCAACGCGCGGGCGGTGAATCCGAACGTGGTGGTGAAGGTGATCCTGGAGACGGCGGCGCTGATGGCGGACGCCGACGCTGCAACCGCCGAGCGGCGCATCGAGGCGGGGTGCGCGGCCGCGCGGCGTGCCGGGTGCGACTTCGTCAAGACCTCGACGGGTTTCCATGCCGCGGGCGGAGCGAGCGTCGAGGCGGTGCGGCTGCTGCGCAAATACGCCGGGCCGATGAAGGTCAAGGCGGCAGGCGGCATCCGCACGCGCGATGACGCGATGCGCATGATCGACGTGGGAGCGGATCGACTCGGCTCCTCGGCGGGCGTGGCGATCGTCGCCGCGACCTAGAGCGAGTTCAATCCAACCCTAGCGGGTGCCACGGACAAGGCCGTCCTCGGCCTTGTCCGTGTTGGCGTCAATTCACACTGACAAGCTCCGCGGACTCCGCTTGTCAGTGGCACCCCACCCGCTACGAATGGGTTGGAGGCGCTTTAGTGGACCGCTGGCCCCTGGACTTCGATTCTGCCGAGCCGAAGTCGGTATGCGGAACGACCCGTTCCGCGCTGGAGTCGAGCTCGAAGAACGTGCCCGGCCTGAAGCCGAACATGCCCGCGACGACGTTGCTCGGAAACGTGGTGCACAGTTGGTTCATCTCGCGGATGTTGCCGTTGTAGAACCGTCGCGAGGCGGCGATGCGGTCCTCGGTCAGGGCAAGCTCCTTCTGCAGGGCGAGGAAGTGCGTGTCGCTCTTGATCTGCGGATAACGCTCGATGAGGGCGAAGACCTTCTTCATGCCGATCATCAGCGCCGATTCGTCGACCGCCTGCGACGACGCCTCGCCGTGGTTGGCCTGGGCGCGGTTGCGCAGCGCGACGATCTGTTCGAGCGTGTCCCGTTCATGCCGGGCGTAGCCCTTGACGGTCTCGACGAGGTTGGGGATCAGGTCGTAGCGCCGCTTCATCTCGACCTCGATGCCGGACCAGCTTTCGCGGATGTGCTGGCGCACGCGCACGAAGCGGTTGTACGTGCCGATGACCCACAGCGCGGGCAGCCCGAGCACGACGAGGAGGATCAGCAGCGGGATGAACGGTTCCATGGCGGTTCCCGGTCGGGCGTGGCGAACCGCCCATGATGGCGTCGCGTCCGCCGGCCTGGTCAGGCGGTCTCGCGGCTTTGGAGCTCGGCCTGGACGTGGGCCGGCCATTGGGCGAAGAACTGCTCGAGCCAGACGATCTGGCTTCGGTACTGCTCGGGTGACCAGCGGCGTCGGCCGTTGCTGAGGCACAGGCGGCCGCGCTCGATGTCGACCGCGGGCGGGCGGGTCTGCATCAGGAACTCCATCATGCGCGGGTGGATCACGTCGTAGGCGAACTTCTTGTCCTCGCCGTTGACGTAGAACTGTCGGTTGAACGCGGCGGACTCGAAGTCGATCGACCCGAACCCGAAGAACCCCGCGACGCGGTCGAACAGGCCCTCCTGCCGGATGATCAGGGCCGGCACGTGGACGAACGGCAGGTGGACGATCAGGTAGCTGAAGCGGTAGGTCGTCGTCTGCGTCGTCTTGCCGTTGCTGGTGGTCACCTTGTAGGTGAAGTCGCCCATCTTGGCGTTGAAAGGCCGGCCCATGATGTCGAGCTGGCCCGTGAGCGTGTTGTACGCGGCCCGGCTGTGGCCGCGGCGGAAGATCTCGAAGTGGGCGTATTCATCATCGTGCGACCGGTCGCGCCCCGGGTCGAATCGCCAGCCGAGCTCCTGCGCCAGGCGGTGCAGCGCCTCGCGGCGCTCGCGCTCCCGCTTGTAATGGTGAATGACGGCGACGACGATCGCTGCGACGACGCCGATGATGATCAGGGGGACCAGCAATTCCACGCGTTTGGCTCCCAGTGGACCGGCGAGCGCCTTACAAGACGAACTTGCTCAGGTCCGCGTTGCGCACGATCGGCGCGACCTGCTCGCGGACGAACGCGGCGGTGACCTCGAACGTCCGCTCGCCGCGTGCCACGCGCTGCGGCGCGTCGAACGTCACCTCGTCGAATACCTTCTCGACGATCGTCATCAGCCGGCGGGCGCCGATGTTTTCCATCGATGCGTTGGCCTCGGCGGCGAGCTCGGCGATCGCCTCGACCGCGCCGTCGGCGAAGCTCACCTCGAGCCCCTCGACGCCCAGCAGCGCCTCCTGCTGACGCGTCAGGGCGTTGTCCGGCTCGGTCAGGATGCGCACGAACTCGTCGCGGCCCAGCGAGCTGAGCTCCACGCGGATCGGGAACCGGCCCTGCAGCTCCGGCATCAGGTCGCTGACGGCAGCGCTGTGAAACGCCCCGGCGGCGATAAAGAGGATGTGGTCCGTGTGCACCACGCCGTGGCGGGTGTTGACGGCCGAGCCCTCGACGATGGGCAGCAGGTCGCGCTGCACGCCCTGGCGCGAGACGTCCGGCGAGCCGCCGCGCCCGTCGCCCTTGCCCGACGGCGACGCCACCTTGTCGATTTCGTCGAGAAAGATGATGCCGTCGTCCTGCGTGCGGTCGATGGCCTCGGCGGTGATCTTCTCGGTGTCCAGCAGCTTGTCCGTCTCCTGCTCGATGAGGATCTGGCGGGCGTCGGCGACGGTGACGCGGCGGCGCTTGGACTGTTCGGGCATGAGCTTCTCGAGCATGCCCGCCATGTCCGGGTCCATCTGGTCGAGGCCCATGTTGGCGAACATCATCGACGCGCTGGCCTTGGAGCTGATGTCGATCTCGACTTCGCGGTCGTCGAGCTTGCCGGTGTTGAGCTGCTCGCGCATGCGGTCGCGCAGCCGCTGCCGCCGCTTGCGGCTGTCCTCCCCCTCGACCCAACCACCCCCGCCACCCCCGCCACCCCCGCCACTCCTCCCGCTCTCGCCACGCACCGTGCCGCCGCCGTCGGTTCGCGCGGGGTCATCGTAGGGCTTGCCCGGCGTGGGGGTGGCGGGCAGCTTGTCACTGCCGGGCAGCAGCAGGTCGACCAGCCGCTGCTCGGCCACTTCGCGGGCGCGCTCGGCGACGTGCTCGACCTGCTCGGCACGCACCATCCCGATCGCCTGCTCCAGCAGGTCGCGGATCATCGACTCGACGTCGCGTCCGTGATAACCGACCTCCGTGAACTTGCTCGCCTCGACCTTGATGAACGGCGCACCGGTCAGCTTGGCCAGGCGGCGGGCGATCTCCGTCTTGCCCACGCCGGTCGGCCCGATCATCACGATGTTCTTGGGATAGATCTCGCGGGCGATGTCATCGGATAACTGGCGTCTTCGCCAGCGGTTACGAATCGCGACGGCGACGGCGCGCTTGGCGGGCTCTTGGCCGATGATGTAGGCATCGAGGCGGTCGACGATCTCGACGGGGGTCAGATCCTGCATGATGCCTATGGTAGCAGGGGGGCTGGGCGGAGCGGTTCCCCCCGCCACCACACCCCCACCACACCCCCGCCACACCCCCGTCAGCCCCGTCCCACGCCCCCCGCCCCGGTCTCCGCGCCGTCCGGTTACGCGGATCAGAGAAATCCGATAACCGGGGTGATTCAGCTAAACCCGTCCCCGCCAACCGCCGATCCTGCATGGGAAGACGGGTCGCCTGCTGCGCGCACGGCGTGCGCTGAGCGCGGCCCCCGACTCATCGGAGAGGCGAGGACGAGCATGCTATTTTCGCTTCACGCATTGAGCTTTCCCCGGCGGCGCGTGGGCCCCATCGCCGTCGATTTCGGCTGTGACAGCCTCAAGCTGCTGCAGCTCAGCAGCGACGAGCCGACCCGCGTGATCGCCGCCGCCGCCGCGGTCGTCCCCGGCACCGCCCGGCGTGACATGGGCGCCCGACAGGCCTTTGTGGCGCAGACGCTGCCCCGCCTGCTCGCCAGCCAGCCGTTCCAGGGCCGGCGGGTCATCTGCTCGCTGCCCGCGTTTCAGAGCATCGTCCAGCACATGGAGGTGCCCGCGGTCGAGGACGAGGATGGCCTCGAGCTCCAGGTTCAGCTCCAGCTCCGCGAGCGCATGGACGTCGACCCGGACCGCATGGTTGTGCGCTATTTCCCGATCGCCCAGGTCACGCGCGAGGGCCAGCCGATGCAGGACGTGCTCTGCCTCGCGGCGGGGCGCGACGTGGTCATGCGTCACATCGAGCTGCTGTCGCGGATGAAGCTCAACGTGGTCGGGATGCACAGCGAGGCGATGGCAATTCAGGCGGCGTTCGCGAACGCCGCCCCCACGCCGGAGCAGGCGACGTGCTTCATCGACATCGGCGCGACGACGACCAAGGTGGTGATCCTGCAGAACGGCGAGATCGCGTTCGCGAAGACGATTCAGGTCGCGGGCGACGAGCTGACGCAGCAGTATGCCACGCGTGAGCATATGGATTTCGAGCAGGCCCGCCTGCGCCGGATCGAACAGGCCGGCGCCGAGGTGTCGCAGCCGGTCGGCGCCGCCGGGCCCCGCGCGGCCGTGGGAACGGGCCTGCCGTCGCTCGATGCGCAGGCGGGTGTGACGAGCGTCGCGGGTGCGACGGGTGTGGCCGCGGAGGCGGTGGCGGACGCGGCGGCTGTGGCCGAGGGTGACGCGATCGAGACGCTGATCGACGAGTTGCAGATGGGCCTGCGCTACCACCGTCGCCTGTTTCCGGGATGCCCGGTGGGCAAGCTGGTGTTCCTCGGCGGCGAGGCGCACCAGTCCAGCCTCTGCCAGCAGATCGCCCGCAACCTGCAGGTGGCCGCCCAGCGCGGCGACCCGCTGGCGTCCGTTCACGAACGGGCGGGCGTTAAGCCGACCGCGGGCGTCGACCTCGGCGAGCCCCAGCCCGGATGGGCCGTGCCGTACGGCCTGGCCATTAGTCAGCCGAACCTGTAACCCACCTGGATCCAACGAGCCTCGCGCCCGTGATCGGAGTCAACGATGGCCAAGAACATGAGCTTCCTGCCCGATGACTACCTGGAGCGAAGGATCGCCCAGCGCACGAACGCGATCTGTCTCGCGCTGTTCGTGGTCGTCAGCTTCGGGATTGTCGGCGCCTATTTCGTCAGCACGCGTCAGGGCTCGGAGATTCGCGCGCTCGATGCCGAGGTCAGCGATCGCTACGAGGAGGCCGCCCGGCGTCTCGACCAGCTCGAAGCGCTGCAGAGTCAAAAGCAGGAGATGCTTCGCAAGGCGGAGCTGACGGCGGTGCTCATCGAGCGCGTGCCGCGCACGCTCCTGCTCGCGGAGATGATCAACCACATGCCTGAGGCCGTGAGCCTGCGCCAGATGACGCTCGAAAGCCATCAGTTGGCGGCCACCGTGCGGTCGCGCACCGCCATGCAGCGCGAGCGCCAGCGCCTCGGGCAGACCGGCGAGACCGAGGACGCGTTCCAGATCCCCGAGACCGAGCTGACGCTGAGCATCGTGGGCATCGCGCCGACGGACGTCGAGGTCGCCCAGCTCATGACCGCGCTGGGCCAGCATCGGCTGTTCAACGACGTGTCGCTGCAGTTCAGCGAGCAGACCGAGGTCGACCGACGGGCGATGCGGCAATTCCAGATCGACATGACGATCGAGCAAGGTCTGGACCTGCAGAGCGTCGAGCCGACGATGGTCCGCCGCGGCGGGTCGAACCCGATGGATGAGCGCATCGAGTTCGACGGCGACGCGTGGCGTGAGCCCCAGACCCCGATCGCGCCCGCGGGCGGGCGCGACTGATCCGGCCGCAACCAAAGCGCCCGGCATCCAAGCACAAGGACATTCCCATGCATCTGGGCATCCGCGAGTTGATCTTCTTCGCCCTGCTTCTGGCGTTTCCGCTGGGGGCCTACTTCTCGGTGTTCCGGCCGCACAACGAGCGGATCGCCGAAGCGCGCGAGGAGATCCGGTACAAGGAGCAGCGCCTCGCCGAGCTCGAGGCCGCCACCGAGAACATCACAAGTCTCGGCGCGGAGATCGACCGTCTGGCCGAGGCCATCGAGCTTTTCGAGCAGAAGCTGCCGGCGCAGCGCGAGGTGGAGGTCATTCTGCGCCAGGTCTGGGAGCTGGCGGCGCAGCATGGGCTGACGCCGGAGAGCGTGCGGACGGACCAGATCGTGCCGGCCGCGGAGCACGCGGAGCTGCCGATCAAGATGGTGATCCTGGGGGACTTTGACGGGTTCTACAGTTTTCTGCTGGACCTGGAGAAGCTGCCGCGCATCACCCGGCTGCCGCAGATGGAGCTGCGAGCCGACCGGGAGCGCAGCGACGGTGTGATGCGGGCGGACATCGTGTTGAGCATCTTTTTTGACCGAGCCGACGCCGGCGGCCGCAGCGGCAGCGGCGCTCGTGGCCGTCGTGGCGGCCCCGGGTCGAGCTGAGCACGTGGGAGATGAACATGCCTGAACTTTATGACAAGAAGGTCGACGCCAGCGCCGGCGACCAGGAGCCGCAGAGCCTGTCGCTGCTGGGCGGCGTTGCCCAGCCCGACGAGTTCGACGAGCTCGATGAGCTCTCCGGCGAGGGGGTCAGCCGATGGTCCGGCCGCGGCGCCACGGTCCTGCTGATCGTCCTGGTCATGGTCGGCGGCGGGCTGCTCTACGGCATGCGCTCCATGCAGGGCGAGCTCAGCGACGGCGTCGGCGACGATGTCGAAGACCAGATCGAGGCCGCGCTCGAGCGCCTGAAGGACCCGTCGAATATGAGCGCCGACGATCCGCTGATGCCCGGCAACCTCGCCGCGCTGTTCGCGAGCACCGACGCGGTCGTCAGCATGTTCGCGGCCGACCTGACGGAGCGGCAGGTGCCCATCGAGTACGTCAAGCAGAATCCGTTCGCCAGGGGCCGCAACCAGCCCGCTCAGGCGATAAACACGACCGGCGCGGCCCGGCAGCGCGAGCAGTGGCGCACCGCCATCGAACAGGAGGCGGGCCGGCTCAACCTCCAGAGCGTCACGACCGGGCAGGGCGGACCGATCGCGATCATCGACGGCAAGTTCGTCCGACCCGGCGAGTCGGTCGGCGCGTTCCGCGTCACGCAGATCAACCCCAACCAGCTCAGCGTCGAGCTTGTTGCCGACAACCACGAGTTCGACGTCTCCGTCCAGTTCACGCTCGACATGCAGCGTCGCGGCGGTGCCGGTCGGCGACGCTGACCACCCCGCGTGCCGGGCGGGCGACGAAGCGAAGACCACCGACCAAGACGAAGCGATTATGACTGACCATGCCCTGAGCGAACTCTGGAGCCCCGGCGACGACCCGGTCGCCTCGACGAGCACGGACCTCGGCCAGGCGTTGCTCGACGCGGGCGTGATCGACGCCGAGCAGCTCGCGTCGGCGCGCCAGGAGCTGAACCGCGCCGATGGCCGCGCGTCCGCGGACGTGTTCCGCGCGATGGGTGTCGAGGAGGCGGCGATCCAGGAGCAGGTCGCGCGGCTCGCGTCGATGGCCTTCGAGCGCATCGACGCCACGACCATCGACGCCGACCGCCACATCGAGCGCCTGGGGTTGGACTTCTGCCTGAACAACGGCGTGCTGCCGCTGCGCCAGGCCGGGGCGCGCATCGTGCTCGGCGTGACGCATCCGGACCGCCTGCTGATCATCGACGAGGTCCGGCACAAGCTCGGGCAGTCGGTCAAGCCGGTCGTGATCTGCCTCGACGAGCTCGGCGCGATCATCGTCGAGCGAAGGGATGAGAGGGGCGACGACGACACGGCCGTCAACCAGATTATCGCCGACATCGACGAGGACGAGGTCGAGGTCGTTCAAACGGCCGAGGAGGACCTGGACCTCGAGAAGATGGCCGGCGAGTCGCCCGTCATCCGCCTGGTCAACTACCTCATCTTCAACGCCGTCAAGGAAGGCGCCAGCGATATTCACATCGAGCCGCAGGAGAAGCGGCTGCAGGTGCGCTACCGCATCGACGGGATGATGTTCAGCGCGATGAACCCGCCGCACCATATGCACGCGGCGATCATCTCGCGGCTGAAGGTCATGGCCAACCTCGACATCTCGGAGCGTCGCCTGCCGCAGGACGGCCGCATCCGCGCGGTCGTCCACGGCCGCAAGCTCGACCTTCGCGTCTCGACGCTGCCGATGGCGCAGGGCGAGAAGGCGGTGCTTCGTCTGCTCGACACGCAGTCGATCTCGGTGACGCTCGACGAGCTGGGCATGAACGAGGACACGCTGTTGATGTGGAAGCGGCAGATCGCCCAGCCGCACGGCATCCTGCTCGTGACCGGGCCGACCGGCAGCGGCAAGACGACGACGCTCTACGCCTCCATCGGGCAGATGGACCGCGATGGGCACAACATCTCCACCGTCGAGGACCCGGTCGAGTACCACCTCAACGGCATCAACCAGACACAGGTCTACGAGCGCATCGGCATGAGCTTCGCCGCCGCGCTTCGGTCCCTGCTTCGCCAGGACCCCGACGTCATCATGGTCGGCGAGATCCGCGACCAGGAGACGGCGCGGATTGCCATCCAGGCGTCGCTGACGGGCCACCTCGTCCTGTCGACGCTCCACACCAATGATGCGCCGAGCAGCGTGACGCGGCTGATCAACATCGGCGTCGAGCCTTACCTGATCGGCGCGGCCGTCAACGGCGCGCTGGCCCAGCGCCTGGTCCGCAAGATCTGCCCGCACTGCTGCATCCAGGTGCCTCCCGACGACGTCACCGCCGACCATCTCGCGATGCACGGCCTGAGCATGGACCAGATCTGGAAGGGCCAGGGCTGCGATCGCTGCCGCAACACCGGCTACGCGGGGCGCCTGGGTCTCTACGAGCTGCTGCTGCTCGACGACTCCCTGCGCGATCGCATTGCGGGCAACCCCAACATCACCGAGTTCCGACGCACCTGCGTCGAGCGCGGCATGGTCACGTTGCGCGAAGACGGCTTCAAGAAGGTTGCCCTCGGCCAGACGACCGTGGAGGAAGTCCTCCGCGTGACCGAGGCGACGATCTAGGCGCTGCCCGAAACGGGGTGCCACTGCTGGCCCCGTTTTCAGATGGATGACCGGAGCGCCCGCGGCCGCCCTCACGCGCTGCCCGGGGTTTCCCCGGTCACATGGCTCGGGGTGAGCCCGAGCGTAATCGGTGCTTCGCCAGCGTGCGGCGCGGAGACTCCCTGCATACCATTCGGTTACCGGAAACCATGCGCTTTGGCATGGCGCGCCGCGCGGCGCTCCCGGTTCCCCCGGAGAGGGCAAGCGGGCTCACCGGAGTCCCAGGATGAACCCGTCACAATCGCCCAGCCCCTGGGCCTGGTACCGGCGCTGGTGGCCCCCGCTCGTGGTTGGCGTGGTGGGCGCCATCCTGTCCGTGACCGTGTTCCAGATCACCTTTGCACGCGAGCAGGAGCTCATCGCGTCCGAGTTCGGCCTCCGCGCCCAGGAGGTCAGCCAGGCCATCGAGCGCCGCGTGCGCACCAACTTCGAGACCGTTAACGCGCTTGCCGGCTACTTCATCAGCTCGGAGCGCGTCACTTGGCAGGAGTTCCAGGTCTTCGGGCATCACCTGCTCGGCTACTACGAAGGCGTCGACAGCGTCCAGTGGCTGCCCCACGTCACGAACAGGCAGCGCCGCAGCCACGAGACCACGCCGCTGTCGCAAAGCGCGTACTTGCGCGTCGTGGACGAGCGCGCCATGCCTCACTCGGAGCCGGCGCCTTCCATCGAGAATTACCGGATCCGCGAGCTCGCCGCCGACGGCATGCCTGTTCCCGCCGGCGAGCGTGAGCACTACGTCCCGATCTACTACCTCACGCCCTGGAGCGATGGCCATCCGCTCTGGGGCCTTGATCTCGCGACCTTCGAGCGTGCCGCCGGCGCGATGGCGGAGGCGCGGCGGACGGGCGAGCTTGTCGCCACGCCTCCGATCCACGCCCGGCTCGTCTGGGTGTTCGGCTACGTGCACCGGCCGGAGGACCCCGAAACCGCGCGGGCCACGGTGTGGGACGGCTTCGTCGCCGGCGCCTTTCGCATCGACGCCATTGTCGAGGGCACGGTCGGGCGCTACTTTCTTCCGCACGCGATCAACGTCCAGGTCTGGGACGACTCGGGTCCGGGCAACCCGGTGCTTCTCTACGGGCCGGTCGAGTCGGACAGCTCGCACGCCATCGAGCACGTCGCGGAAATCGAGCTGGGGCGGCGCGGGTGGCGCATCGTCAGCTCGCCGGACGACGCCTACGTGGCCGGGCATCGCAGTTGGACGCCCCCGATCATCCTGGGCAGCGGGATGACGGCGTCGCTGTTGCTGGTGCTGCTGCTGGTGACGCTCATCAACCGCAGCGAGCGGATCCGGTACGAGTCGGCGGAGCGGGCGACGCGCGAGCGGCAGCAGGCGGTCGTTGCCGAGCTGGGGCTGGCGGCGCTGAGCCACACGCCGCTGACGGAGATCATGGAGCAGGCGTGCGCCAAAGCGGCCGAGGAGCTCGAGGGCGACTACGCCGAGCTCCTGGAACTGCAGCCCGGCGGGCGGTCGCTGCTGCTTTGCGCGGGCGTCGGCTGGAAGCCCGGCTACGTGGGCGAGGCCAAGGTCGCGGTGGATCGCACCTCCCAGGCGGGCTACACGCTCGAGGCGCAGGGGCCCGTCACGGTCGATGATTTCGCGCAAGAGACGCGCTTCACCGCGCCGCGGCTGCTCATGGACCATGGCGCGGTCAGCGGCATGACGGTCATCGTTCATGCCGAGGAGAAGCCGTTCGGCGTGCTGGGCGTTCACACGGTGCAGCGGCGCCGCTTCAGCCACAACGATGCGGCGTTCATTCAGGCGATCGCCAACGTGCTGGGGCAGGCGATCGGCCGCCACCGCGCCGAGGCCGGCCTGCGCGAGAGCGAGCAGCGCTTTCGCAACCTCGCCGACGCCACCCCGGCGCTCATCTGGATGTCGGGCCTCGACAAGGGCTACACCTACTTCAATCGCCAATGGCGGGCGTTCACCGGCCGCACGCTGGAGCAGGAATATGATGCCGGCTGGACCGAGGGCGTTCATCCCGAGGACCAGGCGCGGCGCACGAGCGTCTACGCGTCCGCCTTCGACCAGCGCGAGCCGTTCCGCATGGAGTACCGCCTGCGTCGCGCGGACGGCGTGTATCGCTGGCTCGTCGACGAGGGCCGGCCGCGCTTCCTGCCCGACGGCCGGTTCGCCGGCTACGTCGGCGCGTGCATCGACGTCACCGCCCAGAAGGAGGCGGCGGAGAAGCTCCGCGACCTGAACGAAACGCTCGAACGCCGCGTCACCGAGCGCACCAGCCGGCTGCGGCAGACCAACGAGCAGTTGCGGCGGGAGATCGCCGAACGCGAGCGCGCCGAGCAGGCGCTGCAGGACACCGCCGACGCGCTGAAGCGCTCCAACCAGGAGCTCGAGCAGTTCGCCTACATCGCGTCGCACGACCTCCAGGAGCCGCTGCGCAAGGTCGAGGGCTTCGGCCAGATGCTCCAGGAGCGCCTCGGGACGGACATCGACGAGCAGGGCCGCGATTACCTGCAGCGCATGTACGGTGCCGTCGGGCGGATGCGCAACCTGATCGACGGGCTGCTGGCCTATTCGCGGGTCACCACCAAGGCCAGCCCGTTCGAGGCGGTGGATCTGAACGCGATCGCCCGCGAGGTCGTATCCGACCTGGAGGTGCGCATCCGGCAGACGAACGGACGCGTCGAGCTCCACCCGTTGCCCACGGTCGACGCCGACCCGCTTCAGATGCGCCAGTTGCTCCAGAACCTGATTGCCAACGGGCTGAAGTTCCATCGCCCCGACGTGGCCCCCGTTGTCGAGGTCTGGACCGAGCCGCTGGGCGGCGAGGACGGCGCATCGGTTCAGGGCAACGGCCAAGGCGCGGGCTGCCGCCTGTTCGTCCGCGACAACGGCATCGGCATCGATCCCGAGCATCAGGCTCGGCTGTTCACGCCCTTCCGCCGCCTACACGGCCGCTCGAGCCCCTACGAGGGCACCGGCATCGGGCTGGCGCTCTGCCGCAAGATCGCGCAGCGTCACGGCGGGCGCATCGAGATCCAGAGCGCGCCGGATCGCGGCGCGACTTTCATCGTCACGCTGGTCTGCGAGCAGGCGGCCATGCATGGAGAAATCGAACCATGACGGAATCGTCGAGCCAGCTCAAGCCAATCACCATCCTCATGGCCGACGACGACCCGGATGATCAGATGATGGCCCGCTACGCGCTTGCCGCCAACCGCGTGATCAACGACCTGCGCTTCGTCGACGACGGCGAGCAACTTTTGCAGTACCTGCGTCGCGAGGGGCGTTACGCGAACCGCGGCGAGTCGCCGCGCCCGGGACTCATTCTCCTGGACCTCAACATGCCGCGGAAGGACGGCCGGCAGGCGCTGGCGGAGATCAAGTCCGACCCGAACCTGCGGTGCATCCCGGTGATCGCGTTGACCACCTCCCGGGCCGAGGAGGACGTTGCCCGCTCCTACAGCCTTGGGGTGAACTCCTACATCACCAAGCCGGTAACACTTGAGGAGCTTGTTGACACCATGAAGGTGATCGGACAGTACTGGCTGGGCATCGTCGCGTTGCCTGGCTGCCAGGTCGAGGAGTCGTGATTATGCCGCGTGAGCCCCTGCCCATCCTGCTCATCGACGACGATGAGGACAGCTACGTCGTCACGCGCTATCTGTTGACCGGCGTGCAGGACTGGAGCGTCGACCTCGACTGGGAGAGCACGTACGACGCCGGCCTCGCCGCGATCATGCGCCAGGAGCACGCGATCTACCTCATCGACCACCGGCTCGACACCGCCAGCGGGCTGGAGCTGCTGCGCGAGGCCGTCGCGCATGGTTGTCGCAAGCCGATGGTGATGCTGACGGGCATCCAGGACCGGAAGGTTGACGTCCAGGCGATGCAGGCTGGCGCCGCGGACTACCTGCTCAAGGATCGGCTCGATGCGCCGACGCTCGACCGGTGCATCCGCTACACGCTCGAGCGCCAGCGCCTGCGCGACGCGCTCGAGGACCGGGCGGCGCGGCTGCACGCGCTGGCGGGGCAGCTCAGCCAGGCCGAGCAGCGCGAGCGGGCGCGCGTGGCCCGGTTGCTGCACGACCATCTCCAGCAGGTCGTCGTCAGCACCAAGATGCACGTCGAGGGCATGGGCGTCGACCGGCTGACGGAGCAGCGCGGCCGGGTCCAGGAACTGCTCGACCAGGTCATGGACATCTCGCGCACGCTGGCGGTCGAGCTCAACCCGCCGATCCTGCTCGATGCCGGGCTCGCCGCCGCGCTGAAGTGGCTGGCGGTGCGCATGGACGAGAAGCATGGGCTGCACGTGGACGCCGACGTTGACGCCAACGCCGAGCCGCGTTCGGAGACGGTGCGCATGATGCTCTTCCACGCGGTGCGCGAGCTGCTGTTCAACGTCACCAAGCACGCCGGCGTCCGCGAGGCGAAGCTCCAGATGCGCCGCGTCGACGACGACCGCGTGCAGATCGTCGTCGCCGACGAGGGCGCCGGGTTCGACGTCCGGAAGCTCGCGCACAAGCCGGACGACACCACCGGCTTCGGGCTGCTCTACCTCCGCGATCGCCTCGGGCTCATCGGCGGCCAGCTCGATGTCGAGAGCGCGCCCGGCGCGGGCTGCCGCATCAGCCTCGTCGCGCCGCGCCGCGGCCTGAAGCCCGGGCCCAAGGCCGTCAGCCACACGAACGGCCAGCACCTGGCGCCGGTCACCCATGCCGCGCCCGAGGCCGCCGACCATCCCGATGACCAGCGCATCCGCGTGCTCATCGCCGACGATCACCCGCTCGTGCGCGAGGGCCTTGCCCGCACGCTTGCCGCCCAGCCCGACATCGAGGTCGTCGGCGAGGCGAACGACGGCGAGCAGGCGATCGAGCTGACCGAGCGCCTTGAACCCGACGTCGTACTCATGGACGTCATCATGCCGCGCGTGGACGGCGTCGAGGCGACGCGGCGCATCGTCCAGCAGTTCGGCCACGTCCGGGTCATCGGGCTGTCGATGTACAGCGACGCGGACATGGCCCAGGTCATGCAGGACGTCGGCGCCGAGGCCTTCGTCAGCAAGGGCAGCCCCGCCGAGGCCCTGCTCGCCTGCATCCGCCAGGGGCCCGAGGCCGTCGCCGCCGCCGCCGACTCATCGCCCGAGTAACCCCCCCGCCCCCCCCGCCACCGCTCGCCACCTCCGCCACAGCGCCGCCTTGCCACTCAAGCCGGCGCGTCGCGGGCCGGCGGGGTACCATGGGGGAAAGCGGTGTCGTTCGCACACCGCCCGCGAAGGGGCACACCCATGGCAGACCTCGGCTCGCCTGGTCACTATCCCGCCGGCGGCGGCTGCCTGCTCATGCTTCTGCTCACGGTCGTCATCATGGTCCTGCTCTGGCTCCTGCAGATGTAGCGGCGCCGCCATGCTCCCGTCCCATCCGCTCAACGGAGGCTCAAGCCGTGCTGACGCAAACCCCGGTCGTCACGATTGTCTCACTGTTGCTCGGTGGCTGGCTGGCCTCGCCCGCGGCCGCCGCGGAGGGCGGCGACGCGCCGGCGTCCCGGCAGGCGATGGTCTACTTCGAGGCCGAATCGTCGCTCGAGGAGCAGCCCGGATGGAACGCCGTCCTCGCCCGCGAGGTGATGCGGCAGGCGGTGCTGCTCGCGGCGCGCGAAGAGCTGGGGCTCGTGACCCGTGACGCCGTGCTCGACGAGCCCGTGCCGCCGGCGGATCGGCTCGCGGGCTGGGTGATGATCGAGGCGCGCATTCATGGGCGCGACCTGACGCTGCGGTTGCCACACCTCGATCCGGAGCCTGCTGCGCTGGAGGCGCGCATGCCGGGGGACATCCCGCACGTCAGCGGCTATCGCCGCATGGTCACCGTCGTGGAGCAATGGTCGCGCGACGAGCTACCCGCGCGGCTGCGTGCCGCCGGGTTCGAGGGCCGGCCCGTCCGCGTCAACCCCGACGCCGTACCGCCCGCCGCACTGATCACCCGCACCCCGGCGCTCCCTCGCGGTATCCTGGTCCCGGTCAAGGCGGCGATGAAGGCGTCGCGACCCGCCGCGTCACCCGCTCCGCATCTCCCGTGAGCCGTTTCATGCATGATCACACCCCGCGACCGGCACCGCGTGCGTCGGTGTCCTGCTCGCCCTCCTCCTGGCCGTCCAGCCCGTTCGCGCCCAAACCGAGGCCAAAACCATGTCCGACCACGAAGTGCGCCAGACCGACGACGGCTGTCGCATCGAAAACTTCAACCTCCACTCCCCCGCCATGGGCCGCGACATCGGCGTCGTCGTCGTCCTGCCGCCGAACCACGAGCAGCACGCGCCGCTGCCCGTGCTCTACGCGCTGCACGGCATGGGCGCGCCTTACGCCGCCTGGTCCGAGATGCCGCCCTTGCGCCGCCAGCTCGCCGAGCAGCCCATGCTCGTCGTCAGCTTCGACGGCGACCGCGCCGGCGCCTATCTCGACGCCACCGAAAAGCCCGACTCCCAGTTCACCACCTTCTTCTTCGACGAGCTCGTCCCCTTCATCGACGAGCACTACCCCACCAACGGCCTGCGCGGCGTCACGGGCTTCTCCATGGGCGGCTTCGGCGCCGTTCACTACATGCTCACGAAACCCGACGCGTTCGCCTCCGTCAGCGCCCTGAGCGGCGCCTTCGACTGGTACCTCGGCGGACCCGACGGCGAGCCCTCCGACTCGCTCGAAGCCCTGCTCGGCCCGCCCGCCGACAACCCGGGCGCCTACGACGCCATCTCGATCCGCCGCCGCGTCCAGGCGCGCATCGACGCCGGCGAGCCTCTGCCGCCCATCATGCTTCACTGCGGCAGCGACGACTTCCTGCTCGACGACAACCGCGCGCTGGCTGACTTCCTCGCCGCGCAGAACCGCGCCATCCGCGAGCGCCTTGAAGCCCGCGCCGGCGAAGACGCCGACGGCCGCGCCGTCACGGAGCAGTGGGCCCGCGAGCGCATCGACTACGTCTACAAGGAATCGCCCGGCGGCCACAACTGGCCGTTCTGGCGCGACGCCTCCGCGGCCATCGTCGACTTCCACTGGCGCACCTTCCAGAACGCCGGCGTCGACCGCTGACGGTGACCGCCCCCGCCACGCCCCCCGCCACGCCCCCGCCACTCCCCGCCACGTCCTTCTTGCACCCAATCTCCGGCTGCGCGACGTGTCACAGCTACAATGCCCCGCACCGGCTCCGCCGCGGAGGCACCCGGCATGACGCCTCATCCACCTCCCCCCCACACACAACCCATCCCCGCCACG
>JBBDRN010000013.1:0-160151 GCA_040905445.1 Phycisphaeraceae bacterium | reverse complement strand
CGGGGGCAGTGGCGGGGGCAGTGGCGGGGGCAGTGGCGGGGGCAGTGGCGGGGGCAGTGGCGGGGGCGGGCAGGTGGAGCTCGAAGACGGCGCCGCTGTCGTCGGGGCCGTTGTCCGCGACGATCGCGCCGCCATGGGCGTCGATGATGCGGTGGACGATGGCGAGCCCGAGCCCGGTGCCGGTGTTGCGCGTGGTGAAGAAGGGGTTGAAGATGCGGTCGATGTTCTGCGGCTCGATGCCCGGGCCGGTGTCCGCAACGCAGATCATCGCCCCGCCCGCGTCGTCGTCGTCCGGCCGCGCTTCGAGCGTCAGCTCGCGCGTCGCCGCGCCCGCCATCGCTTCAACGGCGTTGCGCACGAGGTTCAGCAGCGCCCGGTGCAGCAGGTCGGCATCGGCATGAAGTTCGAGGCGCGATGGAGCGCGGAGGCGGACGGCCACGCCCGCGGCATCGATCGCCGGGCGATGGGCTTCGATGGCCCGCTCCAGCACCGCCCGCGCCTCCAGGCAACCTGGCCGCGGCTCGATCTCGCGGGCGAAGCTCAGTACGTCGTGGACGATCGCGTCCAGCCCGCGCACCGCGGCGACGATCTTGCCGGCGTGCGCCGCGGCCTGCCCGAGCTTCGCATCCCCGGCGCGGGCCGCCGGCTCGATGTCCTCGACCGCCATCTGCGCGTACAACTGGATGGCCGAGAGCGGGTTGCGGATCTCGTGGGCGATGCCCGCCGCCATCTCGCCCAGCGCGGAGAGCCGGCGCGAGCGCTGGAGCTGGGCGTTGGTGCTCGCCAACTCCTGGCGCAGACGCAGCACTTCGCCCTTGAGCCGCTCGTGGCTGCGCTCCAGCCTCTGTGTCACCTGGTTATAGGCGTGGATCACCTCGGCCAGGTCCGCCTCGTGGCGCGGGAGCGTGTTGTTGACGTCGGTGCTGGTCATGGCGTCAAGCGAACAATGAACAATGGACAATGAACCATGCAGAAAGAGCCGAGGACAACACCTTTGCCCATTGCCCATGGTGCATGGTGCATTTGCCTCACCCCTTGCCGTCGGTGAATCGGGCGGCGACGCTGCCCGTGGCCTGGCTGTAGGCGCTGACCGCCCGGCCGGCGTGGGCCGCCTGCCGCATCTGGCCGGCCACCTCGTCGCGGGCGAGCGCGAGCTGCGCGCGGTCCCGGTCGTCCTGCGCGATGATCGCAGCGAGCAGGGCCTCCACTTCCTCGAGCAGGTTGTTGATCCGTTGCCGCTCGTCGGCGGGCAGCGTGGTGGCGAGCTCCGGCCAGCGCTCGCGGTCGACCGCCAACTCCGCGTTCACCGCCGCGAGCCGCTGGACGTATCGCTGGCGCTGGGCGAGGACCTCGAGCAGTTGCTCGGTGTGCCCCTGCTCGATCAACTCGGCCTGGCGACCGCCGAGCGACTGGAGCTGTCGATACAAGTCCCGCTGTTTCACGAGCTTATCGACAAGACCCGCGGCATCGACACCCTGGGGGGGTTGATCTGATTCGGCCATCCATGACCCTTCCGTGGCGTTGGCCGCCGGCGCGCGGCGCATCCTGCGCCCGATAAGCGGCTTCGAGGCTTATCGGCACCGCGTCGGCGGGAAGTTGAACATTTGCAAACGGTAAGGCGACGGTATCATGGAACGGGCGGCCCGCCGCGCGCTCGCCGCCGCCCTCGATCCTGATCTGGAGCCATCCGATGCCCGAGATGTTGACGTCCGCCGAGCTCGATGCATTTCACGAGGCGGGGTATCACGTCGCGCGGCAGCTTCTCGCCGCCGACGAGGTGGCCGAGATCCGCGAGACGTTCATGGCCCAGGCTGCCGAGGGGCCGGTCGAGGGGTTGAGCGAGGCGTCCAAGGCGTTCGCACCGGACGATCCGCTGGCCCGCTACCCGCGGATGATGCATCCGCATCGGCATGACGACAAGGCCGTCGGGTCGCTCGCGATGCGCCACATGCTCGACGAGCGCGTCGCAGCGGTGCTGCGCGACCTGCTCGGCGAGGAGCCGATCGCCGCGCAGTCGATGTTCTACTTCAAGCCGCCCGGCTCGCGCGGGCAGGACCTGCACCAGGATAACTTCTACCTGCGCGTCCACCCGGGCACGTGCATGGCCGCCTGGTTCGCCATCGACGACGCCGACCGGGACAACGGCGGCATGGTCGTCGTGCCGGGCTCGCACAAATACGACGTGCAGTGCCCCAAGGCATCGGACCGGGAACTGTTCTTCACGGGCGATCGCGTCGACCCGCCCGCCGGCACGCAGGAGACGCCCGTCGACCTCGCGGCTGGCGACGTGCTCTTCTTCAACGGCTCGATCATCCACGGCTCCTATCCAAACGAAAGTGCGGACCGCTTCCGGCGGGCGTTCATCTGCCATTACGCGCCGCGGTCGTGCGAGGAGATCTCGAAGTGGTACTTCCCGCTCTACGAACTGACCGGGCAGACGGTCGTCCGGGCGGAGGCCACGGGCGGCGGGCCCTGCGGCGACACCGGCGACGCGGTGACCGGACCGCACTGACCGCAGCGACATGTCTCGCGTCCCGAGCGTTGTTCAGCGAGTTATCGGGCCTTCCGGGTTGCGAAGCCTGCGGCCCACCTCCCCAGGGCCTCAGTAAAACTCTTGGTCGGAACGTCGGGTGAAGCCCCAATCAGGCGTGGAAGGGGTGTATTGTGGTGTTAACGGGGGTCTGGGGGCTTTCGGGAAGCGGGGGATTTCGTATCATGGCTCCTGTTCGCACGTCGGTTTGGAAGTGACCGCGTACACGCTCGGCGGCTGGCTCGACGGCCCCGGCGCACCCTTTCGCCCCCGCTCACCCATTCCTCAGGAGGCACCGGTATGAGCCCGCACGCCACGACCCGAATCAGCCCCGCCACCGCCACCTCGTCCGCGACCGCGACCATCGGCGAGGGGGCGACGGCCACCGGCAGCCGCCGGTACCGCGTGCTGATCGTCGACGACCACCCGATCGTCCGCCACGGCTTGGCGGAGCTGATCAACAAAACCGACCGCTTCGAAGTCTGTGCCCAGGTCGCCAGTGCGTCGGCGGCGCTGGAGATGATCCAGCAGCATCAGCCGCACGCGGCGATCATCGACATCAGCCTCGAGGGCGGGTCGGGCCTGGAACTGATCAAGCAGGTGCGTGCCCAGGAATGGCCGACGCGCATGCTCGTCTCGTCGATGCACGACGAGCTGCTCTACGCCGAGCGGGCGCTGCGTGCTGGCGCGATGGGATACGTGAACAAGTCGGAGGCCACGGAGCAGGTGATCGATGCGCTGGACCACGTGCTGGAGGACCGGGTGTTCCTGTCCGGGCCGATGACCGAGCGCGTGCTGCAGCGAATGATGCAGAGCGGGGGGAACATCGGCAGCTCACCGGTGGAAGGGCTCTCGGACCGGGAGCTGGAGGTGTTCGAGATGATCGGGCAGGGCCTGTCGACGCGCGAGATCGCCAAGCGGCTGCACCTGAGCCCGAAGACGATCGAGACCCACCGCGAGCACCTGAAGACGAAGCTGAACCTGGAGAACAACAACCAGCTCGTGCGGATGGCGGTGCAGTGGGTGCTCGATCGGCAGTAGCGAGGGGATTGGGGGGTTGGGATTAGGGAAATCGGGATTTGGGAATTTTGAGGTGGGTTGGGTTGTGCGCGGTGGTTGTCGGTATAATGCTGGCGCGCCGTTGGCGGCGCCACACTTCTCCCATGGAGCACTTCTCATGCGCGACTTCCTTTCCTGCACCGCGGTTGCCCTGACTCTTGCCGGCCTGGCGCTGGCGAGCGGATGTGATGACGGCGAAACTTCCGCCGACGCCTCGGCGTCCCCCGCCGCCACCACCACCCCCGCCACCACCTCCACTGGCGACGCCGACACGATGGGTGGCGAAGTGGACGGCGAGACCCTCACCGCGATCGAGGCCGACATGAACGTGTTCAGCAATTTGAGGATGAACGACCTGCTGGGCGACCCGGTCGACCTGGCGTCGCGCTACGCCGGCCGGGCGGTCGTCGTCGTGAACGTGGCCAGCAAGTGCGGCCACACACCGCAGTACGCCGCGCTGCAGGAGCTGCACGAACGCTACAGCGAGCAGGGGCTGGCGATCGTCGGTGTGCCGTCGGGCGACTTCGGCGGCCAGGAGTTCGACTCGGCCGAGGAGATCGTCGACTTCTGCCAGTCCAACTACGGCGTGGCGTTCGACATGCTCGAGAAGAGCCACGTGCGCGGCGAGGAGCAGATCGAGCTCTTCCAGCGGCTGACGCACCCGGACATCGACCCGATCGATGGCGGCGAGCCGGCGTGGAACTTTGAGAAGTTCGTCATCGACCGCGACGGCCGCGTGATCGCCCGGTACCGCTCGAGGACGCAGCCCACGTCCGACGAGATGATCCAGTCGATCGAGCAGGCGCTGGGCGGCACGGCAGGCTGAAACGCCCGCTCACCGTGTCTTCAGCCGCCGCGCCCACGCGCCCCGCCCCCTCACCAGCGGGCGGCCGGCGGGCGTGACGGGGACGTGGCACGAATGATCGAGGCGGCGGCGGAGAGGCGGACCTGCTCTTCATCGTCCTCGAGCAGCTTCAGCAGGGCCTCGGTCGCCTCGGTGTCGTCGACCATCCCAAGCCCGAACGCCGCCTGGGCCCGCACCGCCGTAACATCGTCGTCCGCCCCGTCCAGCATCGCCTCCAAGCCCACGCCCGAACCCATGCGGGCCAGCGCCTCCGCCGCGGCGAGGCGAATCTCGATCGGCTGGTCCTCGAGCATGTACTCCATCGCCGGCGCCATGCGCCGGTCGTTGAGTTGGCCCATCATCGACAGCGCGAGCACGCGGATTTCGTCGAAATGGGAATAGGCGGCCGCGCGGATCGCGCTCAGCGCCTCCGCCTCGCCGAGCTTCACCAGCGCCTCGGCGATCTGGATGCGCACCAGCGACGCATGGAGCTCGTCGACGCGCGGCATCGGCGCGGATGCCAGTTCGTGCATCATTGGCGAAGCGGAACGATCCCCCATGCGCCCCAGGACGATCGCGACGTTGGACCGCAGCCCCGGGTCCGGGGCGGCGAGCATCCGCGCCAGCGGCGTGGCGTCGACCTCCTGCCCGGCGGCGCGGGCAGCGTAAATGGCCGCGGCCCGAACGTGATAGGAGTCGTCGTCCAGCCGCTCCAGCGCCGCCTCGCCCAGCGGCTCGAGCGCCAAGTCGCCCACGAGCATCAGCGCGGCAAAGCGGACGACGTGGTTGGAGTCCTCCACGCCGCGCTCCGCCAGGGCGCGGGCCTCGTCGGGCAGCGGCGCGATGGCTTCCAACGCGTTGGCGCGCAGGATCGGGTCGCGGCTGTCGGCGGAGCTGCGAACCTGCGCCAAGGCCGCCTCCCGGGCCTCGCCCAGCGTCGCCGGCCCGTCCGCCGCCGGCGAGGGCGACGTGCAGGCCATCGTCACCAGCGCGCTGATGCCGAGCAACGCGACCAGGCATGGAATGCCGCGGCGAGGGTGGTGGGTATGGCGGGGGTGGAACGTGAACCGGCGACGCGGCGGCATGTTCATGGTGGGTGTTCCCGGTCGCCCGGTCGGGGCAGAGGGTTGACGATCATCCTGCATCTTAACCGACGCTGGCCACGCGGCACCCCACCACCCCAACACCCCGCCACCACTCGCCGCCCGCCTGCCGCAGGCGTTCGGAGGCGGCGATCGTTCGGCGCCTACAATAACTCTTTCGGCCTGCCGCACCCGCCGCGTGGCCTTGACGGGCGCCTCATGAAGCCTATTCGACTGCTCCCCCTGATGCTCTTGATTCTCAGCGTGCTGCTGGCGGGCGCCGCGCCGGCCCGGGCGCAGGTCTATCCGGAGCTTCTGCCGGCAACATTGTCCGCGGACGCCCGCATCTCGGTGCTCACGATGGACCCGGGCGAGGCGGTCCACGCCCGCTTCGGCCACAGCGCGATCCGCGTGCGCGACCCCGCCCAACAGATGGACGTGGTCTTCAACTACGGCTACTTCTCCTACGACGACCCGCTGTTCATCGCCCGCTTCATCCGCGGCCAACTCGACTACCTGCTCGGCGTCGACACCTTCGACGACGCCCTCGCCGTCTACCAGGCCCAGCGCCGCCGGGTGGTGCAGCAGACGCTGCGGCTCACGGCCGAGCAGCGGCAGGCGGCGTATCGGCTGCTGGTGGACAACGCCAGGCCCGACCGCGACCCGCCGCCGCGATACCGCTACCGCTTCCTGGCGGACAATTGCTCGACGCGCGTGCTGGACATGGTCGAGGCGGTGGTGGGTGAGCGCCTGGTGCTGCCCGAGCCCGACGAGCCGCGCACGTATCGCCAGGCGATCATGGCCCACCTCCAGGGGGCGCCACTGCTGCGGCTGGGCATCGACCTGGGGCTCGGGCGGCCGGCGGATGAACTGATGGACGCGCGGCAGGCGACGTTCCTGCCCCTGCCGCTGATGCGCGTCATCGACGCGGCGAGCATCGCCGACGCCGCGACGGGCGAGCTGCGCCCGCTCGTCGCGGAGGAGCGCGAGCTGTATCGCCCCGGTGACGCCGCCGCGGGCATCGGCGCGCGGGGCGTGCCGTTGACGCCCGCGGCGCCGCCGTGGCCCGCGGCAGTGCTGTGGGCGATGCTTCTCATGGGCGTCGCGTGCACCGCGTGGCACTGCCGGATGCAGCGCCGGCGTGGACAGGGCTGGCGCAGCCGGCCGTTCGCCGACGCGGGGCTCTTCGGCGTCGTCGGCGTCGGCGGGTTGATCCTGCTCGGCCTGGGCGTCGCGACCGAGCACGACGTGACGGCGCCCAACTACAACATGCTCTGGGCCTGGCCGACGCATGCACTTGCCGCGGCCGCCCTGCTGCTCTGGCCCGGGCACCGCGTGATGCGTGGCTACCTGGCGCTGACGGCCGGCGCGATGGCGCTGCTGGCACTGGGCTGGTGGTTCGTGCCCCAGCCGCTGCCACTCGCCGTGCTGCCCGTGGCCCTGCTGGTGGGGCTGCGCGCGGCGTACCTGGCGTGGGTCCGCCCCGCCGGCGGCGAACCCGCGTTGTAGGGTCCACAGTGCGGACCCTACAGCCGTCCCGCCGTTTCGCTACGCTCTACCGCCCTATGGCAACCAAGACAAACGTTCTGATCATCGGCGGCGGCGGCCGCGAGCACGCGCTGGGTTACCGGCTGCAGCAGTCGAAGACGTGCGGCAAGATCCACTTCGCCCCCGGCAACGGCGGGACCAGCAGCGTGGGGGAGAACGTCGACCTCTCCGCCGAGCCCGTCAACGCCAAGAACGCCGACGCCATCGACTGGTTCTGCCGCCAGAACAAGATCGACATGATCGTCATCGGCCCGGAGGACCCGCTCGCCGGCGGGCTCGCCGACCGTCTCGCCCGGCCCGGGCGGTACGTCTTCGGCCCGGTGCAGGCGGCCGCCCGCATCGAGGCGGACAAGGCCTACGCCAAGCACCTCATGCGCGGCGCCGCCATCCCCACCGCCGACAGCAAAACATTCACCGACTTCGACGCCGCCCAGAGCTACGTGCACATCCACGAGACCCCTGTGGTGGTCAAGGCGGCCGGCCTGGCCAAGGGCAAGGGCGCGATCGTCTGCAACGACGCCGACGACGCCGTCGCGGCGCTGACCCGCTGCATGGTCGACGACGAGTTCGGCGAAGCGGGGCGCACCGTCGTCATCGAGGAACGCCTCGTCGGGCAGGAGGTGTCGATCCTGGCACTCGTCGACGGGCGCAACATCTACGTGCTCGACCCGTCGCAGGACCACAAGCAGGCGCTCGAAGGTGACAAGGGCCCCAACACCGGCGGCATGGGTGCCTACTCGCCTACGCCGCTCATCGACGATGTGCTGATGCGCGAGATTCAACGGCAGATCCTGGTGCCCACGGTCGACGCCATCCGTCGCGAGGGTTTGGACTACCGGGGCGTGCTCTATGCGGGGCTGATGCTCACCGCCGGCGGGCCGAAGGTCATCGAGTTCAACGTCCGCTTTGGCGACCCCGAGACGCAGGCGCTGATGATGCGCCTCCAGGGCGACCTCCTGGAGGTGCTGCGGGCCACCTGCGAAGGCCGTCTCGACACCGTGCAGGTCAACTGGGATCCGCGCGTCTGCTGCTGCGTCGTCATGGCCAGCGGCGGATACCCCGGCAAATATGAAACAGGCAAGCCGATCACGGGAATCGACAACGCGGAGGCCGACCCGGACGTCAAGGTGTTCCACGCCGGCACAAAGCGCACGCGCGGCGGCGAGCTGGTCACGGCCGGCGGGCGCGTGCTGAACGTCTGCGCGATGGGCAAGGACCTCGCCGAGGCGCAGGCGAAGGCGAACGCGGCGTGCGCGAAGATCCACTTCGAGGGCGCGCACTACCGCCAGGACATCGGCTACCGGGTGATGTAGCACCGCCAACCGGCCAGCGGGATCGTAGGGTCCGCTGTGCGGACCTTCTTTTGTGGGCGACGACCCGCGGTCCGCACAGCGGACCCTACGGTTAGCCGCCGCGCTCCGGGCGGCGCGAGCGGCCGCGGCCCGCCGAAGTCTGCCCTGCGAGCGCCCTGGAAGACCCGGACATGCAGATCCACATCGAGCGGGAGACACCGACGAAGGGGATGCTCTGGGCGGGCAGGCGGAACTTCGTCTGGATCGGTGCGACTGACGCAATGATCCTGCGGGGGATCCTTGGCGGCATCTGGCTTTTCATCGTTTATCTTGCGGTGATGGAGCCGGCGTGGCTTGTGTTCGCGGTGGGTGGTGGGATCATCATCGCGGTTCGCGGCGTCCCACGGTTGCTGCGATGGCGGCGACAGGTGCGATGGTTTCGAGGCCACAGCGATGGTCGGATGGTCAGTTACGTGACATTGACGGACGGCTGGGTCGTGGTCGGCCTCCGCGACCTCTTCGAGACGCGCTGGGTTTGGGAGATGCTGTCGCACGGACGCGTACGCCGGCGGCGGCTGGATTTGAACTTCAGCGGCTACCGTGTGTCCGTTGACCTCGACACGCTCAGTGAAGCGCAGGTTGCCCAGATCAAGCGCCGCATCCGCGTCGCCCTGGGCGACGGCGCAGACGCGTGCCCCAGTTGTGGCTATGACCTGCGCGCGACCGCCGGCCCGCGCTGCCCCGAGTGCGGCGCAGTGGTGGGCGAGGAACGGAGCGCCAGCCCGACGCCCACGGATTGAAGCCGTGCTTCTGCGTAGCTTCCTGCTATCCTGTGCGGTCCCATGCTCGAGAAGATCGACCAGCTCCAGTCCGAAGCCAGCGCCGAGCTCGACGCCGTCGCCGACGCGGACGCGCTCGAAGCGTTTCGCATCAAATACTTGGGCTCCAAGGGGTCGCTCAAGCAGCTCATGGCGGAGCTGAAGAACGTGCCGAAGGACGAGAAGCCGGCGTTCGGGCAGAAGGCCAACGCGCTGCGCAGCGCCATCGAGCAGGCGTTCGATGCGAAGAAGGCGGCACTGGGCGGGGTCGGCGCGGCGGGCGGGGGCGCCGGGGCGGGCGCGGGCAAGGCGGGCGGCAAGAGTGCGCAGATCGACGTCACCGAGCCCGCCAGCGCCCCCCGCCTCGGTCGGCAGCACATCATCACGCAGACGGTCGACGAGCTGGTCGAGGTGTTCGGGCGGATGGGCTTCGACGTGGCCACCGGCCCGGAGCTGGAGGACGAGCACCACAACTTCGAGGCGCTCAACATTCCGCTCGAGCACCCGGCGCGCGATCCGGTCGACAACTTCTACCTCGACGGCCCGACGCGCGCCTCGGCCGCGCAACGGGCGGGCCACGACGGCGACGCCCGGCCGCACCTCCTGCGCTCGCAGACGTCGACGGTGCAGATCCGCGTGATGGAGCACACCCCGCCGCCGGTGCGCGTCATCTCGACCGGCCGCGTCTACCGCCCCGACGAGCACGACGCGACGCACTACTCGATGTTTCACCAGATCGAGGGCCTCTACGTCGACCGCCAGGTGTCGATGGTCGACCTCAAGACGACGCTCTACCAGTTCGCCCACGCGACGTTCGGCCCCGAGGCGGACGTCATGCTCGTGCCCAGCTACTTCCCCTTCACCGAGCCCTCGGCCGAGCTCTACGTGAAGATCCAGCTCGGCGGCGAGTGGCAGTGGATGGAGCTCGGCGGCTGCGGGATGGTCGACCCCGCCGTCTTCGAGGCGGTCGGCTACGACCCGGACGAATGGACCGGCTTCGCGTTCGGGCTGGGCATCGAGCGCATCGCCATGCGCCGCTACGACATCGACGACATCCGCTGGCTGTTCGAGAACGACGTGCGATTCCTGCGGCAGTTCTGATCGCGATTCGAAGCCCACGGATTACCACCCCCGGGCTTGCGCACCGCCCGGGGCACTTGCAAGCGCCGAAATGATCGGCGATGCTACGCGCGTTCACCCTACGAGGATCCGCCATGCCGCCGACGACCGCTGCCGTGATGAGCACCGACCTGCCACTGCCCGGCCGACGCCAGGGCAAGGTGCGCGACATCTATGACGCGCGCACCACCGCCGGCGTCGACGCGCTGGTCATCGTCGCCAGCGATCGCATCTCCGCGTTCGACGTCGTGCTGGCCAACCCCATCCCCGACAAGGGGCGCATGCTCACGCAGCTCAGCGCGTTCTGGTTCGACATGATCGGCCGGTCGCTCGGCGATCGGCTGGAGCATCACCTCATCTCCACCGACCCCGCCGACATCGCGGGCCTGTCCGACCGCGACCGCCAGACGCTCCGCGGGCGCGTGATGGTCGGCCGCAAGACGCGCGTCGTGCCCATCGAGTGCGTCGTCCGCGGGTACCTCGCCGGTTCGGGGTGGAAGGAATACCAGAAGAGCGGCGCGGTCACCGGCATTGCACTGCCCGCGGGGCTGAGGCAGTGCGACAAACTGCCCCAGCCGATCTTCACGCCTTCGACGAAGGCGGAGACCGGCCACGACGAGAACATCACGTTCGAGGAGGCGTGCGACGTCGCCGGCGCGGAGCTGATGGGTCAGTTGCGTGAGCTGTCGCTGGCGATCTACCGGATGGGGCATGACTACGCCGCGCAGCGCGGCATCATTCTCGCCGACACGAAATTTGAGTTCGGGTTACCTCTTGAAGATGAAACGAAACGGCCTATCCTGATAGATGAGGCGTTGACGCCGGACAGCTCGCGCTTCTGGCCGGCGGATGAATACGAACCCGGGCGCGACCAGCCGAGCTTCGACAAGCAGTATGTTCGGAATTATCTTCAAGCACTGGTCGACGGGGGTCGATGGGACAAGCAGCCGCCCGGCCCCGAGCTTCCCGACGAGGTGATTCGCAACACGCGGGAGAAATACCTGGAGGCGTACCGACAGATCACGCAGCGCGAGTTGGAAATCTGATTCGCCACTCGCCGCCGACCGCGGGGCAGCGTCCCCTCAAACCAGCACACATCCGGCAGCGACGCTGTCGGACCCGCGAGCCCACGATGCGCCACACGTGGGCTCGTTTTTTTGCATCCGGGATCTTCGGAGCCTTGTCGCCGCGGGTGCAGGCAGCGAAACGAACGCATCATTGAACCGCGAAGAGGTGAAGCAAGCGAAGTGCGCGAAGAAGCAGAAGTTACGCACATTCACATCCCTTCGCGCCCTCCGCGTTCTTCGCTGCTTCGCGGTTATTCGGTTATTCAAAGATCTCACCCGATCTTGACCACGGCATCGCAATCGCCGGCCCCACACTTCAGCCCCGCAGGGGCTGCGGGTTGTAGCCACGGGTGGAGCGCAGTGGAACCCGTGGAACGTGGCGACGGGAATCCTCCTGCCCCGGCAGGGGCAGCGGAAGTTGCCTCCGCCCCTGCCGGGGCGGGGACGTTGCAGTCAACCCTTTTCACGGGTTCCGCTTCGCTTCACCCGTGGCGACAGACCAATCGTCTCCGGCGGGGGGCCGCAACGAGGGCCGGCATGCCCGTCGTCAGTCCACCTGGATCCCCTGCTTCTCCAGCCAGTCCTTGAGATCCCCCATCTGCGTGTCGAAGACCTCGTGGTCGTAGTCGGCCTCGAGCTTGTGAATGTGCTCGGCCAGGTCCGAGCGCTTGGCGACGGCCTCGTCGATGCGCTTCTCCCACTGCTCGCCGAGGCTGCGCAGCGCGTCGAGTTCGAACGGCCGCTCGAGGTAGCCCGCGAGCTGGCGCAGCCCCGCCTCGATACCCTTGGGGTTGCGGCCCTGGATGTAGGCCGGGATCTCGGCGACCATGCTGCCGACGCGCAGCTCCGCGTCCGGGCCGTGCGCCATCAGGTGCGTGATGAACCCGGCGGGGCCCTCGTACTCGCTGACGCCCGCGCCGCGCTGCGTCAGGGCCTCGAGCAGTTCGCCATCCGAAGCGCTGCAGCGCAGCCGCGCGTCGCGGGTGTGCGGCACGACGCCCGCCACGCTGCCGAGAAACAGCAGCTCCGCGGCGCCGGTCTGCTCCGCCAGCTCGAAGAGGCAGGACGCAAAGCTCGCCCAGCGCAGGTGCGGCTCCTTGCCCAGCACGAGCAGCAGGTTGAACTTCTCCGAGTAGTAGATGTCGTTCGTCGGCGCCTCGTACTGCTCCAGGAGGCCGGCCTCGATCTTCGCGTGCGGACGGAACAGGGCCGTGACCTCCATCGACCCCGGAAAGTTGAAGATGTAGAAGTCCTCCGGGTCGATCCACCCGACCAGCTCGGCCTGCCCCTCGTCGATGAGCCACTCGACCGTGCCCGTCGACACGTCCCCGCCGTCCATCCAGCCGGACATGCCCAGGATGATCGAGGCGTTCTCGGCCTCGACGGGTTCTTCGAGGTGCAGGGGGTGGTCGGTGGTCATGCAGGGGGCTCCCATCCCGGGCGCGTCGCGACGGCGACGCTTGTCGACCGCTGCCCGGATTGTAAAGCGCCGGCGGGCCGATGTCCGCAGGGACGTTGGTTTCGCGCGCACGACACGGACGGGGCGACCGTTGGGCGCGGTCCGATTGCCCCGCCCATGGGGCCCCACTACATTGGCCGGATGCCCGAGCCGGACGCCAATCCCGACGCTGATCGCGTGCTTGTCGTGGCGCGGTGGGCGCTGGTGGCAGGCGTGGGCATCACGCTCGTCAAGTTCCTCATCTTCGCGATGACCAACTCCATCGCGGTGCTCACCGACGCGTTCGAGTCGATCATCAACATCGCCGCCGCCGGCGTCATGCTCTACAGCGTCTGGTACGCCAACCGGCCGGCGGATCGCCGGCATCACTACGGCCACGGCAAGATCGAGTTCATGGCCGTCGGGCTCGAAGGCTGGCTCATCCTCCTCGCCGCCGGCTTCATCGCTGTCGAGGGCGTCCGCCGCATCTTCACCGGCCCGGAACTGGAGCGGCTGACCGTCGGCTCGTGGTTGCTCGGCGGCGTCGCGATCGCCAGCGGCCTGCTCGCCGGCTACATCTGGCGCGCCGGTGTCCGCTACGGCAACGACGTGCTCATCGCCGACGGCAAGCACCTCGCCACCGACGTCGTCTCGACGCTCGGCGTGATCGTCGGCCTGCTGCTCGTGCGGTGGACCGGCTACAACCGCCTCGATGCCGTCATCGCCATCCTCCTGGCCATTGTCATCCTCGCCACGAGCTGGCGCCTGCTCTGGCACTCGTTTCACGGCCTGATGGACCGCTCCGAGCCGGAGGACGAGTCGGCGGTGCGCGCCATCCTGGACGGCGCCGTCGCCGCGGATCGCATCGCCGGCTACCACAAGCTGCGCCAGCGGCGCAGCGGCGGCTTCCACTGGGTCGACGTCCACCTGCACGTGCCCGGCGACATGACGGTGCGCGAGAGCCACGCGCTGGCGTCCGAGATCGAGCACGCCATCGAGCTGCGCCTCGGCCGGGCGAACGCGACGGCGCACGTCGAGCCGGCGGAGGACCGCCGCGAGGCCGAGGCCGAGCCGCCTTCGCCATCCGAGTCGCCGCCGCCCGCGCCCGCCCCCACTGAGCCCACCGAGCCGATCGAGCTCGCCCCCGCCCGCGATGAGGCGGCGGGCGCCGACGACGCATCGCCCCACCCATAAAGCCGCAACGCCCGACGACGCACGGCGACCGAGGACGTCCATCGTCACCACGAGGTCGGCCGACCGCGCATCGGCGTCGAGGCGACGACGGGCGCACGCGGCAGTTGACGGCACTCGCCGCCGCCCCCGGGACCACCGGTCCCGGCCTTATGTCTGGTGATCGGCGAGCGCCTCCATCCGCCTGCGCAGCTCCGCCAGCACCTCGTCGTTGTCCGCATCCTTCGCCATCGCGATCGGCTTGCCGAACGTCACGCGCGACCGGCTCGGCTGAAGAAAGTGCAGGACCATCCAGCGCCGACGCGGCGTGCCGTCGATCCACACCGGCACGATCACGGCACCGCTGCGCTTCGCGACCACCACCGTCCCCGGCTGCAGCTCCGCCAGCTCGCGCGTATCGCGCTGAAGCTGACCCTCCGGGAACATGCCCACCACGGCGTCGTCTTGCGTCAGCGCGCCGACGATCTCGCGCATCTGCCCGCGCACGCTCACGCCGCGCTCGATGCTCACCGGCTCGATCACCCGCCAGACGAAGCCGAACACGCGGAACTGAAAGCTCTTGAGCATGACCCAGCGCACCTTGCGCGGCAGGGCGGACTGGATGAGCAGCGGATCGAGCGCGGTGGTGTGGTTGGACGCCAGCACGACGGCGCCGGTGCGCGGCACGTTGGCGATGCCGCGCCACCGCAGCCCGTGATACGCCGTGGTGTACAGCCGGCAGAGGTGCCAGAGCATGTTCTCCGCCGTCGACATCGGACCTCGCACCAGCAGCCACGGCAGGGCCAGCACCGCCACGGCCATGAACACGAACGCCATGGCGTAGAGCAGCGGGACCATGTAGCGGTCCGTGCCGGGCACCTGCCAGATGGCGAGGTTGACGCCGACGGCAGCGATCGTGCCGAAGATTTCGCGCACGCCGAAGACCCGTCCGCGGATGAAGTCGGCGCAGATCGACTGCGTCTGGGAGTTGACGTAGACGACCATCGCGTTGCCGAAGAACCCCACGAAAAACGCGAGCACGAGGCCCCACGCGAAGTTGGGCACCACGGCGAGGCCGAGCACGCACGCGCCGGTGAGCATCAGGCAGAAGTTGATGACCAGCGGCGCCTCGCGTCGCGTGTTGAAGAACGAGACGACCAGCGCGGTGGTCAGCATGCCCAGACCTAGCACGCTGCTCATCACCGCCAGGTGCAGCACGAGCGCGGCGTCGGCCGGGTCGCCGGTAATCGCGACGATGAGCGGGCTGGGCAGGTCGTAGTGGCGCGCATTGAGCGCCGCGATCGCGGCGACGATCACATGCGAGCTCGCCCAGAACAGCACGCCGAGGATGACGAGCTGGAGCACCGGCTTGTGACGGGCGATGTAGCTGACGCCCTCGATGAGCCGGCGCCACTGGCTGGGCCGCTCGGCGCGGGGGGCGCGGGTCCGCTGGCGGATGCGCAGGAAGATGAAGAAGCAGCCGGAGATGCTGAACGCGAGGATGGCGATGATGAGCCCGGCATGGAGCGAGTCGAGCGCGTCGATGACCCACCCGCCGACGAGCATGCCGATCAGCGACGCGATGACCGCCAGGCCCAGGATGATCGCGTTGGCGCCCTGGAGGTCGCGCGGGCGGACGATCTGGGGGACGGTGGCGTTGCGCGTCGGGCCGAAGATCGCCGCCATGAGCCCCACGCCGAACACGATGGCGAACACGCCGTGATGCCCGGTGAACTGCAGCGTGCCGCCGGGGAGCGCGATCTCGAAGAGCACGTGCCCGGCGGGAATGGCGCGGGCGGCGCCGGCGGGCACGAGCACAAACGCGGCGAGCATGATCAGCGCCCGGCTCTGGTCGCAGCCGAACATGATCCACTTGCGCGGCAGCGTGTCCGCGAGCCATCCGCCGACGGGGCTGAAAACGAGGTAAGGAATGAAGAAGAAGAAGTAGACGCTCGCCTGGACGCTCGACGCGTCGATGCCCTGCTCGCCCATGCCCAGCAGCGTCCACGCCACGAGCTGGATCAGCCGATCGCCGAACCCCGACGCCACGACGCTCGCCCACATCAGCATGAAGCTGACGTTGCGGCGCAGCGGCGGCGGCTCGTAGCGTAGGGCAGGCTCGGGCATGGCGGGCAAGGATAGCACGATCCCCAACCGCCCATTCGCACTCCCATACAAAGCCGGAACCGGTGGTCCCGTTGATCGTCCTCCGCCGCCACCTCCGGCCACCGGTTCCGGCTTTATGCCGGCGGGTCGGCATCATCCTCGCGCACGTAGCCGCAGTTCCAGCACTCGCCGAAGTGGGCATCGACCCATTCGCTGCAGTCCGGGCACTGCCATGGCCGCGCGTCCGGGTCGGCGTCGGACGCAGGCACGCTCAGGATGCGCTCGAGCGCGTCGCGCGCCGCCTGCTCCTGCTCGTCGGCCACGTGCAGCGTCGGGAACGCCTCCGTGAAGGGCACCTCACCCACAACGCGGGACAGCGCGCCGCCGAACACCTGCGCGTCGATCCCCTCGCGCCCCAGCAGGCCCTTGAGCCAGTGGGCCTCCATCTCGTCGCGTGCCTGGTAGATCTGCTTCATGGGCGGGCTGAACCGAAACGGGCGCCACGGTGGGTTGTCCACCAGGGCCGGCCGCCGTGGCGACACGTGGCGGCAGACGAGGTCCGCACAGCAGACCCTACACCCGCTTGTCGCGCTCCACGAACGCATACGCGTTGTGGTTGTGGATCGACTCGTAGTTCTCGGAGTTGACCTGGTACCAGAGGATGCGCGGCTCATCGTCCAGCGCCAGCGCCAGGTCGCGCACGATGTCCTCCACGAATTTCGGATTGTCGTACGCCGTCTCGGTCACCCACTTCTCGTCCGGGCGCTTGAGGATCGCGAACACGGGAGCGCTGGCCTGCCTCTCGACGATCTCGAACACGTCCTCGATCCACATGCTCTGCCCCGGCGCGAAGCGCACGCGCACCTCCATCTCACAGCGTTGGTTGTGCGCCCCGTAGGCGGAGATCTCCTTCGAGCACGGGCACAGGCTCGCGGCCGGCACCTTGAGGCCCAGGATGAAATCGTCCTGCGCGTTGTTGCACATCGCCTCGAACGTCACCTCCACGTCCAGCTTGCCCACCTGCCCGGTCACCGGCGCCGGCTTGTCGATGAAGTAGGGGAACGTCAGCTCCAGGTGCGCCTCCTCCGCTTCGAGCAGGTCCTTGACGTGGTGGCACACATCCATGATCTGGTCCGAGCGGATCGACTCGTGATGCTCGTTGAGCACCGCGAGGAAGCGCGACATGTGCGTGCCCTTCTGGTAGTGCGGCAGCCCGACGTACATGTTCACGTGCGCCACCGTGTGCTGCCGCCCGCCCGTCTTGGGGCAGTGCAGCGTGATCGGGTAGCGGATCTCCTTCACCCCCACCTTGTTGATCGCCACCCGCCGGCTGTCGGCCAGCCCCTGCACGTCGGGCATCGTGCTGCCGGCGCCGGGAGCGGGGGCGGGGGCGGGGGCGGGGGCGGGCGGCGATGCTTTCTCGGGTCGGGTCGTGGTCATGATGCTGCCTTGAAGTATCCGCGCCCCCGCTCAGGCGTCGATCGTGGCGAAGTGCGCGTCCTGGATCGGCACCACGATGTTGAGGATGTCGCTGAGGATCCGCGCCGGCGAGCCGAGCGAGTCGACCTTCTCGACCTTCTCCGCCGGGTAATGGTCCAGCACCGGGGCCGTCTCCTGCTCGTACACCTTCCACCGCTGGCGAATCACGCGCTCGTCGGCGTCGTCGTAGCGGTTCTCCTTGAGCGCCCGCCGCCGCAGCCGCTCGAACATCGCCGCCTCATCGTCGCAGTGCAGGTGGATCACCTTCAGCACGTCGATGTACTGGTCCATCAGCGCCGCCTGATCGCGCGTGCGCGGGATGCCGTCCAGCACCAGCAGGTCCGCCCGCGGCTTGTAGTGGCTGATGACGTTCCGCGCGTGAATGTGGTCCGCCCACATCCTCACCGTCACGTCGTCCGGCACCAACTCGCCCCGCGACGAGTACTCGTAGAACACCCGCCCGATCTCCGAGTTGATGTCGATCGACCGGAACACGTCGCCGCACGCGAAGTGGTAGAACCCGGGAATCTGGCCCAGGATCCGCCCCTGCGTGCCTTTGCCGGCCCCGGGGGCACCGAACAGGAGGATCGTCTTGTATAGGTGCGCGGGCCTGTTCTGCTGAATGGGCGTACGCGGCTCGGATCGGGTGCCAGACATTGGGGTGTCCGTAGGAGGTTCGGACCCGGCGCGGCCGGGCGGCGCAAGTGCAACAAACACGCAATTATAACGCATGAACGCCCCCGTGGGGCCACCAACGCCGGATTCACCACCCCCGCTAACGCACCGCCGCATCCGGCACCGGGCGCGGAAACCCCCACGCCGACGCCAGCGCGTCGGCCGCGTGCTCCGGGTCCTCGCCCTCCCACCGCCCACCATTGCGCAGGTGTGCGTGGGCCAGCTCGTGGGCGATCAGCCACCGCACCCACGCCGACGGCCGATCCCGCACCGTCCGCTTCAGCACCACGCTCCGGCTGCACCCCGAAGCCCCCGGGACGGGCACCGGCACGGCAAACCGCTCCCGCCCAGGCTCATAGTCGCATAGCGCGAACCCCGCATCCTGCATCAGATCGTCCCGCACCGCCATCGGCAGGGCCCGAACCACCAGCAGCACCTCCGCGTGGAGCCCCCCATCGAGGGCAAACGGCCTCAGCCAGCGGTCGACCTCGCAACCATGCGCGGCAGGCCCCGGTCCGGCGGAATCGGTGCCGCCGCGGCGATCAGTGAGAGGGTGGATGGGCATGGTCTGTCATACAGTGTAGCGTCCGCCCGCGCCGCGACGCCGACAGGGCGGGAGCGGGGCGGGGGGCATTCGCCTTAACTCGCTGTACCAAAATATCTTATCAATAGTTCGACCCCCCGGCGCCCCGGGCGGGGGGCGCCCGACCCCCCCGGCGGCCGTCACAGGATCTCGTTCTCCGCCAACCACCGCTCCGCGTCGATCGCCGCCTTGCACCCCATGCCCGCGGCCGTCACCGCCTGGCGGTAGATCGCGTCGGCCAGGTCCCCCGCCGCAAAGACGCCGTCCACGCTCGTATGCGACCGCTCCGGGTCCGACAGCCGCACGTACCCGTGCTCGTCGAGCTCCACGCCCGAGCCCTCGAGAAACTGCGTCGCCGGCGTGTGGCCGATCGCAACGAACAGCCCGCGGACCGGCAGCTTCGACTCCTTGCCCGTCTTGAGGTTCTTGAGGTCCAGGGCCTCAACGTGGTCGTCGCCATGAACGTGCGTGACGACCGTGTCCCAGATCGTTTCACACTTGGGGTTGTTGAGGACCCGCTCCTGCATGATCTTCGAGGCACGCAGCTCGCCGCGCCGGTGGATGACGTACACCTTGGAGGCGAACTTCGTCAGGTAGCTGGCCTCTTCCATCGCCGAGTCACCGCCGCCGACGACCGCCAGCTCCTGGTCGCGGAAGACCGGCAGCGCGCCGTCGCACACCGCGCACGCCGAGACCCCGCCGCCCATCCGTGCCAGCCGCGCCTCGCTCTCGAGGCCGATCCAGTTGGCGGTCGCGCCGGTGGCGAGGATGACGGCCTCGCTGCGGACCGTCGTGCCCTGCGCCGTCTCGAGCGTGAACGGGCGGGTCGAAAAGTCGCAGCGCGCGATGTCTTCGCTGACCACGCGCGTCTCGAAGCGCATCGCCTGCTTCTTGAACAGGTCCATCATCTCGGGCCCGCGGACGCCCTCCGGGAAGCCGGGGTAGTTCTCCACCTCCGTCGTCAACATGAGCTGCCCGCCCGGGAGGATCAGGTCCGGGTCCTGGCGCGGCGTGCCCTCATACACGACCGGGTCGAGGTTGGCGCGGGCGGCATAGATCGCCGCCGTCCAACCCGCGGGGCCCGAGCCGACGATCGCGACGCGTTCGGTGTTGTTGTTCGAGCGGTTTTCGGCCATATCGAGGGCGATTGTAGCATGTTCACCCGGACGCACGTTCTCCCAGCCCCCCTCCAGGCGAGCATGCGAAAGCCCGCGGCTCCGGCGCTGCGTCCCGCATCAGGCCCTGGGCTGCCATAGAATGTCAGCCCATGCACAGCCCCACGCTCGAGCTTGTTTTCCTCGGCACCGGCACGAGCGCCGGCGTGCCGATGATCGGCTGCGACTGCGCCGTGTGCCGCTCCGACGACCCGCGCGACCAGCGCACGCGTCCCAGCGCGCTCGTCCGCTACCCGTCCCGCCCGTCCGCGAGCGGTGAAGCCGACGCCGAGCCGCGGCAGTTGCTCATCGACACCACGCCGGACATGCGGCTGCAGGCCGTGCGCGAGCGCATCAATCGCATCGACGGCGTGCTCTACACCCACGCCCACGCCGACCACATCTTCGGCATCGACGACCTGCGCCGGTTCAATGCCGTGATGCAGCAGCCCGTCGACATCTACGGCGAGCCGGGGCTCCTCGAGACGCTGCACCACATGTTCGGCTACATCTTCCAGTCGCACCGCAACGTCAACCCCTCGTTCGTCGCCGAGTTGATCCCTTCCCCGCTGCACGTCGGCCACGCCATCGACCTCTTCGGCGCCGCCTGGACGCCGATCCGGCTGATGCACGGCCGCCTGCCGATCCTCGGCTTTCGCATCGACTGGGCCGGCCGATCGCTGGCCTACTGCACCGACGTGTCGACGATCCCGCCGGAGAGCTACCCCTGCCTCGAGGGGCTCGACGTGCTGGTGATCGATGCCTTGCGCTACCGCCACCACCCGACGCACATGACCGTCGAGCAGGCGCTGGACGTCATCGACCAGGTCGAGCCGGGCGAGGCCTACTTCACCCACATGGCCCACGACATCCGCCACGCCGACCTCGCGGCCGCGCTGCCCTCGGGCGTCTTCGCCGCCTACGACGGCCTGCGCGTGGCGCTGGAGGCACGACGCGGGGTGGAGAGATTGGCCGCGGATGAGCACAGGTGACCGCGGATCAAGCCGGGGGAAGGCGCCGAACCACAAAGGCACAGAGACACAGAGATGCCCGCACACAGAGGGCCTGAATTGAGATCGCTGAAGAACCGCGAAGCAGCGAACGATGCGAAGGGATTGTGGCTCGGGTCACTTCTGCTTCTTCGCGTGCTTCGTGTGCTTCGCCTCTTCGCGGTTCAATGATAAAATCGTGGGTTCCTGGGTTCGCCCGAGATCCCATTCTGAATTCTGGATTCCGCCTCACTCATACCCCAGCCGCGCAAGGTCGTCCTCGTCGAGCCCGAAGTGGTGGCCGATTTCGTGCAGGAGCGTCGTGCGGATCTGGTGTTCAAGCTCGTCGCGGTCGGTCCGGCCGCTCTCGCTCGCGAGGCGCATGATCGGCCCGCGAAAGAGCATCATGCGGTCCGGCAGGTCACCCGAGTGCTGCACGCTGCGCTCCGTCAGCGGCGTGCCCCAGTGCAGGCCGCACAAGTCCGCGTCATCCTCCATCTCCATCTCGTCAAGCAACTGCGCCGAAGGCTCATCCTCGACGATCAACGGCACCTCCTCCATCAACTGGTGGAGCTGCTCCGGCAACTCGTCCATGATGGCGTCGAGAAGGCCGTCAAAGATGCGCCGCTGACGGGACGTGAGCATGGGCGTTGACCACGGATGAACACGGAGCGGAAGGAACAACCACAGAGACACGGATGCACAGAGAAGAGGGAGCAGGTGCAGAGGAACGAGAGAGGATGCATCATTCACGAATGCAGATCGTCTCCGCTGCGGCCTCCGTGTCTCTGTGCCTCGGGGGTTCCTCCCGCTTCACGGATAGGGCTCCGCCGGCACGTCGCCGGGCAGCTCCAGCGTGCCGATGACATCGCGCAGCGCCGTGACCCCCTGCTGCTCCAGCCACTTCTCCACGCCTTCAATGACGCGCACCGGCGTCGCCGGGTCGACGAACAGCGCGGTGCCGACGGCGAGCCCCGTCGCGCCGGCGAGCAGGAACTCGGCCGCGTCCTGCCACTGCTGGATGCCGCCCATGCCGATGATCGGCACGTTCGCCTCGCGCGCCACCTCGCGGTACACCCGGCTGGTCAGGTGCACCGCCAGCGGCCGAATCGCCGGCCCCGACAGCCCGCCCGTGCCGTTGGCGATGCGCGGGCGACGCGTGTTCACGTCCACCGCCATCGCCGTGTACGTGTTGATCAGGCTCAGCACGTCCGCCCCGGCCTCGACGGCCGCCCGCGCCGTCGCGGTGATGTCACCCACGTTGGGTGAGAGTTTGACGACCAGCTTCGCGTGCCCCCGCACCGCCCCGGCCACCTCGCCGACCACCTCGCGCAGCAGCGCCGGACTCGTGCCAAACGTCAGCCCGTCCTTCACGTTCGGACACGAGACGTTGAGCTCCACCGCGTCGACCATGTCGCGCCCGGCCACGTCGCCCGCCACACGCACGTACTCGTCGATGCTGTGGCCCGCCACATTCACGATGATGCGCGGCCCGCGGTCGCGCAGCGCGGCGAGGCGCGGCAGCTTGTCGCGCACGAACGCCTCGTGCCCCACGTTCGCGAGCCCGATGGCGTTGAGCATCCCCGCCCGCGTCTCGACGATCCGCTGTGGGGCATTGCCCTTGCGCGGCTCGGGCGTGATCGACTTGGTCACGAACGCGCCGAGCCGGGCGAGGTCGACGAAGTCGGCGTACTCGTCGGCATAGCCGCACGTGCCCGACGCGGTCATCAGCGGGTTGGCCAGCCGTAAGCCGGCGAGATCGACCGCGAGGTCGAGGGTGGCATTAGTGATGGGGGGCATGGGGATAGTTTACAGAATGGAGAATTCAGAATTGGGAATTCAAAATTCAGAAAGCGGGAGATCGGAGTCGGCAGCCCGGGCTCGGCGTAGCTTCCGCTTTTTGAATTTTGAATTCTGAATTTTTAATCCCACGCCGCTCGGGCGTCTACAATGAGGGGTTTATGCCTGAGCCTGCCACCTGCTTTTTCGATCATGATCCCGCCGAGCTTGCGACCCTCTTCGGGGGCTGGGGCCTGCCGCGCTACCGCGCCGAGCAGGTGCGCGGCTGGGTCTACGACAAAGGCGTGACCGATCCGCACGCAATGAGCAACCTGCCGCACCGCGACCGCGAGCTGCTGGCCGAGCGGATGCGCTTCACCGTCGGCCAGATCGTGCGCGAGCAGCAGGCCAGCGACGGCACGCGAAAGCTGCTGCTGGCCTGGCCCGAGGCAGCGGCGGCGGGGAATGCGGCGGGGGACGCGAGCCAAGACGCGAGGACCACGCTGCCGGTGCTCGGCGAGCGGGATGACGACGACCTCCCCTGGCACACCGAGTGCGTCATGATCCCCGCGGGCGATCGCCGCACCGCCTGCATCTCCAGCCAGGTCGGCTGCCCCGTCGGCTGCAAGTTCTGCGCGTCAGGCCTCGGCGGCCTGGAGGGCAATCTCTCCGCCGGCCGCATCGTCGAGCAGGTCTGGTGGCTGAATCAGCACGGCGGGCGCATTACCAATGTCGTGTTCATGGGCATGGGCGAGCCACTCGCCAACTTCGCCGCCGTCACCCGCGCCGTGCGCACCCTCGCCGCCGACTGGGCCTTCAACCTCTCCGCGCGGCGCATCACCGTCAGCACGGTCGGCCTGCCGGCGCAGATCCGCCGACTGGCCGACCTGGAGCTGCCCATTACCCTCGCCGTGAGCCTGCACGCGCCCAACGACGAGCTGCGCCGCACGCTCATCCCCTGGGCCGACCGCGTCAGCGTCGACCAGCTCATCGACGCCGGCCGCTACTACTTCCACCGCACGGGCCGCGAGGTGACACTCGAGTACATCCTGCTCGGCGGGGTCAACGACCAGGCGCAGCACGCGCGCGAACTCGCCCGCGTCGCCCGTCGCCTGCGCAGCAACATCAACCTGATCCGCTACAACGAGGTCGCCGGCCTGCCGTTCAACCGGCCGCGCGGCGATGACGTGCGCGCGTTCCAGCGCGTCCTGCGCGAAGCCGGCGTCAACGCCCACATCCGCGCCAGCCGCGGCCGCGACATCGCCGCGGCATGTGGCCAACTCCGCCACGAAACGCGCGCCGCACGCTAACTGCCGTGCTTGCGCATCCCCAGCATCTGCGCAACCGTCTGCGCCAGGATCACCACGTCGAGCTTCCAACTGCGATTCTCGACGTAGGTGATGTCGTACTTGATCCACTCCTGGAAGTCGCGCCCGGCCGCGCGGCTGCGGCGGACCTGCCACAGCCCGGTGATGCCCGGCCGCACGCTCAGCCGCGCCTCGCGCCACGCCGGGCAATACTGGTTCTCCTCGTGCGGGCTCGGTCGCGGACCCACAACGGACATCTGCCCGACCAGCACGTTGAGAAACTGCGGCAACTCGTCGAGGTTGAACCGCCGCATCAGCCGGCCCACGCGCGTCAGCCGCGGGTCGTCCCGGATGTAGAACTGCGGCCCGTCCGCCTGGTTGCACGCGATGAGCTGCGCCTTGATGCGCTCCGCGTCCCGGCGCATCGAGCGGAACTTGAGGCAGGGAAACGGTCGCCCGCCCAGCGTCTGGCGCCGGTGGGAGAAGATCAGCGGCCGCCCGTCCTCCAGCCAGATCGCCAGCATGATGATCGGAAAGAGCGTCGGCAGCGTCACCAGCAGCGCGGCCGCGGCGAACACGATGTCGAACAGCCGCTTGCCCGGCCGCCGATCCGCTGGCGCGCGACCCGCCCCGCCGTCCCGCGCGCCAGCGGGCGCGGCCGCCGCGCCTGATTCCGGGCCAAACACCGGCGCCACCTCGACCCCGCCGCGCGGCGGCCAGCGCAGCGGCGGGGGCGCCGGCCTCGCCGCTGGGTCATCCCAGAGCACCGCCGGGCCCGCCACCGTCGCGTGCGCGTCGAGACGCCGCCCCGCGCCGATCCAGAGCGGACCGATCAACCGCGCGCTCGGCTCCGGCAGGCTCCCGCCGTCCGCCCAGACACGCGGGCCCAGCGCCTGCACGCCCGCGATCGTCGTGTCCGGCCGGTGCCACAGCCGCGCCAGATCGCGCGCGAACCGCATCCGGTCCGGCCCGTGCGGCGCGTCGTACGCCTGCCCCTGGATCGAGACGACGGCATGGCGCGGCGTCGGCGCCTCGCGGCGCAAGCGCACCCACCCGCCCCGGTGGTCGCCGGCGTGCTGCCACTGCCGCGCGATCTCCGCCTCGGGCGTGACCGCCACGCGCACCAGGCGCGTCGGCCCGCTGCCGTAGTGACGCCGAAAGTCGACGAATCGACCGGCGTCGTCGGTAACGATCTGCTCCCGGTAGCCGCGCGGCCGCTGGGCGTGCAGACGCACCAGCAGCAGCTCGCACTGGTGCCACGCCAGCGCATCGACCACCGGTGTCAAATGGAAAACCGCCAGCGTCGCCGGCGGAACGAGCAGGTACAGCTCCGCGTCACGCGCGAGATCGGCCGGGCGCCCGGCCTCGACGACCTGCACGCCACGCGACGCCCAGAATCGCTCGTGCAACAGCGCGGGGCTCAGACCCCAGATCGTCGGCTCGACGCGGGTCGGGGGGGCGATGTTGTCGTAGGCGGGCCGGATCATCCCGCACGCTCCCCGTGGCCGTTGCCGTGACTGGTGTGGTTCTGGTTCAGGCTCGTCTCGGTGTCCGAACAGCAGGCGACCGCCGAGCCGACCGCGCCGAGCCGCGCCGCCATGTCGGGGCTCAACGCCTGCACCGCCACCGGCTGCGCCGAGCGGCTCAATGACCCGGAAATGCTGCTCGCGTAGTCCGACCGGGCCATGTCCTGCGCCGACGCGTGGTTGAACACCAGCCCCGCGACGTGCGCCCCGACATTCTGCAGGTGCTCCAGCGAGCCGACGATCGCCGGCTTGTGATCGCCCCGGGACACGACGAGGATCGCGGCGTCGGCCTGCGCCGCGGTCATCGACGCCTCGATGCTCCCCAGGCTCGGGCCCGTGTCGATGATCACGCAGTCGTAGTGCCCGCGAACCTGCTCGAGCAGCCGCCGGATGCTCTCCGGCGAGAGCAGCCCCGCCTGCTCCGCCCGGGCGCTGCCGACCGGCAGCAGCTCGAGGTTGTCCACACCCGTCGCCGCCGTCACGTCGCTCAGCGGCGTACCCGCGCAGGCGTCCAGGATCCCGAGCCTGCGCTCCCGCTGCCGGGCGCGGGCATGTTCAACCTGGTGCGGCTGAAGCTGGCCACGCTCGACCAGCACGTCCTCGACCGGACGGTCGGCCGCCCGAGCATCGCCCCGCGCAATCTCCAACTGCCGCGCGTCGACCATCCGCTCGCGCAGCAGCACATGCTCCAGCGAGGGATGGTTGGCGGCGCCCAGCCGTCGGCTGAGCCCCGCCCCCACGAGGTCGCCGTCGATCAACAGCGTGCGCTCCCCGCTGGTCGCGAACGAGAGCCCCAGCGCCGTCGTCAGGCTCGTCTTGCCGGACCCCGCCGCGGGGCTGGTGATCGTCAGCACGCGCGCCGCGTCGGGCGGCGGCGGGACGTTGAGCTGCAGCATCGCGCGGATGTGGTGGATGCTGTGGGCGGCGATGGTCGCCTGCTCCGGATCGTCCAGGTCGTCCGGCAGCGACGGCAGCACGCCCAGCAGTCGCGCCTGCGGCAGGTCGAGCTGCGCCTGCCCGACGTGTCGCAGCCGGCTGTCCATGACGCCCAGCAGGAGGATCGCGCCGAGCCCGAGGCCGACGCCGCCCGCTCCGCCGAGCATCGTGAGCTGCGCCTGTCGTCCGGTGTTGTAGGGCGACGCGGGCACGCGCGGCCCCTCGATCAGCTCGATGCGCGTCACCTGCGGCGCCTCGAGCTGCAGCCGCTCCAGCCGCGTCTGCGCTTCGACCAGCCGCTGCCGCGCGTCGGCGATCTCGCCCTCGACATCCGCGAGCTGCTCGAGCTGCTGGGCAAACCCGGTCGCTTCCGCTTCCAGGCGCTCGCGCACCTCGACGAGATCGTCCAGCCGCGCTTGCACGTGCTCGACGCTGGCGTAGGGCCCGAGTCCCAGCGCGTCCTGTCCCTCGGGGTTGAAGTCGTTCAGCGGCAACTGCCCGGTGCGCAGGGCCTCGGTAAGCTGGTCGATCCGGTCGTTGACCGCCGCGAGCTCGACGCGGGCCTGCGCGATCTGCCGATGGTTGGGCCCCAGGCCGACGCGAAGCTGGCGCATCATGTACCGCCGCAGGTTCTCCCGCTCGTTGAGCAGCTCGTGCATCTCCGGGTGACGCGCGGCAAGCTGCTCGGGGCTCATCTCTGCGAGCTGGTCCGGCCGCGCCGCGGCGCGGTCGCGCATGTTGTCCACCTGCAGTTGCGCCTGGCGCATCAACTGGTCGACGCGGCTGAGGTCGGCGAGCTTGAGGCTGTAGCGCTGCCGCAGGCCCTCGGCGCCGTGGCTGCCGACGACCTCCTGCTTCCGCCCGTTGAGCTGGGTCAGCTCGCCGCGCAGCATCTCCAGCCGCGCCTCCAGCGCCGTCTGGATGCGGCCGTCGTCGCTGCGCTGCCGGTCCTGGTACAGCGCGCGGTACGTCTCTATCAACGCCTCGGCGCCCGCGGCGGCCGCCTGGGGGTCGTCGTCGTGATAGTGAATCTCGACGATCTGCGTCCGACGCGAGTGATCGATCAGCACGTTGTTGCGGAACTCGATCATCGGCGTCTCGCGCTCGAGCCGCTGCCACGCCTCGTGCTCCAGCGCGCGCTCGATCACCGGCGCGCTCAGCATGAAGTTGATCTGCGCGTCGATGTAGGCGTCGTATTGCGGGATCGGGTCCGTCACGTCCGTGTCGTAGAGCACCTGCCGCGCTTCCGGCATGATGCGGATCTTCGCGCTGCTGCGGTACAGCGGCTCGATGTACCCCGAGCCCGCCATCGCCCCCGCCACGCCGAGGAGGATCGCCAACAGCACCGCCCAGTGGTAGCGCCCGCGCATCAGCGACAGCGCGTGGCGCAGCGGACTGGTCTGCGGCGGATCGTGCGGCTCGTCAAGCCAGGAGGGGTGCGCATCCATGTCGTGGCTGTCGTGGCGTTGTGGGCACATCGTGTGGCTCCATGTCTGCTGCTGCCGGCGTCGACGGGGCGAACGGGCGCCCCGCGGGGTTCATGATCAGCCGGAGTGATCGGGCGGCGCGGCCGACTCGCCGCGTCAGGCCGCATCCTCCGGTACCGCGCGCGGCCCACCCTTCGGGACGCGCCGCGACTGCCCCGGATTGGGCTCCGCGTGACCGACCACGCGGTCCACCACCGACTCGCCGGCTCCGACGACCGCGCCGGGACCGACCAGCGATCGCACGACCGTCGCGCCGGCGCCCACGCGCCCGCCCGCCAGCACCACGCTGTCGTGCAGCATTGCCCCCCGGTCGACCGTCGCCCCCGGCTCGGTGATCGCGAACGCCCGCGCCCACGGCGCCGGCGTTCGCCCCGCCATCGCGAGGCGGCGGCAATGCACCATGCGCAGCGCCTTGATGTATCCGCCCAGCGTGCGCACGGGCGGCGTCAGCGCTCGCGGCCGACGAATGACCGCCACGCGGTGACGCTCGACGATGCGTGGCAGCGCCTGTTCCTTGAAGTCGACATACCCCAGCCGTGGAATCTGCCGCAGCGCCGCACACCGCACGACGTACACCTCCATCGGCGACCCGTCCGGATGCGCCAGCACACGGACGTCGGCGTCGTGGTCCAGCAGTCGCGCCACCAGCGCGGCCAGCGGATCGAACGCCACGCGCGACGCGGTGGCGACAAGCAGGTGATCGTCGTCGTCGTACGCCTCCGCGACGTCGCGCAGCAGCCCGCCCGTGCCCCGGAACTCCCCCGGATCGCGCTCCACGTCGAACCGCGGCGCCGGCGCGAGCACGTCCGTGCCGGGGCAGGGCGCCCCGGCGTTAACGAGCACGCGCGTGTCGATGGCCGCCTCGTCATGCTCGCCCACACCGGCGCGGGCGGCGAGAAGGTTGGCGAGCTGGTCCTGCCAGATCTTCAGAATGCATCGGCGGTCATCCACAGGCAGCTCGGGGATCGCCCGGTGGGTCAGGCGGGTCAACCGCCTGGGGCGCAGCGAGCCGGCGAGCAGGATCACGGCGCGGATCGCGCGCAACCGGTCGCAGGCCACGCGCTCCGTCAGATCGACACTCACCGGCCTTGGCATATCAAGCGTCATGCAGTCCTCCCGATCGCCGCGCCACCCGGCGTCCTGCCGCCGGCCCGTTGGGTGACGCAAGAGTGCAAACCGCGCACCAGCGCGCGGGTTGTTGAAGTGGGTGTGCATGCTGTAGATGCCTCGGGGGATCCCGCCCCTGACGCGCCGATCGCCTCGCCACCGGGCGTGAGCCCCGATCCGCATCATTCGCCTCGGGCCGTGCCCGAGCGCGGCGTGTGGTTTTCTACGCATCCGCATTGCTCGCGCCGTTCCACAAAACGGCGCAGCGCGTGAAAGTAGCGGTCGACCTCCGGCCGCGTACGCCCGACCAGCGCGTGCTCGACGCGCCGCCCCTGCTCGTCCAGCCACGCCGCGTGCCGCAACGACAGCCGCGACAGGTCCATCGGCTTGCCCAGCAGCTCCACGACGTCGCCGTCGGGGTGGTCGATCGAGTCGCGGTGCGCGTCGAGGATGTCATGCTCCCCCGCGAGGTAGTGAAAGTAGGGCAGCAGCGGCAGGTTGTTGCGCGTCGGCGGCACGTACCGCCGCCGCTGGTTGAGCTCCACGAACTGGCAGACGAGCTGGCTGGGGTGCATCATCGCGCTCGCGTCGATCGGCAGCACCGAGCTACGCCCGCTCAGCCGCTGCGGGTACAGAAACGTGTCGTACTCGATCCGCCGACCGCGGTGACGCGAGACGCGGTTGAACAGGTCGATCGGCCGCGTCTGCCCCCGCAGCCACGCCGCGTCGAACATCATCTCGAACGTCACCACCAGCCCGTCATCGCTCGTGATACCGTTGCCCCGGTAATAACGCGGGCCGAGAAAATGGCCGCCTCGCTCGCGGATGGCGCGGTATCGCTCCTCGATCAGCTCACCCCGCAGCAGCAGCGCGTCGAGATCGTGCAGCAGCGCGTAGCGCGTGCGCACCGCCGCGACACCCAGCGCCCAGCTCAACCAGCAGTAGGTCCACGCCCAGCCGATGCGGTCGAGCACGCGCGCCTGCAGCGAGCTGTAATAGACGAACCGCAGCGACAGCTCGCCGAAGCGCAGCGTCAAATCCCGCTCGAGCCCGGCATCCCGGTGGGCGCGCGGCACGTCGAGGACCAGCACCACCTCCCGCAGGTGGTGACGCTGCTGGCGCATCAGCAGCGCCAGGTTGGCATACAGCACCTTCGTCATCGACGCCGGGCAACCGATGATGATCGTGTACCCCGGCTGCGGCGCCTCGAGCGGCCGCCACCGGCACAGCGGACGCAGGATCGCCCGCAGCGCCCGCTGGCGCGCCAGGGCGTAGAGGTACCGGCCGTGGCTGTGGAACTTCTCGTCAGGCTTCATGTCGGCATCTGGCAGGTTGCGGCGTGCTTGTCGACGCCCAGGCTCTGCAGGCGCGCCCGCACCGCCGACACGCCGGCGCGGCTAACCGCCCAGTCGGTCCGCCGCTCGATGAGATCTTCCAGCCGCGTGACGGCTTCATGCTCGATCAACTCACGCAGCGCCCGTGCCACGACGGCGTCGTCGCCCCGGAAAAGCTCATCGGTGTCAACGAGGTCGATCCCCCGCGCGGACGCGGACGCTGGCCGCGCCGCAGCGGGCCGATACCCCGGCAGGCCGCCGCGCGGCCGCCACGCCACATCGAGCGCGCACTCGGCGACCCGCCGCGCGGTTGTAAACTTCACGCCAGCGACGCTCACGAGCCCCGCGGGCCCGCCGTGCCGGGCGTGGTCGACGATACGCGGCCGCGCCGCCGGCGTCGCCTCGCCCGCCCGCCGCGCGGGCACCAGCCCCGCGTGAACCCGGCAGACCTGGTCCATGCCGAGCTTGAACGTCGGCACCGCCTCGTTCAGATCCGCCACCAGCGCCCCGACCTGCTGCTCCGTCACCGCCGCGACCGAACCGCCGGCCGCCGCGGGCAGGTGCGCTGTCCCCGCGAGCAATCGGCCGCGCAGCGGATGCAAAAAGTACACGGGCGCCCCCGCACGCCGCGGCTGCACCGCCAGCGCCGCGTCCGCCGGCGGCTCGACGTCGAGCAGCACGTTGAACGCCAGCGCAGGCCCGGCCGGCCAATCGGGGCTCGCCCGGTCACTCGCTCCGAGTTCCACGCACCCCGGTCCAGCGCAGTTGACCACGATGCTCGCGTGAATCGCGTACCGCGCGCCATCGAGCTCGTCGACCACATCGACGCCGACGACGCAGCCTCCGCGCACGCGCAGCCCGGCGACTCGCGTGTAATTGAGCGCCGCCGCACCCACGCCACACGCCCAGTGCAGCAGCTCGATCACCACGCGCTGCGGCGCGGGCATGACGAGCTCGTGCCAGACCGCCGCGCCCTCCAGCCGCCCCCGCCGTGCGCCCGGAAAGAGGCTGACTGCGCGCGTCGGATCCACGACCCGCCCCTGTGGGATATGCAGGCCCGATGCAACGCCGCGATTGCGCTGTTGCGACAGCGCCCCGTCCAGCGCGAGGGCCGCTCGCATCACCGCCGAGCGCTTGAGGCCGCGCGCGTGCAGCGGCATGACGCACGGCATCACCCGGATCAGGTCCGGCAGGTGCTGGGCAAACCACCGCCGCTCGGCAAGCGACGCGAAATAACGCGACAGGTTCATCACCTGCAGGTAGCGCAGCCCGCCGTGCAGGATGCGCAGCGTATTGAAGCTCGCGCCCCCGCCGAAGTCGGCACGTTCGACCACCACCGGCCGAAGCCCGCGCCGCGCCGCCTCCAGCGCCGTAAAGATCCCGTGCACCCCGCCACCGATTACGATGACATCGAAGTGCTCGTCCGCGACATGTTGCGGCCTGCGTTCGATCATGAAATCAATCACCCCGCAAGATGGAACAGTGAGGCGCCACCCGCGCGCAACCGCGTCTGGCACTGCATCGCCGCCAGCAGACTCTTGCGCTGCCCGAACGGCCGCGGTTGATCCTGCATCTCACGCAGGCGCGATGCCAACGCATGCCCCGGCGTGTCACCATCAAGCTCGCCCGGGACCGTGAACCCGTAGCACGCCGGGCAACAGACCTCCTCCGGCAGCGGAAGCGGGTCGCTGCCCGGAAGGATCGGCAGGCCATGGCGGCGGGCGTGTCGGAACAGCGACGGGTCGGGGATCGTCGTCGGGCGATGCGCGTTGTCGCCCAGCCGCAGCTCGCCGTCGCGAGCCGTGTCAATCGCGTGGCGTACCAACCGGGCACGCGGGCCCAGCCACTTGCCAAAGCCCCACGGCACGACGGCCTGCCCCGTCGCCGCGACGACATGCCGCACCGCCGTCTCGAACGGCTGACCATCGGCAAGCGGCGCCAGCGTGTTGACCGCGAGCACCTCGAGCCGCTCCGCCGTGATGACCTGCCGGCCCGCAACGATCGTCAGCGTCGGCATGCGCGGGTCGCCCATGTGCCGGGCCTCGAGCGACGTCGGTTCGCCCGTCGGCTCGATGCGCCACGCGGCCAGCGCGCCCTCGTCGCGCAGCCGATGAAACTGCGAGAAGTCCGCGTCGTCCGCCAGCAGCAGGCAGCCGACCACCCGCCCGTCCAGCCTCAGGTGCTGCGCCGCCGCGCGGACGTTCGCCGCGGCGCTGTCGAGAAAGCACTCGACGCTGAACGCCGGCTGCAGATGCACGTGTGCGTCGACAAGGCTGTGCATGGGCCTGCGCCGGATCAGCCGGGCGTGCTCGGGACGACGGTAGGGTCCGGCGCCGCCGCCCTGTCGTCGTCGTCGGCCGGCGACAGCTCGTGGACGCGGTGCTCGATGATGTCGCGGACCTTGTAAGGCTTCAACCCGTGGCTCTCGTGGTAGATGCGCACGAGCAGCTCCGAGAGCACGCCCATCATGACGAACAGGATCGCCAGGATGAACGTCATCATCGCGAACAGCACGAGCACGTTGTTGTTGAGCGACACGGGCACGCCGTGCTCGGTCAGGCGCCCCGTCTTCTGGACGATGGCGAGCGTCAGCGCGGCGAAGGCCAGCCCCGCCGAGCCCATTGACACTTTGCCGAAGAAATAAATCGGCTTGGTGAGGTAGTCCCCGAGAAACTTGATGGTGATCAGGTCAAGCAGGACCTTGATCGTCCGGTTGATGCCGTACTTGCTGTCGCCCGCCGTGCGCGGGCGGTGGTTGACGACCTCCTCCGTGACGCGCGCCCCGCGCCACTTGCAGATGGCGGGCAGGAACCGGTGCATCTCCCCGTACAGCCGCACATCGTCGATCACCTCGCGGCGGTACGCCTTGAGCGTGCAGCCGAAGTCGTGCACCTCGCGCGTCCACGTGATCTTCCGGATCAGCCGGTTGGCGATGACCGACGGCAGGCGCCGGCTGACGAGCTTGTCATGCCGGCTCTTGCGCCATCCGCTGACGATGTCCCACCCCTTGCCCTGGTCCAGCCGGGCCACGAGGCGCGGGATGTCGCGCGGATCGTTCTGCCCGTCGCCGTCCATCGGCACCAGCACCCGGCCGCGGGCGTGCTCGAAGCCCGCCGCCAGCGCCGCCGTCTGGCCAAAACGCCGCGTGAACTGCACGACACGCACGCGCGGGTCATGCTGGACGATCTGCCTCAGGTGCGCCAGCGTGCCGTCGCGGCTGCCGTCGTCGACGAAGACGATCTCGTACCGCGCCGGCTGCGCGTCGATGACGTGGGTCAGTTCGGCGTACACCTGCCCGACGTTCTCCTGCTCGTTGAGCACGGGCACGATAACAGAGACGTCGCAGGCCGCGTCGCCGCGGTGATGAACTGGCGTGATCATGGCTTCGCTTCCTCTCCTGGAGCGTTTGGTCCGGCAAGGATTTCGGTTAAGGGTCCCCGACGCGCTCGCCGGAGCGGCGGGGTTGATGAATCGGCGGGGCCGGTCGACGCAACTCACCGGCGCCCTCGCGTACGCCGTCCTCCGCCAGGTGGCCGTCGGCGTCGGTGGCGGCAATGTCGTCGCGCATGCGGATCACCCGCGCGGGCACGCCGGCGACGAGCGCGTAGGGCGGGACATCCTTCACGACGACCGCGTTGGCGCCGATGAGGCTGTCGTGCCCGACGCGCACGTTGCCGAGGATCGCCACACCGCACCCGATGTCGACGCGCTCTTCGATGATCGGCTTGGCGCTGCGCTCGGTCCGCCGCGCGACGCCGAGCGTCGTGTTCTGCCGGATCACGCAGTCATCGCCGATGGCCCGCGCGCCGATGATGATCCCGCCGAAATGCTCGATGCGGACGCGCCGCCCGACCGGAACCGTGTAGCTGAGCTTGATCCCGCACAGGCACTCCGTCAGCGGATAGAGAAGCTTGTAGATCAGCGAGAGCGGGGCGCGCACGAGCGCCGGGCGGTCCATGCGCCAGTTGCCAAAGCGATGCAGGGCCAGCACCCAGAAACCCTGCGACAGCAGCCCCCGCTCCTGCGTGCGCCGGTCCTCGTCCAGCAGCGCGAGCAGGCTCATGCCCCGCGGATTGAGATTGCGGTCTCCACGCTCCAGCGGGGGCAGCGTCTCAGCAGGTGGGGGATATCGGGCGATCATGGTGAGGGTTCCGTAGGAGGTTCGGCCTTGCGTCGGCACTCATCGCTGCTCATCGGTGGCCATCCCGCCCTTTGCTGTGCCGAAGCTGTGTCGAATGAAATCGCGCAGGAAGCGCGGCGGGTCGGGGTCAGGCTTGCCCTGAAGACGCCGACGCAGGCGCCACGAGGCGAAGCCGGCCAGGAACACGAAGTCGTTGAGCATCGCGTACCCGCGGCCGTAGGACTTGCAAAAAAAGTGCCGGCGCGAGTTGAACCAGTAGTCCGGCACCGGTTTGGCCGCCCGACGCGCCCCCGTCACGCCCGAGCTCTGCCCGACGAGGTGCACCACGCGCGCCGCCGGCACATACCAGCAGCGCCACCCCGCCTGGTGCGCCCGCCAGGCGAAATCCTGCTCCTCGTAGTACAGAAAGTAATGCTCATCCAGCAGCCCCACGTCCTGAAACGCCGCCCGGCGGACCATCATCGCCGCGCCCGACACCCACTCCGCCTCGTGTGGCTCGTCGCGCGGCGGCGGCGCGATCACCCAACGATGCAGCATCCGCGCCACGACACGCAGACGCACCGCCTTGGCGAATTCGCCCGCCACCCCGTGAAACCGGAACGCGCTCGGACGCACCGAGCCGTCCGCATTCTCGATGCGGGCGCCCGCCAGGCCGACGTCCGGGTGCTCGTCCATGAAACGCACCAGCGCGGCCAACGCGCCCTCTCGCACCAGCGTGTCGGGGTTGAGCAGCAAAACATAGGCCGGCGGCTGGCGACGCAGCAGCGCCGGCGCGATGGCGGCGTTGTTCCCCGCCGCGAAGCCGCGATTGCACTCAAGCACTCGCAGACGCGCCCAGGGCCGATACCCGCCCGCGTCGATGGCCTCACCGATGCGCGTCGCCGAGTCGTCGCCCGACCCGCCCTCGACGACCTCGACGTGGACCCGGCCCGCCAGCCGCCGAACCTCGGGCTCGAGGCTGCGCAGGCAGTCGATGGTCAGGTCCGGCGTGCGGTAGTTGACGATGACAATCAGCAGTCGCACCTTAGGTTTCCCTTGAGGCCAGCGCCGGGCGGTGGCACCGCTTCTCGAACTGGCCTAGCGCGACGGCGCCACGGGGCGGGGGAGACCGCCTGAATGCGCCGGGGCCCGCGCTCGCCGGCGCGTCGCCGCCCGTTGCACGTTTTGCACGGCCGCGAGGTAACCCGTCAGCCCTCCGGCAATCATGAGGATCACCAGGTTGGGCATCGCGTTGACCATCTTGTCGATCAGGTAGAACGTGCTCGCGAGCGTCAGGGCGACCGCGGGCCCCGCCCCCACCAGGCGCGCGAACCCCGCGCGAGCACGCCGCCACAGCAGCACGGTCGGCAAAAGCAGCAGGCTGACATACGCCGCAATCCCGATGATCCCGTACCGCCCGAGCGTGATGATCCACATCGAGTCGAGCAGTTGCACCTCCTGCCCCTCGGCATCGACGCGGTACCGCCCCCAGCCGGCCCAGCCAAGCCAGGGACGTTCCATCGCCCGCCCCAGCAGCGCGTTCTCCGCGTCCAGCCGCTGCGCCAGTGACGCGATCCGGTCCGGATGGGCGATCGGCTCCAGCATCGCCAGCAGCCAGTCACCCGTCGCCAGCCCCAACGCGCGCGTGAAGATGTACACCGGCACCGCCAGGATGAGCGCCGCCAGCGTCATCCGCCCCAGCGGGCTGGGGAGCGCGAAACAGACGCCCACCGCCAGCAGCAGCAGCAGCATCGGGCCGGTCGACTGGCTCAGGTACGTCACGACCGCCAGCACGCCGGCAACCGCGAGCATCGGTACGCCCAACAGCTTGCGCTGCGCCCCCGTGTGCCACAGCGCGAACGCGACAAGCGACGCCAGCGCCATCCACATCGACACCGCCAGCGCGTGCTGCAGGAACACCATCGGCCGGTATCCATCGCCGCGCGTGTGCTGCGCAAAGGAGTGCTGGTGAAAGCCGTAGAGCGTGTTGTGAAGCTGCGGGCTCATGCGCAGCTCGAACAGGCACAGCGGCACGTAGAGCAGGCCGCCGAGCACCACCGCCACGCCGGCCTCGCGCAGCGCGCGCGCATCGGTCAGGTAAAGCCGCCCCATCAGGTAGGGCAGCCCCCAGCCCACCGTCTGCGTCAGCGCCGAGCTCATCCCGTCGTACAGCCCCAGCCCGTTGGCCAGCGACGACAGGACCGGGACGATGCACCACGCGAGGATGGGCACATCGAACCACTGCAGCCGCAGCCGCGCCAAGCGGGCGTGGTCGAACAGCGCCACACCCAGCAGGACCGGGACCGTGATCGCGACGAACTTGTTGTAGTCCGGCAGGCCGGCAAACGTGTACCTCGCCTCGGGCAGAAGCAGAAACCCGAGCACGTACCCGGCGAGCACGGCGCGCCGCGGCCGCAAGAAGCTGAACAGCGCCAAAGCGAGCAGCGGAAAGCCGAGCAGGGCGAGGTGGGCAAGTGGCGTCATGGCGAGGGTGGATGTTCAAAAGCCGTGCCAGCACCGCCCCGCTGGCGTGGGGGCATCACTGGCGAGCGGGCGGTTCCGCCCCGAGAACCCGGCCGGCGCCGACGCACCGCGCCGTCAGAAGCTGAACGGCGTGCCAAACCCCATCGCCGCGCGGGCCGTCACGAAAGCCCCGACGACCACGGCGAACAGCACCGTGTGCACGAGATCCTGCGTGCTCGCGCTCAGACCCTCCCGTGCGCTGGCGACGAGGACCGTCAGGTAATGCGGCAGGTCGGCCAGCGCGATCACCGCCACCGCACCGACAATGCCATAGCCCCCGAACGCCGCCGGCAGCGCGACGAGGATCGCGATCAGCTTCAGCAACTGGCCAAGTGTGTTGAACTGCGGCTTGCCGCGCGCCAGCAGCGCCGGGTTAAGCGTCGTGCCCAGCACCTTGGGCCACAACCCCATCGCCAGCACCGGCAGCATCCAGCCGGCCTGAACGTACCGCTCGTCGTAGAGCACGAAGATGATCTGATCCCCCACGCACACCACGCCGGCCAGCCCCAGCGCGACCACGCGCAGCAATCGTCCGCGATGGTAGAGAATCTTCCTCCGCAGTTCCGGCGTCGGCAGGTCCCTGCGGCTGGAGATCGCTGGCAGCACGACCCGGTTGTTCAGCTTGCTGATCAGCGCCCGCGGCGCCTCGGTCATCACGTACGCGATGACGAACACGCCGAAAAGCTCCATCGTCAGCAGCTTGCCCAGGATCAGCCGGTCCGCGTACGTCGCCAGGAAGGTCAGCGCGGTGGCCATGAAGATCCACACACCAAAGCCCAGCAGCTCGCGCATCGCAGCCGGCTCCCAGCCGGGGCGATGCCGAAAGCCGGGCAACCGCCACATCCCGTGGCTGACCGCCAGCCGGTACACCGCCCCCGCCAGCGCTCCGAAGACCAGCGCCCAGACGCTCTGCCAGATCAGCGCGACGCTGACCACCACTGCGACGTTGATGATCTGTCGCGTCAGCTCGAGCAGCGAGATCCGCCCAAGCTGCAGCCGGCGGTTGAGCACGAAGATCGTGATCGCATCGAACCCGCCGATGAGCGACACGATCGCCGCCACCGGCAGGAGGACCAGCAGCATCGCCTCGCCATAGAAGAACGCCATCGGCCACGCCAGCGCGCAGGCGATCAGCCAAAGCACCACGCCGCGGATGATCTGAATTGTCCACGCCGTGCGCAGAAACGCCGGATCCTCCCCGCGATCGCTGCGGATGATGCTCGGGCTCAGGCCCACATCGGCGAACATGGTCAGCCCCCGCCGCGCGATGGTCACGAGCCCCATCAGCCCGAACGCCTGCGGCATCAGCAGGTGCGCCGCCGCGACGTTGCCCGCCAACCGCACCGCCTGCGCCGCCAGTTCGCTGAACATGATCCACGACGCGCCGCGCAGCGCCTGCTGACGCAGCGATCGGCCGGCGCGCGTCGCGGGACTCACCTCGGGTAAAGCGTCACTGCGTGATGCGGTCATCAAATAGCACCAGTTAACGGTCGCCCGCCGGGCGACGCGACCTCAACCCTGACGAGAACACCTCTTCCCCACCCGCCGCGGCCGCACAAACCCGCACCCGATGCAGCCGATACACGTTCATCCGCCGATGCACCCGACTCCGCGCCGCACGCGCCACGGCCAACGCCTCCGCCCCGGCACGCCGCGGCATGTCGCGCGACACCGACGCCCAGCCGCGCCACGCCGACCGCACCCGCCCGCGCAGCGATCCGCCCGGCGTCACGTTCCGCCCGTTGTGGTAGGGCAGGTGCGACCAGTCGGGATACGCCCGCGCGATCACCCGGTCGTGCAGGCCTCCGCCGCGCGTCACGTCGTCCGGCAGCGACAACAGAAACCGCACGAGTTCCGAGTCGATGAAGGGGCACAGCACCGCCTGGGCGCCGTCCAGCAGCGCCGCCGGCACCAGCGCGATCTCCCGGCGCGTCCGCTGCCAGAAGTGAAACGCCGTCAACGGCTCCGCCGCACCGCTGAATGCTTCAACCCCCCGCGCCACCCGGTCGACCACCGCGTCGCGCGGCGAAAGCCGCTCGGCTTCGCGCGGCCCGAGCCACGCCTCGAGCGAAAATCCCACGGCCCGCACCTGCCCGTCGAGGTACGCCTCCGCCACGCCGCGCCAGTCGTCGCGGTCGCGCGCATCGACCAGCCGCACCTCGCGCGGCCGGTTGCGTGACAGGATGTCGCCCCCGATGCCCTCGATGATCGTCGGGCCGTGGCACGTGGTGTAGTCGGCCAGCCCGAGCATCTGCGCATGCTCATCGGCGCACAGGTGCGTCAGCCCGAGCGTCCGCCACTGCGCCTCGAGCGCGGACGCCGCGGCCGGAATCACCTCGTGTCCGACGCCTACGGCCCGGGCCAGGTTCGCGGCCGCCCGCGTCTCGCCGTCGATCCCCGCCGGACTGCCGTTGCACGTCACGCACGCCGCGGGCGCGGCCCCCTGCCGGTGCATCTCCAGCAGGATGTGCCGCGAGTCGCGCCCGCCCGTCAGCGGCAGCACCGTCCGTCCCGGCGCCAGATCCACGCATCGCGCCACGCTCGCGCGGAAGCGGTCGATGAAGCCCGCCTCCACGTCGCCGGGCGAAACCCGCTCGGCCGCGACGACGCGCGGCCCGCCCGCGACCAACCACCGCCCCGGTCGCCAGTTCAGCACGCCGTCCGCCGGCAGCACCTTGATGTGCGCGAACGGCGTGTCGTCGTCCAGGAAGTACCCCAGCCGGTAGAACACCGCCAGCGCCTCGCGGTCCAGGTCCGACGGTGCGCCGCGCGCAATGAGCGTCAGCGGCGACGCCGCGAGCATGACGCGCTCGTCGCTCACGAAACAGAAGAGGCTGAAGAAACCGAGAGGGTCGACTCGCGCCCGCAGCTCCCGCCCGTCCCAGTGCCACCGCGCCCACGGAGCCGGCGCCGACTCATCACCCGCCCAGCCAAGCCGCACCGCCGCCGTGCCCTGCGCGGTGCAGCAGCCGTCCGTAACCTGGACGTCGATGAAGGGGCCGGTCATGTCAGGCCATACGCGTCAGAGATGCAACCGACGGATCATGCAATGGGTGGCACGGCTTGCCCCTCCGGGCGTGCCGCCCGCAATCCCCCCACCGGCAATGTGGCGTGGAACGCTGTCGCGCCCCACACCACGTGGTCTGACAGACGTCGTCGGCGATCAGTCGAACGTCGGCAGGAGCGTGAACCCCTGCGCGATGTACTTGATCACCGGCCCGGGCGTGTACTCCTCACGCCAGAACCCGCGCCGCTGCCGCCGCGCCTGCGTCAGGAAGTCTTCCCAGTCCTCCGAGCCGCCAAGCTCCGCGTTGTAGCTCGCGACGGTTCGCGACGCATCGTAGTAGCGATTGGACGCAAGCTTCATCAGGTTGTTCACAATGCTGATGCTGCTGCCGCTCGGTGTCACGATGTAGTCGCCGCTGCGCCCCGTCCACTCGTGCCCGACGTTCCGCCGGATGTCGACGTCCTGGTGGGGGTTGTCCGGCTCAAGACGAATCGGCGGATGCGCGGCGCTGAACGGCTTGTCGACGAAGTAGTTGTCCGTGATCTCGACCCGCCGCGCGCTCAGGGCGCGAACGCCGAAGCTCTGGCTCGAACCGCTGATGCGCCGGCCGATCTGCGTGAACACGTTGTTGCGGATCGTCAGGTCCTGCATGTGGTAGTCCGCGTACGCCGACGAGTTGTCGACCGTCATCCCGTTGCCGTTGCCCAGGAACAGGTTGCCCTCGATCAACGCGCCGTCGAAGTCGCCGGTCGCGTTGCTCGCCAGCTTGATCCCGAAGCTCGACGCCCGGCTGAGGATGTTGTTGCGAACCACGAGGTCCCGGCAGCCCGACAGGTAGATGTTGTGGTTGAAGATCGTCGCGTCACTGCCCCCCGTCCAGCCATTGTGATCGAACACGTTCTCCTCGATCAGCAGGTTCTGAACCTTGGCGGCATAGATGCCCTGCGCGTGGGCGCTGCTGTGCCGGCTGTCGACGATGATCGATCGCCGGATGGTGATGTTGCGCACCTGCCGGTCGCTCGGGTAGCGCTGGATGACGATGTTGTCCTTGGCGTTGCGAATGAGGCAGTCTTCGATGAGCACGTGGTTGATGTCGCCGCGCAGGCGGATCCCGTACTCCTCGCCCTGGCCGTTGATCTCCAGCCCGATGAACCAGACGTGCTCCAGCGGCGTGTTGACGTGGTTGTGGATTCGGCCGACGACCGGCCGCGGCTCGCCGGGCCGGCCCATGTAGACGATCGGGCGGTCAGCGGTGCCCGAGTCCCTCAGACCCTGCAGGTCGTCGCCGCTGTCGACGTAGATGATCTGGGCGTTGGCGGGGATTTCCGTCCAACCCTTGCCGCCGCCGTTGTTGTTGTCGTCGTCATCCTCGTCGTCGTTCGGGTCGCCATCATCCGGGTCGCCATCGTTCGGCTCGCCATCGTCCGGGTCGTCCGGATCGTCCGGGTCGTTGGGGTCATCCGGATCGTTCGGATCGTCGTCCGGGTCATCATCCGGATCATCGTTGCCCCCACCGTTGCCCCCGCCGTTGCCCGGGGTGATGATCTCGGTCCAGGCGTTGTCGCGCGCGACGATCTGGCCGCCGACCCGCAGCAGCGTCTGGATGTTGGTCGCCCCCGCGGGCAGGGCGTCGAGATGCGTGGCGTCGATGACGCCGGTCTGGCCCGGTAGCGTGTGAGCGAAGCCGCTGACCATCCGCGCCTCGGGGTCGGACCACGCCACGATCAGCACGTCCGCATCGTTGCCGGCCGTGCCCTCGATCTCGAACGGGATCGTGCCGCCCGACCCGCGCTCGTAGCTGCTCGGCGCCTCCAGACTGATGGCCGCCGGCGTGCCCTGTGCCGCGTCCGTCACCTCGATCCACGCCCGCTGCGTATCCACCACCTCGCCCCCGACCACCAGCATGAGCACCACCGAGACCCGGCCCTCCGGCAGCAGGTCGAGACGGTCCGCCCCGATCACGCCGCTCTCCGCCGGCAGATCGTGCGCGATCGCGTCGATCCACCGCTGCGGCGCAGGCGCCCAGCCACGGACGCGCACCTCGGCGTTGGACCCGACCGGGCCCTCAACCTCGAACGCCAGCGACCCGCCCGTGCCCCGCTGATAGCTCTCGGGCGCACTTGTGATGCTCAGCGCCGGCCCCGAGGTGCCGTCGACGTCGACCCAGTGCGTGACGTGCACGTCCTCCTGCCCCGGCACGCGCAGCAGCAGTTGCAGGTTCACCCGACCCGACGGCAGCGTGTCGAGCCGCTCGGACGCGATCGTTCCGCTCTCCGTGGGCAGCCGATGCCCGTATCCATTGACCAGCATGCCCGCGTCCTCCGACCACGCGAGCGCGAGCAGGTCCACGCCGCGCGGCAGAGAGCCGTCCAATTCATAGCCGACATCCACGCCGCTGCCGACCGTGTAGGTGGCCGGCGCATTGCTGAAGCGCACCGTCAGCGGGTCCGACGGCTGGGCCTGAACCTCGATCCAGTGGTCCGCCCGGGCCTGGACGACCGCGCCGTCGCGCAGGAGCAATTGCAGATTCACGTCGCCGTCCGGCAACTGCGCCAGCCGGTCCGCGTCGATCTGCCACGGCTGCCCGGTGCGGCTGTGGCTGAATTCGCCGACCATCCGGTTCTCGTCCGCCGACCAGGCGAGCACGAGCACGTTGTCGTAGGTGCCGGGACCGCTGTCGATCTGGAATGGGATCGCCTGCCCCGAACCGCGTTCATACACACTCGGCACGCCCGGCGCGAAGCTGACATCCGCCAGCACGGGGGCCGCGCCCCCCAGGACGCCGATGCTGACCGCCAGGCACGAGATTGCCCTGGCCCACGTCGACGCGTTCAAGCGCCGGTACGCCGCTGCGCACTTCATTCTCGCCTCTTTTTCCCCGAAGGTCTCCGAATTGTGCATCGGCCCCTCACAGGCCCGAGTTTCGCGCCAAACGTAAAAATCCGGAAGATTCCCTTGTTCGCCCCAACCGGCACAGACCGATTGCCGACTCGGCATGAGTCGTAACCCAGCACGGCATGCGAGAGGGTGTGGCGGTGGCGGAGGTAAAAGGTGGCAGGGACGGTGGCGGGGCTCCGCCCCCGTCGCTGCGCGTCGGCTGATGCGCAGACGATGACGCGGCCGGGACGAGCGCCCAGCCGATACCCGCCCCCGTCGAGGATTGATTCGCAAAGCCCGTACCGTCACCGGCCCCGCCCGCCAACCGTTGTCAGCGCCCGCATCGCGACACCTTCTTCTATTTCCTGATCCAGCCCAGAGATATGAATGGTCCCGCCCGCTCCTGACGCCGTCCGCCGGCCACGCCCCGTGCATCGAACCCGTGCCATCCCCCGTCCGCCACCGGGCATCCACCCCGACGCCGTATGGGCACAACCCCCGCCACCCGCAGGCCCGCCGGCAAATCCTTCAACCACTTCTCCCTCCCCGCCCCAGCCCCGTCAGCCGTGACGGGCGAACAGCAGCGACGCGATCGTCGCACCCTGCACGATCAACCCCGCCCCCAGCCAGCGCCAGAAAAGGTCCGCATCGTCGGCGCCCATCCAGAGCGCCCCCAGCAGACACAGCCCGGCCACCGTCTGAAGCACGATCGCAAGCATGAAGCCATACGACAGATCCTTCTCAACGCCGCGCTGGTGACGCAACTCCTGCAGGATCTGGTGCAGCGTCCGCTCCACCGCCTCCAACTCCGCCGCCGACCCCGGCTCCTCCCCCGCCCCCGCTTCCACTCCCGCCTCTGCCACCGGCGACAGACGCGGCGGCGGGGGCGGAGATGGCGGCGATGGGGGCTGCTTCGGAGACGGACGTGGTGGGGGGGACTGCTTCGGAGCCGGTGGTGGTGACGGCGGGGGCGGCGCCTCGGGCGCGGCCGGGGCGACCGCCTTCGGCGCCGTCCTCTTCGATGGCGTCACCGGGCTCGCAGGCGCGACCGGCGCGACCCGCACCGCCGCCGACGGCCGCGGGCCGGCCACCTCCGCACCGGTGCTCGGAGACGCGCCCCGGTCCTCCGCCGCCGCTGGGCCCGCCGCCCCCTTCCCGGGCGGCACCGCCGGCGCAGCAGCCGGCGGCTCCGACTCCGGGGACCGGTGCTGGGCCACGATCCGCACCGCCTCGATCAGGCTCGCCGCGACATGATCAGGCTTCATCCCCCCGCCACTCGCCCCGCTCGCACCGCCTTCCGGCTCATCGCCGTCCTCCCGGTCCGGCGCCGGCTGGTCGCGGCGGAGCAGAATCGTGCGCGTCCCGGCGGCGCGGCCGGCCTCGATGTCCCGCATCTGGTCGCCGATCGTCCAGCTCCGCGCCAGGTCCAGGTTCAGCGCCTTGCCCGCGTCGACGATCATCCCCGCAGCGGGCTTGCGCCGCCGATCCTCCCGAATGTACGCCGCCACCGTCCCCTCCGGATGGAACGGGCAGAACTCGAAGCGGTCGATCCGCGCCCCACTCGCCGTGCGCTGCACCAGCTCGCGGATGCGCTCATGCACCGCCTCGACGTCGGCCTCGGTGTACTTGCCGCGGGCGACACCCCCCTGGTTGGTCACGACGACGATCTTGTAGCCCAGCCCGCACAGCGACGCGATCGCGGACGCCGCGCCCTGGATCAGGCGCACCTGCCCCGGGTCGCCGAGGTCGCCGTCGTTGTGGATGATCGTGTTGTCGCGATCCAGGAATACGCCGCGCGGTTTCATGAGCCAGCCCGATCATCGCCCCAACGTTAGCCGCCGTCTCGCCCCGGCCAACCCCCAGCATACGCTATGCTGACACCGCCATGAAATACGACCCGCAGGACATCGAGCCGCGCTGGCAGGCGCATTGGGCCCAGCAGCGCACCTTCGCCGCCCCCAACCCCGGCGACGACGGCTTCGACGACGCCAAACCCAGGTTCTACGTCCTGGACATGTTCCCCTACCCCTCTGGCGTCGGCCTCCACGTCGGGCACCCCGTCGGCTACATCGCCACCGACATCGCCGCCCGCTACCAACGCATGCGCGGCTACAACGTCCTCCATCCCATGGGCTTCGACGCCTTCGGCCTGCCCGCCGAGCAGTACGCCGTCGAGACCGGCGTCCATCCCCGCGAAACCACCCGGCGCAACATCGACAACATGGTCGGCCAGCTCAAACGCCTCGGCCTCGGCTACGACTGGGACCGACGCTTCAGCACCACCGACACCGACTACTACAAGTGGACCCAGTGGATCTTCCTCCAGCTCTACAACAGTTGGTTCGACCCCTGGCGCGACGCCGCACGCCCCATCGACGAGCTCGAACAGCTCCTCGAAGCCGGCGACCTCGACGTCGGCTTCGATGGTGAGCTCATCGACCCCGGCGCCATGTCCGGCTTCGAGCCCATCGCCGGCAACGCCCCCGGCACACGCCGCTGGCAGGAGCTCGCCCCCGATCAGCAGCGCCGCCTCATCGACGAGTACCGCCTCGCCTACCTCGCCGAAGTGGACGTCAACTGGTGCCCCGCCCTCGGCACCGTCCTCGCCAACGAGGAAGTCACCGCCGACGGTCGCAGCGAGCGCGGCAACCACCCCGTCCACCAGCGCCCCCTGCGCCAGTGGATGCTGCGCATCACCGCCTACGCCGAACGCCTCATCGATGACCTCGATATCGTCGACTGGCCCGAACCCATCAAGCTCATGCAGCGCAACTGGATCGGCCGCAGCGAGGGCGCGCACGTCGAGTTCCCCCTCGATGCACCCACGCCCGGCGACGAACCCGACGCCGTCGGCGTCTTCACCACCCGTCCCGACACACTCTTCGGCGCCACCTACATGGTCCTCGCGCCCGAGCATCCGCTCGTGCGCGTCATCACCACCGCCGTCCAGCGCCAGGCCGTCGACCGCTACGTCCGCGACGCCGACCGCCGCAGCGAGCTCGAACGCCAGAACGAGGCACGCGACAAGACCGGCGTCTTCACCGGCGCCCATGCCGTCAACCCCGTCAACGACGATCGCATCCCCATCTGGATCGCCGACTACGTCATGATGGGCTACGGCACCGGCGCGATCATGGCGGTGCCGGCTCACGACCATCGCGACTTCGACTTCGCCCGCAAGTTCGGCCTGCCCATCCGCGCCGTCGTCGAGCCGACCGACGACTGGCTGCGCGACCATCGCGCCGACCTCCCCGAAGACGCGCCCGACGCCCTGCGCAGCGCCTACCACGCCGACGCCGGCCGCTTCGACGAGGCCTACACCGGCCCGGGACGCAACGTCAACTCCGCCAACGACGAGATCAGCCTCGACGGCGAAACCACCGACGACGCCAAGCGCAGCATCACCGACTGGCTGCACCGCAAGGGCCTCGGCGAAGGCCAGACCCAGTACAAGCTGCGCGACTGGCTCTTCTCCCGACAGCGCTACTGGGGCGAGCCCTTCCCCATCCTCCACGGACCCGATGGCGAGATCGTCGCCCTCGATGAAAGCGACTTGGCCGTCGAGCTGCCGGAGATGACCGACTTTGCCCCCGAGCCCACCGACGACCCCAACGCCCCGCCCCGCCCGCCGCTCGCCCGCGCCCCCGAGTCGTGGCGCATCGTCGAGCGCGACGGCGTGCGCTACGAGCGCGAACTCAACACCATGCCCCAGTGGGCCGGCTCCTGCTGGTACTACCTGCGCTTCTGCGACCCCCACAACACCGAGCGCTTCGTCAGCGAGCAGGCCGAGCAGTACTGGATGGCCGGCGCGATGAGCAACGAGGACGATGACCACGGCCGCACCTCCCGCAACTGGCTCGAGCCGGCGCCGTCCGGCGGCGTTGATCTATATGTAGGCGGCGTCGAGCATGCCGTCCTCCATCTGCTCTACGCCCGCTTCTGGCACAAGGTCCTCTACGACCTCGGCCACGTCTCCACCCCCGAGCCGTTCGGGCGCCTCTTCAATCAGGGCTACATCCAGGCCTACTGCTACCGCGACGCTCGCGGCATCGTTGTCCCCGCCGACGAAGTCGTCGACCAGGACGGCAAGCCTGCCATGGACGTCCAGGACCAGCCCAATCGCCGATTCTCCCACAACGGCCAGCCCGTCACGCAAGAGTACGGCAAGATGGGCAAATCGCTCAAGAACGCCGTCAACCCCGACGACATCGGCGCCAGGTTCGGCACCGACACCCTGCGCCTCTATCTCATGTACATGGGCCCGCTCGAAGCCTCCAAACCCTGGAACACCCGCGACATCGTCGGCGTCCACCGATTCCTCAACCGCGTCTGGCGCAACCTCGTCGACGAGGACACCGGCGACACCCTCGTCACCGACGACCATCCCTCGGCCGACCTCGAGCGCAACGTCCACCGCACCATCCAGCGCGTCACGCGACAGATGGAATCGCTCGGCTTCAACGTCGCCATCGCCGCGATGATCGAGCTCAACAACGAGCTCGTCGCCATGGACCGCGTGCCGCGCCTTGCCGCCGAGACGCTCGTCCGGCTGCTCGCCCCCTTCGCGCCGCATCTGGCCGAAGAGCTCTGGCAGCGCCTCGGCCACGCGCCCAGCGTCGCCGACGCCGACTGGCCCGACTACGACGAGACCATGCTCGTCGAGGAACGGATCGAGCTGCCCGTGCAGGTCAACGGCAAGCTGCGCGGCCGCATCACCGTCCCCGCCGACGCCGACGACGACGCCATCGAGGCCGCCGCCCGCGGTGACGCGAAGGTGGCCGACGAACTGGTCGGCAAAACCGTCCGCAAGGTGATCGTCGTCAAGGGCAAGCTGATCAACATCGTGGCGCAGTAGAAGACCGCGGGTCGCCGAGGCCGATCTCGCGCCCCGGCGACCCGCTCCGGACCCCGGACGAGCCGGGTAGTGGGTCAGTTTGAAATCTGAGGGGGTAGAGTCGCCCCGCCGCCCCCCGCTACAATACTGGCATGAGCAAGGGCAAGCCCAAACGGCCGCGTGACTTGAACCAAGCCGCCAAGCGGATTGTGGACGAGGCGACAGGGGAGGCTGAGCCAGGCAGACCGGAGGATGAGGGGAAAGACCCGGCGGCGGTTGAACGTGGGAAGATGGGGGCGAAAGCACGTCTTTCTCGCTTGACGCCAGAAGAACGGTCTACGTCTGCCCGCAACGCTGCGCTCGCCAGGTGGAATAAATCATGAAGTTTCTGCCGGGATGTCTTGCTCCTGTCGCTTGATAAACTCTGACAAGAGGGGCACGGCAAACTGATATTTGCCGTGGCGCGGAGTTTTATAAATTAGGCCTGACTTGCACAAGCTGGTGAGGATTTGGTTGGCGTGGCTATTGCTGAATGGTTTCACATTCATTTCTGCGGATTTTTGGACGATGTCTTGGATAGTAAAATCGCTTTCGCAATTGTTCAAGTGGGCAACAATCCACAACAATACCCGTTGCCGATCCGTAACGCGCGACCACCGACCGGCGAAGAAATCTGCGTCCAGCTTGCTAATGATTGCTGTACTAGGAACAGATATTTTGTCCCCCTTCTCCTGTTGAAGAATGAAGATGTCAAAAACCTCGCGGCATATAAACTGGATAAAGTAGGGGTAGCCCCCTGAGGTGTGGACAATCAAGTCGATCGAATCATCTGTGAACCTAACCGGGGGATCGCCAGGGTGCTCATCTCTCAGGTCGTCGATCGGTCTAACTATTGCGTCCTTGGCGTCTTCAGCCTTTAGTTTTCCGAGTTGGACGACGTGGAACATACGCTCAGAAAATGTACGCGCTTCTACTAGCTTGGGGAAAAGGGTCGGAAGACCAACCAATACAAGCAAGAATCGCATTCCTTTCTTCTGGATAGACTGGAAAACATCCAGCAGGAGCGACAGGGGATAAGCACCGTTGGCTGGATTGTCGCCAAGATTTTGCGCTTCATCGTAAGCAAACACAACGCCTCGAAATGTACTGCGTTGCACGAACGGCCACGTATATTCAAGGACTGCCTTGAGCTTATCTGCCGACAGACCCGGCGTCTCACTGTAAACGTGCAATAGATGTTCAAAACTGATCGTTGCTCTTTGTGTTTCAGAAGCCGCAAATCCTATCTTTTCCACTGCCGTTTCCACTGTTATCGACGAGATGGCAACCGCCAAATCCGTGATAATTCGCACGCACAATCGCTCTTCGCTCACACTTATGGCTTCTGACAAATCAGAACTGGCCCAAAGCCAGTCGTTGTCTAGAGCCAATGGCTTAAAGGTGTCCGCGAGCACCGTCTTCCCCACGCCGCGAAGGCCAGTCAAGACCAAGTTGTCGAGGATGACGTCTTGCTTTAGGGACCTTACGAATTCTTGCTTTTCCTCGTCGCGACCGGCCAAATAAGGTGGCATGTGGCCCGCCCCAGGCTTGAATGGGTTACGTGGCATTTCTTGGCTCCTTCGTTGTGGTTTAGCAAATCAACATCCCTCTCGCGTATCGGTTAAATATAGCATAAAGTTCAAATTTAGTCAATAGGCTAAATGTGCCTTGAACTTCCGGCCCGTCTGTATGAAAAGGCTCAGCACCAAAGATCGAGTTCGCGTCGTGGCCGCCTTGGTCGAGGGCTGTTCCATCCGCTCCGCGGCCCGCTGGCTGGTCGGCGAGCGGGATTCCGGCCATGCGTTCGACTTCATGCACGACTTGGCCGGCAGGCTCACCAGCCGCGTCCAGCTCACGACGGACGGGCTGGAGGCTTACGTCGGCGCTGTGGTTGACAACTTCGGCCCCTACGTCGATTACGCCCAGCTCATCAAGCTGTATGGCGACGACCCCCGCCTCAAGGGCAAAAGCGCCAGCGCCCGCTACAGCCCCGGCCGCTGCGTCGGCACGAAGCCCTACGCCCGCGTCGGTGCCCCCGATCCCAAGCACATCAACACCAGCTACGTCGAACGGCAGAACCTCACCATGCGGATGAGCATGCGGCGGTTCGCCAGATTGACCAACGCCTTCTCGAAAAAGGTCGAGAACCACGAAGCGGCGATCGCCCTGCACTTCGCCCACTACAATCTGTGCCGGATTCACAGTACCCTCCGCGTCACGCCCGCGATGGAAGCCGGGGTGACGACGACGCCCTGGAGCATTGAGGATTTGGTGGGGCTGCTGGAAGCGGACGAACAGGCCGCGATCGAGGCGGGGGCGCTCAAGCGGGGCAGCTATCGCCCCCGGATTTCAAACTGACCCACTATCACGAGCCGCCCCCGTCCCGCCCGCCCCTCGACACGGCCCCGGCGGGTCGCTATCCTGTTGGGCTCGCCGTCGGGCCCCGGCCGAAGCGGCTGAGGGCAGACTGCCGCACCCTCCCCACGCCCCCGCCACCGCACGCCCGCCGGCCCAGCACACCACGGGATTCAAGCCATGAGCCAAGCCATCCTCCAGGCCGTCCAACAGGCCCACCTCAAGTCCGACCTGCCGCGCCTCGCCATCGGCGACACCGTCGACGTGCACACGCGGATCATCGAGGGCTCCAAGGAGCGCATCCAGGTCTTCACCGGCGTCATCATCGCGATGGGCGGCTCCGGCCTCGAACAGACCGTCACCGTCCGCCGCATCGTCGCCAACGAGGGCGTCGAGCGCATCTTCCCCATCCACTCGCCCCGCATCGCCAGGTTCGAGGTCAAGCGCCACGGCCACGTGCGCCGCGCCAAGCTCTACTATCTGCGCGATCGCGTGGGCAAGAAGCGCCGCCTCGGCGACCAGCGCCGCAAGACGAGCAAACACCCGGGCAGCGGCCGCGAAGAGGCGGCGACCGGGGGCGCCGACGTCGAGCAGAGCATGGCCGACGCCGTCTCCCCCGACCACGCCCAGGCCGCCGAGCAGGGCGACACGCCTGTGCAGGATGAGGTCGGCCGCGAAGGCAAGAAGTGAGCGCCGCGCGAGGGGGCCGATCGTTCATGCCAGCGTTGAACCATCCGCCGTCGGCCCGAGCCGGCGTCGGCTACCCTATGCGCCCTTCCGACTTCCCCGACTTCCCTGACTTCCCTGACTTCCTCCCCCCCCGAGGTGCCCCATGCCCGAGCGTGACGCGCCTGCCGCCGACCTGATCGCCGAACGCCGCGCCAAGCTCCAGCGGTTGCGCGACGAGTTCCACGTCGACCCGTACGGCCACCGCGTGGACGGGCTGGTCACGCTCGCCGAGGCGCGGGCCCGTTACGACGAGGCCGCGGACGCGGCGCATCGCGAGGACGCGACGCGGGACGATCGGCCGCGCGTGCGCGTCGCGGGGCGTGTGGTGCAGGCGCGGGTGATGGGGAATCTGATCTTCATGAGTCTGCGCGACGCCACGGGCGACCTGCAGGTGGCGGTGTCGAAGAAGGCCGTCGGGCCCGAGACGTTCAAGCTCGCCAAACTGACGGACCTGTCGGACATCGTCGTCGTGAGCGGCGCTCTGGGCACGACGAAGACGGGTGAGAAGACGGTGTGGGCGGAGGGCACTGGTGGACAAGCCACCAGTGGCACCCCGGAAAGCGATGCCGAGGCGACGGGGGAAGCCCACGGGCTAGAGGCCGTGGGCTTTCAGATGGCCGCCAAGAGCCTCGCGCCGCCGCCGGGCAAGTGGCACGGCCTGCAGGACGCGGAGCTGCGCTACCGCAAGCGGTACGTCGATCTCTACGCCAACCCGCGCGTGATGCGCACAATGCAGCGGCGTGTCGAGATCATCGACGCGATCCGCGACTACATGCGCGCCCGCGGCTACCTCGAAGTCGAAACTCCCATGCTCCAGCCGGTGCACGGGGGGGCCGCCGCGCGCCCCTTCGAGACGCACCACAACGCGCTGGACATGCGCCTCTACCTCCGCATCGCCCCCGAGCTCTACCTCAAGCGCCTGCTCGTCGGCGGCATGCCCAAGGTCTTCGAGATCAACCGCAACTTCCGCAACGAAGGCGTCAGCCCACGGCACAACCCCGAGTTCACCATGCTCGAAGCGTACGAGGCGTTCGGCTCGTGGGAGACCATGGCGGAACTGGTGGAGGACATGATCTGCACGGTGGCGGAGAAGATGTGCGGGAGTCTGGTGATCGAGGACGGAAAACCGTGTGAGCCGTCGGCGGACCAGAACGAATACGGATTCGCAGCGGAAAACGAAGGGCTTGGCCCCGGGATCGATCTGAGCGGGGACACAACCAAGCCTCGGGGCCAACGCTGGCGGCGGGTGTCGATGGTGGAGCTCGTGGAAGAGCGCACCAAGAGGGAACTCGGGACTCCTCTCGTGTTTGACAAGCGCGACGTGCGCGAGTCTTCCCCTGCTTTCTGGAAAGGATTACAGGATGAACTTCAATACGAGAATCGAGACCACATAACACAGGTGTGGAGGCGTGGTCGCGCGAGACGGTTACTGGAGCGGCTGCCTGAACTGACACCTGCAGAGCAACTTATGGATGTGTACGAGAAGCTCATCGAGCCGACGCTCATCGACCCCACCTTCGTCACGCGCGTCCCCGGCGACATCATCCCGCTCGCGAAGCGCTGCCCCGACGACCCCTACTTCGCCGACGTCTACGAGCTCGCCATCAACGGCGTCGAGATCAGCCCCGGCTACACCGAGCTCAACGACCCCGACGTCCAGGCCGCCCACTTCGCCCACCAGCTCGGCGACCGCGAGGAGCAGCAGCAGCACGACGAGGACTTCCTCGAAGCCCTCCGCGTCGGCATGCCCCCCGCGGGCGGCATCGGCCTGGGCATCGACCGCCTGGTGATGATGCTCACCGGCGCCGAGTCCATCCGCGACGTCATCCTCTTCCCGCTGATGCGTCCACGGGAGGCTTCGCGGTGAAACGCCAAGACGCCAAGGACGCCAAGGCTCGCCAGGAGCCGGATGAGGCACTGGATGAGCTGGCGCGCCAGGTGATCGGCGCGGCCATCGAGGTCCACCGCGAGCTGGGGCCCGGCTTCCTGGAGAGCGTCTACGAGATGGCGCTGTGCGTGGAGCTGACAGCCAGCGCCGTGCCATTCGTCCGCCAGCCGCTGGTGCGCATCACCTATCGCGGGGTGGCGGTCGGCGAACACCGCCTCGACCTGCTCGTCGCCGACCGCCTCGTCGTCGAGCTCAAGGCCGTCGAGCAGGTCGCCCCCATCCACAAAGCCCAACTCCTGTCCTACCTCCGCGCGACCGACCAGACCCTCGGCCTGCTCATCAACTTCAACGTCCCCCTCCTGCGCGACGGCATCTCGCGCATCGTCAGCACAAAGCGCTAAAATCCCCCTTGGCGACCTCCTCCTCCCTTGGCGCCTTGGCGTTAAAACCGAATGTACAAACTCCTGCTCATCGCCAAGTACCTCCGCCGCAAGCTCGCGCCCATGTTCGCGGCCCTCGCCGTCACCCTCTGCACCGCCATGGTCATCATCGTCATCAGCGTCATGGGCGGATTCCTCGACCTCCTGCGCACCTCCGCCCAGCAGCTCACCGGCGACGTGCTCGTCACCGCCGGCTCGCTCACCGGCTTTGCCCACTACGAAGACGTCCTCGACGCCGTCCGCGACCTCGACGAGGTCGCCGCCGCCACCCCCGTCCTCCGCGCCTATGGCCTGATCAACCTCCACGACCGCACCCTCCCCGTCGAGATCGAGGGCATCCGCCCCCACGAGCTCGACCAGGTCGTCGGCTACCGCGACACGCTCTACTGGACCAACGACGAGCTTGTCGACGCCGGCATGCGCCTCGCCCCGCCCGCCGCCTGGCTGGGCGACCCCGCCACCGCCGCTGACGCCGACGCGCCCGCCGAGACTGGCATCGTCATCGGCATCGAGGTCAACCCCTTTCACACCCGCGACGAGGAAGGCCGCTACAGCCGCTTCAACAGCGTCGTCGGCAGCGAGCTGACCCTCACCACCGTCCCGCTCACCCAGCAGGGCGCCTTTCAGGAGCCGGCCTACCGCCAACTCGCGATCGTCAACGAGTTCAAGAGCGGGCTCTACGAGGTGGACGCCAATCGCGTCTACGTCCCCTTCGACATGCTCCAGCGCATGCTGCGCCTGCACGAGCGCCAGCAGCGCGTCGACGCCGACGCGTGGGGCGAGGGTGGCCGGTTGATCACCACGCCCGGCCGCACGACCGACATCGTCGTCAACGGCGCCCCCGGCTACCCGCTGCACGAGGTCCGCGACGCCGTCGAGCGCGCCACCGCTCGCACCATGGCCCGGCACGACGTCATCCTCACCCCCTTCGTCATCACCTGGGAGCAGCGGCATGGGCAACTGCTGGCCGCGGTGCAGAACGAAAAAGGCCTCGTCACCTTCCTCTTCATCATCATCAGCGTCGTCGCCATCGTCATGGTCGCCACCACCTTCTACATGATCGTGCTCGAAAAGACGCGGGACATCGGCGTGCTCCGCGCCATCGGCGCCTCGCGCCGTGGCATCATGCACATCTTCCTCGGCTACGGCCTGGCGATCGGCGTCGTCGGGTCGCTCGTCGGCCTCGGCCTCGCTTACGCCATCGTCACCCGGCTCAACGAGATCCAGGCCTTCATCGACACCACCTTCGGCTGGCGCATGTGGGACCCGCAAACGTATTTCTTCGACCGCATTCCCGACCGCGTCGACCCCGTCGAAGCCGGCGCGATCGTCCTCGGCGCGATCGTCTCGAGCGTGATCGGCGCCCTGATCCCCGCATGGCTCGCCTCACGCCAGAACCCCATCGAGGCCCTGCGCTATGAGTGACGGCCCCCGTCCGTTCGTCGCGGATCGGGTGCCACTGACAAGCGAAGTCCGCGGAGCTTGTCAGTGTGAATCACGCGGACACTGACAAGGCTGAAGACGGCTTTGTCAGTGGCACCGGTAAGGCGAACGCCGCGTCGGCGCGACTCAGCAATCAGAAATCAGCAATCAAAATCGCATCACCCCCATGACCACCGCCCCCCCCCTCCTCCGCACCGCCGACCTGCACAAGCACTACCGCCTCGGCGGCGAGGACCTGCACGTGCTCCGCGGCATCGACGTCGACGTCCACGACGCCGAGTGGCTCGCCATCCTCGGCGCCTCCGGCTCGGGTAAGAGCACCCTCCTGCATCTGCTCGGCGGCCTCGACCGCCCCGACCGCGGCACCGTCCACTTCCGCGACGGCAACATCTTTCGCTACCGCGGCGCGGCCCTCGACCGCTACCGCAGCGAGCACGTCGGCTTCGTCTTCCAGTTCTATCACCTGCTGCCCGAGCTCACCGCCCTCGAGAACGTCCTCGTCGGCGCCATGGTGCGCCGATCCATCATCGGCTGGCTCGGTGCCAGACGCACCGTGCGCCGCCGCGCCGAGGAGCTGCTCGCCCGCGTCGGCCTCGGCGAGCGGATGAAGCATCGCCCCGCCAAGCTCTCCGGCGGCGAACGCCAACGCGTCGCCGTCGCCCGCGCCCTCATCAACCACCCCGCCGTCCTGCTCGCCGACGAGCCGACCGGCAACCTCGATGCCGACACCGGCCGCGGCCTGATCGGCCTCTTCGCCGAGCTCCACGACCAGGGCCAGACCATCGTCATGGTCACCCACGACCGCACCGTCGCCGACGCCGCCGACCGCCAGCTGACGCTCGACCGCGGCCAACTCGCATGAATCCCCCCCTCCCCCGGAGGGGCCGGAGGAGACTGCCCCCAACGCGCGCAAAGCGACCGCACCCCGCCACACCCCCGCCAACCCTCCATCAAAGCTCTCGACCCCGCCCCGACATGAAGCTCATTGCAGCGCCCGCGCGCTCAGCCGGCTGATCTGCGCCGCAACCCGGTCGCGCTGCACCTCCGCCAGGTCCGCGTACTGCCCGCCCCGGCCGTCCAGCTCCTCGATGCGCTCCGACAGCGCCACCTCGATGCGGTCAGCCTCGGCAAAGAGCTCGTCCTGCTGTTCGCTGAGCCGCTCGAACGCATCTCGGTAGCGCCCCGCCTCGTCCGGCGCCACGGCCTCGGTCCGCTCGGCGATCACCCGCGTGACCTGCCCCAGCCGACCCACCGCGGCCGCCTGCTCCACGACGATGCGAAGCTGCTCGCCATAGGCGTCGACCAGTTCCCACAGCACGCTCGTGCCAGTGTCCGCGTCGGTGATCGTGTTCTCCACCTGCTCGAGCTGGGCGATCGCTTGCGCCAGGTGCTCACGCGCCCGATCCAGCCGGGCCGTCACCGCCTCCGCGTGCACCGACATCACATCCTCGAACGCGTCGGCCATCGCGTCGGCAGCCTCCGTCATCGCCGCCTGCGCCTCGACGCGCGCCTCGGCGCGATCCGCGTCGCCCGCCTGGACGCGCTCCACCTGCGTCTGCAGATCGCCGACCAGCCGCTCGATCGCTTCCTTGCGGGCCGTCGCCAGCGCCACGCCCGCCTCGGCGACTTCCAGCGCCGCCTCGATTTTCTCCGCCTCCGACGCGTGCGCCTGGGCCGTCAGCTCCGCCTGGTCCGCCTCGGTTTCGAGGTCAAACCGGTCGTCGCCCTGGGCCACGAACGCGTTGTCGCGCATCGCGCTGACCTGGGCGAACGCCTCGTCCGCCCGCGAACGCCACTGGTCGCGCTCGTCCGTGAGCTGTGCGACACGCCTGCGATGATCGGCCGCCTCGGCATCGAGACCTTCCGCCTGCGCCCGCAACTCGCGCACTTCCTCGTTGAGTTGTTCGATCACCCGCTCGCCCGTACCCTCGAACCGCTGACCCCGCGCCCACGCCCGGTCCAGCGCCTCCAGGTAGCTGAGCACGACGCCCGTGCGTCCACCCAGCGCCGCCGACTCGAGCCTCGCGGCCCGCGCCGCCGCCCGGCCGCGCGTCGCCGACAGGTCTGCCAGCACGCGATGGGCCACGACCTGCTCGCGCGGCGAGCCGCCGCTCGCCACCGATTCAAGGTCCGCCTCGACCTCGTCGAAGACCCCCAGGCGATAGCTGGTGTAGTCGAGGCCGGCCGCGTCCTCGCTGACGAAGCCGCGCTCGGCACGATCGAGCGTGTCCAGCGCCTCCATCAGCGTGCGCGAGCTGGTGGTCACCCGCTCCTCGCACCCGACGGCGACGGTTCCAAGCCCGAGGCACAACGCGGTCAGAACGCTCGTATATCGCACGCACAGGCCCTTTCACAGCGGGTACAGACGACCGCCGAGGATACCCGAAACCCGGGCAGGGGACAATTTTCGGTTCCCCCGGGATCTTCGGAAAACGCCCCGCCCGCCAGGGCGATCCGTTCACGCCTCTTCGCCCTGCTCCGGCTCGAACAGCTCCTGCGCCAGCATGATCAGCCGCTCCAGCCGCACCGGCTTGAGGATGTAGCCGTCGACGCCCAGCGCCTCGGCGTACTGCTGGTGACGCCGCCCCTCGTTGGCGGTCACCATCACCACGCGCGGGGCGTTCTCGATGCGCTTGATCTTCTCCAACACGAGGAAGCCGCTGCGCTTGGGCAGCATCATGTCCAGCACGACCAGCTCGGGCGGATCGCTCTCGCAGATCCGCACCGCCGAGTTGCCGTCGCCGCACGTCTGCGTCAGCGCCCCTTCCGCCTGCAGCGCCTGGTCGATGGCCGCCCGCACCTCCGAGTCGTCGTCGACGATCAGGATCTTGCGGCCTTCGAGCCGCAGCTCCTCGCCCTGGTCTATTTCTGACATGGCATCATGCCCTCACTGAAAATGATGATATCGCTGGCTCCGGCACCACCCCGCGGCCCAATCGGGTCATTCTGACGCCCCCCGCGCACGCGGTCAAACCCGGCCGGCATTATAGGCACCCCCCGCGCCGCACCCTCGCCCCGTCCGCGGTCGTCCCCCAAGGAGCGACCGCTAACGCTTGCGCCGCACCGCCACGATGTACGCGATCCACGCCGGGTCGTTGGTCCCCGTACGCACGCGGCGCCAGTTGCCGTCGCCATCGCCGTTCTCGTCAGCCCCTTCCCAGTAGACGTGGGTCTCGTCGAAGCCGGCCTCGTCCAGCAACTCGCGTACCTCCGGAATGGTCCAGAAACGCCAGTCGTACGTGAACGCCCGGTCCAGCTTGCTGCCGTCGTTGAAGTGGAAGTGGATGTGCCACGTGCCCGTGCTCGTAACCGGGTCGAAACGCGCCTGCTCCCAGAGATACGTGTACGTCCGGAGCCTCCGCTCGTCGACGCGCTCGGCCTCAATGCACTCGGGCCCGCCCATCATATCCAGCACCATCACCGACTCGCCGGCACAGTTCGCATGCGCCGCCTTGAAGTAGGCCAGCAGCTCCCGCCGGCTCTGGAAGCACCAGAACGAAAAGTTCTGCGCCGACAGCACGTCCGCCTTGGGTCCCTTGTCGACCTTCCGCACGTCCTGCTGGCGTAACTCGACACGCTCCTGCCCAGCCTCCGGCAGCTTCGAAAGATTGTGCTTGCGGCCCCACTCCAGCGGCTCGGCGTCGTTGTCCACGCCCACCGCGATCCGCCCTCGCTTCTTCGCCCACTCGCAGCAGACGGCGAACGTGCCGCAGAAATCCTCGCGCAGCACCCGAGGCGACCGCTTGAACATCGCCCGGTAGACCCGGTCGAAGAACGCCACCTCGTGGTCCGCCTCCTGCACCGTCTGCTGGTAGAGATGGTATTTGTCCGCCGCCGCGGCCCGGGACTGCCCGTTGCGCGCCCGCGTGTCCTTCTTCGTGTTCCGCCTGCTCGTCTGCTTCGCCATAAGCCGCACTTTATCGGCGCGAGCCCGCCACTGGCAATTCGCCCGCGCCACCCCCACCACCCGCGCCCCGTTTAGCCGCCGCCATGCGCACCGCCGTCGCCATACCATGGCCCGCATGCGCATCATCGCCGGCGAACTCCGCGGCCGCCGCATCCTCGGACCCCGTGACGCAAGCACGACGCGGCCGATCACCGATCGCGTCAAGACCAGCCTCTTCGACCGCCTCGAGCATCGCGGGCTGCTCGCCGACGCCGCGGTGCTCGACATCTTCGCCGGCACGGGCTCGCTGGGCCTCGAAGCGCTGTCGCGCAACGCCCGCCACGCCACCTTCGTCGAGCGCGACCGCGACGCCCTGGGCCGACTGAAGCGGAACCTCGCCGACCTGGCGCTGGCCGACCGCGCCGGGGTCCTCCGCGTTGACGCCGGCCGCCCGGGCTGGCTCGATACACTCGCCGAGCCGGCGCTGCCCGCGCGCGTCGCATTCATGGACCCGCCCTACGCGCTGCTGGAGCGCGCCGGCGGCTGGGACCGGATGCGGCCGCTGCTCGAAGCCCTCGCCCGCGTCACCGAGCCGGGCGGCGTCATGATCGTCCGCACCGTCAGGCAGGTCGACGCTGCACCCGTCCCGGGCTGGACCGCCCCGGAGTCCCACCTCCACGGCAGCATGAAGCTCCATTGGTACGAGCTCGCCCCGTAGAGGCCGCGCCGCGGACCTTCCGAACAACCAGTGTGCCACCCACGGCCTGACCCGAACGGCAAGCCGCGCGCCTTACCTCCCCCAACGCACCCGCTCAACCGCCCCGCAACCAACTCAAACCGCACGAAGCCGGGAAACGCCCGCTCAGTTGCTTCTTCTTGACGCTGACGAAAGCGCCGCCTAGACTCGGCGCGCCGCTGGCTGGGGGGGGCGATCGCGACGTGGTCGACGGCGTTAAGGTTCATTCACAAGGCCCGTCGGGCGGCGTTCGGCCCCGGCCACGCCACCTCGAAGCCCCCCGAAGGAGACGACACCATGGCGTTCACGCTGCCCGAGTTGCCCTACCCGACCAACGCCCTTGAGCCGGCCATCGACGCGAAGACGATGGAAATCCACCACGGCAAGCACCACGGCACGTACGTCAGCAAGCTCAACGACGCACTTGCCGGCACCGACTGGCTCGACAAGCCCATTGACGAGGTGCTCCGCAGCCTCGACCAGGTTCCCGCCGACAAGCGCACCGCCGTCCGTAACAACGGCGGCGGACACTACAACCACGCCCTCTTCTGGCCCCTGCTCGCCCCCCCCGGCAAGGGCGGCGGCGGCAAGCCCACCGGCGAGCTCGCCAGCGCCATCGACAGCGACCTCGGCGGCTTCGACAAGTTCAAGGAGCAGTTCGCCGCCGCAGGCGTCGGCCGCTTCGGCTCAGGCTGGGCCTGGCTCTGCGTCGTCGATGGCAAGCTCAACGTCTGCTCCACCGCCAACCAGGACAACCCCATCATGGGCTCCATCGGCGACGCCGCCGGCTGCGGCGGCGAGCCGGTGCTCGGCCTCGACGTCTGGGAGCACGCCTACTACCTCAACTACCAGAACCGGCGACCCGACTACATCGCCGCCTTCTGGTCCGTCATCAACTGGGCGCAGGCCGGCAAGAACTACGCCGCCGCCAAGAGCCTCGCCGGCGCCCGCCGCTGATCCTCTCAAACTCGACCCACCCCCCGAGTGGGTGCGGCTGTGTGCCGCACCTGCTCTTTTTGTTCTTGCCCACGGTTGCGACCATTCCGGACGAACCTCGTTTTCTGCACTCCGCCTCGCTACGCCTCGCCCTCGTCACCCCCCGCGTCCTCGTCCTGAGCCTTGGGCTCCTCCGGCTTCGGTGCCGCGACCACCGTCCGCGCCGCCAGATCCCCCAGCCGCTGGCGGAACGGCCCGAGCAGCACCAGCAACAACAGCAGCCACACGACCAGGTCCAGCGCCTTGAGCGCATTGCGCGTCAGCAACTGCCACGCCCGCGGCCGGGTGCCATCCAGGCCGCGCACCTCCAGCCCCATCGCCCACTTGCCCAGCGTCCGCCGCGTCGCCAGCTCCGCCACCGTCACGTGCAGCAGGAACAGCGCGATGATCAGCACGCCCGGCTCGATCGTCCGCCAACTCGAGGCCGTGCCCTGCCCCGGCCAGCGCTGCGGCACCTCGTCGAGCCCGAGGCCATAGATCACCATCACGATCGCCATCGGGCCCGCCAGGTCGATCACGCCCGCCGCCGCCCGCCGGCCGAGCGGCGCCAGCACCAGCGTCGCGGGCAGCGTCAGCCGCTGACTCGCCAGGTCCCGACGCCAGAAGATGAACATCGTCAGCAGCGCCACGATCAGCACCGCGATCATGATCGCGTGGTCGACGGCGTAGCCTGCGGCCGCCTCGCGCCAGCGCACTGCCTGGCCCGGCGCGATGACTTCGCCGTCGAGGCCGACCCAGCTCCACACAAGCGCCGCATCGCCGCTCGGCGCGGGCCGATCCGTCAGCCCCGCCTCCGCCGCGCCCGCGACGACGACCGCCGGCCGCGCGTCGCGCTCCGCCGCCGTCAATCCCCACGCGCCGCGCTCCACGCCAACGAGGTTCACCCGGCCCAGCAGCTCGATTGGCGCATCGCCCGCCCCCAGCCGCGCGAGCTCGACCGCCGGCGACCCACCACGCCCCCCGCCACTGTCCTCATCGCCTGCGTCAACCCACCCAAGCACGATCCGCCCGCCCACCATCGCCACGGCCGCGTCCCCGCCACCCCCGCCGCCACCTCCGCGCCCCAGCGCCGCCGCCACACCCGCCGCCAACTCATGCTCGCTGCTGCGCCACGCCTCGTCGGCATCGCCCGCCTCGCGTGCATATACGCTCAGCGTCCGCCCCTCGACCGCCAGCAGTGTCACCCCGCCCCCCCCGTCGTCCGCGAGCAGACCGATCGCCGCGGCGCCGACGAGCCCATTCGGCAGCGCGCGGTGCCGCCAGCGGGCCCCCTCCAGCGCAACCAGCACCAGCCCGATTTCGCCGCCCGCACCACGCCTCGGCAGCCCCGCTGACGCGCGTCCCGAGCCCGGTGGCGGCATGTTCGGCGGCAGCCCCAGACGCAGGCTCTCCAGCATCTGCTCCCGCGTCATCCCCGGCGACGCCTCCGCATCCCTCCCCTCCCCCTCCACCGCACCCGCAGGCAGCGCGGCCCCGTCGAGCAGCGCCCACACGCGCCCGCCCTCGCTTGCCAGCCCCAGCACCCGCTCGTGCGCCGGCAGCGGCGCCTCGATCCGGCTGCCGTACCGCCATGTCCCGTCCACCTCTGACCGGCTCGCCGCGACGCGCTGCACACCGCCGTGCGCGTACGTCAGCCAGACGGCGTCGCCCAGCGCCACCGCGGCCGTGATTCCGCCCGCCAATTCCAGCGCCGGCGCGACGCGGTCCTGGTCATCGCCCGGCCCGTGATGCGCCAGCCACGCACCATCCGCGCCCGCATCCTCACGCCCGCCGTCGGCCACAGGCACAACTGCCCAGATGTGCTCGCCCGCACCCGCGAGAACGAGCCCCGGCTCGCCGAGGCGCTTCGGCCGCACGCCCGGCTCCTCGGTCACCGCCCGCTGCACCAGGCTGACGCGCGGCGCATCAGGCGCCGAGGTCGTGGCGGAGGTGGCGGGGGCGGCGGGGGCGAGGCCCAGCGCGATCAGACACAGGCATAACGTAAGTCGGCCCATCACCGACACGTTACCGCACCCGCGACGCCGACGCACTGACCCGCACCGCCCGGCAAGGCGGATCACGCCGATCCATTAGAAATTGAAGGCTCAGAACCCTAACGCCGCACCGGCCGCCCCTGCCGCCGCAGCCGCTCACGCCGCTCGACGTCGAACGGCCGGACCCGCCCGTCGACGCGCCCATCGATGCGCCCGTCGATCCGGTGGTCCTCGCCCGCCGGCACCTCGGGCTCGGCGGCCGCCTCGACCATGTCGGGCGGCAGCAGGTTGAACACCGTCCCCGGCGGGATGAGCTGCAGCGCCTCGCCATCGCGCCCCGGCGCGAGGTTCAGGTCATACCGCCCCGGGCCCGTCCGCACCAGGTAGTCCGGCCGATCCATCCACGCCCGCACGCCCGGCGCCTCGTACCGGTACCGCCCGGACATCGCCAGCCCCGTCGACGGGTTCACCGACGGCAGGCCGAACCCCGCCGACCCATCGTCAAACCCCTGCGGGCCGAACCCTTCCGTGTAAAGCATCGGCCCGGGCATGAAGCTCGCCCGGCCCGGGTCCATCCAGCGCTGGCTCACCGCGCGCGGGTCCAGGTCGCCCACGGCTCGATCCACGGGCATCAGCGGCCGCGGCTGGACCCACTGCGTCTCGTAGCCGCCCCCGCTCCCGCCACTTTGGAAAAGCTCATTGCCATAGGCCCCGCCACGCGCCCCCGCTCGATCGCGCGCCTCGAGCAACTGCCCATCGGGCCCGATCGGCCCGACGTAGCGCGTGGTCGCCGGCTGATCCGCCGCCGCTCCAGCCGCCGCCAGCATGGCCGTCATCGCGATGGGCACGAGGTATCGCATCATCACGCTCCATTGTATCGGCCGCCCGGTCGCGTACCATGACCGGCCTGCAGGCAGCAGCCGTTCGCCCTTGGCCGTTGATTTTCCCGTGTCTCCCAGCGAATCCACCGAACTCGACGCCTTCGACGCCATCCGCGGCCGCGCCGACGACCTGCGTCGGGCCCTGGCCCGCGTGATCGTCGGGCAGCGCGACGCCGTCGACACCTTGCTCATCGCTCTGCTCTGCCGCGGGCACGTCCTGCTCATCGGCGTGCCGGGCCTGGCCAAGACGCTGCTCGTGCGAACGCTCGCCGACGCCGTCGACCTGCGCTTCAGCCGCATCCAGTTCACACCCGACATGATGCCCGCCGACGTGCTCGGCACGGAGCTCATCCAGGAAGACCCGCACACCGGCCGGCGGTCGATGCGCTTCGTGCCCGGCCCGATTTTCGCGCAGCTCATCCTGGCTGACGAGATCAACCGCACGCCGCCTCGCACGCAGGCCGCGCTGCTCGAAGCCATGGCCGAGCGCCAGGTCACCGTCGCCGGCCAGACGCGTTCGCTCGAGGAGCCGTTCGTCGTCGTCGCCACGCAAAACCCGATCGAGCAGGAAGGCACGTACCCGCTGCCCGAGGCGCAGCTCGACCGGTTCATGCTCAGCCTCTGGATGGACTACCCCCCAAGAGCGGACGAAAGGCAGATCGCCGCCACCCCCGCCGCCCCCGCCACCTCCACCGACGCGCCTTCCGAAATTCGAACTCCGAAATCCGAAATCAGCAATCACAACTTCCCCTCCCTCGCCGACATCACCCGCATCGCGCAGATGCCGCTCTCCGCGCACGTCGTCGACTACGCCGTGACGCTCGCCCGCGCCACGCGTCCCGCCGACGTCGAGGCGCCGCGGCTCACGCGCGACTACGTCGCGTGGGGCGCCGGCCCGCGGGCGGCGCAGGCGATGCTCCACGCCGCCCGCGCCGTCGCCGCGCTCGCTGGCCGACCGACGCCGGCGATCGAGGACGTGCGCCACGTCGCGATGCGCGTGCTGCGCCACCGCGTGCTCGTGAACTACGCCGGGGCGGGCGAGGGCGTCGAGCCGCAGCAGATCGTCGACCGCCTCCTCGAGACGATCGCGGAGCCGGGCGCCTGACGCCATGCCCGGCGCGCGGCGGCGCAGGCGCGGGCACAGGCCCTACTTGCGACGATATCCCACCTGAATGTCGACTTTTTGCCCGGGAGCGCAAAAGGCGCTGCCGCATCGGGCCGATAAGCCGTTCGTGATACGGCCTGACCGAGAGCGCGAGAAGGAGCGCGGGGGACGACCGCTGCGATCGCCGCGCTGGGGCGCGATGCTCAAGCATCGCCGCGCCTGGGACGAGGCGCCGCTCAACGCCAAGGTGCTCGCCGTGGTCTTCGCCGCGCTCAGCGTCGGCGTGCTCATCGGCCTCGGCGAGGCGGCGACCGGCCACCATCGCTGGCCGATGCTCCTCGGCATCATCGCCGTCTCGACAGCGTTCTGCGCCGCAACCCGCGCATGGCTGACCGGCCCGCTGGATCGGTTGCTGCGCCGCCTCGAAGCCGTCGAACTCGCCGACGGCGACAGCTCGGCCCTGAGCGGGCTGCCGGTGGCGCGGCGAGACGAGCTCGGACGCATCGCCAAGGTCGTGCACCGCGTCGGCGTCGCGGCCGTACAACATCGCTTTGAAGCCAATCGCCTGCGGCGCACGCTCGACAGCCGGGTCAGCGAGGCGACGCAGCGCGCGACGCAGCGGCTGCGCCACATGGCGTTTCGCGACCCGCTCACCGAGCTCGGCAATCGGCGCTTCCTCGACGAGCAGCTCGACGCGCTGGTGCAGAGCGTCCGGCAGTCGCCGGACTTCGACCTGCTGTGCATCATGATCGACCTCGACGACTTCAAGAAGCTCAACGACACGCAGGGGCACGCCGCCGGCGACGACCTGCTCGTCCTGCTCGGCACGCTGATCCGCGCGAGCATCCGCGACGACGACGTGGCGGTGCGCCTCGGCGGCGACGAGTTCGCCGTATTCCTCCCCTCCCAGTCGATGCAGCGGGCCGAGCAGTTCATCACCAGCGTCCGCGGCCTCTTCCGACAACGCGCCCGCGCCCTCCACCGCGCCGTGCGCGTCGACCTCTCCATCGGCGTCGCCTCCATGCGTCGCGACCACGCCGCCACCGGCGAGCAGCTCCTCGAACGCGCCGACGCCCAGCTCTACGCCGCCAAGCACGCGGGCAAGGGGCAGACGGTGGGCCTGGAGCAGCCGCGTCTGCGCTACCACGACGCCACGAAAAACACGACGCCGCTCGTCAGTTGACTCCGTGCCTTCCCGTTCCCCCTACCGCTCATGATCCAGGAAATGGCTCAGCCCCGGGCGGAAGACCACCTTGTCATCCACCACCAGCAGCTTCTCATCCAGAAACATCCGCACCGCCTGCGACAGCACGCGCCCCTCCAGCTCACGCCCCTTCTGCTTCACATCCTCCGGCGAATCCTTGCCCACCTCGATGTGAAACACGTCCTGCAGAATGATCGGCCCCTGGTCCAGGTCCTCCGTCACGAAGTGTGCCGTGCAGCCCGTCACGCGCACGCCCTCCTCCCACGCCTGGTGGTACGGCCGCGGCCCCGGGAAGTGCGGCAGCAGTGACGGGTGAATGTTGATCACCCGATGCCGGTATGCCTGCACGACGTCCGGTGGCAGGATCTGCATGTACCGCGCCAGCACCACGAGGTCCGGCTCGAGCGCGCTCAGCCGCTCCAGCAGCCAGTCAAAGTGCGCCCGCTTGTCGCTTGCGGGCTTGCACTCGAAAGCCAACGCCGCGCGCTCCGCCAGCGGGCGCAGGTCCTCGTGGTTCGCCAGCACGCCGACGATCTCGCCGCGGTAGCGCTCGTGGGCTGCGTCCTCGATGAGGTGCGTCAAACACTGCGGCTCCTTGCTCGCCAGCACCGCCACCCGCCGCGGGCGGCGCTGGTGATGCAGCGTGACGCGCACCTCCATGCCGATCTCCCCGCCGAGCCCGAGCAGCCCGGTGATCAGCTCATCGAGCGACAGCGTGAGCTCTGCGAGGTCCACGAGCATGTCCATCACGAACCGCCCGTGCACCACCTCCTGCTCGATGTCGAGAATGTTGACGCCATGCTCGGCGAGGTACGTGGCAAAGCGCGCCACCACCCCCTTCTGGTCGCGCCCGATTACCGTCACAACAGCCTTCAGCGGTTGACTCATGAATAGGCAGCCCCAGTGGCCCAACACCCATCACACATCCTACACCAGCACCGCCCCAACCTATAGCACCACTTGGGAGGGTGATGCCCCGAAGCCCCGGCCGGGTGGCACTGACAAGGCCGTCTTCGGGCTTGTCAGTGTTTCCCGCGCTTCACACTGACAAACTCCGAGGACTCCGCTTGTCAGTGGCACCCATCGGCTACGGCGGCGCGCCGCCCCCGACCCCGCACCCTGCCCTCCCCGATTCCCGCTACAATCCCCCGCTTCTCCGGGGCACCCAACGCAACCGCAACCGAGGACCCGACCCTCATGCCCGACAACACCTCCTTTGACCTCGTCGTCATCGGCGGCGGACCCGCCGGCTACGTCGGCGCCATCCGCGCCGCGCAGCTCGGCATGCGCGTCGCCTGCGTCGAACGCGACAAGCTCGGCGGCGTGTGCCTCAACTGGGGCTGCATCCCCACCAAGGCCCTGCTTGCCGGCGCGGAGTTCTACCACCGCCTCAAGCACGACGCCGCCGACTGGGGCATCGAGGCCGACAACGTCCGCCACAACTGGGAAAAGGTCATCGGGCGCTCGCGCAACGTCGCGGGTAACCTCAACAAGGGCGTCCACGGGCTGTTCAAGAAGAACAAGATTCAGCACTTTGAAGGCCACGCGTTTATTCCAAAGCCGGGCGTGGTGGAGGTGTACGACAAGAATGACGCGGAGCACAAAGGCAAGCGGGCGCAGTCGTTGAGCGCCAAGCAAACCCTCATCGCCACCGGCGCCGTGCCGCGCCCGCTGCCTGGTGTGGCGTTCGACGGCGAGAAGGTGATCGCCGCCAAGGAGGCGATGACGCTCGCCGAGCAGCCCGAGCGGCTGCTGATCATCGGCGCCGGCGCGATCGGCATGGAGTTCGCCTACTTCTACAACGCCTTCGGCACGAAAGTGACGGTGGTGGAGATGGTCGACCGCCTGCTGCCCGTCGAGGACCACGACGTGTCGCAGGCCATCGCCCGCGCCTTTCGCAAGCAGAAGGTCGAGACCTACACCGGCCACAAGACGACGTCCATCGAGCTGACGAAGCAGGGCGTCAAGGCGACGCTCGAGCCCGTCAAGCAACTGAAGCCCGGCGACGCCCCCAAGGGCGCGGGCTACGGCACGACGCCGGCGGGCGCGGACGAGGCGAAGACGGCGACGGCGGAGCAGGTCACCGTCGAAGCCGACAAGGTGCTCGTCGCCATCGGCGTGCGCGGACGCTACGACGGCCTGTTCGACGACTCGCTCAAGCTCGAAACCGTCAAGGACCACATCAAGGTCGATCCCGCCACCTATGCCACCAGCGTCAAGGGCGTCTATGCGGTGGGCGACGTCATCGGGCCGCCGTGGCTGGCGCACGTGGCGATGGACGAGGCCGTCGTCTGCGTCGAACGGCTCGCCGGGCATGAGCCCGTCGCCATCGACTACGACGCCATCCCCGGCTGCACCTACTGCCACCCCCAGGTCGCGTCGATCGGCAAAACCGAGCAGCAGTGCAAGGACGCCGGGCTGGCGTACAACGTGGGCAAGTTCCCCTTCCAGGCGTCAGGCAAGGCCCAGGCGATGGGCGCCACGGACGGCTTCATCAAGATCATCAGCGGCAAGAAACACGGCGAAATCCTCGGCTGCCACATGATCGGCGAAAACGTCACCGAGCTCATCGCCGAGCTCGGCCTCGCCCAGCGCCTCGAGGCGACCGCCGACGAGGTCATCGCAACCATCCACGCCCACCCGACGCTGAGCGAAGCGGTGCACGAGGCGGCGCTCGGCACGCAGGGGCGGATGCTGCATTTTTGATGCGCACCGACACCGGCATGGGGCGGCGGCCGGCTTCCGTGTCCACCGCTGCCGGTGGGCGGTCAGTGAGGCTGCCTCGTCGGCGGCCCGCACATCGACCCGCTTGAATCGCTGGCCCCATCCGCTCTAATGGTGGCCGCACGCGCCGACACGTTCCGCCGGCGCGCCTGAACGCAGCCACGACCCCGAAAGACGACCCACCATGACCCAAAGCACCCTCAACTGGGGCATCATCGGCACCGGCGCCATCGCCAGGACCTTCGCCCGCGGCCTCGCCCAGACCGACGCCGGGCAGCTCGTCGCCGTCGGCAGCCGGTCGCAGGCTTCCGCCGACGCCTTCGCCAAGGAGGTCGACCTCAAAGGCGGCGCCTACGCCAGCTACGACGCGCTGCTCGCCGACGACGCTGTCGACGCCGTCTACATCGCCACGCCGCACCCCTGGCATGCCCAATGGACCATCCGCGCCGCCGAGGCGGGCAGGCACGTGCTTTGCGAGAAGCCCGCCGCCCTCAACCACGCCGAGGCGATGGCCATGGTCGACGCCGCGCACCAGCACAACGTCTTCCTCATGGAGGCGTTCATGTACCGCTGCCATCCGCAGACCGCCCGGCTCGTCGAGCTCGTCCGCGACGGGCGCATCGGCGAGCTGCGCATGATCCAGGTGTCGTTCGGCTTCGGCGCGGGCTTCAACCCCGACAGCCGGCTGTTCAACCGCGAGCTCGGCGGCGGGGGCATCATGGACGTCGGGTGCTACCCCGTCTCTCTCGCGCGACTGCTCGCCGGCGCGGCCGTCGGCGCGCCCTTCGCCGATCCCGTCGACGTCGTCGGCAGCGGCCTCCTCGCCGAGACGGGCGTCGACGTCGCTGCCGCCGCGGTGCTCCGCTTCGACTCGGGCATCCTCGCCCAGGTGTCCACCAGCACCACCGTCGCTCAGGACAACGTCGCCCGCCTCTACGGCAGCGAGGGCGTCATCGAGGTCCCCAACCCCTGGTCCGCCGACCGCAACAAGGGCGGCCGCGGCGTCGTCCGCGTGCAGCGCAAGGGCGAGCAGCAGGCCCAGGAGCTCGTCGTCGAGACGGACCGCACCGCCTTCGCGCTCGAGGCCGAGGTCGTCGCCCGCGCCGTCGCCGCCGGCCAGCAGCAGGCGGAGTCGCCCGCGATGAGCTGGGCCGACACGCTGGGCAACATGGCGACGCTCGACCGCTGGCGCGCGGCGGTGGGCGTGGTTTATGCGGGCGAAAACCAGGAGAGCCTGCGCGGCCCGCTGCACGGCGAACCGCTGCGCAAGCCCGCCCAACCCACGATGCGCCATGGCCAGCTCGAAGGCCTCGCCAAGCCAGTCTCGCGCATGGTCATGGGCGTCGACAACCAGGCCACTCCCCAGCACGGCGCCGTCATGTTCGACGCCTACTACGAAGCGGGCGGCAACACGTTCGACACGGCCTACATCTACGGCGGCGGACGCTTCGAGCGCCACCTCGGCTGGTGGCTCAAGCAGCGCGGCGTACGCGACGACGTCGTCCTCATCGTCAAAGGCGCCCACACGCCCCACTGCAACCCCCAGGCCATCCCGCGCCAGCTTGAGGAATCCCTCGACCGCCTCCAGACCGATTACGCCGACATCTACTTCATGCATCGCGACAACCCCGACGTGCCCGTCGGCGAGTTCGTCGACGTGCTCAACGAGCAGCAGCGCGCCGGGCGTATCGGCATCTTCGGCGGCTCGAACTGGACGAAGGAGCGCATCGACGAGGCCAACGCCTACGCCGCGAGCAAGGGCCTGTCGGGCTTCACCGTCCTCAGCAACAACTTCAGCCTGGCGCGCATGGTCGAGCCTGTTTGGGCCGGCTGTGTCGCCGCTTCCGACCCCGAGTACCGCGCGTGGCTGGAGGCCAACCAGATGCCGGTGCTCGCCTGGTCCAGTCAGGCCCGTGGCTTTTTCACCGAGCGCGCTGACCTGCCCGCCGACGCCCAGCCCGACAAGAGCCTCGTCCAGAGCTGGTACAGCGAGGACAACTTCCAACGCCGCGAGCGCGCCATCGAGCTGGCGAAGCGGAAGGGCGTGCGGCCGATCAACATCGCGGCGGCCTACGTGCTCAACCAGCCGTTCCCGACCTTCCCGCTCATCGGCCCGCGCACGCTCGAGGAGCTGCGCACCAGCCTCCCGGCCCTGGAAGTCGAGCTCAGCGAAACCGAGCTCGCCTGGCTCAACCTCGAAGAGGCCGGCGTGGGGGCGTAAGCCCGGCTCGACGCGGCCGACCGTCGCCGCCGTTGTGGCCACCACACGGGCCGTATACACTTCGGGCCTAGACGCCGCCGTGGCGGAGCCTTCAGGCCCGCGGACCTGACGCGACCCCGATCGAGGAGCTGCAATGCGGATCAGGGCGATTCTCCGGATGTCGGCCGCGGCAATCGCGCTGGCGGCGACCGTCTCGCTCGGCCTGACGCCGACCGCCGGCGCCAGCCGCTTCGGGCCGCTCTTCATGGATGTCCGCGCCGCCGCCCAAGAGACGCTGGCGGCCGCGGCCGAGCGCGTCGACCGCGAGCACGTCGGCTTCGGGCGCCGCTATCAGCAGGCCCTCGCGCCGCCGATGCAGCAACTTCAACAGACGCTCGCCGATGGCGACGCCGACGACCGCCAGGTGCTTGACGCCGCGACCACGCTGCGCGTCGCCGTTGGCCGATACGACCAGACGCAGGCGATGCGCGCGGTCGCGGAGCAGGCGATGGCGCGCGCACAAGCGATGGCCGCCGCCCACGCCGAGGGATTCGTCCAGCGCTATCAGCACGCGCTGGCGGCGATGGCGGACCTGCCTCGCGATGTGTTGGCCGACGATGACGCCACGTTAGACGAGGTGCGCGACGTGACGGCGAAGCTCGAGGCCGGCATCGGCGACTACGCACAGGCGCGGGACCTGTCCAGCTCCGTCGCCGATCTGGTCGCCACGCAGCGGCGGCTCGCGCAGCACGTCGGCGGCACCCTGCCGGGCGTCGATGAGCAGACGGTCGCCGCGCTCGCCGAACTGGCGCAGGAGCTCGAGTCGCGGCTCGCGGACCCCGATGCCGAGCTTGACGCCGTGCAGGCGGTGCGCGATGAGCTGGACGCGAGATTCCAGACGATCGGCCAGCGCCTGGAAGCCGAGTTCCGCGAGGCGGTCGATCGGCCCAGCCCGGCATACCCGGCGGGTGTCGACCCCCACGCGCTCGAGGAGGTCGATGTCTTCGCGCTGCCGGACGAGGGCTGGAAGTTTCGCCGCGACCGCGCCCGCCTCGGCTATCACGAAGGCTGGCACGAGGGGGCGTTCGACGACAATGATTGGCGATCGGGCCGGATCAACACCGCCTGGGCGAGCTTCCTGGGCGAGAACTACGTCGGCGCGGGCTGGTACCGCGCCACCATCCGTGTGCCGGAGCTCGCGGACCACCAGGTCCTGGGCCTGCACTTCGACGGCGTCGACGAAAGCGCCTGGGTCTGGATCGACGGCCAGTACGCCGGGCAGCACAACATCGGCTCCGCCGGCTGGGACCAGCCGTTCCAGCTCGACGTGACCGACCTCGTCCAGCCCGGCCGCGAGCACCAGATCACCGTCCGTGCCATGAACACCGGCTACGCCGGCGGCGTGTGGCAGCCCGTACGCCTGCGCGCATTCGCCCAGCCCTCCGACGACGCGGCCGCGCCCAACGATAGCCCGGAACCCGCACAAGGAGCAGTGCCATGAATCGCATGACAGCCGGCCCAATCATCAGCACCGTGCTCGCCGTGTTGTCCCTCAGCGCGGCCAGCGCGGCGGCGGACACCGTGCAGCGGTTGGAGCCCTCGACCGAGCCGATCCACGTGCGCGTCCTCTTCGAGAGTGACCCCGCCCATGAGGCCGTCGTCGCCTGGACGACCACCGCCGAGGGCGCCGATCATCGCGTCCATGTCGACACCGAGCCCCGCGAGGGCGAACTCGACGCGTACGCGCGCAACCTGCCGAGCATCCACAGCCAGCCCTACACCCTGCGCGACGACGAGGCCGACGCCGGCATGGCCGCCTGGACGCACAACGTGCTGCTGGCGGACCTCGAACCGGCGACGCGCTACTACCTGACCGTCGCCTCGGACGGGCAGCGGTCGCGCGAGTACTACTTCATCACCGCGCCGGATGACGACCGCGACATCGAGCTCCTGCTGGTCGGCGACTCGCGCGTGGGGGCGACGCGGACGAGCCCGGACAACAACCGCCGGCGGGTCAACGCCCTGATGCGCGACCTGCTGGAGGACCGCCCCAACATCGTCGCCATGGGCCACGGCGCCGACTACACCAACCGCGCCCACTGGGCGCAGCTCTACTGGTGGCTGAAGGATCACGCCGAGATGACCACCACGCAGGACGGCCGCCTGCTGCCCATCATCCCGGCGCGCGGCAACCACGACCTCGACGTCGGCTTCGAGGAAATGTTCTGGTGGCCCGACCGCGAGAACGACTACTACTACGCCACGCAGCTCAGCGCGCAGGTCGCCTTTATCACGCTCAACACCGAAATCAGCCGCGGCGGCGATCAGCGCGACTGGCTCGAAGCGCAGCTCGCCGAGTTGCGGCCACGCAGCCGCTGGCTGATCGGCCAGTGGCACCGCCCCGCCTGGCCGAGCGTCCGCGCCGTCAGCTCCGGCGCCGCCCAGCGCGAAGCCTGGGTGCCCCTCTTCGAGCGCTACGGCCTCGACCTCGGCTACGAAGCGCACGACCACTCGCTCAAGCGCACCTACCCCATCTACCAGGGCGACATCGACCCGCAGCGCGGCGTGCTCTACATCGGCGACGGCGGCGGCGGCGTGCCGCAGCGCCAGCCCGATCCCAGCCGATGGTTCCTGGAAGTCACCGACCGCCACCACCACGCCCACATCCTGCGGTTCACCGACGATCGCCTGGAAGGCGCCGCCCTGAACCACGACGGCGAGATCGTCGATCAGTTCACCCTCATCCACGATCGCCGCAATGTCGCGGACGACGCCGAGCTCGTCGATGTCGTGGACTGACCCCCGCCCGCATCCGCCGGGGCCACGGCTTGAACCGGAGGCCAAGCCGCACGCCGGCGCGACCATCGCCGTCTGGCTGCTGCGGCTGGCGGTGTTCGCACACGCGCTCGCCCTGTTCCTCTACGTCTTCATGACGCGACAGACGCAGTTCGGCAACGTGCTGTTCCTCGAGCTCTTCGACCCGCGCGTCGGCGAGGTCTACTTCGGCTTCCGCCTGGACGACCCCTATCTCGCCGCCGTCTGGGTCGAACGCGTCACCGTCTCGCTCTACCTGCTCGCCGGGCTTTCGGTCCTCGTCCGTCCCTGCTGGCCCGTGCTGCTGCTGATGTCCGCCTACGCCTTGGCCGAAGCGCTCTCGGGCACGTGGTTCGGCGGCTACCGCTTCAACGCCTGGACGCTCTACGCCGACGCCCTGCGCTGGGGCGCGCCGCTGGCGCTGATGCTGCTCGTGGCGCTGCCCCGCGTCCAGACGCTCAACCGCCTGCGCCTGCCCCTCGCCCGCGACCTCCTCCGCACGCTCGTGGCCGTCGTCTTCACCGTCCACGGCCTGCAGGCGCTCTACGCCAACCCCGGCTTCATCGACCTGATCATCGGCACCTTCAACCAGATGCTCGGCCTGCGCGTCAGCGAAGGCGCGGCCGTGCTCATGCTCCGCGTCATCGGCGTCGTCGACCTCGCGGTCGCGCTCGCGCTGCTGGCGTGTCCCCGTCCGCTGCTCGTGCCCCGCGCCGCTTGGCCGCCGCCCCCCGCCGACTCGACGACCCGACGCCTCATCGTCCCCGCCCTGTTGCTCTGGCTCGCGTTCTGGGGCTTCGTCACCGCGCTGTCGCGTCTCACGGCCCTCGGCTACCGATCGGGCCTCGATGAGTACCCGGAACTGCTCATGCGCGCCCCGCACTTCCTCGCGCCGCTCGCCCTGTGGGGACTGTTCGCCGCGACGTACTGGCCGGGCGGAACCAGGGCCGGCGACGCCGCCCCCTGGGCCCGCGCCGAGCCGGCGCCCGCGAGCGCTCGACTGGTCGCCGCCGGTCCGTCGTAGCCCCCGCCCACAACGGGTGCCACAGGTGGCTTGCCTCGACATTCTCGAACAGCGCTGATCCAACGCGCCGTCACGGCCGCCTGTTCGCCGCCCGTGGCGGGGGTGGCGGGGCTGGCGAGGGTGGCGGGGCTGGCGAGGGTGGCGGGGCTGGCGAGGGTGGCGGGGTCGATGGGGTGTCGCCGGGCAGCGGCGCGTCGGCCGCGTGATTGTTCGTCACGCCCGCCGTCAGCGCGAAACGCAGCCCGTCCTCGATCGCCATGTCCACCGGCTCAACCTGGTCGCGCGGCAGGATCAGCGTGTACCCGCCGATCTGGTAGCTCATCGGGAGGTAGACGGCGATCGTGTCGCGCCCGCCGAACGCCTCCGGCAGGTCGTCAAACGCGTCGCGCGTCACGAAGCCGAGCATCCTCGTCCCGCTCCCCGGCAGCCGGACCAGCACGACCTGGTTCATGCGCCGCTGGTTCGAGCTCGAAAAGTAGGCGAGAAAGTCCTTCGTCGCGCCGTAGATGCTCTTGACGATCGGAATGCGCGCCAGCACGGCTTCCGCCTGGACGTAGAGCCGCGTCACCGGGTACATCCTCAGCAGCAGGCCGAACAGAAAGATCAGCAGCGCCGCCGCCGCCAGCCCCATGCCCGGCACGTAGCGCACCGCCGGAACCGTCGGCAACTCGTCGGCAGCGCCCGGCTCAGCGTCGCCCGCTTCGATCTCGGCGATCATCGCCTCACGCTCATCGGCGATCTGCGCCACCTGCTCCGGGTCCGGCAGCACGAGCGTGAGGATGCCCCCCATCGTCGCCTCCAGCCACCACACCAGCAGCGCCAGCAGGTAAAGCGTGATCACGACCGGCAAGAGAGCCAGCAGCCCGCGAAGAAACGTGCGCGTCGCATACAGCAGTGGACGAGTGGCTCTTGCGCGTGTTTTCACCCTGGGTTCACCACCGGCTCATGACCAACCTTCCCGGCCACGCCCCCCTGACGCAGCGCTGTTGATCAAAGGTCGGCGAGCCGGAAGTGTCAAGCCGCGCTCCCGGTGGATTTCGTGCAGCACGCGACCCCGTTCGCCCTCCTCTTACCCTCAATACCGCAGAATCGCCGCGAGTTCCGGCGCCCCCTCCGGCATTGCATCGCGCGGCAGGATCCGCACCTTGCCCTTGCGACGCAGCACCGTCTCGGCCAGGTCGTCGATCACGTCGTCGATCTCCGGATCGTCCAGCGGCTGCAGCTCGATCTCCCCCGACTCGTGATCCAGCGTCCCGCCGAGCCGGTGGTCCTCGCGAACCATCAGCGTGTCGACCCGGCCGCGCACCGCGACGCGGGCAATCGGCTCGAGGTCCGCCAACCCCTGCTCATGGGCGCGGGCCTGCTCGAACCGGTCGCGCAGCTCCGCGACATGCCGCTGGTGATACGGCTCGATGACCGCCCAGGCGAGCTCACGCAGCCGCGGCGCGTCGATCTCGTGCGCGAACGGGTCGTGCTGCACGCCCGTGTCCAGCAGGTCCGGGTTGTGGCTCGCCTCGTGAAAGAAGCCGTGGTACTGGCGCTGGGCCGCCAGAATGGTCGGCAGGTTGTCGCGACAATGGTGGCGCGTGACCGCCTCGTCGAGCCGGCGGAAGTAGCGCTTGAGCTGCTCGTCGCGCGGATCGGTCTCCCCCTGGTCATAGCGCGTCCGCCGCGTCTTGGTCACGTGCGACGGCTCGCCGATCGCGGCCGCCATGTTCGCCGGCACCGACGGGTGCAGGGCCACCTCCTTGAGCGCGTGGCGGTCGCCCCGGTACAGGGCCACACGCTCCATGCTCACGCAAAGCACCTGGTAGCGGCTGGTCTCCTGGAGCTGGCGGATCAGCGGCTTGACGTGCCACGACGACGCAACGACCGTCACGGCCGGCACGGGACGCGGCAGGCGGCGCATCCAGAAAAGCTCGCGCGAGCGGAAAACCACCAACCCTTCGCGCTGCGCGTCCCAGAAATCGCGGTCATCGACAAGCTGCCTCAGCGGTTCGAGCAGCGCCTGGCGGTCGGGCGGCGTGGGCCGGGGCTCCTCGTCCAGCGTCTGCTCGATGTGCTGGAGCTGGTTCTTGTACCAGATACGGTTGTGCTCGGCCTCGGTCGGCAGGCGGTGCGTCGGCATGTAGATGCAGATGCAGGGCCAGTCAGCGGGCTCGAGCAGCGTCGCGAGGTCAAGGCCGTCGAGGACGGTGATGGGCTCGGCCTGGTCGGGGTTGATCATGGAAGATGCCTCCGCGCCGATGGTAGGCGGGCAGCCGGATGATGGTGTGGCTGTTGTCGCACGTGACGTGCAGAAAGAAGCAGGGCAAACGCATATGGGCGAGGCCGTGGCTGGTGGTGATGGCATGCCCTCTGATTGACCGCGAAGAGGCGAAGCAGGCGAAGAGCGCGAAGCGAGAAAAGCAAGCGGGGATCGGCGTCACAACTCTTGCACCGAATTTGCTTTACCTTCGTGACTTCGCCGCCTTCGCGCCTTCGCGGTGAGAACGAAGTGTGGGGTGGGCCGCTTTTGATCGAGCCATATGCGTTTGCCCTGCAGAAAGAAGCTCTCGAAGTCCGCGGAGAGCGCTCCGTAGGCTTCAGCCGGATGCGCTCATCAGGAACCTTCACCGCTCCGCTTCGATCTGCTGCTCGACAAGCCGGCGCGGAATCGGCGCCAGCGCGTCGGAGTCGAGCTCATACGCCCGGCGATGCCAGCGGGTGGCCGCCTCCACCGACAGGGACGGGTCGTCGCCCACGCCGATGTACGCCCGCACGAGGCTGCGGTCGATGCGCTCAGCGAGGGCCGGATCGGCGTCGCGGCGCAAGGCCTCGAGTTGGTCGACCGCCTCGCGGGCGTGGCCCTTGTCGATCAGCTCGCGGACGATCCAGTCGTGGCGGGCCTCGGGGCCGGGACCGCCGGCAACGTGGACAAGCAGGGCCACGCTCACGACGAGCAGGACGATGACGGCGGCGGCGAGGGCGACTCTGGCATTCATGGGCTGATCCCTCCGGCGGCGGGCATCAATGTCGGACGCCGCGGGCTGGACGTCAAGGCGCAGGTCAACAATATTCGACGTTTACCCGCCGCGTGGGCGCGGCGGGTAAACGCTACGATGCGATCGCACTGTCGACCGAAAGGAGCTGCCATGCGTCGTCGCGAATCGTTGCGCGTTGTGATCGGGGTGGTTGTCGCCGCGGCAATGGCGTCGGGCGCGGCGGGGACGGCGGGCGCGGCGGGCGGGGCGGAGACGGCGGGCGAGGGCTGGGTGTGGATCGAGGGCGAACACGCCGCCGACCATGACTTGCTCCACCACGACTGGTACGACGACGTCGACAAGTCGATCATGTCCGGCGAGCAGTGGCTCTCACACTACGGCAACCGCGCCGGCGAGGCCCTCTACCGCTTCGACTCGCCCGGCGCCGGCCGGTACATCCTGTGGATGCGGGCCAACTACTTCCGCGTCTCGATGGCCTACCGCCTCGGCGATGAGCCGTGGCGCGAACTCGACGTCTCCGACCGCCGCGACGAAATCATGATCTCGTCGCGCCCCGACCATCGCTTCCTCGGCTGGATCCGCGTCGGCGAGCTCACGCTCGGCGACGGCCGCCACGAGCTGGCGGTCCGCATCGCCAGCGAGCTGTCCAACCATGGCGGCATCGACGCGATCGTCCTCGCGGGCGACGGCTTCGTGCCCACCGGCACCCGCACCCCCGGCGCCCGCCACGAGGCCGGCCCCGACGTCTGGTTCCCCGTGCTGCCCGCCGACGACGCCTTCTCCGACGCCTCCGTGATCGACCTCGCGCACCTCAACCACGCCCGCGCCGGCGAACGCGGCCGGCTGATGCGCGATGGCGACGCCCTGCGCTTCGACCAGGACGACGAGCCCACGCGATTCTGGGGCGTCGGCGGCAACGTGGCCGCCAACATGAGCGCCGACGACCTCGCGCAGCGCGCACGCTACCTGCGAAAGCATGGCGTCAACATCGTCCGCCAGCACACGCTCTTCGGCTTCCTCGGCCCCCTGGAAGGCGGCCAGCTCAACCCGCAGCGCCTCGACCAGTTCGACCGCTGGTTCGCGACCCTCAAGGACCATGGCATCTATCACCACTGGTCCGTCTTCTATCCGCTCATCATCGCCGAGGACGACGGCTACCCACCCGGGCTGTTCGCCGAGCTCGACAACGGGCGGACGTACGGCCTCGTCAACATGTCCCGCCAGCTCCAGGACCTGCAGCTCGCCTACGTCGAGGCCCTGCTCGAGCACGTCAACCCTTACACCGGCCAGGCCTACCGCGACGACCCGGCGCTGGCCGTGATCGAGGTCCATAACGAGGACAGCATCTTCTTTCACAGCCCGCTCAACCAGCTCGCCCAGGGCGACGTCGGCGACTACCCCGAGCACGCCCGCCTGCTGCGCCGCCGCTTCCGCGACTGGGCCCACGACCGCTACGACGGCTCGACGGCCGCGCTGCGCGAGGCGTGGGGCACGCGCGACACCTTCGACGACGATGAGTTCGCCATCTACGCCGCGTGGCAGATGACCAGCGACGGCCCGCGCGTCGACGAGGGCGTCGACAGCGCGCAGCAGGCACGCATGGGCGATTTCATCCGCTTTCTCACCGCCATGCAGCGCGGCTACTACGAGCGCCGCGTCGCCGAGCTGCGCGATCTTGGCTACGACGGGCTCGTCATCACCACCGCGTGGCGCGCCGGCGGCCCGGCCGCCGACCCCGCCAACCTCTACGCCGACGCGGTCGGCGACGCGATCAGCCGACACAACTACATCGCCGGCCACGAGGGCAGGCATCGCATCGAGACCGGCCGCGTCAGCACCTTCACCCACCTCGACCGCGCCGGGTCCGGGCTGCTCGCCACCGGCATGTACCAGGTCGAGCACCTGCCCTTCGGCATGACCGAGTGGGGCCAGACCGTCCCCAATCCCTACAAAGCCGAGGCCGCACCCCTCGTGGCGTTCTACGGCCTCGGCCTGCAGGGGTGGGACTTCTCCTACCACTTCAACAGCGACGCCTCGGCGACACGCCTGGGCGACGGCTGGCCGGGCCTGAACTGGTATCGCACCGACACGCCCCACTACATGGGCCAGTTCCCCGCCCTGGCGCTGGCGGTGCGCGAGGGGCACATCGCCCAGGCGCCCCTCGCCGCCGCCAGACGCCTCGAACGCGACACCCTCTTCGCCGGCGTCGACCCACTCGCCCAGAACTTCACCGGCGGCGGCTGGGATCAGAAAGAGCTCGTCGGCGACGAGCAGACGCCCGCCGAGGTCCTCGCCATCGGCCGCGTGACCGTCAGTTTCGATGGCGGTGAGAGCGAGAGCGCCGACTGGCAGCAGTACTGGGACGCGGAGGCCGGGATTGTCGAGTCGATGACCGGTGAGCTGCACTGGAACATGGCCCAACGCGTCGTCACGGTCGCCTCGCCGCGCACCCAGGCCGTCATCGGCTTCGCCGGCCAAATGGCTGACGCGCCCCGGCTCCCCGCCGTCACCGTCGACGTCGACACCCCCTTCGTGTCGCTCATCTTCACCGCCCTCGACGGCCAGCCGATCGCCACCTCGCAGAGCGTGCTCATCACCGCCATGGCCCGCGACCGGCAGACCGGCACGGTGTTCGCCCCCGACGGCGACGCCGCCCTGACCCTGGAGCGCATCGGCGGGCCGCCGCTCCTGATGGAGCCCGTCGAGGCGACGATCCGGTTCCGCGGCCAGCCGGTCAACGCGGTGCGCGTGCTGGACATCTACGGCGTGCCGACGGGCGAGCAGGTGCCGCTGGAGGACGGGGCGTTCCGCATCGACGGCCGCTACGCCACGTACTACTACCACGTCACCCGGTAGGGTCCGCTGTGCGGACCTCTCCGGCGCGGCCGGCGCCACGACCTGGCGCTGTTCGCGCGCCTCAGATGGTCCGCACAGCGGACCCTACACCGGCGGCGTGCCCGGGCGCTGCACATAGGGGCGGGGGGACGTACAATCGCGGCGATTCGCCTACGAGGGAAACCTGTCGATGAGCGTGGATGATTCGCAACAGGCCAGCGCCGCGCCGCCCGGGCCCTCCGCCCCGGCGTCCGACAGCCCGACCGTCCCGATGACCGCGGGCGAGGTCGGCGAGTCGGGGCGCGGCGGGGCCGGCGGCGGGGGGCGACGCGCCGAGCCGCTCCTGCTCGAGATCTCCTGGGAAGTCTGCAACCAGGTCGGGGGCATCTACACCGTCCTGCGTTCCAAGGTCCCCAGCATGATCAGCCGCTGGGGCAACCGCTACTGCCTCATCGGACCCTACAACCAGGGCACCGCCCAGGTCGAGTTCGAGCCCGCGCCACTCACCGGCGCCGTCGGCCAGGTCGTCAAGCAGCTTCGCGAGATGGGCATCGGCGCCCACTACGGGCGCTGGCTCGTCAGCGGCCGCCCCCACGTCGTGCTGCTCAACTACCTCGACGCCTTCAAGCACCTGCACGAGGTCAAGTACCGACTCTGGGCCGACCACCACATCTCCATGCCCGGCGACGACGAGTTGCTCAACAACGTCGTCGCGTTCGGCGAGCTCTGCCGCCTGTTCCTCGCCCTGCTCGGCGAGCAGGAGGGTGAGCGGCGCAAGCTCATCGCCCACTTCCACGAATGGATGGCCGGTCCCGCCGTGCCGATGCTGCGCCAGGAAGGCTGGCCCGGGTCGATCGTCTTCACCACGCATGCGACCCTGCTCGGGCGCTACCTCGCGACCAACCACCCGGTCTTCTACGACCACCTGCCCTTCTTCGACCCCGAGGCCGAAGCCCGCCACTTCATGGTCGAGGCCCAGCACAAGGTCGAGTCCGCCGCCGCCCACGGCGCCCACGTCTTCACCACCGTCTCCGACGTCACCGCCGAGGAGTGCCGCTACCTGCTCGGCCGCAAGCCCGACATGCTGCTGCCCAACGGCATCAACATCCAGCGATTCGCCGCCCTGCACGAGTTTCAGAACCTGCACGTGAAGTACAAGGAGCAGCTCCACGAGTTCACCGTCGGCCACTTCTTCCCCAGCTACAGCTTCGACCTCGACACCACGCTCTACTTCTACACCTCCGGCCGCTACGAGTACCGCAACAAGGGCATGGACCTCACCATCGAGGCGCTCGCGCGGCTGAACTGGAAGCTCAAGCAGGCGGGCTCCAATGTCACCGTCGTCTTCTTCATCATCACCCGCGCGCCCATCAAGACGATCAACGTCACCGCGCTCCAGTCCCGCGCCATGCTCCGCGAGTTCCGCAACGCCAGCGAAGCGATCAAGGAGCAGATCGGCGAGCGCCTCTTCCACGCCGCCACCGCCGGACAGATCCCCGACCTCAACACACTGCTCGACGACTACTGGCGTTTGCGCCTTCGCCGCACCATCTACACCTGGAAGCGCGACCTGCCCCCGCTCATCGTCACCCACGACCTCCAGGACGACGCCCGCGACGCCGTGCTCAACCAGCTCCGCTCCTGCCAGCTCTTCAACCTCCAGCACGACCCGGTCAAGATCATCTACCACCCCGACTTCATCGCCGCGACCAACCCGCTGTTCGGCATCGACTACGACCAGTTCGTGCGCGGCACGCACCTCGGCGTCTTCCCCAGCTACTACGAGCCCTGGGGCTACACCCCGCTCGAATCCATCGCCCTCGGCGTGCCCGCCATCACCAGCGACCTGTCGGGCTTCGGCTCCTACCTCCAGCAGCTCACGCCCGACCACGAGGAACGCGGCGTCTACATCGTGCCGCGACGCCACAACGACTTCAACGGCTCGGCCCAGGAACTCGCCGACCGCATGTTCCGCTACTGCCAACTCACCCGCCGCGAACGCATCGCCCTGCGCAACAGCGTCGAGTCGTTCAGCGAACACTTCGACTGGCACAACCTCGGCAAGCGCTACCACGAGGCCCACGAGCTCGGCCTCGAACGCCTCGGATAACGCCTCCCGTAGGGTCCGCTGTGCGGACCTTTCCCCCTCCCCCCACGTACACCCACCCACCACCGCTCAACCACGCCGAAGGTCCGCACAGCGGACCCCGCACGGCTACCACGCATCACATTCCGACCGCCCGATCATTTTTTCTTCCCGCCACCGCCCCTCCCGGCATCCTCCTCCCCGCACGGCCGGCCGCCCCTCGCTTGCTCCCGCTCCGCATGTCGCTGGACGACGAATCGTTCGAGGAAGCTCCACAGCGTGAGGTTCAACGGGATCGCCAGCACGAGGCCCAACGGCCCGAGCATCCGCGCCCACAGCACGACCGTGAACAGCGTCACCAGCGGCGGAATCCGCAGCGCCTGCCGCATCACCGTCGGCACGATCACGTACGGCTCGACGATCTGGATGATGAGCCAGACGATCGCCACCCCCAGCACCAGGGCCGGGTCCTGCGTTACCGCAAAGAGCAGGATGATGAGGAAGGCGATCGTCGGCCCCAGCACGGGCACGATCTCCGCAAGCCCGGCCAGCATCGCCAGCGGCAGCGCGAAGTCCAACCCGACGATCGTGAGCCCGATGTACGCAAGCACACCCACGACGCCCATCGAGGCCATCGTGCCCACGACCCACCATCGCAGGCGCGACTCGATGTCGCCGAACGCGGCGAGAAACAGCGGGCGATGCTGCACCGGGAGCATGCACGACAGCGGGCGTGTCAGCCGCCCCTCGGGCTCCATCATGAGGAACATCGAGCCGAACACCAGCAGCACGACGCCGATCACCGCCACGCCGGCCCGGTCGACCATGACGGCGATGACGTCCTCCTCGCCCGCGAGCCAGTTCAGGGCCTGGAGCAGCAGGCCGCGCAGGGTCACGTTCTCGCCGAGGCCGACCATCCGCCCGAACTGCTGGACGGTCGCATCGATCTGGCGGGCGAGCTCCGGCCAGCGGGCCAGCTCATCCTCGATGCGCGTCGCGAGCAGCACGCTCACGAGCGTCAGCACGCCCACGACGCCGACCCAGAGCATCAGCCCCAGCAGCAGCCCCGCCAGTCCGGGATGCCCCGGCAGCAGGTACCGCCGCAGCGGCCGCAGCAGCGAGGCGATCGCCGCCGCGGCCAGAAACAGCAGCAGCACCAGCGCCACCGTCTCGAAGTACCACCCCAGCAGGGCGAGCACCGCCACGCACAGCAGCGCCGTGACCCACAGCGGAAGATAAGGCGGCTCCGACCGATCCACGCGCCAATGCGATGCAAACGGCGCGCCCCGCCGGCACCCGTCACCCCGCCCGTCACCCCGCCGCGTCATACCGCCACGTCTGCCCCGGCTCAAGCGCCTGCACGTCGACGCCGGGCGGCTCGAAGCCTTCGATGTCCTGCCGCAGCAGGCAGAACGTCTTGTAGTGGATCGGGATCGCCACGCGTGGGCGGATCATCTCCGCCGCCCGCGAGGCGAGCTCGGGCCCCATCGTGAAGCGATCGCCCACCGGGATGGCCGCGACGTCAGGGTCATAAATCTCGCCGATGAGCTTCATGTCGCCAAACAGGCCCGTGTCGCCGCAATGGTAGAAGGTCACGCCCCCCATGCGCACGACCAGGCCCGCCGGCATGCCCATGTATCGGCCGCCGTACGACGAGCTGTGAAACGCCTGCGTGAACGCGACCCAGCCGAAGTCGGTGTCGATGCGCCCGCCGATGTTGCCCGGGTTGACGTTGTCCACGCCCTGCTCGCCGACATACGCGCACAGCTCGGGCGTGGCGATGAGCTGCGCGTCGTTGGCGCGGAGGATCTCGAGCGTGTCGCCGAAGTGGTCCTCGTGCCCATGCGTCAACGCCACGTGCCCGCAGGTGACGTCGCCCGGCTTGTGCATCGCCAGCGGATTGCCCGTGAGGTACGGGTCGATGCACAGGCGATGGCTGCCGTCATCGAGCAGGAAGCCCGCGTGGCCGAGGAAGGTGATGGTCAGCGGCATGAGGGGGACTCCGGATGCAAATCGTCGATGGTCATCTCGCGCGGCCCGTCGCGCTCGGCGCCCGCTTGTCAGTGGCACCCCACCCGCTACGAACGGGTTGAAGCCGCCCGCCTCGGCCGGCGCGGGCCACACAGCGGCCACGGCCTACCGCCCCGTGCGATGATAGTCGGGCGCCCGGGCCGCGCGCCACACGCATCGTCGCGCCATGCTCCCCCCGCCCGCCGCGAGGGGCAGGGGGCCCCCGCCCAGCCGCGTCTACCCCGCCCGCCCCGCCGGCCCCGTCGGCCCCGTCGGCTGGTATGATTGCCAGTCACGCGGTTGAGATCGCACGGGGCGTAGCTCAGCTTGGCAGAGCGCCTGCTTTGGGAGCAGGAGGCCGCAGGTTCAAATCCTGTCGCCCCGATTTCAACCATAAGAGGTCGCCGAAACTCCGACGGCTTGTTGCATTTACGGACGGTTCAAATTAATGTCAGTTACCTGTTGGGTTTGAACGGACTGGATCCAGCGGCGTACGCACACGCAAGACACCTCGTGTTGTCTAAGTGATTCGACGATTAGTCGCATCTAGCGAAAGTCCGGGCTGATCGCCGTCACACCACCAACCAGGATATAGAGTGAAGGACTGCAGTGGACGAAAATGACGCACGCCGACTTGTGGACTCGATCAAGGCGATGGGTCCTGATGGCGCGAAACGGGTCGTTGAGTTCGCAGCCCGGGAACTTGACGGCTTGGCAGCGCAGGTCTGGGCTTTCGGCATGGCAACGGGTAGTCGTCGGGCCGTTGCGATCGTCGCTCAAATGGGTGCGGAACTCGGGCTTTGCGCAGCTCAACTTTACGAGGCCGAACGGTGGTATGCGGGGGCCTGCCTGGTTCGGCAACTGATCGAGGTCGAATATCTTTTGTTCTTGTTCGCCACGGATTCGGAAGAACCTGAGCGTTGGTTGAAGGCATCACCCGAGACTGTCAGGAGAATGTTCTCGCCCTACGCAATGCGAAAGCGGGCCGGCGATCGATTTCGCGCAAGCGAATACGCCAGCCATTGTGAGCTTGGTGGGCACCCTCGCCGACAAGGTCACGTATTGCTCCGCGAACATCTCTCCTTCTCCGACCACCGCGCAATGCCCCTTGCGGACCCTGCGGTCCTTTGGGTTGATTTGGCCCAACACATGGAACGGCTGTGGGGGAATTACCGGGATGCCGTGGAGAACCACTCTCCGACGAACGTATATCCCGATCGGTTTCGAGAAGTCGATCAAGTGTTTTCGGCTTGGCGCTCGAATGACCAAACACCCGGCCGAATATGACGCCTAACGGAAGGACGTTAGCCGCATTCGCATTTCAGACTGGCAACACGCAACAGGTGCGGATCCGGTCCTTTCAGGAACAGGGATACAAAAGGCACAATCGCCAAGGGTAACCGTTCAAAGTTCGGACAGTCGCCCCGATTTTGGTCGAACTCGAGCCCTTCTGCAGGCGCCGGGGGGCTGATTCATCGCCAAAACTGTATGTGATGGCACAGATGTTTTGGATGGCTGGCGCAAAAAGCGGCCGAGTGGAACGTACCGGTTGGGAGCTCGCGTCCGCGGGCGGCCGGCAGCGTAGACGATTCACGTCAGACGACAGGAGTCACAATGCTTACCCATCGTGTTAACACAATCGCCCTATTGATCGTCCTATTTCTGTCATTGTCAATTGCGGCATGTTCCGCTGCTGAGGGTGACACTCCCGTTACACGGAGTTACCTCAACGTCGTCGTTGATCAACCGCATGGCCTGACGCTCCAGTCGTTTCAGGGCTTGGTAGAGGCAAGCGTCACTGGCTGGAACCCCAGCAAATGCTCGATAGAACATGGACCTGACCATCGACTCGTGGTCACTGCATCAGAAGCTCAGCAGGAAGAGGTTGTGAATGTGCTCCTGGGCGCGATGGCTCAGCACATGCAGGATTTCGAGGGCGGGGAATTTTCAGGACTGCTGTCGGCTGAGTGAATCGCGCAACCACCGGCTGCCGTTGACGGGCACGGCCCGCGATAAGCAGCTGGCTGGGTTGCTTCAGTGCTCGCTGCAGGCCGTTGATCAACCGTCACCGCCGACCCGCCGCTGGCTCATGCATGTGTCCCGCCATGGCAGGCTCAGCGAGCAGCCAAGGCGGTCGTCCCATGGTGACGGGGACGGGACACGCCAGCGGCGATGCCCTCGGTGCAGGGCAGCAATTCGCCCGTGGCGGTTGGCGGGGCGGCAGGCTCGTTGACCGCGGGGCGGGTCGCATGGATAATTCCTGCGTCGCTGATCCCGCCCTGGTTGGAGGTTGCGGTGCACGAGAACACGCAGACCGAGTTCACCGAGTCCCGCTTCTGGGACAAGCTTACGAAGCACGCCCGCCGGGCCGGCGTCGCGGTTGTGGAGAAGGCGCTGCAGCTCTTCTACGCGTTGCAGGCGCCCAGGACGCCGACCTGGGCCAAGACGACCATCATCGGCGCGCTGGCCTACTTCATCTGGCCGGTGGACGCGATCCCCGATTTCATCCCCGTCGCCGGCTACACCGACGACCTCACGGCCCTCATCATGGCGCTCGGCACCGTCGCCATGTACGTCACCGACGACGTCAAGCGCTAGGCTCGAACGAAGTCGCAGCAGTGGTTCGGCAGTTGACGATCGACGCCGCATCCAACATCGCGCTCACCATCCACCCGCTGACGCCCGACCTCTGGCCAGCCGTCGAGAACCTGTTCGGCCAGCGCGGCGCGTGCGGCGGCTGCTGGTGCATGTACTGGCGCATCGGCACCGCCTATCGCAAGCGCCCAGGCGACGACAACAAGGCCGCGTTCCGCCGGTACGTCGCCGACGGCCCGCCGCCCGGCCTGCTGGCGTTCGCGGGCGATGTCCCCGTGGGCTGGTGCCAGCTCACCCCGCGCGACGCGCTGCCCTGGCTCGACCGGGCCTGGCGACTGAAGCGCGTCGACGACCTGCCCGTCTGGTCGCTCTCCTGCCTCTATGTGCGCAAGGGGTACCGCCGGCGGGGCGTGACGCACACGCTCATCCGTGCGGCCATCGACGCGGCGAAGCAGGCCGGGGCGCCGGCGCTGGAGGCCTACCCGTTCGACGCCCGCGTCTCGCCGAGCGCCTCCGGCACCGGCTATGCTTCCACCTTCGAGGCGCTCGGCTTCCGCACCGTCGCCCGTCGCGTGCCCGCCCGGCCCGTCATGCGGCATGAGCTTGGCAATGCACATTGAAAATTCAGAATTCAAAATTCAGAAACCGGTAGTCAGCACGGCTCTCCCCCTTTCTGAATTTTTAGTTCCTCATTCTGAATTCACGTCCCCATGACCCTCGACCAGCTCATCCTCGTCGGCCTGCTCATCATTCTCGGCTCGGCGCTGCAAAGCGCCGTCGGCTTCGGGTTCAGCATCTTCGCCATCCCGCTCATCGTCCTCGTCGGCGTCGACCTGCCCGCCGCCGTCGCCATCGTCCTCACTGCCACCCTCGCCCAGGTCGGCTTGAGCTGCTACCGCCACCGCGCGGACATGCGCTGGCAGGGCTTTTGGCCCATGTACTTCATGCGCCTCGCCACCGTGCCCGCCGGCGTCTGGGCGCTGGCGCTGTTGACCGAGGCCGGCCAGGGGCTCATCAAGCAGACGCTCGGCGTCGTGCTGCTGGCCGTCGTGGTGACGCACTGGCTCTGGCGCATCGAGCCGCGCCAGCGCGTCGCGCCGGGCTGGGGCGTCGTCGCCGGCGGGGCGAGCGGGTTCTTCGCCGGGCTCGTCGGCATGGGCGGGCCGCCGCTCGTGCTCTGGGTCATGGCCCACGATTGGCCCAGCCGCCAGGCCCGCGTCTTCATGTGGTTCAGCTTCCTGCTCATCCTCCCCCTCATCGTCGCCATGCTCGCGTTCCGCTTCGGCGAGCCGGTGCTCCACGCGACGCTCGTCGGCGTGCTCTACATGCCGCTCACGCTCCTCGGGACCGCCTTCGGGCTGACGCTCGGCGCCAGGCTCTCCCGCCGCCGCCTGCGCACCGCCACGCTCATCGTCCTGCTCATGGTCGCCCTCGCCGCCATGATCGAGCCCGTCGTGTTCGGCCGCGCCGGCTGATCCCCCTCCGCCTCAAGCCCATCTCACCCCTGGCGATCTCGCTATCCCTGACGGCCTTGGCGCTTTACCCCGGCACCCGCATCAACCGATTCAACCCCATCGTGTCCACCCCGCGGGCCAGCATCGCGCAGTGCCCCGGGTGCAGCGGCGAGACGTCCTGCTCGATCTTCACGATCGGCAGCGTCACCCGCACCGACATGCCCATCCGCCGCTGCTGCGACCGATTCGGCTCCGAATGGTGCAGCAGCTTCTCATTGAACAGGAAAAACTCGCCCGGCTCCAGCTCCATGTTCACCAGCTTCGTCGTGTCCACGTGCGCCGGGTCCGTCATCGTCCCGAACGCCATCCCCTCGGGCGACGCGACGCACGGGTAGACCGCCTTGTGCGACCCGGGAATGATCTGCACGCACGAATTGTCAACCGTCACGCGATCGATGGCGACCCACGCCGAGATGTTGATCAGCGGTTCGAGCGGCCAATAGCTCAGGTCCTGGTGCCACGGGATCTCCACGCCCCCCGGCTCCTTGTTGAAGAAGTTCGTCGCCCACATGATGAGGTCTGGCCCGTAAAGACAGGCCATCCGCTCGATGATCGCCGGGTGGCACGCGAGCCCGGCAATAATCGACGAATCCATGTGTCGCGACTGCAGCCGCGTACGCGGGTTCGGCCCGTCCGTCGTCAGCAGGTCCTGCTCGATGTGTCGACGGATCTCCTCCATGGCCGCCGGCTCCATCGCCGCGTACGGCCCGAGGTAGCCCTCGGCGCGAAATCGGTCCGCTTCAGCCGCAGTCAACGCGGACGTGCTCGCGATGGCGGTGCGGGTGTCAACACGCGGCATGACGGCGTCCGGGGAAGGGGGAAACCACGGCTCGGCGCGCGAGGCTGGCAAACGCAGCCTCCGACGACGCGCGAACCATCACGTGAACGATCACTCGTTGGCCGCACGCCCCCAACGGGGCGTGGGCGCTACCGGATCTTCGGGCTGCCCTCCGCGTCGCCCGCGGCGGCGGCCTCGTCGAGCTCCGGGTTGAACTCGTAGATGCGGATCGAGAACGTGCCGGCACCTGTATCGTCGTACGGCGCCACGTGCACATAGCACTCAGCCGCCTGCATCGGCCGATGCAGCAGCATGGACGCATAACCCTCGCCGCCGTCGTCATCCTCGGCGATCACGGGGTCACCATCGCGGGCGCGATCGGGATCGGTCGAGGTCCGCAACTGGATGCGCGTATCGGTGTTGCCCTGCAGCTCGAAGGTGCCGATCAGGTACAGCTTGTCCGCTTCCAGCCGGAAGTCGCCGAAGTTCAGCGGCCCATCGTCGAGCGACGCGTTCTCGCGTTCATAGACGAGCGACTGCTCGCCGAGGTCGACGACCCGATACTCGAACGTGCCGACGTCGTCGCCCCAGGGCTCGACGCGGATGTGGTAGTTGGCGGTCTGGTCGGCGCGCCAGATGATGTTCGACGCCCATCCGCCGCCGAAGTCGTCGTTGGTCTGGATCGGGCGCGAACTGCCGTACAGGTCATCGGGGGCGCCGACCCGATGCAGGTGCAGGATCGTGTCGGCACCGGACGACAGATTGTGCGTGTAGATCGAGTAGACCCGGCCGGCCTCGAGCTCGAACGCCTCGCTCGTGTACGTCTCGTCCGCTGTCATCCGACCGTGGCCGCTGGCGACTTCGTCGGCCACCGCGGCAAGCGAATCGGACGCGAACCCGTCCGCCTGGCCCGCAGCCATGGCGGCACCGGCCAGCACGCCGGCCAGCACGCGCGTCGCGCGATGAAGCGATCGAGACCATGAAACGGCATGAGTGGACGTGGACATGGAGCCCCCTTTCAGGTGTAAATGGAATGCATGGGTCGAATCACGTTGGCCAAGGCCGAACGAGCCCCTCAAACCTGACAACGGCCCTCACTTTGTCGTATTTCCCTCCGCCATGCAAGCGCAAACTGCGCGGTCCTCTGGCCGGGCGGGACAAGCCCCGCCGCCCGCACACCACCCGCTCGCGGTGACAGGCGGCAAGCCGCTGCTGCTCAAGCCCTTAGCGTGGATGACCCCGGCCCGCCCCGCCACAACTCCAGCAGCGCCCACGCGCACGCCGCGGTGGAGGCCTCGGCCCCGACGACGTCCGCGAGCATGATCACCTCCGCACCCGGGGCGACGCGCCCCGCAAGCTCCCGCGCGACCACCGCGCCGCTGCCGGCCAGGATCAGCGTCGCCCCCGCGCCGCCAGCGCCTCCGCCCGGCCCATCCGCGCTCACCTGTGCCCACGCCTCCGCCAGGCGGTCGAGCATGCACCCCCGGAGTTGGCGCGCGAGGTCGACCGCGTCGGCGAGCCCGTGCGTGTCAAGGTCGCTGCCGACCATGCGCAGCAGCCGCGCTGCCGCGCATCGACGCGTCATCGGCCGCCCGTCCGCCGTGTCGGTCACCCCCGGCCGCTCCACCGCGCCGTCGTCGCTCAGCAGCATGACGTCCGCCGTCGTCGCGAACCGCTCCGCCATGACCCGCGTCGACCGCCCGGCAAAGTGCAGCGACGAGGCAAGCGCCATCACTGGCGTGCGGCCGACGCCGAGGTACACGAGCTGACCCGCCGCGAGCCGGTCGGTATCGGTGATGCACGGCGAGGCGGAGGTGGCGGGGGATGTGGCGGGGGGCGTGGCGGGGGGCGTGGTGGGGGCCGGGGGGAGGGGGATGATGTCGGTCGTTGTGGAGCCGACATCGATAAGCCACGCGGGGGCAGGCCCAGCGACGCGACTGGCAGGCAGGAACCGGCGCGCCACCGCCGTCGCCAGCGCGTGCCAGTTGCCCGCCGCCACCGCCAGCGGCATCCGCCGCGCCGCCGCGAGCGCGACGAACCGACCAGCCGTCGACCAGACCCGCACCGGCCGCGGCCCCGCCGCACGCACCACCGCATCGAGAATGGCCGCCACACCCGCCGCCCGCGTCGCGTAGCAATCGCACAGCTCGCCCGTCATCGTCACGAGCACCGGCGCCAACGCCGACGGCTGACCGCCGCGCCCCGCCGTATCGGCCGCGCCGATCACCCCGCGCAGCCGGTCGGCCAGCTCGTCCGGCCGCTGCCAGAGCGGGAACGCCTCGCAGCCGGCACCCCCGGCGCTCGCGAACTTGATGTTCGCCCCCCCGATGTCGAGCGCCACCGGCGAGGCCGGCGCGCCGCCAATCGGCTGCCCGTCGCCGTCGATCGCAACCGCCCACACCCCCGCCGACGGCGCGGGCAGGGTGCACCGCACTGTCAGCGTCGGATCGAGCAGCCCGGCCGCGAGACTCGGCGCCAGGTACGGCGAGAGCGCCACGCTCGAAAGCGTCGGCCGCGCGTTGATCTCGATCACACAGTCGTTCGCCTCCGCCTCGCCGAGCACCAGGTCGACGCCCACCACGCCCACGAACCCCGCGTGCCCTTCCGCCACGGCCGCCCAGGCGCGCACCGCCAGCCGCGTCGCCCGCTCCGCCAGATGCTCCGCCAACGGCCAGCGCCCCCCGGCGTAACGCAGCGTTGCATCACCTTCAATGACCTGCTCGCCCGCCGGCAGCGGCTGCGCACGCGCGCCGTCGACCAGCAGCGCCACGCTCGCCGGCGTCCCTTCAACGTACCGCTGGCAGACCCAGTCGTTCGGCGACAGGTCGGCAAGCGCATCAACACCCGCCACGCGCCGCACGCCTTGGCAGCCCGCGCCGCGCCGCGGTTTGATGATCCAACGATCCGAGGGATCGACTTGGGGCGTGGTGGGCGTGGCAGGGGCGGGGACAGTGGGCGTGGCGGGGGTGGCGGGCGTGGCGGGGGTGGGGATCGGGTGGTGGGCGAGGTGGTGGGCCAGGCGGAGCTTGTCGCTGCACAGCTCCACCACCGCGCCGGGGCAGCCGAGGTGACGCACACCCAGCGCTTCGAGTCGGCCGGTCCACCTCGCCAGCGCGTCGTCGATTTCCGGTGCGATCAGCAGCGTGGCGTCGGCAGCGCGGGCCAGGCGATCGAACGCGGCCGCGAGGCCGGCCGGGTCCGCCACACGCTCGATCTCGCCGCAGCGCAGCGGCACGTCGACCCCGTCGGCGAGGATGGTCGCGACATCACAGCCGACGTCGACGAAGCTGTCGACAAACGTCGTCAACAGCGCGGCCGCACCGGTCGGGTCGGCGACGACCGGCTCGGCGGCTTGACCCGGCCGCGCGCGATCCCCGCCGGCAAGGCAGTGTTCGAAGACAAAGATACGGGGCATGAATTGGAGGTTCGAGGTTCGGGGTTCGGAGTTCGGGTTCGGGGTTCGCAATTCGCAGTCCGAAAGCATCCATCACCAATCATCCCCTACCCCCGCACCTCCGGCATCAACGGCACGCTTCGCTTCTCCAGCAGCACCGGGATCGTGATGCTGAACGTCGCCCCCCGGCCGGTGTCGCTGTCCAGGTCGATCCGCCCCTGCAACATCTCCGCCAGCTCACGGCTGATCGTCAGCCCCAGCCCCGTGCCGCCATGCTCGCGCGTCGTGCTCGGGTCGAGCTGCGTGAACTTGTCGAAGATCCGCTCCTGGTCCGCCAGCGCGATGCCCGGCCCGCTGTCGCGCACGCTGATGCGCATGCGGCTCTGCTCGCCCGCCCGCGCCGGCGGGATCTGCGTCGCCGTGACCGTCACCGTCCCGCCCGCGGGCGTGAATTTCACGGCGTTGGACAGGAAATTGAACACGATCTGCTGGAGCTTGCCGGCGTCCGTGCGCACCACCGACAGGTTGGGCTCGATGCGCGTGTCCAGCGCCACCTTGCGCTGGCTCGCCTGCGGGCGGATGAGGTTGACCAGCCCCTCGACCGTGTCGGCGATGCTCACCGGCGCCACGTTGATGTCGATGCGGCCGGCCTCGATCTTCGCGAGATCCAGCAGGTCGGTGATCAGCTCCAGCAGCCGTCGGCTCGAGCTGATGATGTTGTCCACGTACCGCCGGCGCTTCTCGTTAACCGCCTCGCCATCGCGCGGCAGTGTCTCAGCGAGCACCTCCGCGAAGCCGATCATCGAGTTCAGCGGCGTGCGCAGCTCGTGCGAGACGTTCGCCAGAAACTCGCCCTTGATCTTGTTGGCCTCGTACAGCGCGACGTTGCTCTGCGCCAGCTCGCCGAGCTTCAGGTCCAGGCTCTTGTTGATCGACCGGAGCTGGTCCTGCTTCTCCTTGAGGTTGGCGAGCATCGTGTTGAAGCGCTCGGACAGCTCCTGGAACTCGTCGCCGGTGTTGATGTCTGACCGGATGTCGATGTCGCCGTCGGACACCTTGGCCGCCACGTCGCGCAGCAGGCGCACGGGCGAGAGGATCAGCCGCGTCGTGATGAACCAGAACACGCCCAGCGCCAGCAGCCCGGCGAACGTGCCCGCGGCGACGATGTAGATGCGGTTGACCATCTGCTGCGTCGCGGCCTGCGGCGAGCGCAGGTCGATCAACAGCAACCCCGCGAGTTCCGCGGAGGCCGCCGCCTCAGCCCCCTTGCCTTCGAGGGAGGGGCCGGGGGAGGGCGACTCCCGCACCGCGTACGCATACCGGTAGTACCGCCCACCTGACGCATCCTCCGCCGCCGCGAACCACCCGCGCTCCTCCGGCCGATCGGTAAAACGATCCAGCGCCCGCTCGAAGAAAGCGTCCGCCTCGGCGAGCGATGCGAACGCGGCCGGCTCGACGAGCACCATCGCCAGCTCGCGCCCGGGCGCCAGGCCCGCGCCCATGGTCGCGGCGTCGCCCGCGGCTGCGGCCAACTCCCCCGCCTGCCACATCGCCGCCAGGTCCTGCGCCCGCTGCCGCGGCAGTTGCTCAACCAGCGTCTGCATCCGCTGCCAGACGACGACCAGCGCGGCCGTGAGAATAAGGACCACGGCAGCTCCGAAGAGCAACTGGCACTTGTTCGCGAGACTGATCCGCACGCCGGACGCCATTCGGATCATTCTACTGATCCGCCGTCACCCGGCGCTCGAGCACGCCGCAGGGTCCGCGATGCGGGCGACGACAGGTTCCGCGCAAGACAGAAGATCCGCACAGCGGACCCTACGCCAGCGCCTCGTCCTCGAGCGAGGAGGCGTAAGTCAACCGCTGGCCGACGGCGTTGGCGTCGTCGCAGATGACGACGCGGGCGGTGTGCGCATCGAGCTCGTGCTCCTCCAGCAGCCCGAAGCAGACGATGATCAGCTTGTGGCCGACGTCGACGAGCTGGGCGGCGGCCCCGTTGACGCCGATGACGCCCGAGCCCGCCTCGCCGCGGATGACGTAGGTCTCGAAGCGCGCGGCATTGTTGATGTCGAGCACCAGCACCGCCTCGTTCGGCCGAATGCCACTGGCGCGCAGCAGATCCGCGTCGATGGTGATCGAGCCGGCATAATCCGGGTCGCACTGGGTGACGGCGGCCCGGTGAATCTTGCTTCGCATCATCTTTCTGAGCATGGCAGCGGCATTATAGCCGCGAGGCCGGAATCGTCACCACTGGCAAACACGTCACAGGCCGAAGACCCGATACCGCCCCATCCGGTAGACCCCGAAGACATGGACGAGCACGAGGCCGATGACGGCCGTTCCGCCAAGGATCAGGATAAACGTGACAACCTGCTGGACGACCGACTGGTGCCTGACCGCGGTTGCGCCAAGCACGACCCCCACAAGACTCAGCACGAACGGTGTCAGCGCACCGAGCACCGAGATCAGCGGCCCGCCGGGGCGGGATACCGTCAGGAAAAGAGGCGCAACAAGAACACTGTAAATCAAGGTTGTGCAGAGCCACAGGATCGGCAGCGTCGTCCTCGACATCGTAGTTCGGCCTCCTTCCTCCTCGGCGTCCTCTCCCTCCCTTGGCGCCTTGGCGTTTAAAACCCGCCTGCTCAAGCCTCCGCCTCCTCCGGGGTCAGGTGGCGCAGGGCCGCCAGCAGCCGGGCGAGGTGGCCCTCGACGATCTGGTCCCAGCCCATCTTCTGCACCAGCGCCTGCCCGGACTTCAGCAGCTTCTCCCGGTCGCGCTTGGTCAGCGGCAGTCGACCCATCATCTCGTCCGCCAGCTCCCGCACGACGCGCTCCTCGACCGCGTCGCGCTCCTGGCGGTCCATCTTCAGCAGTTGCGCGATCGTCTGCCGCCGATCCAGCTTCGTGAAGTCGGCGACCATGACGTTGGGCGAGCCCTTGCCGCCCGTCGCCTCGTCGACGAACCCCCGGCAGCCGCACACGTTGGAGATCACGCACAGCGCCCCGGAGCCCAGCGGCTCCAGCGGGCTGATGCCGAACGGCTCATACGTCGCCATGCCCAGCTCCACGTCCGTGCCCCGGCGGAGGTCCGCAATGCTCATGCCCTGCGGCAGCCGCCGGCCGATGCGCTCGCGCGACCAGCCGAACTGGTTGACGAGCACGACCTGCACGTTCTCGTGCTCGGCGTTGTAGGGCTCGATCATCCGCGCCAGCTCGACCTCGGGCCCAACCAGGTCCGGGTACCCGTCGCGGTGGTGGCGCGGCCAGCCGTACTGCCGCTCCATGTACGCCACGTCCTGCCCGCGGCGCACGCCGCCGGCGCTGGTCAGGATGAACAGCACCGCCTTCTTTTTCTTCTCGCCCAGCCGGCGGTTGAGCTCCGCGCACAGCTTCACATCGCGCCACATGCCCTTGCTGATGACCGGCCGCGTCACATGCGTCATCAACACGTCGGGGCGATAGCCCACCAGCGACTCGGCGTACTCGGCGAGCATGTCGCGCGACTTCTCCCGGTCCGCGGATGTCACCTCGAACGCCGGCAGGCCGTTGTAAACCAGCTCGATCGGGTGCTCGCTGAAGGCCTGGTTGAGAAACGCCAGCTCGTCGCGCGTGTGGTCACCCACCGCGATGACGCCGTCGCACAGGTGCGCCCGGCTGATCAGCGCGTGGCGCAGCAGGCCGTCGAGATCGCCGAAGACGTCGCCGGCGAACAGCCCCTGCTCGCGCGCCTGGCCGAGCACGTTGTAGAACATCGTGTCGTGGCCGGGGTGGTCCTCGACGAGGCGCCGCGCGGTGGCGCACTCGTGGGCGTGGAAGACGGTGCGGAACTGCTCGCCGCCGTCCATGATCGCCTGCAGCGCGGCGGGCATGCCCATGAACTCGTGGGCGAAGAGGATGCACGGCGCGTCCTCCTCGCCCAGCAGCGCCTGCAGCGCGTAGAACGCGGGCTCGGCGAGGCGCACGTATTCCTCGTAGTCCCACGAGCTTTCGTAGCGCCCGCTGTCGAGCCCGAAGCGCTCCCAGAGCCGATGCTTGAAGACGTTGAGGCGGTCGGGGTTGGCGCGGAAGACGTCGATGAGCAGGACCTCGGCCTCGCCCTGGCGACCCTGGCCGGGCGGGTCGTACGTCCGCTTGCCGTAGACGATCGCGACGTTGAACGCCCACTCCACGGGGCGCAGCCGCCCGGCGAGGCCCAGCTCGTCGACCTGGTCGATCGAGGAGTAGAGCACCTGGCCATGGGCGCCGAGACGGGCGTTGGGCGCGTGCTGCATGTGCGTGGCGGTCGGCCCGATGAGAATCGAGCGCTTGACGGTCTGCTGGTAGACCGGCGAGCACATGAGCCCTTCCAGCACCGTGCCGATGCCGCCGAGTTGCTCGACGGCTTCGTGGGTGACGTGGGCGAGCGTCAGCGGCCTGTCGCGCAGCTCACCCGCCGGGTCCGAGGTTGCAGCCCCGCTCGATCGTGTCATATCCGCTCACTTTCCGGGGGAGGGGGAGGAAGTCGGCGAAGTCGAGGGAGTCGGGGAAGTCAAGGGAGTGGGGAGGCACCCTCGCGCCCTCCACTGCCTTCCGTGGCCATTTCTCCCTCTGATGCTCCTGTGCTCCTGTGGGTCAGCCGGGGGAGGTTAGCCACTGAGATGGACACAGATCAAGCATGGTGGCGCCTTCCGCCTTCCTCGACTTCCCTGACTTCCTCGACTCCCTCGACTTCCCTGGCTTGTTCCCCCCGCCTCAGCCCGGCGGCAGGTCGCCGGGATCGATCTGGTCGGCGCTGCGGCTGGCGGTCATCGCTTCCTGCTCGCCCCCGACGCGCGCCCGGCCGCGCGGCATCGCGATCACGCCCGTGCGGGCCAGCTCCACGATGCCATACGGCTGGATCAGGTCGATAAACGCCTCGACCTTGTCCTCCGTGCCGCTGAGCTCGATCATCAGCCGATCGTTGGCCACGTCCACAACGTTGGCGCGGAAGAGGTTCGCCAGCGTGATGATCTCCTGCCGGCGGGCGGGCTGATCGGTGTCGCTGCGGGTCGAGACCTGCACGAGCATGAGATCGCGCTCGACGTAGGCGGCGTCCTTGTAGTCGACGACCTTGACCACCGGCACGAGCTTCTGGAGCTGCTTGCGGACCTGTTCGAGCACGGCCGCGTCGCCCACGACCACCAGCGTCATCCGCGACAGCTCCGGGTTCTCCGTCCGGCCGACGACCAGCGAGTCGATGTTGAACCCGCGGGCGGCGAACATGCCCGCCACCTGGGCCAGGACACCGGGCTCGTTGGTCACCAGGGCGGCGATCACGTGACGCAAAGGGGGGGCGGGCTCGCTCATGACGGCACATGATAGGCCCACGGCAGGCTGGGCCAAAGCCTCCCCCTCCGCGCGCGAGCGAACCCGGGAGGACGCCCCCCTCCCCCGGGAGGGGCTGGGGAGGAGGTGCGTTCAAGCCCCGACAACGCCCCCGCTGGGCGGACCTCCCCGCGGACCCATTGTGGAAAACCTGTTGATTACCCGTGCCGCCGATCCGTCGCGCCGCCGCCAGCCGAGCCCGCAATACCCGCCGACCGGGGGCACGCCGCCGCCAACGACCATAACGGGCCCATATGCGGCATTTACCGGAAACCCCGCCGTCCCGGGCCACGGCGACATCGTTGGTGGGCAGCGCGGCGGACGGTCGGCGTCGTGCGCGGGATGTGGAAAACACCGCCCCACGCCCACGCTAAGCCGCAAGAACCTAAACAGTTATCACCCCCGCAACGCGCCCCGCCCCCCGCCGCCACCCCCGCCTGCGGCGCTAATGGATCGCCCGCATCGCCCCGAAGTGGGGGATCAGCCGCCGGCCGGTCGTCTGCCACGACAGCGGGGCGGGGTAGTAGACGAAGAAGGCTCGGCCCATCATCAACTCGCGCGGCACGAGGCCCGCCGCGTTCATCCCCGCCGCGAGCCGGTCGGTGAAGTGCCGGGCTTCCACCCCCGCGTCGACCGTGGTCCAGTACCGCCCGTCGTCGCTCCAAGGCCCGTTGTCACCGACCATGAAGAACTCGTCGGCCCGGATCGTCACCGGCTGCGCGGGCATCACCCGCCCGTCGCCCATCCGCTCCAGCGCCCCGCGGGCCACGCGCGGCGGCGTGGACTGGTAGCTGCGCCCCGAGTAGTAAAGGTCCCGGTCCAGCTCGACGGCATGGAGCGTCGCGGGCCCATCGAGCGCGATCGCCACCTCGGGCACGTCCTCGGGCGGCGGGCGGCGCATCAGCACGCGCATTGACGGATTGAGCTGGTGGTTGAGCACCCGCTCGCCATCGACCCAGACGCTCGCCTCCTGGTCGACATGCCAGAGCTCGACGGCGGTGGACCGGCCGGTGGCCAGCGGGGCAACGCTCACGCGGGCCAGCTCGCGCTCGCGGTCACCCCGACCGGCGATCAGGCGGAGCGTGCCATCGCCCTCGAGCCGGGCGACGAGCGGCTCGGCGCCGATGCGGGTGTCCTGGTGGTCGGTGTCGTGGAGGCGGGCGGTGGTCGCGAGCGTGACGCCGAGGCCCGCCGCGGCGGGCTGGACGTGAGCGGCGATGCGGACGTCCTCGATCGGTTCGGGGCGCATCCGGTTGTCCTTGAACTGGTTGTAGGGATAGACGCCCGCCAGCTCGTCGTCGCCGCCGGCCGCAAAGTCGAAGCGGATCACGCCGGCGCCCCCCTGGCCGTCGTACTGGTAGCTGCGTCGGCCCTCGATCCGCCAGGCCGCGGGATCGTCCGCGACCCAGGGCACGCGCCACGGCTGCCGGCGATGCTGGTGCAGGCCGGTGCCCACCTGTCCGCCGTCGCGGGGAAGGTACTGGCTGTGATAGATCGGCTGCCAGACGGCCCGCTGGACGTCCTCCCGTCGCGTCTTGCGGGCGACGCGCCAGCCTTCGACCGGCTCACCCGCCTCGCCGATCGAGCGCACGTAGACGTTGCCGTCGAGCAGGTGGATCTGCTCGTTGGGCAGGCCCACGAGGCGCTTGATGAAGTTGACGGCCGGCTCCTGCGGGTTCTTGAAGACGGCGACGTCCCAGCGGCGGGGCTCGGCGAGGCTGTACACGTATTTCTGCACGAGGATCCGGTCGCCGGAGCTCGGCGGCGTGGCGCGCGGGAACTCGACGCTGTGGCGGCACATCGGGCAGGTCGCGGCGGTCGGCTCGCGCATCGCCACGCCGACCCGCTCGTCGTCGGCCAGCCGAACCGTGCTGTGGTCGGGCCAGTCCGAGGCGAAGCTGTAGCCGCACTGGTCGCAGGTCACGTGCAGGTGCTGGCCGAGCAGCGTCGGGGCCATCGACCCGGTCGGGATGACAAACGCCTCGACGACGAATCCCCGGCCGACGAATGCGAGCACGAAGGCGATGATCAGCGCTTCGATCGTCTCCTTGAGCCCCTCCTCCCCGCCGCCGCCATGCGCTGCAACCCGGGCGGCAGGCTCGGGAGCGGCCGCCGCGTCGCCCGCCTCCGTCGGGCGGCCGCCCTCGTCCCCGGGCGAGCCGGGCGTTTGCTTGTCCGATGTGTTGTCCATACGCTCTACGGCTCGGCAGCGGCGGGCTTCGCGGCGCTCGGCCCCGCGCACGCCCCGACGCGGGGTGGCGGATTATAACCGCCCGCTGCACGACGCGTTTGAGCCGATCACCCCACGCACCCGCCACCGGTCCACCACACGATGAGCCCACAGTTCTTCGTCAGCATCGTCACCATCGCCATCATCCTCCACGCGATCCTCCTCGCCTGCGCCTACCTCATCTTCCTCGAGCGCAAGGTCGCCGCGTGGACCCAGGACCGCATCGGCCCCAACCGCACCAACTTCTCGTTCGGCCTCTACGACATCTGGAACCGCATCCCCGGCCTGCGCTGGTTCATGACCAAGAAGCATTGGGGCCTCGGCCAGGCGCTCGCGGACGGGCTCAAGCTCTTCCTCAAGGAAGACTACACCCCGCCCCACGTCGACCGCGTGCTGTTCATCCTCGCCCCGGCGATCGTCGTCGTGCCCGCGATCATCGGCTGGGCCGTCATGCCCTGGGGCGGGACGTACATCTTTCCGGGGCTGACAATTCCCTTCATCGGGCTGGAGATCCCCACCGGTGTCGTGACCATCGCCGCCGCGCCGATCAACCTCGCGCTCGTCTACATCCTCGCCGTCTCGTCGCTGGCGGTCTACGGCGTCGTGCTGGCGGGCTACGCCTCCAACAACAAGTACTCGTTCCTCGGCGGCCTGCGGGCGACCGCGCAGATGCTCAGCTACGAGATCCCGATGGGCCTGTGCGTGCTCATCGTCGTGCTGACCTTCGCCGCCACGGACGCGGACCTGCTGGTCAACCTCCAGGGCGGCGCGGGGGCGGCCGGCGCCTGGGGCCTGTTCCTGCACCCGCTGCTGGCGATCATCTTCTTCGTCGCCATCCTCGCCGAGACCAACCGCGCGCCGTTCGACCTCGCCGAGGCGGAGCAGGAGCTGGTCGGCGGCTTCCACACCGAGTATGGGTCGATGAAGTGGGCGCTGTTCTTCCTCGCCGAGTACATGCACATGATCACGGCGTGTGCGTTTTTCAGCATCATGTTCCTGGGCGGGTGGGACCTGATCCCCTTCGTCGGCGAGTTCCCCCTCGTTGCCGAGAGCTTCCTCGTCGTCCTCGCCAAGGCGGGCATCCTCATCGCCAAGGTCACCGTGCTGCTGTTCGTGATGATGTGGATTCGCTGGACGCTGCCGCGGCTGCGCTTCGATCAACTCATGGGCCTGGCGTGGCGCGGGCTGATTCCGATCTGCATCGCCCTGCTGCTGGCCACGAGCCTGGTCATCTACATGGACTGGCCGCGATGGACGCTGCCGATCGCCAACGTGCTCGTGGGACTGGTGGCGATGTTCGTCGGGCCGATGCTGCCCAAGAGCGCGCCGAACCGGCGCGTACGGCTGGAGGGCTCGCGCTTCTACGCGCCGCAGGACGACGGCGAGGCGCTGCGCGGCCGGGAGCTCGACACCGCCGGCGCCCCCTGATCGGCCGGTTACAGCTTCGCCCCACAGAGGGTGGCACTGACAAGCGAAGTCCGCGGAGCTTGTCAGTGCGAACGACGGCAAACACTGACAAGGCCTAAGACGCCCTTGTCAGTGCCACCCGCCGCTTTCGCATCATCGTGCGCCGTCCCGCAGACCGACGTCCGCGCCGCCCGGAGGGCGGCCGCTAACGGGGGCGTCATGCGGTTTTGCCGTGCAACCGTTGCAGCGCGGCGCGCTCCGCGTCGGTGAGAGGTCGCTTGCGCATGCGCTCGGCGGTGACGAAGAACGCGTCGAGGTCGTGCTCGGCGCGGCCGGCGTCGGTGTAGAAGCCGAAATGCGGCGCGAGCTTGGGGGCGTAGCTGGAGACGGCGATCATGCAGCCAGTGCCGACGACGGACCCGGTCATGAGGCGCGTGCCGATGGCGGTGCGGACGTAGTCGCCGAGGATCGGCCCTTGGCGCGTGCGGCCCGTCGGCTCGGCGGCCATGTCGGGATCGAGCTGCACGCGCACCTCGCCGAGCGTGTTCTTGAGATTGGAGACTTCCGTGCCGGCACCGAGGTTGCACCACGAGCCGACGATCGCCGAGCCGAGGTACCCGCTGTGGGCCTTGTTGGTGTGGCCCTGGATGATCGTGACGGCCAACTCGCCGGCGACGCGGCAGCGCGGGCCCAGGGCCGTGAGCCGACGCAGCGTGGCATGGGCGCCGAGCTCCGACCCGGGGCCGACGTAGCAGGGCCCCTGCAGCGCGGCAAAGGGGTGCACGAGCGCGTCGCGGTCGATCACGACGCGGCCGGCGCGGACGTCGATCGCGATCGGGCCGACGATCTCAACACTGGGGTGGATGTGCACCGGATGCTCGCCGTGCACGCTCACGATCGGGAAGCGGGCCGGGTCGAGCCGAGGCACGTCCGTGGCCGCGAGATCGCCGATGAGCAGGGCTTCGAGGCGGTCCAGCACGTGCCAGGGGCGCTCGATGAGCAGGGGCGCGTCGACGCGCTGCAACTCGAGGCCGCGCCCGGCGGTGTCGAGTACGTCGGCCACGCGGTCCGCGTCGACACACGCGGCCACAAGCTGCCCATCCGCCTGCACCAGGGCCTGGCCGGGCGCGAGTGCGGCGACGCGCTCCGCCTCGCCATGGCCCGGCCAGCGGCCGCTGACGAGCCGCCACGGGCCTGGGCTGGCGGCGTGGTTGACCGCGCAGCCGTCATGCTGCTCGCGCACGAGCGCCTCGCGCGAGCGCGGGACGTAGAGCGCGGCCGCGGGTTGGCCGAGGCAGCGCTCGATGCGCTCGATCGTCGTGGCCGCGCCTGTGCGCAGGTCGAAGATCGCGCGCGTGTCGATCAACGGACCCCAGTGTCCGCCGCCGTCGTCAAAAATCGCCAAGCTCGGCTCGGCCATACGCTTGCTCCACGTCGCGACAGGAGATGCGCGGGACTGAAACGATATCAGGAAAAACGGAGCGTTGACACCGCCCCGGCCGGTCCCTAGCTTTGGCGTTTGACGGCGCGCTCGGGCCGAGGCGCTCGCGGGACGGGGGCCGGGGATGCGGGGGATGGTGTGGAGGCGGGCCGGCCTTGCCGGCGAATCGGGTCGGGAACTCTCAGGCGATCTCAACGGCCATGTCGAAGCTGGACCCTGCGCTGTGGCGCGACATGATGGACTACCTGCGCCGCCGGCACGCGCCGATCTGCCGCCAGTGGTTCGAGCAGCTCGAACCCGTCGAGTTCGACTCGGGGCTGATGCAGGTGCGCACCGCCAACCGCGTGCAGCAGAAATACCTCCAGGGCCAGTGCCGCGACCAGTTCACCGAGGCCGCGCAGGCCGTCACCGGCAACCTCGTGGCCGTGCACTTTGTCGACGACACCGCCACGGGCGAGGGCCCCGCCGCGACCCGCGGCGACGCGGCGGCAGGCACGGGCGCCGATCGGCACTCCGATGGCAGGGCGCTGCCCGGGCTGCGGGGCGCGGTGGCCGGCGGCGGGGGCCCGCGCTCGCGAGCCGTCACCGACCTCGATCGCGACCAGATCGTCCTCAGCCCCGACTACAGCTTCGACAACTTCATCTCGGGGCCCAACAACCAGCTCGCCTACGCCGCCAGCGTCGCCGTCGCCAACCAGCCGGGCTCCGCCTACAACCCGCTGTTCATCCACGGCGGCGTCGGCCTCGGCAAGACGCACCTCCTGCAGGCCATCTGCCAGCGCCTCATGGAGCATCAGCCCGACATCGAGATCCTCTACGTCTCGTGCGACTCATTCATGAACCAGTTCATCGAGTGCGTCCAGAGCGGGCAGATGAACGAGTTCCGCCACCGCTACCGCCACGTCAACATCCTCGTCATCGACGACATCCACTTCCTCGGCAACCGCGAGCGCTCGCAGGAAGAGTTCTTCCACACCTTCAACGAGCTCTACCAGTCCAACCGGCAGATCGTGCTCAGCTCCGACGCCGCCCCGACCGAGATCCCCCACCTCGAGGAGCGGCTGCTCTCGCGCTTCCAGTGGGGCCTCGTCGCCAACGTCACGCGCCCCCACTACGAGACGCGCGTCGCCATCCTCCGCGCCAAGGCGCGCCTCCGCGGCATCGAGCTGCCCGACGACGTGATCGGCTACATCGCCACGCGCATCGACTCCAACGCCCGCGAGCTCGAAGGCGCGATGACCACCGTCCAGGCCCACGCCGCCGTGCTGAGCAAGTCGATCGACCTGGCGCTGGCCCAGGAAGCGCTGGGCGAGCAGCCGGCCTCGGAAGCGCGCAACAGCCAGATCACCCTCCAGCAGATCATCGACACCGTCACCGCCTTTTACAACGTGCGACTGAGCGACCTGCAGTCGCGCCGCCGGCACAAGTCCGTCACCGAGCCGCGGCAGGTCTGCATGTACCTCGCCCGCCAGCGCACCCGCTTCAGCCTCGAGGAGATCGGCGGGTACTTTGGCGGCCGCGACCACACCACCGTCATGCACTCGATCCGCACCGTCCAGGACCGCTGCGCCGCCGACGGCGACTTCGCCAGGCAACTCACGCAGATGGACGAGCAGATCCAGTCAGGCAAGCGCCGCGAGACGGAGTGAGCGGCCATGACCGAGATCCGTGAACCGGTCGACCAGCTCCAGCCCGGCGAGTTCGAGGCGTTCATCGACCTCATCAACGACGCGTTCGGCTTCGGCGCCAGCGACGGCTTCACCCACTTTCTCGCCGGCCGCTATAAACCCACGCCGGAGCTCGCGGGCTGCAACTACATCATCCGCCAGGGCAACACCCTCGCCGCCGGCGCCGGCGTGTTCCCCATTGACTGGCGCGTCGGCGCGCGCACGCTGCGCGTTGCGGGCGTCGGCGGCGTGGCGGTCGATCCGCGCCACCGCCGCCAGGGCCTGATGCGCCGCATCATGGATCATCTGCTCGCCCACATCCGCGAGGCGGGCTATCCGCTCTCCTACCTCGGCGGGCAGCGGCAGCGCTACCGCTACTGGGGATGGGAACGCGCCGGCTGCCACGCGAGCTACCACGTCCAGCCCGCCAACGTGCGCCACGACCCGCCCGCCGGCTACGAGTCGATCGAGCTCGACCCGGTCGGCGACGACCCAGCGCAGCTCGCGACGCTCGGTGAGCTTTACGATCGCCAGCGCATCCGCGCGCATCGCCCGCTCGGGTCGATGCGCGACTTTCTGCGCCACTGGCGCATGCACCCGCTGGCGGCCCGCGACGCGGGCGGTCGCGTGCTCGGATACATCGCCATCAACGTGCAGGATCGCGATGCCGCGGAACTCGTCGTCGCTCACCCGGACGACGCGCCGGCGGTCGTGGCCAGGGCGGTGATGGAGCATGGCCCGCTGGCGGTGAGCATGCCCGCGGGCAGCGACGCGGCCGTGACGCGCCGCCTGGCGAGCCTGGCGGAGCGCGTCCGCGTGGCCGACTCGGGCAATTGGCAGGTCTTCAACTGGCCGGTCGTGATCGAGGCGCTGATGCACGCCGCCCACGCGACCCAGCCGCTGATGGCCGGCGAGGTGGTGCTGGCGATCGAGGACGCGGGCGCGCTGCGCCTGGCGGTGACCGGCGAGGGGCCCGCCTGCGAGCCGACCCGCGCTCGTCCAGCGATGACGCTGGATGCGGCGACGGCGACGCGGCTCTTGTTCGGCCCGCTGCGCCCGCGCGAGGTGGTGACCCTGCCCGCGGACGCGGCCGCGCTCGAGGCCTGGTGCCCCCTGCCGCTGGCGCTGGGCCGCCTGGACCACGTGTAGCGGCCACGCGGCGCGGGCTGAATGTGCAGCCTGAAGGGCTTATGATGAGCGTGCGGCGGCCATGGGGGTGGCTTTGCGCCCGGGGCGGGGTATCCTTGAATGCAACGCCGCAGGGTGCCGTTTTTATGATCATGAGCCCGGCGATCGAGACCAGAACGATCGATGGTCGGCGGGGCTTCGTCCTGCCGGAGTCCACCGGCAGCCGGGTGTTCTATACACCCGTCGTGCCGGCCGACGCGCCGCGCCTGCGCGCCGGCGTTGCCGCGCTCTCCGCCGCGTCGCGCCGGTTCCGCTTCCTCGGCAGCATCGACGAACTCAGCGACGAGCAGGTCGAACGCTTCACCCATCCCGACCAGACCAACCATGTCGCCTGGGCTGCGCTCGACGTCGATGATCCCGCCATGCCCGGCCTGGGGCTGGGGCGCATGATCCGCGAGGAGAACGACCCGGCGCTGGGCGAGATCGCCCTGGCGGTCATCGACGCCTGGCAGCATCGAGGCCTCGGCACCACGCTGCTGGCGATCCTGCTCGCCCGCGCCGAGGCGGTCAGCCTGCGCCGCGTTCACGCCTGGGTCGCGCCGGACAACCGCCGCGTCATCGGCTGGTTCGGCCGGCTGGGCGTCAACTGGGTCGGCGATCTCGACCCGTGGGAAGCGCACGTCAACGTGCCCTACATGCCGCCGGGCACGGCCCCGCCGCGAAGCGCCGCCGACCGACTCGCCCGCACCGTCGAGCTCGTGCGCCCGATCGTCAACGAGCCGCGGCAGGCATAAGCCGCCACGAAGCGCGAAAAGGGCGCAAAGGGGAGGCGGGACTTGCAGGTCGCGGCCAAAGCCCACGGATGCAATCCGTGGACTTCCTTTCGTTTCGCCTCGCCATCTCACCGCCTGCGCTCACGGCTTCCCTTTCTTCGCGCCTTCGTGGTTCCCCGTGCCCTCGCACGCACCGCATGGCGATTATCATGCCCGCGAAGCACCCGCGGAGAATGCACGATGCCCGACTTCGATGGCCTGCACGTCAACCTCGCCAACGTCCATCGCTTGAGCACCGCCCGCACGCGCTCCATCTCCGCCGAGAACCCCACCGGCGAAAAGGGCAAGGGCGGCATGGCGCGCCCGGATCCGCACCAGGGCCCGGCCCGCAAGCTCGGCCGCGGCTGGAAGGTCGCCCCCGCCGTCGCCATCGATCCCGGCCAAACCTTCAACCTCGCCGACATTCAGGGCCCCGGCGCCATCCAGCACATCTGGATGACGCCCACCGGCCCGTGGCGCTTCAGCATCCTGCGCATCCACTGGGACGGTCAGGAGCAGCCCAGCGTCGAGTGCCCGCTCGGCGACTTCTTCGCCTACGCCTGGGGCCATCGCGACGACTTCCAGCCCGTCAACTCCGCCGCCGTCTGCGTCAACCCAGGCAGCGCGTTCAACTGCTACTGGCCCATGCCCTTTCGCCAGCGCTGCCGCATCACCGTCGAGAACGTTGGCGACGAGCCGATGCGCCTCTTCTACCAGGTCAACTACGCCCTCAACGACGTGCCTGAGGACGCCGCGTACTTCCACGCCCAGTTCCGCCGCGTCAATCCGCTGCCTTACAAGGACGTCTACACCATCCTCGACGGCGTGCGCGGCCGCGGGCAGTACGTCGGCACCTACCTCGCCTGGGGCGTCCACAACAACGGCTGGTGGGGCGAAGGCGAGGTCAAGTTCTACTTCGACGGCGACTGGCCCGCGGGCGAGGACGTCGCCGAACGCGGCGGCAGCGCCTTCCCCACCATCTGCACCACCGGCACCGAAGACTACTTCTGCGGCTCATACAACTTCGAAAACCGCGCGACGCGCGAATATCAGCCCTTCAACACCGCCTACGCCGGGATGCCCCAGGTCATCAAGCCCGACGGTGTGTACCGCTCGCAGCAGCGCTTCGGCCTCTACCGCTGGCACATCCCGGACCCGATCCGCTTCGAGCAGGAGATCGCCGTCACCCTCCAGGCCCTGGGCTGGCGCACGGGGGGGCGGTTCCTGCCGCTGCAGGACGACATCGCGTCGGTCGCCTACTGGTACCAGCGCCTGCCGACGGCCCCCTTCCCATCGCTGCCGACGCGCGATGCCCTCGAGATCTGCTGAGCCGCCGTCGGGGACAGGCGGCCCGGCCGGTATTACCGCTTGGGCGGGCGCGCGGTCCACGGTACAATGGTCCCGCCACCCCGCCCCCACGGCGGGGAGTGGCGGGGAGTGGCGGGGAGTGGCGGGGTGGCGGGGGTGTGGCGAGGTGGCGGGGGAGACACGCACCATCCAGGAGATTCGCCCGGCATGCTCGATCAGCCCCAGCTTGAAAAGTTCCAGCGTGACGGTTTTACGCTCGGTTGGCCGTTGCTCACCGAGGCCGAGGTCGACGAGCTCCGCGCCGAGATGGATCGCATCACGAGCGAGGAGCCCGGCTCCGGGCCGCAGCCGGTGTCGATCCAGAACCTGGCCGGCGACGCCGCCGCCCCGGTCTGGCAGATCGTCAACATCTGGCAGGCCAGCGACGCGTTCCGCCGCCTCGCGTTTCATCCGGACCTGATCGACGCCGCGGCGACGCTCATCCAGGCCAAGCAGCTCCGCATCTGGCACGACCAGATCCAGTACAAGCCGGCGGGCACGGGCGGCGTCAACCCGTGGCACCAGGACTCGCCGCTCTGGCCCGTGCTCGAGCCCAAGGACGCGCAGATCACCGCCTGGGTCGCGCTCGACGACGTCGACGAGGAGAACGGCTGCATGTCGATGGTGCCCGGCTCGCACCAGTGGGGCAATCACATGGACGAGCTGCGCGAGATCCGCACCTTTGACGCGACGCCGACGTCGTTCCATGGCCACGACGTCAAGCGCTCGCTCTGCCCCGTCGAGTCGGGATGCGTGCACTTCCACCACGCGCTGACGTGGCACGGGTCGCACGGCAACCGATCGGGTCGGCCGCGGCGGGCGATCGCGATCCACTATATGAACGAGCGCACGCGTTATACCGCGGCGGGCAACCACCTGATGAAGCCTTACATCGAGGTCGCCGACGGGCAGCCGCTCGAGGGCGACGCGTTTCCGCTTGTGTACAACGCCGGCGAGCCGGCGAGGCAGCCGGCGTAACTTGCCACGGCAGTGCGGCGGCGTGCCGATCCGTAACACCGGGGCCACCAGGAGTGAGAGAATGCTTGACGTACCCGTTCGCCCCACCACCCCCACCACCTCCGCCGCCCCCACCACCTCCGCTATCCCTGCCATCCCCACCGCTTGCGGCTTCGCGCGAATCACCCGCCTGATGCCCGCCTGGACGGCCCTCGCCGCCGCCGTGCTGCTCGCGCTCGCCCCCCGGCCCGCCGACGCCCAACTGCTCGGCCACACGAACCAGATCACGCAGTACGGCATCACCTTCACCTTCGACCAGGACTACCTCCACGGCCAGTTCGCCAACGGCGACTACTGGGTGGCCGCGGACGGGGCGACCGGCGTGACGGTCACATCGATCACGCCCGACTTCACCGGCACGCGCAACGGCTGGATGGTCAACCCCTCCTCGCCGAACGTCCAGGGCTTCGCCAGCGACATCGCCCGCTTCAACGCCGGCGTCGTGAACGACCTGCCCTACGTGGCCGCGCCCGGCTCGTCGCTGCTGAAGGTCATCAGCCGCGGGCACTGGACGGGCGGCGACGCCACGCGCTATTCGACGCGCGACGTGACGCGCCTCGAAACCGCCTCCGTGCTCACCGTCGTCGACACGATGCCGGACACCGGCGGCGAGCGGCTCTTCAGACCGGCGTATGGCGGCAGTGACAAGACGCTCTATTCAGTCGACGACCTGCGCACCGACCTGTTGCCCAGCCTCGCACCGTCGCCCAGCACGCCGACCCTCGCCAACCAGGAACGCCGCTTCGAGCGCGTGCAGATCGAGTTCGACGGCTCGTGGCAGGGCCGGCAGATGCGCCCCATGCAGCACATGCCCGACTACGGCGCCCAGATCGGGCGCGACAGCGGCGGTGCCGCCCTGCGCCTCATGCTCAACGACTCGATCGAGGACCGCGAGCAACTGCTCGTCAACTACGTGCAGTACGGCCTCGACCTCTACGCCGACTACCAGAGCGGCACCCGTTGGCCGGGCAACGGCGGCCACGCGCTCGGGCGCAAGCTGCCCATGGTCTTCGCCGCCGTCATGCTCGACCACGAGCAGATGAAGCAGGACATCATGAACGCCCCACAGGGCCACTTCCACGAAAATGACTCCGTCTACTTCAGCGAAAATGCCATGACCAGCCTCTGGGGCCACACCGGCTCCGAGAGCATGTACTGGCTCAACCAGCACACTACCGGCGGCTCACGCACCGTCCGCGATCCCTACGGCTACATCGACGGCGGGCAGCAGCCGGGCGGCAGCTACCAGTTCTGCTGCAACTCCATGCCCTTCAAAGGCGCCGCCCTGGCCCTGCACCTCATGCCCGAGCTGCGCGAGGTCTGGAACGACGAGAAATACCTCGACTACGTCGACCGCTGGGTCACCCACGGCGCCTGGACCGATCCCGACCCCTACCAGTCCCTCGGCGACGGCGCCCAGGACGGCGTCGGCCGCTACCCCGAACTGCATGGCACCAACGCAGACTCCGGCAGCTACGGCAGCAGCTTTGTCAACGCCATGTGGGACCAGTACCGCGACGGGCCCGTCGTCCTCATGCCCTTCATCGCCCCCTTTGACGGCGGCGAGTTCGAGGAGCCCGTTACCGTCGAGCTGCTGGCACCCCACCAGGACGATGTCCAGATCCGCTACACGCTCGACGGCTCCATCCCCACGGAAGCCTCCCCGCTCTACGAAGGCCTGTTCCAGGTCGGCCCCGGCGACCACACCCTCCGCGTCCGCGGATTCAAGGACGGCCACCACGCCAGCGCGATCAACAGCGTTGACCTGTCCATCGCCCTCGTCATGGGCGACATGAACCTCGACGGCGTCGTCGATGCCGTCGACGTCGCCCCCTTCGTCCTCGCGCTCACCAACCCGGCCGACTACCTCGACCAGTATGGCGTGGCCGGCGTCGCGGTTGGCGACGTCAACGGCGACGGCACGCTCGATGCCGTGGACGTCGCGCCCTTCGTGCAGATGCTTGTTGGCGAGGGCGACCCGATCTCGGCGCCCGAGCCCGGCACGCTCTCGCTGCTGGCGCTCGGCGGCGTCCTGCTGGTGCGGCGACGGCGGTAGGGAGGAGAAGGGGGCAGGGGGCAGACTGCAGACTGCAGCGGCGTTCGCGGTCTCCCTCGGGGGACGAGCGGCTGGCGGCGCTACCGAGCGTCTTGGTGCGCCTGCCGGTCCACGCCACGCCTCGGGCCGCGCCGGGCGAGCTTGTGCCAGGCGTTGAACAGCGGCAGGGCGAGCGGGCGGATCAGCCGGTTCGCCCGGGCGTTGCTTTGCCCGTACGCCGCCACCTCGTCCGCGAACGACGCGCCCGCGTCGCGCACGCGTTGCTCGAACAGCTCGCAGGCGAACGCGTAAAGCTCGGTGTCAAGCACGTTGAGTTCGCGGATCATGTCGCGCGTCGGCTCGTCGAGCTCATCCATGTGCAACCGCCGGCGGGTGACGTTGCCGGTGAGGTAGTGCGTCGGCTTCCAGTTGAGCCAGCGAAACAGGAGGCAGAGCGACTCGTCGAAGCGCTCGACGAGCCCGAAGAAGCCGATCCCTTCCACCAGGCGCGTCTTGGCAAGCTCCAGGTGCTGCCGCTGGCAGCCGCCCGGCGGAACGTCGAGGATGTGGCCATGCTCGCCCGCAAGGTAACGCACGTGGGCGTTGTCCACCCACCAGACGCGGTGCACATCCTCGCGCGCGACGAACGCCTCCAGCGACATGTCCGCGGGAATGCGCCCAAGCTCCTTGCGATAGGAAAACACCGACAGCACGCGGTTGGTCGGCTCGCGCAGCATCGTCACGTAACGCGCCGCGCCCGGCAGCGACTCGTGCAGACCCCAGGCCGCGTGCGCCTCGAAGAAGCGGATGCGCCGCTGGCCTCGCTCCGGCAGCGCGTTGATCGCGTCGAGCCGCCGGCGGTAGTCGGGGACGTTGTAGAGCCCGAGCGTCTGCGAATGGTGCAGGATGTTGGTCGGCGGGCGCAGCAGCAGGCGCCGCTTGATCATGCGGCTGAGCGTCGTGCCCGCGTTCTTGGGAATGTGCAGGTGGATGAGGATCGGCGGCCGCGCGTCCATGCGGCGAAAGTATGGCAGCCGGGTGGCGCCGCGGCAAGCACGAAGTCCTACCCCCGCCGGCGCATCACCAGCACGCCCAGCCCCATCGCCAGAAGCGCCACCGTCCCGGGCTCCGGCACGACGACGATGTGCGCGTTGTTGATCGCGCTCTCCAGCAGCCCGTCCTTGAAGCCGCGCACCCGCAGCAGCACGTCGTTGCCGCCGCGCAGCGTGAACGGGCCTTCGTAGAGCAGCGAGTCGGCCGTCGGCGCGCTGCCGTCGAGCGTGTAGCGGATCTCCACGCCCTCCTCGTGCGGGGCGAGCAGCACGATGTCGATCGGCTCGTCATAAAAGCCACCGGGTGTGGCGATGTGAGGCATCATCACCGCCACGCCGCCGCGGTAGGCCTCCCACATGGCGTGGATGAAGTTGTGATCGTAGTGGCCCCCGTCGGTGTTGCTGCCGTGCAGATGCGGGTAGCGCCCCACGCCGTCGATCTCGCCCTCGCCGTCGGCGGCGTACGGGTCGGGCTGCGTCCACGCGCCGAAGTTGACCCACCGATCGACGTAATCGATGAACGGCTCGTGGTTCCACACCTCGCGCAGCTCCGGCATGAGCAGCATCGCCAGCGCCATGCCCTTGAACGGCTGCGAATTGCAGCAGAACTGGTAGCTGCCGCCCGGCGTCTGCCCGCCGTCGATGTACTCGTACGGGTCGCGGATCGTCCGCGCGCTGCCGCCCGTGAGTTGGTTGAGCCAGTAGCGCCGCTCGGCGTCGGCGTACGGCTGGCCGTACAGGCTCGTCATCGCGGTGCCGCTGTAGTAGATCGTCCCGTCTTCGTGGAAGGTGTTGTCAGGCGCGTTCATGATCGCCTGCTTCATGTCCTCGTCGTCGAGCATGACGGCCGCGAAGACCATGGGCAGCTTGCGCCCCAGGTTCTGCCCGCCCAGCGCCTGCCACTGCACGCCGTTGTCCATCATGTGGTAGAGGTCCACGCCGTACTGCACGTAGTTCACGAGCAACTGCTGCTTGTCGCCGATCGGGTCGTCGAGCATGAGGCGCAGCGCCGCCACGGCCGTATCGCGCCCGATCTCCGCGCCGTAGTCGGGCATGTGCTGCAAGGGGCGCATGGTGCGCCCGCGTGTGCCGGTGAGGTTGAAGTGATCGAGCTGGAGGCGCTCGAAGCGCCGCTCGCGGCCGGCGAGGTCGGGCGTGCTCGCGACCGGCGCGAGGCTCGGCAGCAGGTCCAGCCGCAGGTCGTCGACGGAATACAGCGGCTTGTCGTCGCCGAAGTAAGGGGGGCGAAAGTAGCCCGCGCCGCCATCCGCCAGCGGCGCGTCGACGACCGTCAGCGCCGACACCGTCTCGAGCTTGGGGTGATCGCGCGACGAGTAGCGCTGGGCGGCACCGCCCGTCCAGTAGTCGAGGCTCAGCGCCTTGAGGATTGTCTCGCCCGGGCTGGCGGTGTAGGGCAGCCCCGCGACAAGGCTCGCGTCGAACGGATCACTCGCCCGGCTGTCGAGGCCCTGGTTGTTCAGGTGGCTGGGGTTGACCATCCAGCCGTTGCGCGTGCCGGTGAAGTCGGGCGTCATGCCTGTAATGCCGACCTGTCCCGTCGTCGGGTCCCCGGCCACCCAGTAGTCGCCGTTGGCGAACTGGCCAAAGGCGTATGCCTGGTCGAAGTGGAAGGTGATGCCGTACTGCGTGATCTGATCGGTCGTCGGCTGGGCGAGGGCGGGCACGCCGCCCGCGACCGTAAGCGCGGCGGCGAGAAGCACGGCAGACGCGGACCGGGCGACGGTAACCATAAGGCAGTCCCTCCAGGGGCAGGTTGTGCGGGCACAGTCCCCGATTGTACCCGCAGACGGCACAACCACCGCGCACAATCCACCGCGCCTCACGCGATCGATCGCGCGTTAGCGGGCACCCTCGGGCGGCGCGTCGCCGGCGATGTCGTTCAGGCCTCCGCGCGCTGCATCGCGATGCGCTGCGCACAGCGCGAACAGCGCAGCTCCCCGGTCGTGCGACCCCGGTCCCACGCCAGAGGCCCATCGGCCGCGAGCACGGCCGCGGCGGCGTAGATGCAGAAGCCGTCGGGCGTGGTCGGGCCAAACGTATACTCCCCGCCCGTGCCCTGCCCGATCTGGCATCGGGAGCGTGAGCCGGCGAGCGTGGCGACCCAGCAGGGCGGCTGCGCCTCGGCCGCGCCCGTGCCGGGCGGCATGTCCCCCGTCCCCGCCTCCTGCCCGGCCTCCGGGCGCCGGGCAGCCCGCGCTTCGCCCGCGGCGGCGCCCGTGCCCTTGACCCGCGCCGCTTTGGCCTCCGTCTCGCCCCAGCCGTGCATGTCCAGCACCACCACGTCGCGGCAGGCGTCGATCGCCTTGTTCGCCAGCTCGTCGGCCCGGGCGTTCTGCTCGCGCGGAATGTGCTGGATCTCGTAGTCCGCCAGCCGCCCGATCAGCGCCTTGGCGCGGTCGTGCAGCGGCTTGAGCCCCGGCGCTTTGACGCGGTACTCGCCCAGGATCTGCCGCACCAGCAGCTCCGAATCGCTGAAAAACTGCACGCTGCTCGGCGCCAGCTCGTGGGCCAGTTCCAGCGCCCGCAGCAGGCCCTGGTACTCGGCAACGTTGTTCGTGTTGGCGCCGAGGAAGTAGCCTGCCTCGTGGATGACCTTGCCCTGGTCGTCGTCGCGGATGACGACGCCCGCCCCGGCGGGCCCGGGATTGCCTCGCGCCCCGCCGTCGATGTGGATCGTGCAGTTCATGGATGGGCACCGGGAGACCGGAGCAGCCATGGTAGCCACTGGTGGAGAAGCGTGCGAGCACGACTGTCGCCGACCGGCATAGGCATCCATCCCGGGGGGTTTACAGGGGGTCGAGAAGCGAGCCGTCGACTTCGACACTCACCGCCTGCCCCAGCATGTCCACCTGCAGCACGAGGCGATCGGCGTGCCGGCCTTCGATCACACCCTGCAGCCCCCTCATCGGCCCGACCCGCACCTCCGCCCGTACGCCCTCCTTCAGGTAGGGGTATGGCTCCAGCACCACCCGCTTCTCCAGCGCCAGGCGAAGGTTCGCCAGCTCCCAGTCCAGCCGCGCCTGGTCGGGCACGCGGATGATCTGCGCCAGCCGCCGCGTCCGGTCCGCGTCGTACGCCTGCTCCGCCGTGCCGCGCAGGAAGACGTAACCCGGGAAGACCGGCAACTCCACCCGCGCCTTGCGCCGGCCGTAGTAACGCACCTGCTCCATCAGCGGCAGGAAGTGCTCGACGTGTCGCTGCTGGAGATAGGTCGCGACCGCCTTTTCCTGCCGCGACCGCGTGTGCAGGACGAACCAGCGCGGCTCGTCGGCCGCCGTGGCGGGAACGGTGGCGGAACTGGGAGCGGGAGCGGGGGCGGGGGCGGTGGCGGGGACATCCAGTTGTTCCGCGTGCGATTCGCCTGCCATCATGGCTGAAGGGTAACCAATCCTTCGCGCAGTGCGTAGCGCGTCAGGTCCGCCAGGCCGCGCAGCTTCAGCTTCTTCATCACCTGGTAGCGGTGGGTGTCGACAGTCTTGATGCTGACCCCGAGCAGGCCGGCGATCTCGCGTCCGGGGTGGCCCTCGGCGCGCAGTTGCAGCACCTCGCGTTCGCGCGGCGTCAGGGCCGCGAGCCGCGGACTGGCCTCCTCGGTGTCGCCGCGAACGTACTGGTCGACGACGATGTCCGCCACCGCGGGGCAGAGGTAGGACCCGCCGGTGAGCACCGCATCCAGGGCCTGCTTCAGCTCCGCGAGCGGCGCGGACTTGAGCACGTAGCCACACGCCCCGGCGTGAAGCATGTGGCCGACATGCTGACGGTTGGCCTCCGCGGCGAGGGCCATGACGCGTGTCGCCGGCCGGGCGATGCGGATCCGCCGCGTCACCTCCACGCCGTTGAGCCGCTTGAGCGCCGGCTCGATCAGCACGAGGTCGGGCGTCGCCCGGGCCGCCATCTCGATGGCCGCCTGGCCGTCGGCGGCTGCCCCGACGACCGTCAGTCCCAGGCGATGCTCCAGGAGCGCACCGATACCTTCCCGCACCAGCGTGGACTCGTCGACGATCAGCACCGTGGGTTTCATCACCCGGCCCTTCCCCGGTTCCACCGGCGAGACGGCGCGGCCTGTGGCACAGGCCCCGCCCTCGACGGCGAGCGGTTGGGCCGCGGGCGCCCGCCAATCTCACCCTGTGCGCATATTGTGCGCCGCGTCGGGCCGCACCGCAATCACCGGCGGACCCCGGCGGACCGCAAACCTAGTGTAAAGCCTTGTGCCCGAAAGGCTAAGCGCGGGTTTACCCTCACGTTCTGACCGCAACGGGCGCTAAGGCCCTGCCGTGATCCGGCCGATTCGGAAAATTGTGACTCGATTGCCTTAACCGCCCAACCATGAAAATCAGCCGCCGCCCCAACTTCCTCGCCCACCGCGCGCGTCGAGCCGCCGGTCGCATCACCCTCGGCTACGCCGCCGCGGGCCTGCTCTGGATCCTGCTCTCGGACCGCGCCCTGCAGTGGGTGGACCTGGGCTCCTCGAGCGTCACGGCCTGGAGCCAGACGCTCAAGGGCAGTTGCTTCGTGCTCGTCAGTGCCGGGCTCATCTACAGCCTCTGCTACCACCAGCTCCGCCGGGCCTACCGGATCAAGGCCCGCTGGCGCGGCGAGGTCCGCCGCTTCCGCACACTCGTAAGCAACCTGCCGGGCGCCGTTTACCGCTGCCGCAATGATCCGCAGTGGACGATGCTATTCCTGAGCGACCGCTGCCGCGACATCACCGGCCGGGCCGCCAGCGAACTGCTCGCCGATGGCGTCGGCTTCGACGGACTGATCCACCCTGAAGACCTGCCTCATGTCCGCCGCATCGTCGATGATGCCGTCGCCCAGCGTGTCCCGTTCTACGTCGAGTACCGCATCTGCCGGCCCGATGGCGAGGAGCGGTGGGTCGGCGAGCATGGCCGGGCGGCCGGCCGGGACAAGGACGGCACGCCCATGCTCGATGGTTACATCGCCGACGTCACCGATCGCCGCCGCGCCGCCCACCTGGAAGCGGAGCGCAGCAGCCTGCTGCAGCAGTCCCGGGCCGCCGAGGGCGCCGTGCGGCTGGTGGCGCACGAGCTGCGCACGCCGCTGACCGCCGTCCGCGCCATGGCCGAATACCTGATCGAGGAGCCCGGCGACACGGAGGTGACGGAGCGGTACCTCACCGACATCAACGCGCAGGCGGCGCGGATGACGCAGATGATCAACGAAATGCTCGAGGCCGCTCGCTTGAAGAGCGGCGGCCAGCAGTGGGACTGGGCCGAGCTCGACGCCAGCCGCATCGTCACCGAGGCGATCGACATGGTTCGTCCCATGCTGCGCGGCGGTGTCGGCGTCGAGTTCGAGACCTGCGACGACGAGACGCCGATGCGGGGTGACCCCGATGCCATCCGCCGCCTCGTCATCAACCTGCTGTCCAACGCCAGCCGATACAGCCTCCGCGGGGACATCCAGGTCCGCCTCGAGCGCGGCCGGGACACGACGGGTGAACTGCTCCGTCTCCAGGTCCGCGATACCGGGCCCGGCATCGCGCCGGCCCTGCGCGACAAGCTCGGCATCCCCTTCGCCCTCGCCCGCGGCACCGATCGCGCCGCCGCGTCCTACGGCACGGGCCTCGGGCTCGCCATCTGCGCCAAGATCGCCGCGGTCCACGGCGGGCAGATCGACGTGGTCACCGAGCCGCGCGTCGGCAGCACGGTGAACGTCACACTCCGGCCCGACCTGCCCGAGCCTTCGCCGATCGAGCCCGCCAGCCCGATCCCCTGCCGGGCGATCGAGCCCGCGCACGCGATCGCCGTCTAGCTCCACGCCCGCCGCGCGTCCCGCGCGAGCGCGGGCGGCAGTGCTTCTCACCTTCACCGGCCCCCTCTTTGCCCGCGCGGCCGCTGCGCCGGTAAACTGCCGCCCCAGAGGCATCGATCACCCCCTCGGCGGATCATTCATGACGCGACGCGTGCTCATCACGGGTGTCGGGCCTGTCAGCGGCCTCGGGCTCGGCGCCGAGGCGACCTGGAACGCCCTCGTCACCGGCCGATCCACCATCGCGCCGATCCAGGCGTTCGACCCGGCGGGCTTCGACTGCCGCATCGGCGCCGAAGTGGGCGACTTCAAGGTGCGCGACTTCGTGCCCAAGCACTACCGCAAGGCGACGAAGGTGATGGCCCGTGACATCGAGCTGGCTGTCGCGGCGGCGGATCTCGCGGCCCGCGACGCCGGGCTGGTCACACGCGGCAACGATGCCGACGTCGAGCCCACCTACGCCCCGCCGCGCATCGGCGCGCACATCGGTGCAGGGCTGATTGCCGCGGAGTTGGACGAGCTGACGGCCGCGCTGGCCGAGTCGGCGACGGACGAGGGCGAGCTCGACCTGCACCAGTGGGGCCGGGAGGGCATGAACCACCTGACGCCGCTGTGGCTGCTCAAGTATCTGCCCAACATGCTCGCCTGCCACGTGACGATCATCCACGACACCCAGGGGCCGTCCAACACGATCACCTGCAACGAGCCGTCCGGCATCCTGAGCCTCGGCGAGTCGCTGCGGTCGATCCAGCGCGGCGTCGCCGACGCCGGGTTCTGCGGCGGCACGGACGCCAAGCTCAACCCGATGGCGTTCCTGCGCCAGCACTACGCAGGTCGGCTCAACGTCGACGACAACGACCGCCCCGCCCAGGCGGTGCGCCCGTTCGCCGCCGACGCCGCGGGCGGCGTGGTCGGCGAAGGCGGCGGCATCGTCGTCCTCGAAGCCGACGACACCTTCCAGCAGCGCGGCGGGCGCGGGGCCTACGCCGTCGTCGCCGGGTTCGGAGCCTCGCAGACCGTCAACCGCGCCACGCGCAACCTCGCCCCCGACGCCGAAGGGCGTTCGATCGCCAGCGCCATTGAGAAGGCCCTGCGCGACGCCGGCGTCGGGCCGGGCGCGATCGACCTGGTCATTCCGTTCGGCTGCGGGGATCCGGCGTGGGACGCCGCCGAGGCCGCGGCGCTGAAGCGCGTTTTCGGCGAGGCCCTCGCGGGCATCCCCGTCCGCTCCACCAAGGCCCTGGCGGGCAACTGCGGCGCCGGGTCCGGCGCCCTGGACCTGTGCATCGCCGCGCAGGCCCTCCGGCACGGGTGCATCCCCCCGGCGATCAACTGCGACACGCCGATCGCCGGCATCGAGGCCGCCACCGCGCCGGCACGCGAGGCCCCGCTGCGCCACGCCCTGGTCTATGCCACGGGCATCGGCGGCCAGAATGCCGCCATCGTCCTCACCCGGCCGTAGCCGTAGGGTCCGCTGCTACACTTTCACCGATGGCCCGCCGTAAAAAATCCACGTCGCAGCCCGCCAACCTCAGCCCGCGCATCGTCAACCGCCGCGCCCACCACGACTACCACATCGAGGAAAAGCTTGAGGTGGGCGTGCAGTTGCTGGGCACGGAGGTCAAGGCGGTGCGCATGGGCCGGGCGTCGATCGCCGAGGGCTTCGCGCGTGTCGACCCGAACACGCGAGGGCTGTACCTGCACAACGTCGAGATCTCGCAGTACCCGCCTGCCGGACCCAACCAGCACGAGCCGAAGCGGACGCGCAAGCTCCTGGCCCACCGGCGGGAGATCGCCAGCCTGGCCGGCATCACGGCCACAAAAGGCACGACGCTGGTCCCGCTGGCGATGTATTTCAAGGGCGGGCGCATCAAGCTGGAGCTTGGCGTCGGCACGGGCAAGCGTCAGCACGACAAGCGGCAGGACATCAAGCAGCGCGAGGCCGAGCGCGACATGCGCCGCGCGATGACCCGCAAGCACATCTGAGCCCGCCTGCTCCTGCTGCTACCCTGGTCCTGATCCCGATTCCTATCCAACCTGACTGAAGTCCATTCAAACGCTCAGGTTGCGAGGCAGGAGCCGGATTAGGAACCAGATCAGAATTGGGATCAGGAGCGCCTGAGCGCGGCACCCACTGCCGCCCCCTTGTCACCGACCCCAACACAACCCGGCCAAAAATCTCAAGCGACCACTTGACAGTCACCGAACACCTACTATGTTGGAATCCAATCAGACACCGAACACCCGTCCCCCGTCAGGAGCCGCTATCATGGTTACCACTACCAAGTCCGCCTCGAGCAACGGCACCCTCAAGCGAGAAGCCGCCATGTCCAAAAGCTCCCCCGGCCCAGCCGCCACCACCGACCGCGGCCGCCAACAGGCCCTCGACCAGGCCTTGAGCCAGATCGAGCGGGCTTTCGGCAAGGGCTCGATCATGCGCCTCGACGACGACGTCTCGCGCGTCCCGCCCGGTATCTCCTCCGGCTGCATCAGCCTCGACCTGGCGCTGGGCGGCCGGGGCATCCCGCGCGGGCGGGTCGTGGAAGTGTTCGGCCCCGAGTCGTCCGGCAAGACCACCCTCGCCCTCCATGCCGTCGCCAACGCCCAGAAGGCTGGCGGCGTCGCCGCGTTCGTCGACGCCGAGCACGCCCTGGACCCCTCTTGGGCCCGGCGCCTTGGCGTCAACCTCGAAGACCTGCTCGTCTCCCAGCCGGACACCGGCGAGCAGGCGCTGGAGATCTGCGAGCTGCTCGTCCGCTCCAACGCCGTCGACATCATCGTCGTCGACTCCGTGGCCGCGCTCATCCCCCGCGCCGAAATCGAGGGCGAGATGGGCGACGCCCACGTCGGCCTGCAGGCCCGCCTTATGAGCCAGGCGCTGCGCAAGCTCACCGGCGCCATCAACCGCTCCAAGACCACCGTCCTGTTCATCAACCAGATCCGCGAGAAGATCGGCGTGATGTTCGGCAACCCGGAAACCACCCCCGGCGGCCGGGCGCTGAAGTTCTACGCCTCCGTCCGCATCGACATCCGCCGCACCGCGTCGATCAAGGAGGGCGACCAGGCCGTGGGCAACCGCACACGGGCCCGCGTGGTCAAGAACAAGATCGCCCCGCCGTTCCGCGACGCCGAGTTCGACATCATGTTCAACGAGGGCATCAGCGCCTCGGGCGACCTGCTGGACCTGGGCGTGGACACGAAGGTGGTGCAGAAGTCGGGGGCGTGGTTCAGCTTCGGCGACGTGCGCCTCGGGCAGGGCCGGGAGAACTCCAAGCAGTTCCTGCGTGACAATGCGGACCTGGCAGACGAGATCAAGCAGCAGGTGCTCACCGCCAAGGGCGTGACCGCGCCCGCCGCCGCTGCGGAGGTGGACCCCGTCGACGCCGACGACGACGCGGATGCGGATGCCGACGCGGCCGCCGAGATGTAGGGGCGATCGGACGCCATCGGCGACGTATTTGCGACGCATGTTTAGTCGCCGCGCCCACGCCACGTCGCGCGAGGAAGAAGTCCCCGACTATCGCCCGACCATCGAGCCTCACCCATGGCCCAGCCCGTCACTGAAGATGCGATCCGCGTCCCGCACGAGCGGCTGCACAGCTTTGTCCTCGACGCGGCTCAACGCGTGGGGCTGAGCGCCGAGCACGCGACGCGCCTCGCGGAGTTGCTGATCGCCAGCGACCTGCGCGGGGTGCTCAGCCACGGCAGTCGGCTGATGGGGCGCTACGTGCGAGAGATCAGGGCCGGCGGCATCAATCCCCAGCCACGTGTCGCGCTCGTGCAGGAGGGGCCGACGAGCGTGACTGTGGACGGTGACGGCGGGCTGGGCTACTTTCCCGCCGACGATGCGACCCGCCGCGTCATCACCAAGGCCCGTGAGCATGGCATGGCGGCGATGGTCACGCGCAACCACGGCCACATCGGCGCGGCCGGCCACTACACGCGCATGACGCTCGAGCATGACCTGTTGACGTTCATGACCTCGGGCGTGAAGCTGCGCCTCGAGCCGGGCAAGCTCGTCACCACCGGCGCCGGGGCGTCGCCCATGTCGTTCACTGCGCCAACGCTGGATGAGCCGGCCGTGGTGCTGGACATCGGAGTCACCCACGACATCCAGGGCAACGCGCCGCACCGCGACGAGTTGGCGCAGCTTGCGCCGGGTCTCGTGCTGCGGGCGCTGGGGCTCGGGTCGATCTGCCAGGCCTGGGGCGGGCTGCTGACGGGGATCTCGATGGACGCCGAGCCGCCGTGGGCGTCCGCGAACCAGGGCGCGATGATGTTCGCGCTCCGCATCGACCTGTTCAGCGACGTGGACCGCTTCAAGCGCGAAATGGACACGTACGCGCGACAGGTGCGCGAGCTTCAACCGCTGGCGAACATGCGCGGCCCATACCTGCCCGGCGGCGTCGAAGTGGACAACGAGCAGCAGTTCCGCATGGAGGGCGTGCCGCTGAACCCGGGGCACCAGCGGGAGCTGACGACGGTGGCGGAGACGCTGGGCGTGGCGCTGCCGTGGTGACGCCGTGGCGGTGGGGGCCGTGTTGCGCGTGACTCACACTGACAAGCTCCGCGGACTCCGCTTGTCAGTGGCACCGGCCCGCACGTTCGTGGCGGATCATGCGGCGCGATCTGCGACTCGCTGATCGCGCACCCGCCGACAGTCACCGCGTGCCTTCCGATTCGAGTTCCTCCTCCGACAGTTCGCTCGTCAGTGGCACGAGGCGGTGGCCGTCGAAGTGGAACTCGTAGACGCCCAGGGCAATGTGCTCGCCGCCGCTGAGCAGGTGCGGGGCGTGGATGCGGTGGCCGTTGATCAGCACGCCGTTCTGCGAGCCGAGGTCGCGGATGACGTACTCGCCGTGGTCGCAACTGATCTCGGCGTGGCGGCGCGAGAGCGTGCGGCTGCGGAAGCGCACCTCGCATTCAGGCAGTCGGCCGATGATGAGCGGGTCGGACCCCAACTCGATCGCCTCGTCGGTCTCCGCCGCCGCCTTCTCCGCACCGGCGCGGGGGTCGGCGTCGCTCACGGCCATGTGCCCCGATCGCGCGAGCGGTCCGGGGCCGCCCGAGGAGGTGGGCTCGGCGACGTGTTCGCCGCCGACCGTCTCGCCGGCCGCATGCCGATGGTGGTAGCGCATCCAGTGCCCGCCGCGCTTGCGCAGCAGCTTGACGAGGGCGTCGGACTCGTCGTCGCCGAGCATGAAGTTGAGCAGATCCAGCGGCGTATCGCCGGTGCTGTCCAGGGCGTTGACATCGGCGCCGCGCTCGAGCAGCATCCGCGCAATCCTCTCCATCCGCGCCCGCGCCTCGCGCCGCTCGGGCGTCGTGTTGCGATAGGCGCTGTGGTCCGCGCCCATGACGACGAGGTGCAGCGGCGTACGCTGCTTGCGGTCGTTGCAGGCGTCGACGTCGGCGCCGTCGGCGATGAGCTTGTGGACCGCCTGCTCGCAGCCGCCCGCGGCGGCGCAGTGCAGCAGCGTGTTGCCGTCGCCATCGCGCAGATCCGTGGCCGCGCCGTGGGCGAGCAGCATCATCACGAGATCATCATGCCCCGCCAGCGCCGCGCGATGCACGGACGTGCGGCCGTGATCGTCCTGGGCGTTGACGTCGGCGTGGCGCAGCAGCAGCACCTCGGCAACCTCCCGGTGGCCGCACGTCGCGGCCTCGTGCAGGGCGGTCGCGCCGTCGGGACGGGCGGTCGCGTTGACTGACGCGCCCGCAACGAGCAGCAGCTTGGCGACGTGCGCATTGCCACGGGCCGCGGCGAAGTGCAGCGGCGGCGTGTCCTGGTGGACGGCTTCGTCGCGCCGATGCACGCGCCAGGTCGGACGTGCCTCGGCGAGCGATGGCTCAGCCTCGAGCAGCTCACGGACCTGGTTGATCTCGTCGGCGAGAAGCGATTCCCAAAGACGCGTCGATGACTTTTTGCTGAGGCCGAACACTGCTTCGCCCTTTCGTCAAAGAAATGCGCCAAACCGTGGCCCGACATGCCCCCCGCCCCTGCCACCGAGCCACGCCCCCGCCGCGATCGCCGCCGCCTCACGCCACTCGCCAGCCGCCAGAGGCGGGCATGAAGCCCTCACTGACGTCGTGCAACAGATTCAACAGGGACACCAACCATTTCAGCCCTCGAACAGGGCCTCTCGAATGGACGCTCGCTCAACCCCCGCCACACACCCCGGACCCCCGGCCGCTCGCCCCCACCACCCGTCTCGGCCGCCCGGCGAATTTGACTTGCCCCGGATCGCGGTCGGCCGACCAGTCCATTATAGATCGGTCAGGGCTCGCGCCAACAGGAAAATTCAGCAATGTCGACGCCGTTGGTCCACGGCGCGGCCGCGCTCGGGCGGGGGCCGCGGGTTAGCGGTCCCCCAACCCGCGTCCCCGGCGTCATTCCCGTATCGCCGGCCCCGCCGCCCCGGTCCCGCTGCGGCAAGCGCTACTCCTCGGTACGTGTCTCGACCGAGTAGTTCGGCGCCTCGCGTGTGATCGCGATGTCGTGCGGATGCGACTCGACCAGGCTCGCGCCGCTGACGCGCACAAAGCGCCCGCGCTCGCGCAGCTCGGCGGTCGTCTGCGTCCCGCAGTAGCCCATCCCGGCGCGGAGGCCGCCGACGAGCTGGTAAACGAAGTCGCTGAGCGGCCCGCGGTAAGGCACGCGGCCTTCGACGCCCTCGGGCACGAGCTTGTCGCGGCCCATGCCCGACTGGCTGTAGCGGTCGGCGGAGCCCTGCATCATCGCGCCCTGCGAGCCCATGCCGCGGTAGGTCTTGTAGCGTCGGCCCATGTGGATGATCGTCTCGCCGGGCGACTCGTCGAGCCCGGCAAACAGCGACCCGAGCATGACCGCCGACGCCCCGGCGGCGATCGCCTTGCTGATATCGCCGCTGTGGCGGATGCCGCCGTCGGCGATGATCGGCACGTCCAGGCCCGCCACGCCGCGCAGCGCCTCGAAGATCGCCGTCACCTGGGGCACGCCCACGCCGGTGACCACGCGCGTCGTGCAGATCGACCCGGGCCCGATCCCGACCTTCACCGCGTCGGCACCGGCTTCGACGAGCTCGCGCGCCCCCGCCGCCGTCGCCACGTTGCCCGCGATCACGTCGATGTCGTACCGGCTCTTGATCGTCCGCACGGCGTCGAGCACGTTGGCCGTGTGCCCGTGCGCCGAGTCGACGACGATCACGTCGACCTCCGCGCGAATCAGCGCGTCGACGCGGTCGAACTGCCCCACGCCCACGGCCGCGCCCACGCGCAATCGCCCGCGATCGTCGCGGCAGGCGAGCGGGAACTGCTCGAGCTTGGCGATGTCGCGCATCGTGATCAGCCCGCGCAGGCGCATGTCGCCGTCGACGATGAGCAGCTTCTCGACCTTGTTCTTGTTGAGGATCGCCTCGGCCTGCTCCAGGGTCGTGCCCGGGCCGGCGGTGATCAGCCGCTCGCGCGTCATCACCTCGCTGACGGGCTTGGCGTCGTCGGTGAGGAACATCATGTCACGGCGGGTGATGATGCCCACGACCTTCCCGGCGGGCGAACCGTCCGCCGTCACGGGCACGCCCGAAATGTTGTGCTCGCGCATGAGCTGGCGCACCTGCCCCGCGGGGGCGTCGGGCGCGAGCGTGACCGGGTCGGTGATGATCCCGTTGGCGGAGCGCTTGACCTTGACGACCTCGCGGACCTGCTGCTCGATCTCGAGGTTCTTGTGGATGACGCCCAGCCCGCCCTCCTGCGCCAGCGCGATCGCCAGCGCGGACTCCGTCACGGTGTCCATCGGCGCCGAGAGCACGGGCACGTTGAGGCGGATGCGGCGGGTCAGGTCGGTCGACACGTCCGTCAGGGAGGGCACGACATCGCTGCGTGCCGGCAGGAGCAGCACGTCGTCGAAAGTGATCCCATCGCTGATAATTTTGCCTTCCATGGCACATCACTACCAGATCGGCCCGGCGCGGTCAAGGGTGCCGGCGATTGCGGCGCGCGTCGGGTCAGCCTTGGATCCGGGACGAACCATGAAAAAAGCCGGCCGTCCGATGATGGACGGCCGGCGCTGTGTCGCGTTGTCGACTCACACGGCGCTACTCGTTGACGGACTTGAAGCTCATAAACGCCGTTTGGGTATCATTAGGCGGGTCGCCGTCCTGAGTTTCGGCGCTGCTTCCGCCGTTCCTCAGAAAAATATTGTCGTTGCGGATGCGCGGCCCGTCGCTCATGCGTGTCTGCGCCATGATTGGGGACTCGTGGAAGGTCACATGGTTGTCGTTCCACACGACGCCGCCCTCCCAGCGGCCGCTGTCTTCCCCGGTATGGACGCTGTAGTGATCGTTGGCGGTGATGGTGCCGATCACGCGGTCGGACATCACCGGCGCGCGGTCGCTCTGGGAGTTCTCCCACTCCTCGAAGCGCGGGCGGGGCGGCGGGCCGCCGGTGGGCCTGGCGTCGTGGTAGATCGCCAGGGCGGCGTAGGAGTAGGCCGGGCTGCCGGCCGACCCGCTGGGGCCGTCGATCGTCATTCTCCCCCCCCCGGAGATCGGGGTCCCGTAGACCCGGATGCTGCTGTCGACCTCGGCCGGGCTGACCAGGATGTCCGGGACGATGTACTGCGCGTGCAGCAGCAGGGCGAAGCGGAAGCCGGGGTAGCTCCCGAACCAGCCGTTGCTCGCGGTGGTGATGTAGTCGGACACCGTCGGGTCCGGGTTGCCGGCACTCCAGAAGAGGTTGCCGTTGCTCATTCGGCCGGGGAAGTAACCGTTGTTTTCGTGCGAATACATCACCAGCGCCTGGTGGATGCTCCGCAACTGGGTGTTGTTCTGCGCCTTGCGGGCCGCGCGCCTCGCCGCGTTGAGCGCCGGCAGCAAGATGCCAATCAGCAGGGCGATGATGCTGATCACCACCAGCAGCTCGATGAGTGTGAAACCCTTCCGCTGTCGCATCTCATTAGCTCCTGAAATAAGGAAAATGATGAATCGTGAAGCTCAATCTTGAGGTGGTTCACTTGATGAGCAAGTGACGTGGACCCGTCGGCCGCAGACACGCCCACGGCGCGCCGGTCGACGTTCAAGGCCGGCCACACAGCCAACCCCTTCCACGTCCGCAGACAACCATGACTTGTTCATCCGTGCCGTGCCTTACTGCGCCAGCTCACGGGCGCCGGGCAATCATCAACCCGCCCACGAAAGGGCGGCCAAGACCGGCTTGCAAGCGGATCGTCGGACGATCAACACGAATCGGTGAACCGACTGACGAAAGGCGCGATGCATGAGTCAGCAGCCAGTCACAAACCGTCGATCTGCCGCCGCCCGCAAGCCTCCAATTAGCCCCGTCCAAAGGACGCCCCGGGGCAGAAAGCCGCCGCGGCGAGCAACTCTACATGACCGCTCCATCCTAACCACCACCCGCCGCCCGTGTCAAGTCGCACGGCCGGGAGCCGGGGGGGCACGGGGCGACGGCCAGCGGGCGGGCGGTGGGCCGGCGGGTGACTCTGAAACGAAAGCCGGCCGCCCCTATGGGCGGCCGGCGTTGAACGTTGGGTCGGGTGAGGCACGGCGGTTGCCGCGCCCTCGGGAGGCGAGAGCCTTACTCGTTCTCGTTGAGCTCGTGGTCGGTCCACACGAGCCAGGCGTTGTTGGCCTCGCTCAGGCCCGAGCCGTCGAGCATCGCGGTGACCGCGCTGGGGTCCTCGGTGAACAGGTGGTCGCCGCCGAGACGCGGGCCGTTGCCGTACTGCGTGTCCTGGCGGTGCGACGTCTCGAAGCCGACGTGGTTGTCGTTCCAGGCGATGCCGCCGCGCCAGTCGTTGCTGCCTTCCTGGGTGTGGATGCTGTAGATATCGCTGTCATCGTCATAGATGGCGCGGTCGCTGACGACTGCGGCCCGAGTTTTGAGCGTCTCGCCCCACTCGGTGCGGCGCTGGCTGCGCGCCTGGTTGGCGAACTCCGCGGTGCCGGAGTCGCCCTTCCAGATCTCGAGCATGCCGTAGGAGTAGGCGATCTCGTCGTTGGCACCGTCGAGCTCCTGCGGGCCGCCGACGGTGTCCCAGACGCCCCGAGCCTCGGAGGGACTGATGATGTAGTCGGCGGAGAAGTAGTCGCCGTCGAGCAGGAGGGCGTAGCGGATGGCCGGGTGGCCGCCGCCGCCGCCGAGGTTGCCGCTGAGATAACCGCGGGTCACCAGGCGGTCGACCACGGGGTCGTTGTTGAGCAGCAGCGAGCCGCCGCTGGTCAGGCCGGGATAGTACTCGTTGTTGCCGCCGGCGTACATGACCATGCCCTGTTGGATGCCGCGAAGCTGGGTGTTGCTCTGCATGCGGCGGGCGGTGGCCCGGGCGGCGGCCAGCGCGGGCAGCAGGATGCCAATCAGCAGCGCAATGATGCTGATCACCACCAGCAGCTCGATGAGTGTGAAACCCTTCCGTTGTCGCATTTTCGAAGCTCCTGAAAAAGGAATGACAGATGGCGAGTCAAAAACTGAAACTGAAACGGACGCAGGCCTCGACGGCGCAGCGATGGCACCTACCCCGAGGCAAGCCCCGGCCGAACGACCGACCCGGGCGATGCTCGCAGACAACAATGATCGATCCAACGGGGTCAGTGCTTCGCCCTCGCTTGGGCCCGCACGATGCCACCAGGGTGAACCACTCACCCTGGACACACGCGGACTTCGCGTCGCAGGCTCGTTGCGGCTCCCGGCAGCGATGCGGCACGAGGCGAACGCAGGTATGACGGTATCAAGAGGACGATGACCGCCGCTTCGCCTGACGCAGCAGCCTTGAGCCTGCGCCTCGCGAGGCCACGCTGACGCCCACAGGCTCCAGCGCAACCCCGCTTCTTCCATACGGCCACGATGGTAAACCCGGCCGGTGTCCGTGTCAACCCAAATCACCCCCCGCTCGAGGGGGCCGGCATCCGTCCGCGAGGGGGCAGGTGGCGGGGCCGGCATCCGCGGATCACCCGCCGCCGTCCGTGCGGCAGACCTCGTCGAGCACGTGCTCGGCGACGAAGATCGGGATCTCCGTCGCCACGCCCAGCGCCAGCGCGTCGGATGGCCGGGAGTCGATCTCGACCGTCTCGCCCGACTCGCCCTGCTCCAGGTGCAGCCGCGCATAGAAGGTGTGGTTGCGCAGGTCGTTGATCGTCACGCGCACCACCGTGTAGCCGAGCTCTTCGATGAGGTTCGCGAGCAGGTCGTGCGTCTGCGGCCGGGGCACCTGCTGGCCCATCAGGCGGCGCTCGATGGCGGCGGCTTCGTTGAGCCCGATGACGATGGGGAACACCCGCTCGCCGTCGATCTCGCGCAGCTCGACGATGTGCGTGTCATCCGTCTCGCGGATGAGGATGCGCGCCAGTTCCACCTGCACGTCCATGGGCTCTCTCCGACGGGGCAAGGCTCCCGACGCATTGTATCCCGCCGCCGATCGGAGGAAGCATCCGTGGGGCGAGTGGACAGGGCCATCGTGTCTTATTTTGACGCCGGCTGATTCATCAAGACAAACCGCGACGACGCGAAGGCCGGCGAAGGGATGAAGCTACAGAAGGTTAAGTTGACTGAATCTCTTTCGCGTCCTTCGCGCTCTTCGTTGCTTCGCGGTTTTTCAGGGGGCCTGTTGGGGCTTCCCAAGCAGATGCGCTGATTGAGATGCGATGGTCCTTGGCGAGTGGCGGAGTGGCGGGGGCGGGGGGGGCTACTTGCCGATGCAGAAGGTGGCGAAGATGCGGCCGATGACCTCGTCGGGTGTCAGCGTCCCGCCGAGGCCTGCGAGCGTGTCGAGCGCATGGCGCAGATGGGCCGCGATCAGTTCCGCGTCACGCAACCCGCCGCCCCGCCACGCGCCACCCCCGCCACCTGCGCCACCCTCAGCCCCGCCCGGCTTGGCCAGCCGCGAGCGCGCCGCCGCCAACTGCACCGCCGCGGCCTCCAGCGCCTGGCGATGCCGCGGCTGCAGCGCCAGCATCTGGCCGGCGCGGCTGACGCCCTGCGAGCCGACGCGCTGCCCGATCACCTGCCGCAGCGCGTCGACACCCTCCCCGCGCGGCGCGCACACCGCCAGCGCGCCCGGCCGCGGCTCGCCGGCGTCGAGATCGATCATCGTGCGTACCTCGATGCGCTCGCGCCGGCTCGGCAGTTCCATCGGCGACGGGGCGTCGCCCTGCCGCGCGTCACGCACCACGACCAGCAGCTCCGCCCGCTCGACCGCGTCGCGCGCCCGCGCCTGGATGTGCCTATCGAGCTCGGCGGCGGGCTCGTCGAGCCCCGCGATGTCGGCCAGCATTACCTCGACGCGCCGGCCCGCGCCATCGGTCACCGTCATCGGCTCGAGCAGCACGTCCCGCGTCGTCCCCGGGCTCGCATCCACCACCGCGCGCTCGCGGCCGAGCAGCGCGTTGAACAGCGTGCTCTTGCCCGCGCTCGGCGGGCCGACGAGCACCACCCACGGCAGCGCGTCGAGCGCGCCCCACGAGCGGCTGCGCGACAGCAGGTCGCCGACGCGCTGCTGCGTCGCCGCGAGCGCGGCGTCGAGCTCGTGCGCCGAGACGAACGTGACATCCTGCTCGTCGGCGAAGTCGATCGCGGCCTCGACGAGGGCGAGCTGCCCGCCGACGTCGTCGACGAACTCGCGCGCGGTGCTGCCGAGGCGGCCCCGGCGCAGCAGCGTGGCGGCCTCGAGCTGGGCATCGCTCTGGGCGGCGATGCTCGCGGCGATGCCCTCGGCCTGAGTGAGGTCGAAGCGGCCCGCGAGGTAGCCGCGAAAGGTGAATTCGCCTGGCTCCGCCAGCCGCACCCCCGCCACACCCGCCACACCCGCCACGCCCGCCACGCCATCGCCCGCGGCCGGCCCCACCGCGATCGCGGCGGCGAGCACGCGCTCCAGCAAAGCGGGGTGTCCCGGGACCTGGATCTCCGCCAGGTCCTGCCCGGTGTACGTGGCCGGCCCGGGCATGAGCGCGACGAGCGCGGGGGTTGGTGGCTCGCGCAGCCGCGCGGCCGCGACGTGCCGGCCCGCCAGCTCGTCGACGCCCGGCCGGGCCAGCAGCGCGGCCAGCACCGCGCGCACGCCGGGGCCCGAGACGCGCACGAGCGCCCGCGGCGACCGCCCGGGTGGCGAGCTCACCGCCACGATGGTGTCCTCTACGCTGGTCGTATCGAGTGGCATCGGTGCAGTCGTCATACAAAGCCGGGGCCGGTGGTCCCGGCCAACCCGCGAACCCACCGCGGCACACGGCGACACGACGGCCCTCACCGCCACACGCCAACGACCGAGCGGAAGCTCACCGCCGCTTGCCCTTGCCTTTGTTGCCCTTGCTCTTGCCCTTGCCACCCGCGGCCGGTGCGGACTTGTTCCTGGCCTGGCCCTGCTGCATCTCGGCGACCTGCTTCTGCTTCGCCTCGATCGTCTTGGCGATGCGGTCCATGACACCGCCCGGCTTGCGGGCCTTGCGCTCGAAGAGCGTCCCCGCCTCCTCCATCTGGGCCACGTGCCGGCGGACGATCCACGAGTCGACGATCCCGGCGAAGGTCGACGCCAGGATGTACAGCGTCAGGCCCGACGGCGCGGAGTAGAGGATGAACGGGAAGATGAGGATCACTATCCGCATGATCTTCTGCTGCTGCGCCGCCTGCTCGTTGGCGGCGGGCGGCATCGTCAGCTTCTGGTTGATGTACATCACGATGGCCATCAGGAACGGCAGGATGTTGAGGTAGGCGAAGCTGGGGTTGACGAACGGCAGCCAGGTGATTTCGAACTCCAGGCCCAGCGGGATGAAATGGTCCGCCACCGAAAGGTCGGCGAGGAAGGGCCATGACCCGCCGAACAGGCGGCCGATCCCTTGGAACACGCCGTAGAACGCCGGCTCGTGCCGCAGCTCGATGGCGAAGTAGAGCATCGCGTACAACGCGATCCAGATCGGCGCCTGCAGGAGCATCGGCAGGCAGCCGAGCATGTTCGCCGGGTTGATCCCCTTCTCCCGGTAGAGCGACATCATCTCCTGGTTGAGCTTCTGCGGCTCATCCTTGTACTTCTTGCGGAGCTTCTCCATCTCCGGCTGGATGGACTGCATCTGCTTGCCCATCTTCATCATGTTCGTCTGGGCGCGCTTGGTGATCGGGTGCAGCAGCAGGCGCACGCAGATCACCAGGACGATGATCGCCATGCCCCAATCCGCCAGCACGACGTGGATGAGCTTGAGGAAGCCGAGCAGCAGCCGCGCCAGCCACTGGAACGTGCACACCGCGCAGCCGAGCTGGTAGCGCACGAGCTGGTCGAAGTGGAGGATCGAGTAAGGATGCGCGTCGAACCGCTCGCTCTGGCGGGGCCCGGCGAAGACGCCGAGGTTGAGGTCCACCGACTCGCCCGCGGGCAGCGCCAGCTCGCCCGTGCCGAGGGTCAGGACGACCGCGCGGCCATCGTCCGCGTTGGGGTAGCGAGCGGGGTCGGGCAGCACCCACGTGCCCAGGCGCGGGAAGGTCGCCTCGAGGGCCGGCACCTGCGGCGTCGCCTGCATCGCGTCGGTGACGTAGGGGTGCGTGATGACCGCGAAGTAGCGATTTTCCGACGCCACCCACGCCAGGTCGGCGCCGGCGGGCGTGGCATCGTGAGGCCAGATCGGGCCGCCGTCGAGCAGCTCCGAGCGCCAGCGGAACCCGTCGTCCGTGCGGATGCGCAATCGGCCGGCGTCGTAGCTGTCGTGAAAGTAGCCCGTGACGTACATGCGCCGGTCGCCGAGGTAGGCGGCCGGGTCCAGCGGCAGGTCACCCTGGGCGAACTGCTCCCACTCGATCACCAGCGGCTGATCGGTGAGATTGGCCGCCGACTGCTCGATGTTGAAGCCGTAGCGTTCGGCTTCGAGGACGTAGCGCCGGCGAAGCTCGAGCACCGGCTGGCCCTGGCCGTCCGTGAGCGTGAGCGTGTAGGTGGCCGACGACGCGGCGGGCCCGTGCTGCTCGTCGGCAAGCTCCCAGGCGGCGTCGGCGAGGCTCAGCGTTTCGCCGTTGACCGTGATCCGCCGCGCGGCGTAGGGGTAGATCGTCCAGTTCGCCGGCCCCTCGGGCCTCGCGTTGGGAATGGGCGGGGTGAGCGCGTCGTGAACGACGTAACGCTCAGCCTCGGCGACCTCCCGGGCGTAGCGCGACAACACGATCCGCCGCACCGCCGCGCCCCAGCGCGACAGGTCCAGCCGCATCCGGTAGTCCGCGTCGGGGTGGGCCTCGCCCAGCGCGACGTCCCGCGCCGCCTCGGCGGGCCGAATCGCCAGCCCCTCGATCGGTGTCACGTCCAGGTCGGCGGGGTCCGGGCCGCGGTCCGGCTCCAGCGCGGGCGGGCCGGCCTGCACCGCCGCCGCCTCCGCGTCATCCGCCCCCGCGTCGCGCCGCTCAACCGGCTCGCTGGCGAGCTGGAGCACCGCCACCGTCACGATCAGCCCCAACACGACCGCCAGAAGCGTTACCGCAAGCCTCATACTGACCTCGAATCACACAGGGAATGCCCGGAGAATCGGGCAGTATAGGAACTGCTCCAGAGCAGGGCGAATGAGCGGCGCGGCGGGCGCCGTGTCAGAATCGGGTGCGGCGCAAAACGATGCGGTGCGTGCGGCAGCGGCGAATGGCGGCCATGGCGCCACACCCGCCGCGGGTCGTCGGTTTCGCTTCGCTCGATCCACCCGACGCCCGTGGGCAAGCCCGCCGCGGCGAGCTACCCCCCTTCCGCCGCGACGATCGCCGCCATCAGCCCCGCCACCCCCGCCACGCCCACCGCTCCCGCCACGCCCACCTCGTCGGGGTCCGGCGGCTGCACCTCGACGTCGACGGACAGGCCGAGCTCGCGCATCGTAGCGCTCGTGGTGGGGCCGATCGACGCGGTGCGCACGCCGCGCATGAGCGGCTCGCGGCGCTCGCCGAGCAGGTCGGTGAAGTGGCGGGCGGTGGAGCTGCTGGTGAAGGTCACCCAGTCGACCCGGCCCGCCTCGAGGGCCGAGATCGCGTCCTCGGGCAGGGCCGCGGCCTGTCGCGTCTCGTAGGCGGCAACCTCCTCGACCTCGCCGCCGGCGTCAGTGAGGATGGTGGGCAGGTCGCGCCCCGCGAGGCCGGCACGCGGCAGGAGGAAGCGCTTGCCGGCGACCTCGCCGCGGTCGACCAGCGCCTGCCCCAGGACGGCGCCGAGTTGCCGGTCGGGCACCAGGTCTGCCCGCACGCCGACGCGCTGGCGCAGCGCCTCGGCCGTGGCGGCCCCGACTGCCGCGATGCGCACACCGCCGAGCGCCCGGGCGTCGAGCCCCGCCGCGTCCAGCCGCTCCGCCAGCGCGGCGACGGCGTGGCCGCTCGTCAGCACAAGCCAGTCGTACGTGGCGTCCGCCAGTCGGCGCACGGCCGCGTCCATGGCCGTCCAGTCGGCGGGCGGGACGAGCTCAATCGTCGGCGCCTCGATCGTCGCCGCGCCCAGCTCCGCGAGGTCGTGGGCGAGCTGCGACGCCTGCGTGCGCGAGCGCGTGACCAGCACCGTGCGTCCGAACAGCGGGCGGCGCTCGAACCAGTTGAGCGCGCCGGCCGTCTGGTCATCCATGCCCGCGACGGCGCCGACGACGACGATGGCGGGCGGCCCGAGACGCGCCTGGCTCACCGCGGCGGCGAGGCCGGCGAGCGTGGCGCGCGCGCTGCGCTGCTGCGGGAGCGTGCCCCATTGCACCGCGGCCGCGGGCGTGCTGGCGGGCAGGCCCGCGTCGATGAGCGCGCTCGCGATGGTGTCCCAGCGGCCCATGGCCATGTAAAAGCAGGCGGTGCCCCCCGCGGCGATCAACCGCGCGAGCGCGGAATAGTCGACGCTGGAGCCGGGCTTGCCCGCCTCCTCGTGGCCGGTGACGAAGGTGACGGTGCTGGCGTGGGCGCGGTGGGTGACGGGGATGCCCGCCATCGCGGGCGCGGCGATGCCGCTGGTCACGCCGGGGATGACCTCGCAGGCGATGCCCGCCGCGCCGACGTGGGCGGCCTCCTCGGCGCCGCGGCCGAAGAGGTAGGGGTCGCCGCCCTTGAGGCGGACGACGCGCTTGCCGCCGCCCTCGCGGGCCTTGTCGACCAGCAGGGCGTTGATCGCCTCCTGAGTGAGGCGATGGTGGCCCGCCCGCTTGCCGACGTCGATGCGCTCGGCGTCTGGGGGGGCCTGCGCGAGCAGGGCGGCGTTGGCGAGCGCGTCGTAAACCACGACGTCAGCTAGACGTAATGCCTCAAGCCCCGCCCAGGTGATCAGCCCCGGCGCGCCGGGGCCGGCGCCGACGAGCACGACCCGGCCCCGCGTTTTCGCTGTGTCACGTGTCAAACCAGGTAAACCCTGCCGATTGTCTCGCCGATGCTGGATTCACCGGCCGCTCGGTCGGCGACCCTGCGAGGACCACATCATGCGACAGAACGAGTCCCCCCGTCCACAAGCCTGCCACGCCCGCCCGTCCCGCCAGCCCGCTGCGTCCCGCGACGCCTCCAGCATCCGCTCGGTCGTCGACCGCACCTACAGCGACGAGGATGATCAGCCGCTGAGCGTCGACGACGCCCTGCACATCGAGCGGCGCACCGCCACACGCTACCCGCTCCAGGGGCAGGTCACCACCCTCGCCCCGACGACGCCGGCAATGCCCGCGGCGCCGACCCGGCCACCGATGCACGCCGAGGGCGGCACGGGCGACCCGTTCCGCCTCACCGCCACCGCCGCGTGCGGCTTCGCCGCGCCGCCGACCCGGACGGGCGGGGGCGAGGAGGCGTCGTCCAGCACCGCCGGCCACGGGCCGCGCATCGCCTCGCTACAGCTTCGCGACATCTCGGAGACCGGCCTCGGCGGTCAGAGCCCGCGGCCGCTCGACGTCAACGCCCCGATCACCGTCTTCCTCCCGCCGCACGGCCCGGAACACTGCTTCGAGCTGATCGGCACCGTGGTGCGCTGCCAGCCCCGGCACGACGGCGGCTACGACATCGGCATCCAGTTCCACCGCCCGCTGGCGGCGTGAGTCCACGCCGACGACTGCGACGGTTCCGCCTTCCATCTGAACAGCCTGCCGTTTGGCACGAGGCCGCGCGCGCCCGACAATCCGGGTATGCCCGCGTCGCCCCCGCCACCCCCGCCACCTCCGCTACCTCCGCTACCTCCGCCATCACCACCACCCGCCTCGGCGGCGCTGATCGTCGGCTGCGGCTACCTCGGCCGCCGCCTCGCCCCGCGTCTCATGGAGCCGCCCCACGCCCAGCGCGTTTACGCCACGACCCGGTCGCCCGACCGGGCCCGCCAACTCGCGGCGCTGGGCGTCAAGCCGCTGCTGGTCCAGGTGACGCAGCCGCTGACCCTCGCCGCGCTGACGCCCGCGCTCGACGAGCCGGCGCTCGATGTCTATTACATGGTCCCGCCCGGGCGGCAGGACCAGCGGCCCACGCCGCGGCAGGTGGTGCTCGGCGGCGTCGCGCACATGACGCGGGCCCTGGCGCGCGGCCGCGTCCGCCGGGCGATCCTTGTCTCCTCGACCGCGGTGTACGGCTACGCGGATGGCCGGCGCGTCGACGCCGACACACCCGCGAGGCCCACCGACAACCGCAGCCGCATCATCCTCGAGGGCGACGGCCTGTTCCTCGCCGCGGGCGATCGATACCACGTCGTGCGCCTCGCGGGGCTCTACGGCCCGGGCCGCATCATCGGCCTGCGCCCCGTCATGCAGGGCGCCCCGCTGCTGGGCGATCCGCAGGCGCTGCTCAACCTCATCCATGTCGATGACGCAGCCGACCTGCTGCTGGCGATAAGCCAGGCCGCTGCGCCGGGGCGCGTGGAGATCGGCTGCGACAACCACGCGATCCCGCGCAAGCAGTACTACGACGACCTGGCGCGGCGACTCAAGCGTGAGCCGCCCGAGGTGCTCGATGCCGACGCCGCGGCAGCGCGGTTCGGGCTGGACGTGGAGCGGCTGCGGCGGACGACGAGCAAAGCGCTGGATAACAAGCTGACGCGCGAGCGGACAGGGTGGTCGCCGCGGTATGCGAGCTACCACGAGGGGCTGGCGCATGCGCTGGCGAACTCGGGGCCCAACCGCAACCCGACGCGTTAGGGTTCGGTCCGCCAACCCGCCGTACGACGTTTTCGGACAGAGTCGCTCGAAGGCGACCGCTAACGGGGCGCCCGGCGCTGCTAAACTCAGTGGATATGACCCGCGCCTCCCGCACCGCCACGCCCGCCACCCCCGCCACACCCGCCTCCACTGACTCCGCCGCGCCCATGGATGATCCGCTTCTTGAGGGCCTGACCGAGCCGCAGCGGGCGGCGGTGAGCCACGTCGACGGGCCGCTGCTCGTCCTCGCCGGCCCCGGCTCGGGCAAGACGCGGGTCATCACGCGGCGGGTGGCGTACCTCGTCCAGGCGATCGGCATCCCGCCCTGGAACGTGCTGGCGATCACCTTCACCAACAAGGCGGCCGCGGAGCTGCGCGAGCGCGTCGCGGAGCTCGTCTCGGAGCGACAGGCCCGCGCCATCACCGTCGCGACGTTTCACAGCCTGTGCGTGCGGATCATCCGCCAGTACGCCGACCGGCTCAACCTCCCGCCCGGCTTCTCCATCTACGACAGCGGCGACCAGCAGCGGGCGGTCAAGCAGGCGCTGAGCGATCTCGCGATCGACGCGAAGAACTTCCCGCCCGGGTCGATGCTCTCGACGATCTCCAACGCGAAGAACGAGCTGATGGACGCCGAGGCGTTCGCCCAGCAGGCGGCGGATTTTTATAGCCGAACGGTGGCCAAGGTGTACCACAAGTACGCCGAGATCCTGACGCGCAACAACGCGCTGGACTTCGACGACCTGCTGCTGCGCACGGTCCAGCTCTTCCGCAACCACCCCGACGCGCTGCGCCAGCTTCAGGAGCGCTACCAGTACGTGCTCATCGACGAGTACCAGGACACCAACCACGCGCAGTTCATCATCGCCAGCGCTCTGGCGGATGGCCACAAGAACATCTGCGCCACGGGCGATCCGGACCAGAGCATCTACGGCTGGCGCGGGGCGAACATCCAGAACATCCTCGACTTCGAGACGCACTACCCCACGGCGCAGGTCGTGCGGCTGGAGCAGAACTACCGCTCGACGCAGACGATCCTCGCGGCCGCGGACGCGCTCATCCAGGGCAATCGGGCGCGCAAGCACAAGACGCTGTGGACGGAGAACGACGTGGGCGAGCCGGTGCGCGTCGTCACCTGCCAGGACGAGCGCCACGAGGCGGAGCACGTCGTCCAGCAGTTCCGCCAGCTCCACGAGCAGCAGGGCGTGCCATACGGCGAGATGGCGGTGTTCTACCGCATCAACAGCCTGTCGCGCGTCATCGAGGACGCGATGCGCAACGCCGGGATCCCCTACCAGATCGCCCGGGGCACGGCGTTCTACGACCGCAAGGAGATCAAGGACGCGGTGGCGTACCTGCGCGTCATCGCCAACCCGGCCGACGAGGTCAACCTCTTCCGCGTCATCAACACGCCCGCGCGCGGCATCTCGACCAACACCGTCAAGGCGCTGCAGGCCCACAGCCTCGCGCGCAACACCGCGATGGACGAGCTCCTCCGCGAGCCGATGCAGATCGGCAGCCTCAACAGCCGGGCGCAGAACAGCGTCGCGAAGTTTGCGTCGATGCTCGAAGCGTGGCGGACGGTCGCCGGCTTCAACGACCGCCCCGGCACCACGCTGCTGCCACACCGCGACGACGATGATGATGGTGGCGATGGCGGCGGGGGCGGCGGGAGTGGCGGGGGGGGTGAGCCGTCGCTGCGCGGGCTGGTCCAGCGCGTGCTCGAAGACTGCGGCCTCGAGACGTTCTACGCCAACGACAAGTCCGACCCCGACCGCGAGCGCCTCGCCAACCTCGGGGAGCTGATCACGTACGCCCAGCAGTTCGAGGACGACTACCTGCACGAGCTGAGCGTCGACGACGCGCTCGGCCACGCGGGCACGAGCCTGCACGACAAGCTGCTCGCGTTTCTCGAGCAGATCAGCCTCGTCGCCGACGTCGACGCCGTCGACAGCACGCAGGGCGCGGTGACGCTCATGACGCTGCATGCCGCCAAGGGGCTGGAGTATCACGCGGTGGCGATGGTCGGCGTCGAGGACGGCATCCTGCCGCACCAGCGGGCGCGCGAGAGCATCAGCGAGCACGAGGAGGAGCGCCGCCTCTGCTTCGTCGGCATCACCCGCGCCATGCGCACGCTCATCCTCACCCACACGCGCTACCGCACGATCTTCGGCCAGACCATGCCCACCATCCCCAGCAGCTTCCTCGACGAGCTGCCTGCCGAGACCGTCGAGCGTGAGGATGTGACGGGCCAGGGTTATGTGCATGACGACGATGCCGGCGACGACCAGCGCCGCGAAGCGCAGCAGCACGCCGGCGAGTTCCCACCCGGCAGCCTCGTGCGCCACGCGAGCTTCGGCGTCGGGCGCGTGCTCGACATCACGGCGTCGGGCAGCCACACGCGGGCCCGCGTCCAGTTCAACACCGTCGGGATCAAGACGCTCATCCTCCAATACGCCCACCTGGATCGCTTGTCGTGAGCCCCGCCAACCCCGCCACGTCCGCCACGTCCGCGGCGGCCGCGAGGTCGACCCCGCCGCGCACGCGCGTCAAGGTTTGTGGCGTACGTGACGCGGCGACGGCCATGGCCGCGGCGAGCGCGGGCGCCGACGCGATCGGCCTCATGTTCGTCGAAGCTTCGTCACGCTGCATCGATCTCGACGCCGCCCGCGCCGTCATCGCCCGCCTGCCCGGGTTCGTCGAGCCCGTGGCGGTGTTCGTCGACGAGCGGCCGGAGCGCATCCGCAAGGTCGCGGCCGCCCTGGGTCTGCGCACCGTGCAGCTACACGGCAGCGAGTCGCCCGCGGACGTCGCCGCCCTCGCCCCGCTGCGGGTCATCAAGGCGCTGGCGTTCGCCGACGCGCGCGAGGCGGCCGCCGCCGTCGCGTCGTGGCGCGGCGTGGGCAATCTTGCGGGCATCCTGTTCGACGCCCCGCCCCCGCCCGACGCGCCGACCACGGGGGGGACGGGGCAGCGCTTTGACTGGCATGGGCTGGCCCGGCTGCAGGGCGATGGGGCGCTCGCCGAGCTGCCCGCGGTGCTGCTCGCCGGCGGCTTGACGCCGACCAACGTGGCGGAGGCGGTGGCGACGGCGCGGCCGTACGCCGTGGATGTCTCGTCGGGTGTGGAGTCCGCGCCGGGGGTAAAGAGCGCGGAACTCATCGACGCGTTCTGCCGCGCGGTGCGCCGCGCGGACCGCGACGCGGATGCGGCCGCACGAGCTTAGATCGTGTGCCACAGCTTCGTGGCGTGATGTCGTGGGTGGCACTGACAAGCGGAGTCCGCGGAGCTTGTCAGTGCGAACGACGGCAAACACTGACAAGGTCGAAGACGCCCTTGTCAGTGGCACCCGCCGATGCGGCCGTGTAGGAGCGATGCAGCCGTACGAGGTTGGAGCATCGTGCATCGCTTGCGGCGCGGGGCCAAGCTGAGTCCGAGAAAGGGGTGCCACTGGTGGCTTGTCCACCAGTCCCTGTGCGCCACGCGCGCACACTGGTGGACAAGCCACCAGTGGCACCCGCCGTACGACGTTTTCGGACACGCCTACCCCTTTGCGGGGACAGACGCGTCTTCTGCCGCGGCCTCGAATAGTGAGCCGTCCGAATCGCGGCGGGTCGCGGTGTTGCCGGCGCTGTCGGAGTCGGCGGGGGTGGCGGGATTCTCGGGCTTCGCCGGCGGCGGCGCTTCCGCCGGCGTGGGGCTCGCGCCGTTTTCGCCGGGCTTGAGTTCCAGGCTCGCGAGGGCGGCGACGACGGTGAGCCCCGCCTTGACCTTCTGCCCCGGCTGCACCTCGACGCGCTGAACGAGGTCACGCGGCAGGTAGAGCTCGGTCGTCGAGCCGAGCTTGATGATGCCGTACTTCTCGCCGCGCTGAAGCACCTTGCCCGCGCGGGCGTTGCAGACGATGGTGCGCGCGAGCATGCCGGATACCTGCCGGACGGCCGCGATCGGGTACCGCCGGATGGGGTGGACGAGGACGGTCGTGGTTGCCGCGTTGACCTCGGCGGACTCGGGGTTGAGGGCGTTGCGGTACTGGCCGGGCTTGTGATGCACCGACACGACCTCGCCATGCAGCGGGCTGCGGTTGACGTGGACGTCGAGGACGCTGAGGAAGATGCGGATGCACGTCGCCGGACCGTCGAGCGGCTCGAAGTGCTCGAGCTCGTGGATGGAGCTGACGCGTCCGTCGGCGGGGGCGACGACCACGCCGCGCTGCGTCGGCGGGCGCCGGTGCGGATCGCGGAAGAAGCTCAGCAGCGCAAGCGTGGCGAGGACGCAGACGACGGCGACGACCCACCACTGGACGACGGCCAGCGTCACCGTCAGCACCAGACCGATGGCGAGGATCGTCATCCACTCGTTGCGCGCGTAGCCGCTGAGCATGGGGGAAGCCGGGGTTGGGGTTCCGGGATCGGGTTCCGGGGCGGCGCGGGTTTGCGGATCCCGGATCCCGGGACCCGGGCTTGTCAGCCGGCGTCGCTGGCTTTGCCGATCATGTAGCCGATTCCGCCGAGCAGGAGGCTGAGCGCCAGCAGGCCGCCGAGCGAGCCGAGGTAGACGACCTGGGAGTCGGCGATGGTGGCGGTGAAGACGTCGCGGACGCCCATCATGGCGCCGAGGACGGCGACGAGCGCGAGGACGAGGGCGAGCATGGCACCGATCAGCATGCCGGTGCCGAAGCCGCTGCCCGCCGGGTCGTCGGTGTCGACCTCGTACATGGAGCTCATGGCCATGTCGGGCCTGTGATCGTCGACGGGGGCAGCGGCGCCGATCATGTCGGGGGCGTCTTCGTCGACGGCGCTCTCGAAGGCGTCGGAGGCGCCGAGCTCGGCGGCCATGCCCGACGCCTGGCCGGAGTCGCCGGAGAGGTCATCGAGGACTTCGCCGAGGCTGGTGTCGTCCGACTCGCTGGTCAGGTCGAGCAGCCCGGAGCCGGAGCCAACGCTCTCGATGTTGAGATCGTCGCCCGCGCCGGGTCCGCCGGTGGCGCCTGCGCCGGCCTGGGTCTGGTCGGCGGCGGCGATCTCGTCGGAGTCGAAGACGCTGGTGCCCGAGCCGCCGAGCCCGAGTTCGCTGCCGGAGCTGGTGTCGTCCTTGAGGCTGATCTCGCCGCTGTCATCGAGCGGGATCGGGCCGCCGGAGGCATCGGCGTCGGCGCCGCCGGCGAGCTGGTCGACCTGCTCGCGCTTGAACATGAGCTTGTCGCGATCGCGGAACTGCTGGAGCTTGCCCTCGGTGGCCATCTCCTTGATGGTGTCGGTGTCGACGCCAAGCTTCTCGGCCGCCTCTTCGAGTGTGTAGAACATCTTCGCCATGCGGGGGACTCCTGGCGCGTGGTCAGCCTGTCGCGGCGGGCCGACGGCCCACCCACGGGGATGCCGCTAGGATATGACCCGCCCGCGAAGCTGACAAGCCGGGGCCGCGCCGCCGGCTCGACCCACCTTCCGGCGGGGGGCTGGGTGAGGATGCTCGCGGCTGATGGGGGGCAAGCGGTGGCCGACAGGCGCAACGGCCCCAAACCAGGAAATCAGAAAGCACCATGCCCTTCGCCTACGGCCTGCTGGACCCCGTCGAGCTCTCCCTGCCCCGCCTGCCCGCGGCGCTCGACGGCCTGCGGGTCGCGCACATCTCCGACCTGCACGTCCGCCGACCGACGCGGCTGTTCGACCGCCTCGCCAACCAGCTCACGAGCGTCCGGCTGGATCTCATCGTCCTGACGGGCGATTACATGGAAGACCCGGGCCACGAGCCGGCCGCCATCGACGTGCTCGCCCGCATCCTCGCCGGCACGCGGCCGCGGCTGGGTGCGTTCGGCGTCTTCGGCAACCATGACACCTGGGACCTGCGCCAGCGCGCCGCCGCCCTGCCCGTGACCTGGCTCAACGACGCGCGCGTGGCGCTGGCGGACGGGCAGATCGAGCTCGCCGGCGGCCTGACCAGCTCCGCCGACCGCCCGGACAGCGTGGGGTTGATCCTCACCCGGCCGCAGCGCGTGGCCAGCCCGGCGCCGGGCGTGACCCCGCCCGATACCGCGCCCGCCCGCCCCGCTGCGCGCGAGGCCGACGTCGCCGCGAACGACGCCCCGGCCGGCGACGAGGCCGCGCCGCTGCGCGTCCTGCTGACGCACTTTCCGAGCCACGTCTTCACCGCGGCGGACCTGGGCTACCATTTGCTGCTCGCCGGCCACACGCACGGCGGGCAGTGCCGCCTGCCGACGGGGCATCCGTTGACCAACTCGACCGACCTGCCGCTGCGCGCGACTTCGGGCGTGCTGCGCCACCGGGACACGCTCGCGGGCGTGTCGCGCGGCGTGGGACACGCGGGGCACATCCCGCGCGTCTTCTGCCGCCCGCACGTGCCGGTCTACACGCTGCGCCGGCGCACGATGCCCGGCATCCACGCGCCGCTGATCGACAACCTCCACCGCTGGTAGCCGCTGCACGTTCGCCAGAGCCCACGGATTGCAACCGTGGCTTTCCACGCTGGATCGTTCGCCATGCCCACGCCCGTCGACACCACCATGATGCAGCGCGCTCTTACGCTCGCCCACGAGGCAGCAGCCGCGGGCGAAGTGCCGGTGGGCGCGGTGATCTACCGTGGCGAAGAGATCGTGGGCGAGGCTCACAACAGCCGGGAGACGGACACCGACCCGACCGCGCACGCGGAGATCGTCGCGCTGCGCCGGGCGGCGGCGCGGCTGGGGACGTGGCGGATGGACGAGTGCGCGATCGCGGTGACGCTCGAGCCTTGCCCGATGTGTGCCGGGGCGCTGGTCAACGCGCGGATGGGTCGGCTGATCTACGGCGCGGCCGACGCCAAGATGGGCGCGGTCGACACGCTGTACGCGATCTGCACGGACGCGCGGCTGAACCATCGGTTGACCGTCGTGCCGGGCGTGATGGCGGAGGCGTGCGTCGAGGTGCTGCAGGCTTTTTTCCAGGCCAGGCGGGGCAGCGGACCGTCGAAGCCGCGGCGTAGGGGGCGCGCCCGTTCCTCTCCTAATCCTGGTTCCTAATCCTGTCGCGATCGAGCTGCCCGGGAGCGAGACATGGACGTAGGGTTGGTAGAGCGAAGCGAAACCCAACCCTACATCGGAGGAAGGATTAGGAACCAGAATTAGGATTAGGCTCAGGATTCAGAATCAGTCCATGCCGGGCGATCAGGTGGTCCTCGACGACGCGTCCGCCGATCAGGTGCTCCTGGATGATCCGCTCGAGCACCTCCGGCGAACAGCGGCCATACCAGGTGCCCTCCGGGTAGACGACGGCGATGGGGCCGCCTTCGCAGATGCGCAGGCAGTTGGCCTTGGTGCGGAGGATGGCGAGGCGCTGGCCGTCCACGTCGAGTCGGCCGCGGTCGACGAGGTCGAGTTCCTTGAGCCGCTGCTTGAGGTAGTCCCACGCCTTGAGCGACGCCTCGCGCGACGAGCATTTGGGCTTGGTCTGGTCGCAGCAGAGAAAGATATGCCGCGTCGCGCAGGTGACGCCGGTGTCGTCCGCCTCGCGCCGCTGGCGCTGGATGAGATCGGCAGGTTCGGGCATGTGAGCATGGTAGGGCAAGTGCGGCGGGGCGGGCGTTTGTGAAGACGGGGGTCGCGGGGCGGATGCGAAGGTTGTCACGGTTTGGCTGCGAAGCGGCAAGCCGTGTCGAACCGCCCGGTGCTGGCGTAGAATCGCGGCATGGACCCTGCCACCCCCACCGACCCGCCCCATCCTGCCGACGCATCGCCGCCGCGCCCGCGCCATCTTGATCTGAAAAAGGACGAGGCGTTGACGATCACCTGGAGCGACGGCCGGGTGTCGGTCTACCCGATCGCTCACCTTCGCCGACTCTCGCCCTCGGCCGAGGCGCGCGAGCTGCGCGACGAGATGCAGCGCAACCCCCTCGCGGTGCTGCCGAGCAGCGCGGCGGGCGGCACGGGCCCGCTCCGCGCCGAGCGCCTCGAACTCGTGGGCAACTACGCGGTGCGCATCATCTTCTCCGACGGCCACCGCACGGGGATCTATTCATGGCGTTACTTGCGCGAGATCGATCCGAGGGGGATGAACAATGCACAATGAACAATGCACAAATGGGAACGAGCCATCCCTTTGTGCATTGTTCATTGTTCATTTCTCTTCCCGTCCTCGGCGTGCTCGTCGCTGAGCGTGCCGGGCCACTGCCGCGTGCCGGTCGCCAGCGCGGCTTTGGCCAGCAGGTGCGCGCCGACCGGGTTGGACACGAAGATGAAGAAGACGGTGAGCACGGCGGTGGCGAGCACGCGCACCTCGCCGAAGTGGAACACCGCCGCGAGCAGCAGCCCCAGCAGGCCCAGCGTCGAGCACTTGGTCGCCGCGTGCAGGCGGTGGTACGAGTCCGGCAGGCGCACGCACCCGATGGCGCCGACGAGCATGAAGAACAGCCCCACGAGCAGGAACGCCAGCGCCAGCACTTCATGAATCAGGCTGATCACGTTCACCAGTTCTGCCTCCCCTCCCGGCCGCCGGTCGCGGCGATGTACTGCGCGAACGCGAGCGTGCTCGCGAAGCCGATGATCGCGACGACCAGCGCCACGTCCAGGAACGCCGTCGTGCCCAGGTAGATCGCCAGCGCGACGACCAGCCCCACGACGTGCAGCGCCAGCACATCGGCCGCCAGCACACGGTCGGCCAGCTCCGGGCCGCGCAGCACGCGGTAGAGGCAGAGCACCATCCCCACCACCAGCAGCGCGATTCCCAGCTCCACCGTCAATGTCAGCGCCGGGCCCAGCGCCGGCCCGACGGCGTCCGCCATGGCCGCGTCGTCGCGCGCCGCCACCCCCGCGCCCGGCGACGCGTCCACGACCGTGGCGGCAAGGAGATGCGTGAAGCTCATGTGAATACGTCCCTCACCAGGCGATCGCGGAGTTCATCGAGGTCGCGGATCACCGCCGCCCGGTCGCCGGCGTACATCGCGTGGATGTAGAGCACGCGCCGCTCATTGTCCACGTCGCACGTCAACGTCCCGGGCGTCAGGCTGATCGCGTTGCCCAGCGCCGTGATCTGCACGTCCGTCAGCTCCTGGACCGGATAGCGCACGATGCGCGGCATCATGGTGTGCTTCGGCGTGAGCACCTCCCAGGCCACCTGCATGTTGGCGCGGACGAGAATCCGCACGAAGAACGCGGCAAACGACACGAGCCCGAGGAACTTGCCCGGGTAGCTCGGCCCGCCCATGGCGCGGTTGTACAGCCCGATGATCACGAACCCGAGCGCGAACCCGAGCACGAAGTTCCACGCGTCGACGTGACCCGTCAGCACGACGTAGATGACGGCGAGGAAGATGTTGAGGAAAAAGAGCCAGATCATGGGGTATTTCTGATTTCTAATTTGCGGAGTCGTGGGGCCGTGGGTTATTCATGGTGGTGTTCATCGGTGGCGGCAACGTCCACCACGCCCGCGTCGGGCGGGGGCGTGATGATGAGGTCGGGGCGCGTCGGGCCGAGCACGGCCGTGATGTACGCGGTCGGGTCGTCGAGCTGTCGGCCGGCGGTCTGGGCGACGCGGAACACCGGCTGGGCGCCGAGGCCGAGACACAGTGCGACCGCCACGAGCAGGCTCGTGCCGATGTAGGCGGGGCGCAGCTTCGCGGCCGTCGGCGCGACATGGCCGGGCATCGCGCGCACCTCGGGGTTCCAGAAGCCGTAGGACCAGATCTTGAGCATCGACAGGAGCGTGAGCGGGCTCGTCAGCAGGGCGAACACCGCCAGCCACCACCAGTCTTCCCACCCGGCGTGGATGATCACGAGCTTGCCGAAGAATCCGGACAGCGGCGGCAGGCCGACGAGGCTCATGGCGGCGATGAAAAAGAGCACGGCGACGTAGGTGTGCTTGCGCAGCAGGCCGCCGAGGTGGTCGAGGTGGTCGGTGCCGCGGTGCTGCTCGATGATGCCGCAGCAGAGGAACAGGCTGGACTTGACGACCATGTTGTGGACGACGAACAGCGCGCAGCCGGCGAGCGCGTAGCTGGACATGACGACGATGGCGAAGATCATGTAGCCGATCTGGCTGATGATGTGGATCGAGAGGATGCGGCGGATGCCGGACTGCGCGACGGCGCCGAGCACGGCGTAGAACATTGTGAACGCCGCGGAGACCGCCAGCAGCCAGATCGTCCAATCGGCAAAGCCGTCGCCCACGGCGAATACGAGCGGGAACGTGCGCATGATGCAGTAGACGCCGATCTTCGTCAGCAGCCCGGAGAAGAGCGCGGTCACCGCGATCGGGCTCGTGTAGTAGGTATCCGGCAGCCAGAACCAGAGCGGGAAGAACGCCCCCTTGGCGCCGAAGACGAACAGCAGCAGAACGCCCAGGGCGGTGAAGCCCGTCGGCATCGGATCGCCGGCCGCCTGGATTTCGTGGACGATGCGCGAGATGTCGGCGATGTTGAGCGTGCCGAAGATGCCGTAGGTCATCCCCGCGGCCATGACGAAGACGGTGGACGCGAGCAGGTTGAGCACGACGTACTTGTAGGCCTGGTGCATCTGCACGCGCGTCGCGCCGATGCAGATGAGCGCGTAGGAGGCCATCAGGGCGATCTCGAAGGCGACAAAGAGGTTGAAGAGGTCGCCGGTGAGGAAGCAGAGGTTGGCGCCGAACATGAGCATCTGCATCAGCGCGTGGAAGTAGCGGCGCTCGACGTCGGGCGTGAGGCTGGTGAAGCTGTGCAGGTAGACGCCGAGGGCGACGACGCCGGCGACGGTGACCATCAGGCCGCTGAGGCTGTCGAACACGAGGTTGATGGCGTAGGCGGTGGGCCAGCCGCCGAGATTGTTGACGAGCACGTCCTCGCCGGGCTGAATGAGGACGAGCAGCGAGAGCGCGAGCAGGAAGTTGGTGGTGAAGCTCACGAGGCCGATCGTCCGCGCGACGAGCGGCCGGCGGGTGAAGGGGATCGACAGCAGGCCCGCGGCGAGCGGGATCGCGCAGAGGAGGATGACGAGGTTGTTGAGCGGGTCGGTCATCGGGTGATCGGGTTAAACGCCAAGCCGCCAAGGAATGAAGAGCTCGCCAAGGCTCGATGCGGTGCGCGCTCTATTCGTGTTCATGGGCATTCACTCGTGGCTTGCCTTCTTCCGGCTCGGGGAACGGGCTCTGGCGTTCGTGGCGCGCCAGCTCGGCGATGTTGAGGGTGTGCGACGTTCGGCCGGTGACGACGATCAGCGACAGGAGGAACCCCATCACGCCGAAGCCGATGACGATCGCGGTGAGGATCAGCGCCTGCGGCAGCGGGTCGACGGTGCTCGCGAGCGCGTCGGCCGGGGCGACGTCGTGGCCGATGACCGGCGGGGCCTTGATGCCGTCGGCGGTGATCGGCGAGCCGCTCATCGCGATGATGCTCAGGTTCGCCGCGTGGGCGAGCAGGAACAGGCCCATCGCGATCCCCTTGAGCTCGCGCCCGAGGATCATGTACAGGCCGGTGCCGAAGATCGTGGCGACACAGAATGCGACGATGATGGTCATGCTCGGTCCAGCTCCTCGCCAAGGCGCAGGATCATGCCGGTGGCCGACCCGATGACGACCAGCAGCACGCCGGCGTCGAAGATCAGGACGGTGGTCAGGTGGACGCGGGCCTCGCCCGGCAGCGCAAGGTAGCCGTGGTAGCTCGTCAGGAACGGCCAGCCGACGAGCATCGGTGCGACGCCGACGCCGAGCGCCAGCAGCAGCCCGGTCATGACGATCGCCCGCGGGTGCGCCGGCACAAGTCGGGCGAAGGCGTCCCCGCCGGCGGAGAGGCGGTAGATGACGAGGCTCACGGAGGCGATCAGCCCGCCGATGAACCCGCCACCGGGCTCGTTGTGCCCCTTGATGGCCATGAACAGGCCGAAGAGCAGCCCGAGGGGGACGATGAGCTTCAGCGCGGTGTGGAGGAGGATCGAGTTCATGGCGCCGGCTCCTGCGCCCGGCGCATCGAGGGCATGAGCGACCAGACGCCGAGGGCGGCGATCGCGAGCACGGCGATCTCGCCGAGCGTGTCAAAGCCGCGGAAGTCGACAAGGATGACGTTGACGACGTTGCCGCCGCCGCCGCCGCGGCCGTCGGTCAGCGCGCTGCCGTCGTAGGCGTGCTGGATGAAGAACTCGCCGAGGCGGGGATACTCGGCGACGAGCGGCCGGCCGGCGTCGCCGGTGGCGGCGACGAGCGTCATCCAGCCGAACGCGATGCCGACAGCGGCGCTGAGCGCCAGCCGCCACGCCCAGCCGTGCCGCTCGCGGCGCGACGGCTCGGGTAGCAGGCGCAGCACGAGGACGAAGAGGATGACACTGATGATCTCGAACATGAGCTGCGTCAGCGCGAGGTCCGGCGCCTCGTAGACGAGATAGAGCCCGACGACGGAGAAGCCGCAGCCGCCCAGGAGCATGACGCGGACGACGCGGGCGGTGACCAGAGGGATGGTGACGGCCGTCGCCGCGGCAATGACGCCGAGCGCCACGCCCGGCCAGAACTCGAAGATCCGGGGCAGCTCGGTGCGAAGCGGCTCGAGCTTGGTCGGGTCGACGACGACGGTGCCAACGAACGCGAACAGGAAGGTGCACAGGATCATGGTGACGTAGTCGCGCAGGTGGCCGGTCTGGACGGTGCGGAAGGCGCGTCCGCCGCCGACCACCGCGGCGTGGTAGAGGGCGGGGTAGATCCTGTCGTGGACGTCGACGATGGCGTGGCGCATGGCGGGGCCGAGGCCGATGACGAGGCCGAGCACGACGGCGATGGCGGACATGAGCAGGGGGATGCCCGCGGCCACCTCCCACAAGGCGGGGATGCCGCTGTAGAAGTAGTGGACGTTGGTTTCGAGGTGACCGAACACGTGGTTCCAAGCGGGCGTGTAGAGGCCGCCGACGAACTGGGGGATGACGAGGATGAGCGCCGGCAGCCAGAGCATGAGGCCCCAGAAGCCGACCTCATGGTGGTGGTGCTCGCCGTTGTGGCCCGAGGGCTCGGGCGGCGCGCCCGGGTCGGCGCCCTGGTCGTGGTAGGGCGCCGCGCCGTGCGGCGGGTGGTCGGGCATGGGCGTATCGGCGGCATGCTCCGAGCCGGCCGCCTCGACGGCGGGCCTCAACCCCGGGCCGAGCCCCAGCAGCGTCGTCGTCAGCCGCACGAAGATCGCCATGTTCAGCGCCGCCGTCGCCACCGCCATCGCCATCAAAACCCAGAACGCGGGGTGCACGTCCTGCGCGGCGTGGTAGATCGCGTAGAGGAACAGCTCCTTGGCCTGGAAGCTGATCGACCCGGGCAGCGCCGCCAGCGCGTAGGCCGCCATGATCATCACCACGACGATCGCCTTGTGCTGGCGCACGGCCCCGAACAGCTCGGGAAGCTGCCGCGACGCGACGTGCCCCAGCGCCCCGGCGAGGATGAACAACGGTGCCTTGTAAAGGGCGTGGTTGGCGATCTGCGAGATGTCCCAATCGATCGTCGAGAGCGGATCGCCATGGTAGACGAACGACAGCGAGCCGAGGCCATACATGCACATCAGCAGACCAAGCTGGCTGACGGTGGTGTAGGCGAAGATGCGCTTGAGGTCGTGCTGGTTGAGGGCGACGTAGGCGCCGAGCAGCATCGTCACCGCGCCGAGGGGGATGATGAGCCAGGGCCACAGCTCCATCGCCGCGAAGACGGGGAACATGCGGCCGACGAGGAACACGCCCGCCTTGACCATGGTCGCCGAATGAAGGAACGCGGAGACCGGCGTGGGGGCGGCCATCGCGCCGGGCAGCCAGTAGTGGAACGGCCACTGGGCGCTCTTCGTTGCGGCGCCGAAGAAGATCAGGACGAACGCCCACATCGCCGGGTTGTGCAGGTCAATGGCCCAGTTCAGCTCCGGGCGCTCGGCGAGGAGGGTGCTCCAACGCCAGACGTCCGTGTGGAGCCCGAGCAGGAGGACGCCGCCGAGCATGACGAGCCCGCCGAGGCCGGTTGTGAAGAACGCCTGCATGGCGAGCTTGACGGCCTTTTTGTCGTAGCGGTCCCAGCCGATGAGCAGGAACGAGGAGATGGAGGTCATCTCCCAGAACAGCAGCGTCAGGAGGAGGTGGTCGGCGAGGACGATGCCGAGCATCGCGGTCGTGAAGAAGCCGAGCGTCGGGTAGAAGCGGTAGAGGTCGTCCGGCTCGGGCCCGAAGTAGGCGCGGGCATAGAGGTTGATCAACACCGCCACCCCCGCGACGAGCAGGGCGAAGAAGACGCCCAGGCCGTCGGTGAGAAACGACACTTCCAGGTTGAACGCCGACCACCACCCGAGCGAGGCGGTGCCCTGCGTGGCGGCGACGACGTCGGCGCCGTAGGTCGAGACGGCCTCGATGCCGTGGGCATGGACGTGCCAGGCGACCAGGGCCAGGGCGACGGCCGGGCCGGCGGTGGCGATCCACGTCCGCGCGGCGATGGCCCGCCGCGGCAGCAGCAGCGTCACGATGCCGGCGACGAGCGGGGCGAGGACCGCCAGACCTGAAAGAGCGAGACCGTCCATGGCAAGCGGCGGCAGGAGGGCGAAGAAACCGGCGCGGGGACGGCGCGGCACACGCGCCGCCGAGTGGCCGCAGGGCGATTGGGAGACCTATCGGCGTTTTGGGCCCCCTCGCGCCAGCCGCTACCTTACCCCTCATGGACCAGCAGCAGCTCTGGGCGCCATGGCGCATCGCGTACATCAAGGGCCTCGCCGACGCCGACGCGCCCACCGGCGGGGGCGGCGGAAGCGGCCGCGATGGCGGGGGCGGCGGGGGAGGGAGTGGTGGGGGCGGGGGATGTTTTCTCTGCGATGCCGCGCGGGCCGGGCTCGACGACGCCGAGCGCCGCGACCGCCTCGTGCTGCTCCGCGACGACCGCGGCGTGCTGCTTCTGAACCGTTACCCGTACACGAACGGCCACATCCTCGCCGCCCCAGCCGAGCACGTGCCCAGCCTGACCGACATGACAGCGGCCCAGCGGGCCGGACTCATCGAGCTGTGCGAACTCGCCACGCGGCTGCTCGAGACGGCCATGAACCCGCAGGGCGTGAACCTCGGGATGAACATCGGTCGATGCGCCGGCGCGGGCCTGCCCGGCCACGCCCACATGCACATCGTGCCCCGCTGGAACGGCGACGTGAACTTCATGCACGTCATCGGCCACGTCCGCGTCATCCCCGAGGCTTTGGAATCCAGCTACGCGGCGCTGAGCGAGGCGCTGGCTGCCGAGCGGTAGGGTCGCTCCGCGGATCACGCCGCCGACTGCCGCCGCGTAAACGCCATCCTCCGGGGAACGTGGCTGAGACGGTGCCGAAAGGGGACGCGTCTCACGCCACGGCCCGCTCGAGCGGCGCCAAGGCCCGCCACTGGTGCGCAATGTTCCGCATGAGCATTGCGCAGTCGAAGCTCGCCGAACCGGGCGGGAACACGCCCTCATCCTCGAAGAAGCTCGATCGCACCTGCTCGACTTCAAGGGCGGAGACGGCCCAGCCGGCGCAGTCGAGCTCGATGCCCTCATAGCACCCCGGCCGCCGGGTCGGCGAGTAGCCACAAGACCCGCCCTCGAAGAACCTTGACGCCGCATCGAGCGAACCGAACACGCTGACATCGCGCCAACGCGTCGCCGGCCGCGCGGATACGGCGAGGTGCACGAGGCCATCACGACTGCGCATCGCCAGGTCGAGTTTCTCGTCGGTTTCGCGAACGTCGAATCGCGCGCGGTGGTGCTGGCCGGGGAAGAGCCGACCACCGGCGAGGGTGTTGAGCCAGTGGTCGGTGTCGCGGCGCGGGATGTAGACGCCCTGTCGCTGCTCGCCCTGCTCCCGCCATGTCACGGCGATGCGATGGGCGGCGTTCTCGGAGCCGATCCCGCACCGCGCCGGCCAGAGCCGCGGCCGAATGTGCTTCAGCCGGATCAGGCATATCCCCGCGATTGCGCATCCATCGACGAGTTGCGGCTCAAACGGCGGGGGCAACACGCGCGCAATGGCGTCCGGGTCCACGCGGTAGTTGACGAGCATCCGCCGATCGATGACGCCATGGATGGCAGGAAGGGGCATCGCCGACCTCCCGCGCGGGTGCGCGTACGTCAGACCCGTCAACGTGGACACCACCGACGGCTGCCGCTCAATCCGGGTAGTGGACGGTGCAGCCATACGCGTCTGTGTACTGGATCGGGGCTGCCTCGCCGGCGAGCACCGCGTCCATCACCATCGTCACGTAGTTGTCGGCCGTTTCGATCGCGGCGGCGCTGGCGCTCGAGTCGCTGTCGATCGCGCCCATGTAGACGAGCTCGCCGGCAGGGTCGATCACGTACATGTGCGGCGTGTTGGTGGCCTGGTAGGCGCGGCCCACGGTGCCGTCATCGTCGATCAGCACGGCGGTCGGCGCGGCGTCCTTCTCGGCCGTCAGCTCGTTCCATCGCTCGGGCGACTCGTGGCCCTGCTTGCCCGCGGCCGACGAGCAGATCGACAGCCAGACGACGTCCTGCTCGGTGTACTGGCGCTGCAGCGCCTGCATCGCGCCGGCATTGTAGAACTTGCGGACGTAGGGGCAGTCGTGGTTGATCCACTCGAGGATGACCCACTGACCACGGAAGTCCGACAGGCTGTACGTCTCGCCGTCGCTGCCCGTGAGCGTGAACGCCGGCGCCAACTCGCCCGGCTCGGCGCGTTCTGCCGGCATGCGCTCCTCGCTCTGCGCCGCGGCCCCCGATCCCCCGGCCACACCTTCCATCTCCGTCGCGCCCGTGTCGTCGCATGCCGGCAGGGCAAGCGCCAGCGCCAGCATCGCCAGAATTGAGGGCCAGCACGTCACACGCATGATCGTCGTCATCGTTGTCATCCTGTTCGGGGTTGCCGAATGCGGAACGTGGCGCACCGTGCGTCCACTGTCTTGATCATACCACCCGCCAACCGGGCCCACGGGGCGGGGCTCGCTTACCGCTCGTCGGCGAGGCGCGGGCCGCCGTCGGCCGCGACAACCGCCTCGCGCACCGAGCCACGCGTGATGAATTCGCCCAGCTCGATCGGCTCCGCGGCAGGGTCGGCGGGATAGAGCACGTAAAACGGCACGCTGCGACGCTCGAATCGCGCCAGCGCCCGCGTGATGTGCTCGTCCTCGTTGGTCCAGTCGGCCTTGACCAACGCCACGTCATGCTCGGTGAAGGCCTCACGCACGCTGGCGCTGGCGAGCACCGTCCGCTCGAACCACTTGCAGCTCAGGCACCAGTCGGCCGTGAAGTCGACGAAGACCATGCGGCCCTCGTCGCGGCGCAGCTCCTCCACCCGCTCGTCGCTGAACGGCTCCCAGGTCATCGCGTCGACGGCGGCCTCCTGCTTGAGCGCCATGAGCGGCGACGCCACCGCCATCGCGAGCAGGGCAACCGCGACGGTGCGGCCCAGGGCGCGTCCGCCGCCGGCCATGCCCCAGCGGCCGTAGACCCACGCCGCGAAGCCGACGACGAGCAGGGCCAGCAGGAGGACGAGCGTGGTCTCGGAGCTGGCGACCTGGTTGCCGAACACCCAGACGAGCCAGGCGGCGACGGCGAACATGGGGAACGCCAGGAACTGTTTGAAGCTCTCCATCCACGCGCCCGGGCGCGGCAGCCGGCGGGTCAGCGCGGGGAACCAGGCGAGCAGGACGTAGGGGGCGGCCATGCCGACGCCGAGCGAGGAGAGGACGAGGACGATGGTGGTGGGCGGCTGGATGAGGGCGTAGCCGAGGGCGATGCCCATGAAGGGTGCGGTGCAGGGCGTGGCGAGGATGGTGGCGAGGATGCCCGTGCCGAGCGAGCCGGCGTAGCCGGTGGAGCTGGCGGGGCCCTGCGTGGCGGCGCGGCCGGCGGCGTTCATGAGGCCGATGCCGATGTCGAAGACGCCGGCGAGGTTCAGGCCGATGGCGACGATGAGCATGGCCATGAGTGCGATGAAGATGGGCGACTGGAGGTGGAAGCCCCAGCCGGCTTCGGTGCCGGCGGCACGGAGACCAATGAGCAGGATGGCGAGAACCCAGAAGGAGACGAGGACGCCGAGGGCGTACGTGAGGCCGTGGGCGCGGGCGGTCCAGGGGTTGCCGTGGCTGTGCTGGACGAAGCCGAGGACCTTGAGCGAGAGGACGGGGAAGACGCAGGGCATGAGGTTGAGGATCATGCCGCCGAGCAACGCCAGGCCGAGGTGCCAGAGGAGGCCGCCGTCGGCGGAAGTCGCGGTGGTGGCGACGAGGGGCGTGTCGACGGCCCGGTGATGCCACTGCCCGTCTTGCTCGTAGCTCAGCACGCCGCGCAGCCGGTCGGGCAGCTCGCCGACGGGCAGGTTCCGGCGCGCCAGCGGGAGCTCCAGCGTGTAGGCCGACGAGGCCGATTCGGCCGCCCGGAGCGGCTGGGCGTCGCCGTAGGCCACGATGCCGCTGTCGGCGATGAAGAAGTAGGCGTCGTCGACCGGCTCCGCGCCCGGGGCGGTGAAGCGCACGATCGGACGGTTGCCCGCACGCGAGGCGGTGACCGCGCCGCCCGCGTCGGCCGGCAGCTCACTTCGGGCGCGGGCGAAGCGCGCGGCGACGGCTGGATCGACCTCCCCCGCCACACCCCCCGCCTCCTCCCCCGCCACGGGCGCCTCATCCATCGCGATCACCGGCAGTTCGACGGCCAGGTCCGCCGAGCCGAGGATGCAGACCTTCTCGCACGCCAGCCAGTCGGCGCGCACCGCCAACCGAATCGGCCCGGCGGGGACCTCCTCCGGCACGGCGACATCGACGAGGAGCAGGACCTCCCGTTCGTAGCCGTAGTTCGTGACGCCGAACGCCGGGTGCCGTTTGGGGTAGGGCCACTGGATGTCGCCGGCCTCAAAGCCTTCGGGCAGGTCCCAGGTCAGTCGCGGCGCGGTCCCGGAACCGCCGGGGTTGCGCCAGTAGATGTGCCAGCCGGCGTCGGGCCGCAGCCGCACGCCGAGCGTGAGGGTCTGCCCCGCCACGACGGCCGGCTGCTCGGCGAGGAGCTCGACCTCCGTCTGGGCATCGCGGACGACGGTGTCGTCCGCGCGCAGCAGCCCGGCCACGCCCAGCAGGGCGAGCAGCGCGGCGGCGATCATGACGGGCAGACGACGGTGTGGCATGGAACCCCTGAGAACGCGACGGCGGGTGGTGGCGGGGGTGGCCGGGTTGGCGGGGGTGGCGAGGGGTGGGTGTCGCCACCGCCCTTTTATAGTATCGGCCCGGCTCCGGCATGGAACAGGCCGAAGCAGGATCATCTTCCCCTCCTACGCCCCGGGAGGCCATGTGGTTCCCGGCCGGGCGGAACCGGCCCACATCGGCCCGTCGAGTCGTGGCGGGCAGGTGTTGACTTCGCTATCCTGTCCCGCCATGACCGTCACCGGCCAGCCGCCCGAAATCACCGAGAACGACGTGCGCCACGTCGCCAAGCTCGCCCGCCTGCGCCTGACGGATGAGCAGATCCGCCAGTTTACCGCCCAGCTCGTCGATGTGCTTGCATACGTCGGCAAGCTGCGGCAGCTCGATCTCGACGGCGTCGAGCCGATGGCCCACGCGCTGGACCTGACCAACGTCCTGCGCGAGGACGTGGAGCGTCCCGGGCTGCCGGTGGAGGCGGCCTTGGCCAACGCGCCGGAGCAGTCGCCGCCCTACTTCAAGGTGCCGAAGGTGATGGGCGAGGACTCGGGGGCGTAGTTGGCAAATGCACAAGGCACAATGGGCAATGCACAAATCTGAATTGAGAATTCAAAATTCAGAATTCAGAATTTGGGAGCCGGAGGCGGCGCTTCTTTGTTGATGGTTATGACAGCAGTGAACCTTACTGAGGCCACGCTTGTTGAGCTGCGCGACGCGATTGCGCGCGGCGATGTCACGGCTGAGGCGGTGACGCAGGCGTACCTCGAGCGCATCGAGCGGCTGGACCCGCAGCTCAACACCTATCACGAGACCTACCCGGAGCGGGCGCTGGAGCAGGCGCGGGCGGTGGATACCGGCTCACGCACGGGGGTGCTCGCGGGTGTGCCGATCGCGCTCAAGGATCTGCTGGCAACGGACTATGGCCACACGACCTGCTCGTCGCGCATGCTCGCGGACTTCAAGGCGGTGTACATGAGCACGGTGGCGCGCAAGCTCGAAGAGGCGGGGGCCGTCGTGCTGGGCAAGACGAACATGGACGAGTTCGCCATGGGCTCGTCGTGCGAGCACTGTGCGTCTGGCCAGGTGCGCAACCCCTGGGACGACGAGGCGGTGCCGGGCGGCTCGTCGGGCGGGGCGGCGGCGGCGATGGCGGCCGACCTGTGCGCCGGTTCGGTCGGCAGCGACACGGGCGGGTCGATCCGGCAGCCGGCGGCGCTGTGCGGCGTGGTGGGGCTCAAGCCCACGTACGGCCGGGTGTCGCGGTGGGGGCTGGTGGCATTCGCGTCGAGCCTGGACCAGCTCGGGCCGATCACGCACACCGTCGCCGACGCGGCGTTGATGCTCAAGGTGATGGCGGGGCATGACCCGCTCGACTCGACGAGCGCGGAGGTGACGCTGGAGGCGGATGTTGAAGACGTCGATGCGCCGATGGATGGGCCTTTGCGCATCGGCGTGGCGAAGCAGTACCTGTCGGACGCGAACGACGCGGCCGTGAACGAGGCGACGCAGCGCGCGATCCAGATCTACCGCGATGCCGGCGCCAAGGTGGTGGAAGTGGACCTGCCGCACACGGAGTATGGCATTCCAACGTACTACATCGTGGCGACGGCGGAGGCGAGTTCGAACCTGGCGCGGTACGACGGCGTGCACTACGGCCACCGTGCAGCCAACCCCGACGACCTCTTCGACCTGTACGCGAAGTCGCGCAGCGAAGGCTTCGGCGACGAGGTCAAGCGGCGGATCATGCTCGGCACCTATGCGCTGTCCAGCGGCTACTACGATGCCTACTATGTGCGGGCGCTGAAGGTGCGCCGGCTGATCAAGCAGGACTTCGACGCGGCGTTCGAGCAGTGCGACGCGATCCTCGCCCCGACGACGCAGGGGCCGGCCTTTGACATCGGCGGCAAGATCGACGACCCGCTGGCGATGTACCTCAACGACATCTACACCGTCGGCGCCAACCTGGCGGGCATCCCGGCGGTGAGTCTCCCCGCGGGCTTCGGCGGCGGCCGACCGGTCGGCGTCCAGCTCCTGGGCGGCCCGTTCTCCGAAGCCCGGCTGCTGCGGATCGCCCGGCTGCACGAGGCGGCGACGGACCACCACCGCCGGCGCCCGCCTTTGGGGTGATGGGCGCATAGGGTGAAGCGGGCAATGTGGATAAAAATTTTTCGCCCGCCCCCGGCGCCACCACCCGCCGACCCGCCAAACGGCGCAACTCCCGCCATAACAAGCACCTGAAACGCGTCACGACCCGGGGGCCGCAAGGGACCCTGTTAATCTGGCGAAGTTTTGCAGTTGATCGGGGTGTGGCGATGCAATAAAAATTGAAGGCTCCGGGACCGGTTGGACGAACCCTTCACCAGAGACGCAAGAACCAATCAACGTGCTTTCTCCCCTCCGCCCCGTTGTCGCTTCGGCGACAGCGGGGTTTTTGATTGGGGTGTTCGGCATCGGGAACTCCAACGACCGGGCGGCGCCGCGCGCCGGGCGTCTACTGTACCTGCACGCGCTTCGCCGACTGGATCACCGGCGGCTCGGCGGGCTGGCCGGCGCGGGCGTCCGCCAGGGGGGTGTCGGCGAGGTGGTCGACCGCGTCGAGGCCCTCGATCACCCGGCCGAACGCCGTGTACTGCCCGTCGAGGTGCTGGCAATGCTCGCGCGTCAGGCAGATGAAGAACTGCGAGCCGGCCGAGTCGGGGTCGGCGGAGCGGGCCATCGACAGCACGCCCTTGTGGTGCTCGCGGTCGTTGAACTCGGCGGGGACGTTCCATCCAGGCCCGCCCGTGCCGTCGCCGCGCGGGCACCCGCCTTGGACGACGAAGCCGGGGATGATCCGGTGGAACGTCAGGCCGTCGTAAAAACCCTTGTCGACGAGCTTGAGGAAACTCTCGGCATGCTGCGGCGCCACGTCGTTCCAGAGCTCGAGCGTCATGGGGCCGGCGGAAGTTTCAAGCTGGACCTGCGGGTAGGTGTTGTCGGTCATGTCAACCTTCAAATAGGGAGAGAAGAGGATGAAAGCTCGTAACCGCTGGCCTTTGGCTGTTAGCGGTTGGCTCAGGCCATCGATGCACGGGTCGAGGCTAACGGCTAACGGCCACGATCAGCCTCCGCGTGCGTGGGCCGTCGAACTCGCAGAGCCACACGCCCTGCCAGGTGCCGAGCACGAGCTCGCCACCATCGATGAGGACCGTCACGCTCGAGCCCATCATCGACGCCTTGACGTGGGCCGCCGAGTTGCCTTCGCCGTGGCGGTAGAACGGCTGTGTCCACGGCACCATGGCGTCGAGCTGGGCGAGCATGTCGTGGACGACGTCCGGGTCGGCGTTCTCGTTGATCGTGATGCCGGCCGTGGTGTGGGGGACGTAAGCGACCGCCCGGCCGACGGTGAGGCCGGCCTCGGCGACGGCGCGGCGGAGGTGGTCGGTGACCTCCATCATGTCGCTGCGGGCCTGGGTGCGGATCTCGGCGGTCAGCATCAAGGGCATGATAAGCGGTCGGTCCGGGCGGTGCAGGCGATGGCCAGCGCAGCCCGGACCGCGGCGGCGAATGGGGCGGATTCCACCGATTCACTGGCCGCGCGGCGGCGGCGGAGCTATAATAATGTTGCCTCGCGGGGGGCTGTTCTTTGACAATGGGGCCGACTGGCATCGACCGGACAGGGAAGGTTTGCGGTGGCACGCCGAGGTTGCACGTGGGCCTCGTTAATCAACGTGCAAATTTTAATTGCCAACGACGATGTCGCTGGTCGGATCGGCTTCGAGCCGGTCCGCATGGCTGCCTAAAGTGCAGCTACGTCTTCAATCAGCATGCCTGCGGCTGTTTGAAGGCGACAAATTAGCAGGCTCGCCCGCGCATGGCGCCACAGCGTGTGCGGGCTAAACATACTGGGGCTGGACAACGCGTAGGCCGTCGCCGGCCGCCGTGGTGTTGAGATCAAATCGGCGACTAAGCGTGTAGAGGCCGTAAGCTGACTGTCACGGCACGGGGGTTCGAATCCCCCCGGCTCCATTGAAGCGGGTTGCGAAACCCGTCTCGAGTTGAACAAGGCCCATCGGCGCACGCCGGTGGGCCTTTTCTATATCCCGCTCCAGTCAAAGGTTTTGCGCAGCCTGACCATCGCCGCAGGCGCTCCATCGCGGCACGGGGTGGTGGACAGGCGGGGCCCGAATCGGGCCGAGAGCGTCTCAGACTCTCAAATCCGCGGCACGAGGTCGTTTCCCTCGCCGCGGCCACAAGTAGCTGTATATGTTGATGTTATGCGATTGGTGATCGGCATGCAAAAGGGGCGCACGTCGGGGAGGTAGATCGGCGCTGAAA
>JBBDRN010000012.1:0-52041 GCA_040905445.1 Phycisphaeraceae bacterium | reverse complement strand
TCCGTGCCATGTCCACTTCATCGGCTTACACCTCGCTTCTCACACACTTTCTAAACCCCAATCCCCAACCCCTAATTCGTCATCGCCAGTGTGCCGATGGCGCCTAACGATGACTGAGCCGACGACGATTCTCGTGGCGTTGGTGTTTGCGGGGTTGGCGTACGGGCTCGTTACGGCAGTGCTTGCCACGCTTGCGACGCACGTGCGGCATGAGATCGCGCGGCATGACGTCATGATTCAGAGGCGGCGGCGTGAGATCGAACGGGCGAGGCAGGAGAAGGAGTCGTCATGACCCGCTCGTGAAGGTGACACCCAAAGCCCACGGATTGCAATCCATCCCCCGCCACTCCCCCGCCACCCACCACACCAACACGCGCGCCACACCGCCCCCCCCTGCCCGGGTCGGGCTTTGCTATCCTCTGCTCATGCCGCGGCTGACGATCATCAACGGTCGAGTCATTGACCCCGCCAACCGGCTCGACGAGCAGGCGGACGTCGTGCTCGAGGATGGCCGGGTCGTCGAGGTCAGCAGCCTCGGCGGAGCGAGCAAGCAGGCGGGCGGCGACCACACCGTGATCGACGCGGCGGGCTGCATCGTCACGCCCGGGCTGATCGATCCGCACGTGCACTTTCGCGAGCCGGGGCAGGAGGACAAGGAGACGATCGCCACGGGTGCGGCGGCGGCGGTGGCGGGCGGGTTCACCAGCGTCTGCTGCATGCCCAACACCGTGCCGGCCCTCGACGACGAGGGGCGCATCGACTTCGTGTATCGGCAGGCGCAGCGGGCGGGGCTGGCCAATGTGTTTCCGATCGGCGCGGTGACCAAGGCCCGCGCCGGCGAGGAGCTGGCCGAGATCGCGCTCATGGCGCGCAGCGGCGCGGTGGGGTTTTCCGATGATGGCGTGGCGGTGGCGTCGGCGGACGTGTGCTCCAAGGCGCTGGCGTACATCGCGATGACCGGCAAGGTGTTCATGCAGCACTGCGAGGACCCGAAGCTGGGCGGCGGCGCCATGAACGCGGGGCCGATCGCAACGCGGCTGGGGCTCAGCGGCTGGCCGCGCGTGGCGGAGGAGCTCATCATTCAGCGGGACATCCTGCTCAACCGGCATCAGAACTTCGCCGCGCGGTATCACGTGCAGCATCTGTCCTCCGGCGGCAGCGTCGAGCTGGTGCGGCAGGCGCGCGCGGACCTGTTCGGGCAGGCGGCGGTGACGGCGGAGGCTTCCCCGCATCACCTCTTGCTGACGGACGAAGCGTGCACGGGGTATGACACGAACTACAAGATGAATCCGCCGCTGCGCGAGCGGCGGGATATTGAAGCGCTGCTCGAGGGGATCGCGGACGGGACGATCACGGTGCTGGCGACGGATCATGCGCCGCACACGGCCGAGGAGAAAGAGCTGGAATTCGCGGCGGCACCCTACGGGATCATCGGCCTCGAGTGCGCGCTGCCGCTGTATGTCAAGGCGCTGATCGACTCGGAGACGATCGACTGGCCGCAGCTCGTGGCGATGATGACGGCCAACCCGGCGCGGCTGTGCGGGCTGGAGGGGAAGGGGTCGCTGAGCGTGGGGGCGGACGCCGACGTGACGGTGATCGACCCCGCGGCGAGCTGGACGATCGACGTGCACGGCTTCGCAAGCAAGGCGAGGAACTGCCCGTTTCACGGCTGGCGCGTGCAGGGGCGGGCGGTGGTGACGATCGTGGGCGGCGAGGTGAAGTGGACGGGCGATGGCGAGCGGGTGACGTCGGCCGCCGCACGCGGTTAGCCGTCGCCCTTGGGGCGACGCGGGGTCTGGCGGGCGTTCATGCGGCGTCGATCTCGAACTGGCTGAGGTCGATATCCGGCCGCTGCTTGCGCACGTGCAGGATCTCGACGCCGATGACACGGCCCCCGGCGTCGTAGTCGAGCACGATGCCGGGGCGGACTTCTTCGGAATCGACGACTTTGGCGTCGGTGAGGCTAACGTAGGCGGCATCGACTTCGGCGTCGTAGGAGAGTTTCATAGTCGGCCTCGCATGCGACGGTCGAAAAAAACGGAAACGACCAGCCAGGGCTCGTGTTGATCATTGTACACGACTCGCAGTACCCGGTTGCCATGTTCCTCGATTCGCCTGAGGGCATGCCGCACTTGTGGGTCCAGCGGATCCTGTTCCAACCGGTCAGGATCCGCGAGCGTGCTGGAGATCCAGTGACGCTTGATGCCTCGCTCTGCCGAGCGCCGAGCCGCATGCCCGCTGAGGCGAAAGCTTGGTTCGTGCGGAGGCATGGCGACCGATTGTATTAAGCAATGATCCCCCCTACGCCGCTTCGCTCGCCTCCAGCACCGGTTTGCCGTCGATGGTCAGGTTCTGCAACTGCGCGAGCGGGCCATGGGGTTTGCTGGCTTCCTCATTCAGGCGGCGCTTCGCGTGACGACTCAGGTAGCGGGAGAAGGCCATCGCCTTCAGGTTCGCCCAGATGCCGCCAAAGCCGGAGAAGGTGTGGTCCACGGCGGTGGGCTCGTAGCCGCAGTGGACCATGCACTGCTGGCAGGCGGGGTTGCCCGACGCCCGGCCGTAGTTCTCCCAGGCGGTGTCCTGCATGAGCTCGTCGAACGTGTCGGCGTAACCTTCCTGCAGGAGGTAGCAGGGCTTCTGCCAGCCGAAAATGTTGTAGGTCGGGTTGCCCCAGGGGGTGCACTCGTAGTCGCGCTTGCCCATGAGGAACTCGAGGTAGAGCGGGGACTGGTTGAACTTCCAGCCGCCCCGCCCCCGCCACCCGCGCTTGCGGTTGGACAGGATCATCTTGAAGAGGTCGTTGGTCTTCTGGCGTTCGCGGAGGAAGGATTGCTGGTCGGGGGCCTTGTCGTAGGCGTAGCCGGGGCTGACCATCATGCCCTCGACGCCGAGGTCCATCATCTCGTCGAAGAAAGCGCGGACCGCGTTGGGGTCGGCGGTGTCGAAGAGGGTGGTGTTGGTGGTGACGCGGAAGCCGCGGGTCACGGCGTCGCGGATCGCGGCGGTGGCGGTGGCGTAGACGCCCTCGCGGCAGACGGCGAAGTCGTGGTGCTCCTCCTGGCCGTCCATGTGGATCGAGAAGGTGAGGTACTTGCTGGGCGTGTAGTCGTCGAGCTTGTCGCTGAGCAGCAGCGCGTTGGTGCAGAGGTAGACGTACTTCTTGCGTTCGATGAGGCCGCGGACGATTTCGGGCATCTGGGGGTGGAGCAGCGGCTCGCCGCCGGGGATGGAGACCATGGGCGCGCCGCATTCTTCGACAGCCTTGAAGCATTCGTCCGCGGTGAGCTGCTGCTTGAGGATGTGCGCGGGGTACTGGATCTTGCCGCACCCGGCGCAGGCGAGGTTGCAGCGGAACAGCGGCTCGAGCATGAGCACGAGCGGGTATTGGCGACGGCCCTTGCGACGCTGGCGGAGGACGTAGCTGGCGACGGTCCACATCTGCGAAATCGGCACGCCCATGGACGAAAGCTCCGGCCGGGAGGTGGTGATTGGCTGGGAGGCACCGTATCGGTCTAAGGGTGGCGTGGCAAGGGGGAGCGGGGCAATGCACAAGGGACAATGGCCAAGGGACAATGGACAATTGAGGTCTCTGAATAACCGCGAAGCAGCGAGGAGTGCGGAGGACCCCAAGGAATTGTGTTGCATAACTTCTGCTTCTTCGCGCCCTTCGCTTGCTTCGCCTCTTCACGGTTCCATGACGAGGTCGGCCGCGGCTCGACGCGGGGCGAGGGGAGGTGGTGGAGGCGGTTGTATAATGCCGGCCACCACCCTCGCGACCCCGCCGTCCCGCCCCGCCGCCACACGCCCGCCACGCCCCGCCGCCGGCGTCACCGGCTGCCGTTCGCGGCTCACTGCACCACTGGAAGCGTCCATGGCTTACATCCTCGCGCTGGACCAAGGGACGACGAGCTCGCGGGCGCTGCTGTTTGACGAGGCGGGGACGATCGTGGCGGCCGCACAGCGCGAGTTTGAGCAGCATTTCCCGCGCCCGGGCTGGGTGGAGCATGACCCGGAAGCGATCTGGTCGAGCCAGCTTGCCGTCGCCCGCGAGGCGGTGGCCGAGGCGAAGGCGCGGGCGGACGAGATTGCGGCGATCGGGTTGACGAACCAGCGCGAGACGACGCTGCTGTGGGACCGGGCCACGGGCGAGCCGGTGCACCGGGCGATCGTGTGGCAGGACCGCCGGACGGCGGGGCTTTGCGACGAGCTGCGCGCGGCCGGCCACGAGGCGCTTGTCGCGGAGCGCACGGGGCTGGTCATCGACGCCTACTTTTCGGGGACGAAGCTGCGCTGGCTGCTGGAGAACGTGCCGGGGGCGCGCGAGCGTGCGGTCGCGGGGCAGCTCGCGTTCGGCACCGTGGATACGTGGCTGCTCTGGAATCTGACGGGCGGCCGCGTCCACGCCACGGACACGACGAACGCCGCGCGCACGATGCTCTTGGATATTCATCGCGGCGCGTGGGACGACGAGCTGCTGGCGATGCTGGACATCCCGCCGGCCGTGCTGCCCGCGGTGCGCGGGTCGAGCGAGATCGTCGGCGAGGTCGACCCCGCCATCCTCGGCGTCGGGGGCGGCCGACCCATTCCGCTCGCCGGGGTCGCGGGCGATCAGCAGGCGGCGCTGTTCGGGCAGCGCTGCACGCAGCCGGGCATGGCCAAGTGCACGTACGGCACCGGGTGCTTCGTGCTCATGAACATCGGCGGTCAGGCGGTCGCGTCGCGCAACCGGATGCTCACCACGGTCGCCTGGGCGATCGATGATGTGTTGACGTACGCGCTGGAGGGGAGCATCTTCATCGGCGGGGCGGTGGTGCAGTGGCTTCGCGATGGGCTGGGGCTCATCGAATCGGCGGGGCAGATCGAAGCGCTCGCCGCGTCCGTGGTGGACAACGGCGGGGTCTACCTCGTGCCGGCGTTCGCGGGGCTTGGCGCGCCGCACTGGGACCCTTACGCGCGCGGAACGATCGTGGGCCTGACGCGCGGTGCGACGGCGGGACACATCGCGCGGGCGGCGCTGGAGGGGATCGCGTTCCAGGTTGCGGACGTGCTCGAGGCGATGCAGGCGGACGCGGCTGTACCGATGCGCGAGCTGCGCGTGGACGGGGGGGCGGCGGGCAACGACCTGCTGATGCAGTTTCAGGCGGACGTGCTGCGCGTGCCGGTGGTCCGACCGCGCATGACGGAGACGACGGCGGCGGGCGCGGCGTACCTGGCGGGGCTGGCGTCGGGACTGTGGCGCGAGGGGCAGGTCGATGCGCTGTGGCAGGCGGAGCGGCGCTTTGAGCCGACGATGGCGCAGGATGAGGCGGCGCGTCTGCGGCGGCGCTGGGCGGCGGCGGTCGAGCGAGCGCGGGCGTGGGCGGAGGAGTGAATTCCAAGTTGGGAATTCAAAATTCAGAATCCGGAATGCGGGGAGAACACCGGGCTTCGCCCACCGCATGACGTGGCTGCCTTTCTTCGTGCTTCCTTCGTACGCTTCGTGTCTTCGTGGCTGACCAACCCTCGGAATTGCTCATGAACCGGTCAACGATGCTCGAGCAGTTGCGCGGGCGGGCGCGGCCCTGGGATGTGATCATCGTCGGCGGCGGGGCGACCGGGCTGGGTGCGGCCATCGACGCCGCCTCGCGCGGCTACGCGACGCTGCTGGTCGAGCAATCGGACTTCGCCAAGGGGACATCCTCGCGCTCGACGAAGCTCGTGCACGGCGGGGTGCGGTATCTCAGGCAGGGACAGGTCGGGCTCGTGCTCAGCGCGCTGCGCGAGCGCGGGTTGATGCGGCGCAACGCCCCGCACCTGGTGCGCTCCCAGCCGTTCGTCGTCCCCTGCTACTCGCGATGGAGCCGGCTCTACTACACGGTCGGGCTCAAGACGTATGACCTCCTGGCGGGGCGCCTGGGGTTTGGGCGTTCACGGCGCCTGTCCGCGCGAGCCACGGTCGACATGCTGCCGACGATCCAGCAGGCGGGTCTGCGCGGCGGGGTGCTGTACCACGACGGTCAGTTCGATGACGCACGCCTGGCGGTGAACCTCGCGCAGACGGCCGCGGGGCATGGGGCGTGCGTGCTCAATTACATGAAGATGACGGGGCTCATGCATGAGCCGGACGATACGCAGATCATCGAGCGTCGGGAGCGCTCGGGTGTGGTGGTGAACTGGACCGATGTCACGCGCCGCGTGACGGGCGTCGAGCTTGAGGACCTCGAAACGGGCGAGCGTCACACCGCCGCCGGCCGCGTGGTCATCAACGCCACCGGCGTCTACGCCGACGCCATCCGCCGCATGGACGACAGTCACGCCAAGGACATCATCCGCCCCAGCCAGGGCGCCCACATCGTGCTCGACCGCTCCTTCCTGCCCGGCGACGCGGCCGTGATGGTCCCGAAGACGGACGATGGGCGGGTGCTCTTCGCCATCCCCTGGCAGGGCGTGGTGGTGGTGGGGACGACGGACATTGCGGTGCGTGAGACGCCGTTGGAGCCGCGGCCGATCGAGGCGGAGCTGGAGTTCCTGCTGGAGCACGCGGGGCGTTACCTCGTCCGGGCGCCGCGTCGCGAGGATGTGCTGAGCGTGTTCGCGGGCCTGCGGCCGCTGGTGGTCGATGCGTCCGCGGCGGCGGGCGCGACGGCGCGTATCTCGCGCGATCATGCGCTGCACGTTTCGCCCGCGGGGCTGGTCACGATCGCGGGGGGCAAGTGGACGACGTACCGGAAGATGGCGCAGGACGTGGTCGACCGGGCGGCGGCGGTCGGCGACCTCGACGCCCGGCCGTGCGTGACGCGGGGGTTGCGGATCCACGGAGGGTCGAACACTGGCGCTACGCCCGACGACGCGGCGCTGGGGCAGTACGGCTCCGACGCCCCGGCCGTCGCATCGCTGTGCCAGAGCGAGCCGCGCTACGGCCAGCTCATTCACCGGGCCCTGCCCTACCGCGCCGGGCAGGTCGTCTGGGCGGTGCGGCACGAGATGGCGCGGACGGTGGAGGACGTGCTGGCGCGGCGGACGCGGGCGCTGGTGCTGAGCGCGCGGGCGAGCATCGAGGCGGGGCCGTACGTGGCGCGGCTGATGGCGGGGGAACTGGGGCGCGACGAGGCGTGGCAGCGGGAGCAGGTGGCAGCGTATGAGCAGATTGCGCGCCGGTATGTGTGGTAGCGCGGCGGGCGCCGGGCTGACGGAAAGTTTCCCGCGGAGCACTCCCCATAAAGCCGGGACCGGTGGTCCCGGAGAAGCGGCGCGCGGCGCACCACGGCGAGACATCACCGCGTCACGCAGGTCCACCGATAGCGCTTCGGCGACCCGGTGTGACGCGTCGCATCACCATCGAGTGCGGAAATCGGTCATCGCCGCCCCGGGACCACCGGTCCCGGCTTTGTGGGTATGATGTTGCGCTTGGATAATGATGACGTGACAATTCGGCCCGCGACTGTCGCCGACGTGCCTGCCGCCGCTCGGATCATCAATGACTGCGCCGAGTACGGGTTGATGCTGCCGCGGTCGCTGGCGTCCCTGTACGAGAAGGTGCGCGACTACCACGTCGCCGAGCTGGCCGGCAGGAGCGATGACGTGGCGCGCATCGTGGGGGTCGGCGGGCTGAGCATCATGTGGGCGAACCTGGCCGAGGTGTACGCCCTCGCGGTCGACCCGGCGATGCGCGGACGCGGGCTGGGGCGGCGGCTCGTCGAGGCGTGCATCGACAACGCGCGCCAGCTTGGCATCCGCAACGTGATGACGTTGACGTACGAGCAGGCGTTCTTCGAACGGCTGGGCTTCAGCGTCGTCGACCGCGCCCGGCTGCCGCTGAAGGTCTGGAGCGAGTGTCTGCGCTGCCCGAAGAACCAGGCGTGCGACGAGATCGCGATGATGCGCGAGTTGACGGACGTGCCCGCGCTCGCGAGCCCGCGACCCGAGGCGCCGCCCGCCGACGCGTACATCGTTCCGGTGACGCTTACCGCGCTGGGCCGACGCGGCCGGGCGAGTGATGAGCCGCGATAGTGATTGGCGCCCAGGGGAATCCGCGGGCTTCGGGCTTGCGGCGTTTTATCGGTTCCGTTTCGTTTTGTAACCAGAGACCGCGACTGTCATGGACAACCGGCCCAACATTCTACTCATCCTGACCGACCAGCAGCGCTTCGACACGATCGCCGCGTTGATCGACAACTTCAACGCGAGCACGCCGGCCATGGACGGGCTCGTCCATCGCGGCGTGAGCTTCACGCACGCCTACTGCACGAGCCCGATCTGCGGGCCGTCGCGCGGATCGATCATGACGGGGCTCTACCCCTCGCAGAACGGCGTGTACGCCAACCTCGGCAACCCCTGCTCGCCGCTGAACGAAGCGCTCCCCACGGTCGGCAAGCGCCTCCAGAGCGTCGGCTATGAGACGGCGTACCACGGCAAGTGGCACCTCGGCGGCGGCGACCTGCAGCGGTACGGCTTCGAGTACGCCGAGGAGTCCTCCCACGACGCGACGAGCGTGCAGCTTGCGTCGCAGTATTACCGCGACCGTGACTGGGTCGGGCGCAAGCGGCCGTTCTTTCATGTCGTCTCGCTGTTGAACCCACACGACATCTACTTTCTCGAACCCGACGAGACGCGGCCGGCGACGCTCGAGCGCTGGCCCAACCAGGACGACGACCTGGCGGGCAAGCCGTGGCCCCAGCACATGGGCCCGCACAAGCAGCGCTGGAGCGACGAGCGATGGGAGTACTACCGCCAGTTCTATCGCGGCAAGGTGGAGAAGGTCGATGCGCAAATCGGGGAGTTGCTCGACGAGCTGCAATGCAGCGGCTTCGCGCCGAACACGTTCGTCATTCTCGCGTCGGACCATGGCGACATGTCGGGCGAGCACGGCCTGCCGTTCAAGGGGCCGTACCTGTACGAGGGCGTGACGCGGGTCCCGCTCGTGGTGGCGCCGCCGCGGTTCGGGGTGCTCGGGTCGTCGCGGTGTGACGAGCGGTGGAAAGGGTTCGCGCCGAGGCGCTGCGATGCGCTGGTCAGCCTGGTGGACCTCGTGCCGACGGCGCTCGATCTCGCGGGAGCGGAGGCGGACGACGCGCTGCCGGGCCGGAGCTTCATGCCGGCCGTGCGGGGCGAGGCGTTCACCGGGCATGACGCAGTCATCGCGGAGTGGCACCAGTTCGGTAATTTGCGCACGCCGGCGCGGATGGTGCGCGACCCGCGGTACAAGTACACGCACTACATCGGCGTCGGCGAGGAGCTGTACGACCTGGCGGCGGATCCGGGGGAGTTGCAGAACCTCGTCGACTCGACCTCGCACGCGCCGGTCATCGACGGTCTGCGGGCGCGGCTGGCGCGGCATTGCGAGTTGACGGGGGATCCCTTCTTCAGCCTCACGCCAACGCCACGCGGCGGGTAGCGTCGCGTCGCCGGTGGTCGCACCCCCTTCCCGGCTAATCCATCGGACGGACCACCCGTGTCCAGACGCTCGAACGGGGGTGGATGCGGCTCGATCGTGGTGGAATCTCGGGCAATGCGATTGACGAGGGCCGGGGGTGTAACCTATGGTTGGGGTCGGTGAGCCGACGAAAACCCGCTACGGGTTGTCCCGGGTTGCCCGGTTGCTGACGGCGCTGGCGGGAGCAGTCGTAACCGCATGTGTTGCAGGTAGTTGGCGGGATGACGTCACGCGCGTCTCCGCGAACATGTATCGCAAACCGGCGCGGGCGACCGCGCCATAAGTGCAGCAAGGTTGCTGGCTTTGAGTGATCACCACCACCCGGCGATTGAGGAGCTGCTGGCCTGCGGGCGAGCGCACGGCGTCGTGACCTTCGATCAGTTGGTCGCGTTGCTGCCTGATGAGCTTGTCGAGTCCGAGCCGATCGGGCACCTCCTGGTCACGTTCGAGCAGGCGGGCATCCGGCTGGTTCCGCAGCATGAGGCCCCCACGACCCTGCGCGCCGCGCGTTTCGGGCAGCGTTCCGGGGGTGGCCCGGAGCCCGACACCGGACTGGCCGCGGAGGTGGCCGCCGAGGAGCATGGCGAGGAGATGCTGGACCACGACGAGGCCCGGGCCGAGTTGATCCGCGCGATGGAGACGGAGAGCGGCGGGCGCAGCGACGATCCGTTGCGGACATACCTGACGCAGATGGGGCGGAGCCCGCTGCTGACGCGGGACGAGGAGATCCATCTCGCCAAGAAGATCGAGATCACCCGGTTGATCTTTCGGCGGATGGTGCTCGAGAGCGAGTTGGCGGTGGAGGCGGCGGTCGCCACCCTCGAACAGGTCGGGGAGGGGCAACTGCCGTTCGACCGGACGATGAAGATCAGCACCGCGGAGGACGACGCGAAGCAGAAAATCGCCGCGCGGCTGCCGGTCAACCTGGAGACGGTGCGGCGGCTGCTGGTTTCGAACCAGCGTCAGTGGCAGGCGCTGGCGGGCGCCGCGGGCGCGAAGGCCGAAGCGGGGCGACGGCGGATCGCCAGCCGGCGGCGGAAGGTTGCGTCGCTGCTGGAGGAGCTGTCGCTGCGGACGTCGCAGATCCGACCGCTACTGCAGGTGCTGGACCGGACGGCCCGCCGGATGGCGGAGCTGGCGCATGACCTGGAGCGCGCGGAGCTGAAGCCCGACCGGTACGACCCGGCGGACGTGGCGAGCATGCGGCAGGAGCTGGCGGGCCTGCGCGAAGCGGCCCTGGCGGAGCCCGAGGAGCTGGCCCGGCGGATCGTCGACATCGAGCGCGTGCGCGATGCCTGCGACGAGGCGAAGCGCGATCTGGCGGCGGGGAACCTGAGGCTGGTGGTGTCGATCGCCAAGAAGTACCGTCGGCGCGGCCTGTCGTTCCTCGACCTCATTCAGGAGGGCAACAGCGGGCTGATGCGGGGCGTGGAGAAGTACGAGTACCGCCGGGGCTACAAGTTCTCGACGTACGCGACGTGGTGGATCCGGCAGGCGATCACCCGCGGGGTGGCGGACCAGGCGCGGACGATCCGGGCGCCAGCCCACCTGTACGCGACGATGAGCCGGCTGCACCACCTGGCGGCCGAGCTGCGGCAGGAGCTTGGCCACGAGCCGGCGGTCGAGCAGATCGCTGAGCGCGCGGAGATGCCGGTGTCCGAGGTGCGTCGCGTCTTCCAGGCGAACCAGAACCCGGCGAGCCTGGACGCGCCCGTGGGCGAGGAGGCCGACAACGAGCTGGGCGATTTCGTCGAGCATCGCGGGACGTCGATGCCGTCGGACCTCGCGGGCATGGCGACGCTGCGGCCGCGCATCGAGCAGGTGCTCAAGACGCTGAGCTACCGGGAGCAGGAGATCCTCAAGCTCCGCTACGGCATCGGCGAGGGCCGGGCGTACACGCTGACCGAGGTCGGCCGCATGTTCAAGGTCACCCGCGAGCGCGTCCGGCAGGTCGAGGCCAAGGCCATCCGCAAGCTGCGGCATCCGACACGGTCGAAGAAGCTGGCGGGCTTTCTCGACGAGGTGTTCGAGCCGGAGGAGTCCACGGCGTGAGCGGTGCGGCGGCGAGGAGTCTCGGAAAGGCGTGTGCGCCGCGGTGAGTGCGATTGGTGCCGCGGCTTAACGCGCAGCGGTAAGGCCCTCATCGGCCGGCGCCCTTCGGCAAGGGCGGGGCCGAAGACAGTTTTGCCTCGGGAAGCCAAGGGGATTTACACGATGCGAAGCACCGTCATCCTCACGGGAGCAGCCTTGGGCTGGTTGCTGTTGGGCTGTGAGCAGGAGCCTTCCCGCCACAGACCTGATCCCGATTACGAGCGTCAGGTTGAGGAAGTCGACCGTCAACTGGAACACGCGGCCCGTCAGCTTGAAGAGTATGACCACCAGTTGCAGCGATCGGTCGCGCAGTCGGAGCGACTCGACGCGCTGCTGAACCGATGGGAGGAGCAGGCGGATCGTTACGATGCGGTGCTCGATGCTTGGGAAGAGCAGGCACAGCAGGACGGACGCTGACGACGCATCGCATCGCCGGAACCTGCCGTGACCGCCCGTATCACCCGAATCTGCGGCTGACACGAGCCGGCCAGTGCGGATTCGCTTTGACATGTCGCCCACCGCGGTCAATACTCGCGCCATGAGCACCATCCACGAGCCGGCGCGCGACGTTCCCGTTTGTCACGAGTGCGACGTGTGCGTTATCGGCGGCAGTTGCACGGGCATCTTCGCCGCCATCGCCGCCGCGCGGCAGGGCGCGCGCGTCGCCATCGTCGAGTCGCTGGGCTACTTCGGCGGCACCGCCACCGCCAGCCTCGTCACCGTCTGGCACAGCCATTCGGACATCCATGGCGAGCGCCAGATCATCGCCGGGCTGACGACCGAGACCATGGACCGCCTCAAGGCCACGGGCGGCGTCATCGAGCGCAGCCCCGCCGAGCCGTCGTGGCAATACGCCTTCGCGCCCTATCAACTCGTGCTCGAGCTCGATCGCATGGTCGTCGACGCGGGCGTTCGGCCTTTTCTGCACACGCGCTTTGTCGCGCCGGTGCTCCGCGGCGAGGGTGAGGTCGACGCGATCATCATCGAGGATAAGACCGGCCGACGGGCGATCAAGGCGAGCATGTTCGTCGACGCCTCGGGCGACGGCGATCTTGTGCATCGCATGGGCCTCGAGACATACCGAGGCGGACAGCTTCAGCCGCCCACGACGTGCTTCCTCGTCGACGGGCTGGGGCGGCTTCAAAAGGAGCAGGGCATCGACGTGCGCAAGGTCCTCTTCAACCCCGAAGATCCCGAGGCGCTGCGCCCCGGCTTTTTCTGGGGCGCGCCGATCCCCGGCGGTGAGCCGGACAGCGACATGCGGCTGGTCGCGGGCACGCGTGTGCATGGAGCCGACTGCTCGGATGCCGACGAGCTGACACAGGCGGAGATCGAGGGCCGGCGACAGGTGCGGCAGATGCTGCATCTGATCCGCACGCGCATCCCCGGCGGGGACAAGCTCGCGCTGCACGGCCTGCCGGCGCGCATCGGAATCCGCGACACGCGGCGCACGCGCTGCCTGCACCAGCTCACGGAGCGCGAGGTCCTCACGGGCGAGCGGTTTGACGATGCGATCGCCAATGGCAGCTATCGCGTGGACGTGCACGCCGCCGATGGCGACGGGCTGGTATTTCGATATCTCGATGGCCGTGAGGTCACCGCCTACGCGGACGGCCGGCACGAGTCGAGGCGCTGGGCGGCCGAGGGTGAGGCGAACGCGAGCTTCTACCAGATCCCCTACCGCAGCCTCGTGCCCGTCAGAGCGCGCAACGTGCTGGTGGCGGGGCGCTGCCTTGATGCCGACGAAGGCGCGTTCGGGGCCGTGCGCGTGATGGTCAACACGACGCAGACCGGGCAGGCGGCGGGGGCTGCGGCGTGGCTCGCGCTCGATGGCAACACGACCGTCGACCAGGTCGACCCGCAGGCGCTGCGCTCGCTGCTGACGCGGCAGGGCGCGGTGATCATCTGACAACCCTCGCTGCTGATAACTGGACATGATGATCGAGCTCGTATGGCTGCTGTGGGCGGTGCTGGCGCTGGCGGGCTTTGCCTGGCGGCCGGGGGCGGGGGCGGCGTGGGTTGTGCTCGTCAGTGGTTGGGCGCTGCTGCCGGTCGTCGACTACGAGGGGTACCGTGACGCGGGCGAGGTTGCGCGCTGGTTCGACGTGCGCGGCGTGGCGCTGGGCGGGCCGGTCTTCTGGACGAAGGCGGTGGTGATCGGGCTGGTCGTGCTCGCGGGGGTGGCGGCGTTCGATCGCGAGCGGCTGCGGATGCTGCGATGGAGCTGGGCGGACCTGCCGATGGCGGCGTGGTGCGCGTTGCCGGCGGTGAGCGCGCTGTCGGCCGGGCTCGGCGCGGGGGCGGTGGCGACGGGCGTCGCCTACCACCTGCTGGCGTGGGGTGGGCCTTACGTCGCGGGGCGGGTCTACCTCGCGCAGCCGGCGGGGCGAGCGGCGGCGGCACGCGTGTTCGTCGTGGCCGGACTCGTTTATGTGCCGTTCTGCCTCGTCGAGATCGTGCGCGGGCCGTTTCTCTACAGCGCGGTGTATGGCTTTCACCCGCACCAGACCGATGGCGCGAGTCGTTGGCTCGGCTCGCGGCCGGTCGTGCTGCTGGAGCATGGCAACGCGCTGGGCATATGGATGGCCAGCCTCGCCGTCATCGCGGTCGGCGCGTGGTCGAGCGGGGCGATCGGCGGACGGGGAGCGCGGCGGTGGGCGTTGGCGGCCGTCGCCGTGCTCGTGGGCGCGGCCGTGCTGACGCAGTCGGTCGGGCCGATCGTGTTGATGGGCGTCGGGCTGGGCGTGCTTGCGACGGCACGGTGGCTGCGGTGGTGGGTGATCCTGGGCCTGGTGCTGCTGCCGGTGGTGGGGTACGTGGGCTTTCGGTTGGTGGACCCGGTGCGGCTGGAGCCGGCGCTGGAGCGCGTGCTCGGCGGCGGGGTGGTGGATCGGCTTCGCGATTTTTCGCCGGCGCGGTCGCTCGCCTGGCGAGTGATGCGCGAGGAGGAGCACGTCGCGGCGGTGCGCGAGCGCCCGATGCTCGGGCACGCGGGGTGGGACTGGTGGCGCGGCGAGCACCACGCGCCGTGGAGCCTCTGGATGCTCACGCTGGGGCGCTATGGGCTGGTGGGCGTGGCGACGCTGGTGGCGATCTTTGTCGTTCCCCTGGCGGTGTTTCTCTACCGCCGGCCGCCGCCGAGATGGCGGGGAGACGCGGCGGCGCGGCTGGGGGCGGCGATGGCGGTCGTGCTGGCGATGACGCTCGTGGACAACATGCTCAACAACAGCTTCAACGTGGTGCTCGTGGGGCTGGCGGGGGCGTTGATCCCCGCCGACGGCACGAAGGAGGGCGAAGCGCTGGCCCCGGCGGGGCGCTCGCCGTAGCATCGAGCACACGAGGAGCCCGCCATGACCACGCCCCCCCTTCCCGTCGCGGACCGCAAGCTGCGCATCGCCATGCTGGCGCCCGTGAGCTGGCCCGTGCCGCCGACGGGCTACGGGCCGTGGGAGCAGGTGGTCTACAACCTGACGGAGGCGCTGGTCGCCCGGGGGCACGAGGTGACGCTGTTCGCGGCGGCGGGTTCGCGGACGTCGGCGAGGCTGGTGGCGACGGTGGAGCATGCGTTCTCACTCTGGCCGGAGCCGGAGAAGCATCAGCCGCGCCACTTCGACGAAGCGTCCGGCCTGCTGCTGGGGCCGCCGGATTTTCGCGCGCTCGAGCAGCGGCACATCGCGACGTGCATGGAAGCGGCGTGCGACGGGGGTTTTGACATCGTTCACTCGCACCTGCACGTGCACGCGCTGGTGTTTTCGCGGCTGATCCCGTGCCCGCTGGTCAGCTCGCTGCACGGCGCGGCGTGGGTGAAGGCTGCGCACGTCGTGTTCGACCGCTACCGCGACCAGCCCTTCGTCTCGCTCTCGAACGCCGAGCGCACGCTCAAGCCCGATCTCAACTACATCGCCACGGTCTACAACGGGGTGCAGTTGGACCAGTTCACGCTGCAGGGGCGCAAGCAGGAACACCTGCTCTTTGCAGGCCGGCTCGCGCCGGAGAAGGGCGCGGCGGAGGCGATCGCGGTCGCGCAGGGCGCGGGGCGGCCGCTGCACATCGCGGGCATGGTCGAGCCGCAGCACCAGACGTACTTCGAGCAGCGCATCGAGCCGCATCTCGACGGCAAGCACGTGCGCTACCTCGGGCTGCTGTCGCAGCGCGACTTGGCGAAGGAATACCAGCACGCGGCGGCCGTGCTGTTCCCGATCTCGTGGTGCGAACCTTGCTCGATGGTGGGGATCGAGGCGCAGGCGTGCGGCACGCCGATCATCGGCACGCGGTTCGGCTACCTGCCGGAGCTGATCCGCGAGGGCGAGACGGGATATCTCGTGGATACGGTCGGGCAGGCGGTCGACGCCGTCAAACGCCTCGATGCGATCGATGCTGCCGCGTGCCGGCGCAACGTCGCGGAGCGGTTCAGCCCCGAGACGATGGCAGCGGGCTATGAGCAGGCGTACCTGTCGCTGGTCGAGGAGCCGGCCGTGGGGTAGCGGGAGCTCGCGGGCGCGGCGAGGGGGTCTTAGCTTACGAGTACGTCGCGGCCTGACCGCACCAGGTTGCGACGCCGTCGAGAAGGCGATCGATGTGCTGATCCGCGAGGTCGGCGCGGAGGCTGATGCGCACGCGCGCGGTGTTGGGGGCGACGGTCGGCGGACGGATCGCGACCGCGAGCAGGCCGGCGTCGCGCAGGTGGGCCGCCAGTGCCAGCGCGCGATCGGCGGCGCCAACGATCAGGGGGATGATCGGCGTCGCGGGCGCGGTCGTCGGCAGGGCCCAGCCGGCGTCGCGCAGCTCATCGCGCACGCGGTGGGCCATCGCGGCCACGCGCTCGCGGCGCCAGGGCTCGCTCGCGACGACATCCAGCGCCGCGTCGATCGCGGCCGCCTGCCCGGGGGGGACGGCGGTGGTGTAGATGAGCGACCGGGCGCGGTTGACGAGGGTGTCGATGACGACGCGCGGCCCGGTGACGACGCCGCCGAGGCCGCCGAGGCCCTTGCTCGCGGTCGACACAACGACGCCGCGCGTCGCCACGCGTTCGGCCACGTGCTGCGCCTCGCACAGGCCGGCGCCGGTCGCGCCGAGCACGCCGGTGGCGTGGGCTTCGTCGACGACGAGCATCGCGTCGTGGGCATCGGCGAGGTCGCACAACGCCGGCAGGTCGGCGGCGTCGCCGTCCATGGAGAAGATGCTGTCGGTGACGATGAAGCGGCGGGGCGGCCGCCGGCCGGGCGAGGCTGGCAGCGGGCGGGCGAGCAGATGCTCGAGTCGGCGCAGGTCGCCATGCGGATGCGTGCGCACGGTCGCCTCGCTGGCGCGCGCGGCGTCGATGAGGCTCGCGTGGACGAGCTTGTCGAGGCAGACGAGGTCGCCCGGCCCGGCGAGGCTCGTGAGCACGGCGAGGTTGGCCATGTAGCCGGTGGGCAGGAGCAGCGCGGCCTCGGCGTGCTTGAAGCGGGCGAAGCGGCTCTCGACCTGCTCGTGCAGCGCGAGGTGGCCGGCGACGAGGCGGCTCGCGCCGGCACCGGTGCCCAGCGCGAGCGTGGCGTCGGCGCCGCGGCGGCGCAGGTGGTCGTGGGTGCCGAGGCCGAGGTAGTCGTTGGAGGCGAGGTTGACGAGCTCGCGGCCGTCGACGGTGGCGATCGGGCCCGGGGCGGGCAGGGCGCGCAGGATGCGGCGCAGGCAGCGAGCGTCGAGGTCGGCGAGTTCCTCATTGAGCTGGGTGAGAATCCGCGGTGGGGGCATGGCGGGGATTTTAGATGACGCGTCGCAAAGCGGGAGCGGGCGGGGCGTCACCCTCGTGTTTATCTGTCCGCGCGAGTGCGGTGGGGATGAGAGAGAGAGTCCCGACTTGGCAGGGGCAAGCAGTGGTGGCGAGGTTGGTCTTCGGCGGCGGCGATCGTATGATTTCGCCCGGCCGCGGAAGGTGATGACGGCGGTGGATCGTGTTGAGCCGGCGGATGCTGTTGGGGACGGGGCGCGGAGGGGTCTGACGCGATCGGTCTTCCTTTCGCCGGCGTTCCTGTCCAGGCGGCCCCGGCGAGGCCACGAAAGGAAGGCCACCATGGACAACCTGCCGGCACTCGAAGAGGTGCGCGACTGGATTGACCACGACGACCGCGCCGCAATCCGCCGGCTCGGCGACGAAGCGCACCCGCACGACATCGCGGCGATCCTGGCCGAGTTCGACGACGAGCAGGCGTGGCTGATGCTCCGCGCCCTGCCGTGGGACGAGGCGGGCGAGACGTTCTCGCACCTGGACATGGAGCGGCAGGTGCGGCTTGCGCACCGCTTCGACGACCGCGAGGTCGCGAGGCTGCTCGAGCACGTCGCCCCGGACGACCGGACGGACCTCATCCAGCAGCTCGACGAGGACCAGCAGCGCGCGATCCTCGCCCAGATGGCCGAGCCCGAGCGGCAGGAGATCGAGCGGCTCGACCGTTACGCGGAGCACACGGTCGGGTCGGTGATGAGCACGGACGTCGTCGCGCTCAAGGCGGACCTGACGATCGAGGGGGCGCTCACGCAGCTTCGCCGGCAGGCGGCCGAGAAGGAGACGATCTTCTACAACTACGTCGTCGACGACATGGGCCAGCTCGTGGGCATCGTGTCGCTCAAGGACCTGGTCATCCACGACCCCGCGACGGCGTTGACGGCGATCATGGACACGTCGCCCATCACCATCGCCGCGGACGACGACCAGGCGGAGGCGGCGCGGCTGATTCAGGAGTACGACCTGCTCGCGCTGCCCGTCGTGCATGCGAACAACCGGCTGGTGGGGATCGTGACGGTCGACGACGTGCTCGACGTGCAGCAGGCGGAGGTGACGGAGGACTTTCACAAGCTTGGCGGCGTGGTAACGCTGCGCCAGCCCTATCTTGCCACGCACGTGTCGACGCTGGTGTGGAAGCGCGTGGGGTGGCTGGCGATCCTCTTCGGCGCGGGGCTGCTGACGGTCGGGGCAATGGGGGCGTTCGAGCAGCAGATCGACCAGCTCCCCCTGCTGGCGGTGTTCGTGCCGCTGATCATCGCGACGGGGGGCAACAGCGGGTTCCAGGCGGCGACCGTGATGACGCGCGCGATCGCGCTGCGGGAGGTTGAGCCGCGCCACTTTCCGCTCGTGTTCGGCCGCGAGCTGCTGGGCGGGCTGATGCTCGGGTTCATCCTGGCCGCCGTGGCGTTCGTGATGGCGACCTGCGTGGGGCTCTGGATCTATGGCGAGCAGGCGGACGTGGTGGCGCGGTCCGCCAACGTCGGCGTGGCCGTGAGCATGGCGGTCATCAGCGTCGTCCTGCTGGGCAACATGGTCGGCTCGATGCTGCCGTTCCTGCTGATCCGGCTGGGGCTCGACCCCGCCACCGGGTCGACGCCGTTCGTCGCCACGATCGTGGACGTCGCGGGCCTGCTGCTCTACTTCACGATCGCCAGTTGGTGGCTGGGCGGCGAGATGCCCGACGCGGCGGCGCTGACCCATTGGCGGTGGGCGGCGCTGTAGGGTCAGCCCAGCGGACCCTACGGGCAGTCGCACACGCCAGCCTTGCGGCGCGGCGGCCCCTGCCGGTACCATCGCCCCTGCCGGATATCACCTCGCCCCCCAGGAGCATGACCATGGCCAGTCCTTACCGCGTTCTGAGCGACGCCGACGTCGAGCACTTCCTCGAGCATGGGTACGTCCTGGTCAAGGGCTGCTTCCCCCGGGATGTCGCCGACGAGTGGGTGGCGCACGGGTTTACGCGGCTTGGCTATGACCCGGCCGACCCGAGCACGTGGGCGGAGAGCCGGATTCACATGGGCTCGACGAAGGCGGTCGAGGTGAAGGACTTCTCGCCCAGGGCGTGGGGCGCGGTCTGCGACCTGCTCGGCGGCGAGGAGCGCGTCGCGCAGCCGGCGCGCCTCTCCGACGGGCTGATCTTCAACCTCAACGACGGCGCGGACGAGCCGTGGCAGCCGCCGTCGCCGGCGTTGAAGGGGTGGCACAAGGATGGCGACTTCTTCCGGCACTTTCTCGACTCGCCGGAGCAGGGTCTGCTGACACTCGTGTGCTGGAGCGATGTCCGCCCGCGCAGTGGCGCGACGTTCGTGGCGACCGACTCGGTCGCGCCGGTGGCGCGGTGTCTGGCGGACAACCCGCAGGGGCTGCTGCCCAAGGAGCTGCCCAGCCGGGAGCTGATCGGCGCGTGCTCGCGCTTTACCGAGGCGGTCGCCGAAGCGGGGGATATCTTTCTGTTGCACCCTTACATCCTCCACGCGTCGTCGCAGAACGAGGCGCGGCGGCCGCGGGTGATCAGCAACCCCCCGATGCAGCTCAAGGAGCCGATGAACTTCAACCGCGAGGATCCGGCGGACTTCTCGCCGGTCGAGCGGGCGGGGCTGCGAGGGCTCGGCGTGGAGCGCTACGCGTTCGTGCCAACAGGCGAGCGCGAGACGTTCGTCCCGGAGCGCGTGTTGCGGCAGCGCGAGCGGATGGAGCAGGAGAAGGCGCGACTGGCGCAGTCGTGATGCCTGCGGCCGACGGATCCGGTTTCGGCCGACACGGAGCATTGCGATGACCACGACGATGCTCGGGTACTTCACGCAGCCGCCCGACACGCCGGCCACGCAGCAGTTCGACGCCGAGCCGGACGACGAGCAGTTGGCGAGCTGGGTGGCGGCGGACAACGACGTGATCGCGGTGCGTGTTCGCGACACGCCGGGGGAGTTGGCGGTCAAGCCGGCGCCCATCCCGCTCTGGTTCGTCGTGGCGTCGCTGGCGGTACCGATCCTCGCCATGATCGGGTGGGCGGTCTACCAGTACATGCAGCACGGGCTCGACGGGCTGGAGACGGGCGTGGTGGTCGTCGGGCTGCCGATGGGCCTGCTCGCCGCGGCGACGGTCATCGGGCTGATCCACGTGCTCAACCGCAAGGCGGAGCGGACGCCGGCGTCGTTCGTGCTGGACCGGTCGAGGCAGAAGCTGTCGCTGCCGCGTTTCGAGTTGACGCTGCCGCACCGCCGCATTGTCTGCGTCGTGCAGGTGCGCGGGCCGTATCGGCGCGACGAAACGCGCGACACGCGGCTGAATCACCGCGAGCTGTCGGTGGTCGCGCGGGACGAGCAGGGCGCGTTCGTGCGGTATCCGCTGAAGCTGCCCGGCAGCAACCGCAAGGCGATCAAGGCCGGCCGCGCGATCGCCGAAGAACTCGGCGTGCCGCTGCGCGAGTTGGAGGTGTAGGGTCCGCTGTGCGGACCACATACCCCGCGGATCCTACGCGAGCAGAACGTCGACGACGCCGGCGGCGCCGAGCAGCAGGCTGATGACGCCGTTGATGGTGAAGAACGCCACGTTGAGGTGGTTGGTGCGTGAGCCCCAGACGAGGGCGTGCTCGATGAGCAGGAGCACGATCGCGGCCGCACACGCGGCGGCGAACCAGGCCCCCAGCAACCCGCTCGCCAGCGTCACGGCGACGAGCAGCGCCGACGCGCCAGCGTGCAGCACGCCGCTGAACCAGAGCGCGCCGCCCGCGCCGAAGCGCGCGGGAATCGAGTAGAGCCCTTGCTCGCGGTCGACGTTGCGGTCCTGCAGGGCGTAGATGATGTCGAAGCCGGCCACCCAGCAGAGGACCATGCCCGCCAGCAGGTAGACCGGCGGGCGAGCGAGGTAAGCGGGCTCGAGGGCGAGCGAGGCGGCGAGCGGGCTGAGCGCGAGCGCGCCGCCAAGGATGAGGTGACAGACCCAGGTGATGCGCTTGGTGAAGCTGTAGGCCGCGAGGTAGAAGACGACGAGCGGCGAGAGCAGCATCGGCCAGGGGTTGGCGTAGACCCACCAGAACCCGCTTGCCCCCGCCACCAACCCCAGCGCGCACACGATGGCCGACTGCAGGACGAAGCGCTCCGACAGGGCCCCGCGTGGAATCGCCCGCCCGGCCGTCCGCGGGTTCGTCGCGTCGATCCGGGCGTCGGCCCAGCGGTTGACCGCCATCGCGACGGTGCGGCCGAGCACCATGCACACGACGATCAGGCCCAGCTCGCCCGGGTGGGGCCAGCGGCCGACCGACCCGGCGGCGAGGAAGGTCGCCAGCACGGCGAAGGGGAGGGCGAAGACCGTGTGGGCGAGCTTGATGTCGCCGGCGAGCAACGTGACACGCTCCGCCAAGCTGGCGGCAGGTTGTTCGGAGGTCAGGCTCGTCATGGTCCGGTGATGATTATGGCGGGGCGGGGGCGGCACGCAAACCGAGAGGCGGGAGGCGGCCCCTCCCTCGAAGCGGCGGGGAGGGAAGCGGTGTGGTGTCACGTCGCGGGCCAGCGGCGCACGCGTGCGTCGTCGGGCTGCTGGGCGTGCCGCTGTGCCAGCTCGACGTAATGGGGGGCGAGCCATCGCAGGTATTCGCGCTCCTCGCCGGTGACGGGCCGAACGATCCGGCCGGGGACGCCCATCACGACGTGGCCATCGGGCACGTTGAGCCCCGGCGGGACGAGCGCGCCGGCGGCGATGAGGCAGCCGTCGCCGATGACGGTCTCGCCGAGCACGGTGGCGTGCATGCCCACGAGCGAGCCGTCGCCCACCACCCGGCCGTGGACGATCGCGCCATGGCCGATGCTGACGTGGGCGCCGATGACGTTGGGCGCGTCGGAGTCGCAGTGGACGACGGCGTTGTCCTGGATGTTGGTGCCCTCGCCGACGCTGACGGGCGCGACGTCGCCGCGGATGACGGCGCCGTACCAGAGGTTGGCGTTTGCGGCGAGGCTGACCTGCCCGACAACGCGGGCGGTGTCGGCGAGGTAGGCGGCCTGGATCCGGGTGATGCTCATCGGGGGATTGTAATCGGCGGGCGGAGGCTCACGGCGTTGGAATCCGACGATGTCCGCACAGCGGACCCTACACGGTTGTCGGGGCGCGGCAGGTGCGATCGACCGCCTCCGCGACGCGCCCGACGCTGCGAATCAGGTCCGCGAGCACGGCGGGCGTGATCGACTGCGCCCCGTCGGTCATGGCGTGCTCGGGGTCGGGGTGCGTTTCGATGATGAGGCCGTCGGCACCGGCGGCGACGGCTGCACGGGACATGGCGGGGACGAGGCGGGCGTGGCCAGTGCCCTGCGAAGGGTCGACGATCACAGGCAGGTGGGTGCGCTCGTGCAGCTCGGGGATCGCGGAGAGGGAGAGGGTGTTGCGCGTGTGGTCCTCGAACGTGCGCACGCCGCGCTCGCAGAGGATCACCTGCTCGTTGCCCGCGGCGAGGATGTACTCGCTGGCCTGCAGGTATTCGTCGATGGTCATGCTCATGCCGCGCTTGTAGAGGACGGGCTTGGGCTGGCCGCCCGCGGCTTCGAGCAGCTTGAAGTTCTGCGCGTTGCGCGTGCCGATCTGCAGGCAGTCGGCGTAGTCGGCGACGAGGTCGACGTCGTCGGGGGTGATGACCTCCGTGACGACGGCGAGCCCGGTGCGATTGCGCGCCTCGGCAAGGATTTTCAGCCCCTCCTCGCCGAGTCCCTGAAAGCTGTAGGGGTTGGTGCGGGGCTTGAACGCCCCGCCGCGCAGGGCGTGGGCGCCGGCGGCGCGGGCGGCGTCGGCGGCGGCGAAGAGCGCTTCCTCGCCCTCGACGCTGCATGGGCCGGCGATGATGGCGATCTCGCTCGAGCCGATGATGCAGTTGTCGTTGAGGCGGACCTGCGTGCGCTGCTTGCGCGTCTCGTAGGCGGCGAGCTTGTAGGGGGCGAGGACGCGCATGACGCGATCGACGCCGGGCGCCTGCTCGACGCGGCCCTGATCCTTGCGTCGGTCTTCGCCGATGGCGGCGACGACGACGAGCTCTGTGCCGTGGATGACGTGGTCGGTCAGGCCCATCTCGCGGATGAGGTCGCAGACGTGGTCGACCTGCTGCTCGGTAGCCTCGGGCTTCATGACGACGATCATGGCGCTGCTCCTTGAGTCAATAAAAAAACCCTGCCGCGTGAGCCGCGTCAGGGTCGTCTGTTTCCGTGGGCTTGTGTCAAGCGTCGGCTACAGGGTCGAACCCATCGCGGCGTGCGCGGGGCTGAACCAGAAGTAGCCAAAAAAGAAGCTGTGGGCATGCATGACACTGTGAGTATGACATCGTCCGAAGGGATGTCAAGGGTTAATCCAGGGCTCCCCTCCCCTTCCCCCTCCTAATCCTGATCCTGGTTCCTAATCTTCCGGATCTCGCCCGGGTCGCGGACCGGGGAGTGAGGCAGGATTAGGCTTCGTCCGAAGAGGTGTGCCACTGGTGGCTCGCCCACCAGTGCCTGGGCGCCACGCGCGCACACTGGTGGACAAGCCGCCAGTAGCACCCGCCGTACGACGTTTTCGGCCAGAGCCTAGGAATCAGGATCAGGAGGGATTCAGCGGGGAAGCCGCCCCCGCGACCGCTGGCGGGAGGCCGGTTATGATGATGGCGCCGGTTGTTCCCTTCAGGAGGTCGCCATGCCAACGAGCCGTGTTGATCTGCTGCGTGCCGCCTGCTGCCTGGCGGGGCTGGATCGGGAGATCTGCGACCAGGAGCGCCCGCTGCTCGAAGCGCTCGCGTTCGACGCGGGCGTCGGGGCGGCGTCGCTGCAGGCGATGATCAACCGCGCCCGCGAAGACCAGGACTTCTACCAGGAGCAGTACCTGGCGGCACGGGAGGACCCGGAGCCGGCGGTGGGCAAGATGCTGGCCGTCGCGGCGGCGGACGGAGAGATTACGCTCGAGCAACGGGTGATCCTCCAGCACTTCGCCCAGAAGCTGGGGATGGAGGATCGACGTTTTGCCGAGCTGATCGAGAAGGCGGAGCGGGTGGCGCAGAAGAAGGCGAAGAAGCAGGCGGATGCGTCGTAGGGTGTGCGGTCCGGACCTTCTGGGGAGTAGGTTCGCACAGCGGGTCCTACGTGCTGCTGGCGAGTTCGCCGAGGATTTGCTGGGTCAGCTCCCAGAAGTTGGCTTCGCGGAAGGCCGTGGCCGTGCCGGGCAGTGAGCCGTGGCGCTGGGTGTGGTGGTTCCAGTGGGATTGCGCAGCCAGCAGCTTCTGGCGGGCGGTCTCCGCGGCCGCGCCGCTGTGTTGCTTGAGGTATCGCCGATAGGCCACGAGCCCGTGCAGCAGGTCGCGGAGCGCTTCAAAGAGCGACTCGGTGTAGGTGAGCGTGTTGACGAGCTGTTCGACCGTTGCATCGCCGCGCTCGCCGGCGAGGCGCTGCAGGCTGGCGCGGGCGTTGCTGACGGCATCCGCGGCGGCGCGCTTTTCCTGCACGACGCGATCGAGCTGCGGCTCGGGCAATCGCTGGACGATGCGCCACGCAGCCTGGGCGTCGACGAGGTCGTCCTGAATCCAGTCCGCCGCGGGGTGCCAGGGGTCTTTGCGGCCGCGGGCGAACGGGCCGATGTAGAACGCGTCGCGCACGAACTCGGGCGAGCGTTCGAGGATGTCGACGATGACACCGCGCACCGCCGGGTCGGCGACGCGCAACCGCTCATCCACCCAGCGATGGGCCAGCGCCGCCAGCTCGATCGTCGGATCGTCGGCCAGGAGCGGGGCGGCGAAGACGTTGGCGTCGATCCAGGTTTCGTTGGAGACGAAGGGCCCGCCCCAGCCGCCGCCGCGCACCCACGCCCAGACGCCGGCGAGGTTCACATGGTCGGCGACATGCGCCAGTCCGGCCGGCTCGCTGTCGCTGCGCGACTCGGGATTGCCGTCGCGCCAGAGGCCGACCTGCCAGTTGGGCACGCCGCCTTTGCCCTCGAACTCGCGCTGGCATTGCAGCTCGTAGAGGATGGGGCGGTTGCCGCACACGAGGCTGGCGGGGTTCCAGCGCTGGTAGCGCCAGAAGTCGGTGTGGGTGAACTTGAAGGAGAGCAGCAGGCGGTCTTCCTCGCCCGCCGGGGCGACGGGGAGGCGATCGGCGACGGTGCGCGCGAGCTCGACGGAATCGTGCATGCCGTTGGGCCGGACATTCCACGCGCGGGCGATGAGCTGCCTGGACTGCTCGTTGACGACGATCTCATGGAAGCGGGTCAGCAGGGCGACGATGCGGTCGGCCCGGCCGAGCTGGCTGCAGCGCGGACAGTGAGGCGTGTAGATGTCGTTGCCGACGAGGTGGGGCAGGCGGGCGGCGTCGGTTTCGCCGAAGCGGAGCACGACGCCCGCGGCGTGGGGCCAGCGCTCGAGCATCGCGCGCAGCGCCTGGACCGAGAGGTCCAGGGCATGATCGCTCGCCGGGCAGAGGACGCCGGGGCGGTGGCGGCAGGTCAGCGCGGCCGCCTGGCGCTCGACCAGATCGGTGGGCAGGACGAGCGCGTCATAGAAGAAGTACACCGCCAGCCCGGCGCGGTGGGCGTCGTCGATGGCCCGGCCGACGCGCTCGATCTGGGCCGTCACCCACCGGCGAAGCTCGGCCGAGGCGACGACGTCGGCGGTCTCGAGGCCGGACAGCGCCGTGGATTCGTAGACGGCGATGCCGGTGTAACCCAACTGCTTGAGCTGCTGGGGGTCGCGGTAGCGGGTCTGGACCTCCGGCTCGCCGGGGTTGTCGATGATCGTCGCGAGCTTGAGCATGGAACACCTGCGGTGGGGGCGCACGCCGCTTGGCCGAGGCGGGTGGGCGATGGGCCAAGGATAGCGGAAGAGTAGCCACAGATGGATGCAGATGAACAGGGATTGGCCGGAGACGGTGCGGACCGGACCGCCATTTCCGTCTTACCTGTGGTCATCCGTGTTCATCTGCGGCTGATTCTGCTCCTGCGGGAGGGCGCTGGTGGCCGAGACAGGGGAGGTCCGCACAGCGGACCCTGCGAGGCGGCCTACGACTGGCCGATGAGCTCGCGCAGGGCCTGCCCGACGTCGGGTTGGCGCATGAGGTGCTCGCCGACGAGGATGCGGTGGACGCCGGCCTGACGGAGCCTGGCGACGTCCTGACGCGTGCGGATGCCCGACTCACTGACCACGATGTCCGGCAGCTCGACCATCTCCAGCAGGCGGAACGTGTGGCTGATGTCGGTGGTCATGGATTTCAGGTCGCGGTTGTTGATGCCCAGCAGCGTGTACTGCGGGTGCGGGAAGCCGAGGTGCGGCCGCACGCGCAGCAGGGATTCGACCTCGTGCACCTCGACGAGCGTCGTGAGCTTCAGGTGCGTCGCGAGAATCAGCAGGTCGATCAACTCCGCCTCCTCCAAACACTCGGCGATGAGCAGGATCGCGTCGGCGCCGGCGGCGCGGGCTTCGTACACCTGGTAGGGGTCGATGATGAAGTCCTTGCGCAGCACCGGCAGCGGCACGGCCTCCTTGATCTGGGCGATGTAGGCGAGCGAGCCCTGGAAATACTTCGCGTCGGTCAGGCAACTGATCGCGGCGGCGCCCGCCTCGTGGTAGGCGCGGGCGATGGCCACCGGGTCGAAGTCGGGGCGGATGACCCCGGCCGACGGGCTGGCCTTCTTGATCTCGGCGATGACCCGCAGGCGGTTGCGCGGGCGGGTCACGGCGGCGAAGAAGTTGCGCGGCTCGGGGCTGGCCTCGGCAAGCTCCTGGAGCCGCTCGATCGGCCGGTCCTGCCGCGATTGCGCGACCTCCCTTCGCTTGTCCGCCACGATATGCGCGAGCACGTCGGTCATTGCTTCAAGGATAGTCGCCGGGTGGAGGTTGGGAAAATGGACGTCCTCGCGTTCACGGTCACCCTCTGGGCGACGTGGTGCAAACGTGATGCGGCTGCTAACAGGTGGTGTGCGGGGCGTGCGTCTTCAACCTTGGACCTCGCTGAGGAAGTCGCCGACGATGACCTCGGCGGCGTCGGCGACCTCGACGGCGACGCGCACGCATGGGCGCCCCGCCACACCCGCCACGCCCGCCACACCCGCAACACCGGCCTCCGGTTCACCCGCGTCGCCGTCGTCGACCTGGTTGTCGATCCCCTCGTCGAGCAGCCGCTGACTGAGCAGGGCGGCCTCAAGCAGCGACCCGGCTTCGTAAACGATCACGAGGTACACATCGCGGGCCATGGGCGCCTCCACGAGCCAAGCATCCCACATTGAACTCATACTATTGCCACAACGTTATTTATAGCGCACCAACACCCTTCCGGTCCACCGTGTAGGTCCGATTATGACGGTTGGGCCGTGAGCGCGCGCGCCGGCGGGGGTGGATCGGTCTTGGCGTCGGGTCAAGCCGTGGTATGGTTGGGGTGTGGCCGCGTGACGCACGGCCGCGAGGGAAAAGAGGGAATGCTCCGCTCACCGGTTCAAGACAACGCGGCGCCCACGGCGCCGCCGGCCCCGGGTGATGTACCGCCCGGCGAAGGCCGCGACGTGCCGACCCCCGCGCAGGGTTGGCCGCGCGATGTGCTGTGGCAGCCGCCGAGCCGGCCGGAGGATGCTCCGCAGTTGTTCGGGAGCGGCGACCGGGCGGGCGGCGGACCGATCGCGGGCCCGGGCGATCCCCGGTGGGTGCTTGCCGCCCGCGCGGCCGACAAGCTCGAAGGGACGCTGCTGCGGCCGGAGCATCGCGACCGCCTGATCAGGCTCGGGCGCATGCTCGGCCTCTCGCCGTTCGACGCGAACCTGGTGATCGCGATCGTCCAGGACCAGGCGCGCCGCGGCCATCCGCCCCATCATTGCGCCGCGGCCGGCCGGCAGCAGCTTCAGCTCATCGCCCTGCCACGGCGACGCACGATGCTCGACGCACTGCGCGACAACCGCCCGCTCGGGATCGCCGTCATCCTTGGCACGCTGCTGCTGCTGGAGGTCGCCCTGCTCGCGTGGCTGTTCTGAGACAGCCTCCACATCAAGCGCGGGCGTAAAAAGCCGGGACCGCTGGTCCCGGGGCGGCGGCGTGTGCTCATCGTCGAACATGCGTCCGGAACGTGGCGGGGCGCCCTTCGTGTCTTCGTGGCTCAAGGGCCTACTTGCGGAAGTGGAAGATGCCCCACGCGAGCCAGCCGTTGCGGCCGCCTTCGACCCAGTGGCCGAGGCCCTTGTCCATGCGCTCGACGTATTCATCGGAGACGCCCGCGGCCTTGAGCTCGTCACGCTTGCGGAGCATCTCGTCACGCACGCGCGTGTAGTGGTTGACCAACTGGTGGGTCATCTCCTCGAAGGCCACCTCGGTCAAGCCCAGTTCCTTGAGCTTTTCGCGGTAGAAACCGGGCGAGCCCATGTTGGGCAGGTGGATGCGGTCGTAGATGGGCTTGAGCTTGTCGACGGGGGCGTCGTCGGCCTGCATGGGGTCGGTGAAGACGAATTCGCCGCCGGGCTTGAGCACGCGGGCGACTTCGGTCATGACCTTGCCGCGGTTGGCGCTGTGGAGGATGGCGTCCTGGCACCAGACGACGTCGAAGGACGCCGCGTCATAGGGCAGGTTCTCGAAGTCGCCGTCGACGACCGTGACGAGGTGATCGAGGCCCTGCTCCTTGTTTTTCTGCCGATCGCGCTCGTTTTCGGCTTCGGAGAGGTTGAGGGCGACGACCTGGCAGCCGAAGGTGCGGGCGAGGTAGCGGGCCGCGCCGCCGAAGCCGGCGCCGACGTCGAGGACGCGGGAGTCCTTCGTCAGGTTGAGCTTCGAGGCGATCTGCTCGACGGTGCGTCGGCTGGCGTCGAAGATCGGCTCGCTGTCGCTCTGGTAGAGGCCGACGTGGATGTCCTCGCCGCCCCAGATGGTGTGGTAGAAGTTGTCGGCATCGTCACTGTTGTAGTACTGGCGCGCGGTGCTGACCGCGCTGGAGGGATCGCTCGTCATCACTTGGTCTCCTGCTGCTCGTCCTCGTGGTATTCCTTGTGCGCGACGTGGACGTAGAAGTCGGGGTCGTCGGTGCGGTAGGTCTCCTTGAAGTCACCGTAGGTCTCGGTGCGCTGGAAGCCGACCTCCGTCATGAGCCGACGCGTGTAGTCCTTGCGCAGCGGGAACATGTTCAGGTAGTAGACCGACTGGTCGGGGAACTGGTAGCGGAAGCGCGCCAGCCCGTCGTCGACATGCTCGGGCTCGGCGGAGACGTTGTCGCCGCAGTAGTAGTACTTGTGCTGGCTGGAGAACCCGTGGTCGAGGATGCCGTCGTAGTTGCGCTGGTCGAGGATGAGCACGCCGTCGTGCCGGAGCGTTGCGTAGAACTCGGCGAGGGCCTTGCGGCGGTCCTTCTCGGTGAACAGGTGGGTGAAGGAGTTGCCCAGGCAGATCACCGCGTCGAACATTTCGTGCACGTCGCGGTTGAGCCAGCGCCAGTCCGCCTGCACGGTGCGGAGGATGTGACCCCGCCGGCGGGCGTTGTCAAAGGCGCGGGCGAGCATCTCCGGGCTGCCGTCGGCGGAGACGACGTCGAAGCCGGCCTCGATCAGCCTCACCGAGTGAAACCCCGTGCCGCAGGCGACATCAAGGACGCGCTTGGCGCCTCGCTCCTTGAGGGCGTCGATGAAGAACGCCCCCTCGCTCTCGGCGCGGCCGTCCCAGTCGATGAGCTCATCCCACTTGTCGACGAAGCCCTCGGTGTACTCATTTTTGTAGTTGTCGGTGTCGCGGGTCTCGACGGGGTTGTCGCCGAATGATTGTGGCTTGTTCTGCGTAATGACCAAAGTCCTTTCGTTGTCCGGGGTGGATGACGGGGGCCTGGGGCCCCGGCCGGACGCCGGGGCGACAGCTCGCGCCCGGGGGTGGCGGGCGCGGCCGCACCAGTGGGCTTGAAGCCCCCAGTCAGGTCGCCGTAAGCCTCCCATTGTATCAGATCGAGGCTCCGGCGCGGCGGGCAATCGCGGAATTAAGCGGCAAACCATGCTAGAAAAGCACGTTATACGCCTTCCACTGCGTCCTTCGGCTCCATCAGACTCATCCAGTCGACGGTGCCGATCGTCCGCCGGACGGGGTCAGGGATCCCGCCGCGCCCCGCCCCCGCCTCCGCCACCCGCCCCGGGTCAGGCAGTGTGGCGAGGATCGGGAGGCCGGTCATGCGCTCGAGCCAGCGGGGGTTGTGGGCCGGCGAGGCGTCGCCGTCGTCGGTGGCGAGGCCATGCTCATTGATCACGAGGCCCGCGATGCGGCAGCCGACCTCGCGGAGCAGGTGTACGGTCATGGCGGTGTGGTTGAGCGTTCCGAGGCCGGCGCGGGTCACGACGACGGCGGGGAGGGCCAGGCAGGCGATCAGGTCCCGCACGGTAAAGGTGGGCTGATCGGCGTCGAGCGGCACCATCACGCCGCCCACCCCCTCGACGAGCATCAGGTCGGATGCGTGGTTCAAGACGTTCAGGGCGTGGTTCAAGGCCGGCCAATCGATCGCCACGTCGGTGACCTCGCTCGCGACGGCGGGGGCGAGCGCGTCGGTGAAGCGGATGGGGCTGACGATGTCGGCGGGGTGCTGGCACCGGGCCGCCCGCGCGAGGGCCTGGGCGTCGTCGTGCACGAGTTGGCCCGCCTGGTCGCGTTGGCAGCCGGTGGCGAAGGGTTTGCAGACGCCGACGCGGCGGGTGGTTGCGAGGCTGTCGGCGATGGCGCAGGCGACAAGCGTCTTGCCGACGCCGGTGTCGGTCCCGGTGATGAACAAGCCGGGGCGGGTGACAGCTCCGGGGGGTTGGAAGGGCATGGGGCGATGATACCCGGCGGGACCGGGGAACCGAACGCGCAGAATTTTCCGGACAATAAGAAAACTCGGGGGGAGGCGGTCTTCGTCAAGTCACGTTAGCAGCTCGACTTGTCGGCGTGATCCCCCGGAGGGCGCGCGGGCGGGCGATGGGAGTAATTGAGACTCAGTTGCATCCGTTTCACCGCTTGATATCATCGCCGGCCGGAGATATTGCGACCGCGTCGCAATGAACAAAAAGGAAGCGCACCATGCCCCCCACCATCCCCGCCACACCCGCCACTCCCGCCACACTCCCGGCCCCCGGCACATCCGCAGGGCCCCGCGCCTTCACGCTCATCGAGCTGCTGGTCGTCATCTCGATCATCGCCATGCTCATCGGCATCCTCCTGCCGGCGCTCGCGGCCGCGCGGCAGACGGCGCGCAGCATCAAGAGCCTGAGCAACGTCCGGCAGATCGGTTCCGTCGCGATGTACAACTTCCTCAGCGACGAGAACGGCAAGTATCCGTGGCACTCCTCCGTCCTCGCCGGCGGCAGCCGGCCGGACGGCTCAACGAAGCCGCGCTGGGCCGACTTCCTTCAGCCCTACGTCAACAACACGGAGGTCTTCGTCAGCCCGATGATCAACCTCAGCGAAGCCTCGCCGGACGCGATCCTCGGCCTGCGGTTCTGGCACGAGGTCGCCCGCGAGGATGCGATGCAGGTGGCGATGGAGGCGCTCGTCAACGGCGGCACGGCGAACGTCACGGCCCGGGCCTACGACGAGGACGAGCTGAGCCTCTACGGCGGCTACGGCTACAACTACCAGTACCTCGGCAACGGGCGCAACACGGCGGGCTACGACCTGCCGTTTCGTGCCGTCGAGAGTGACATCCCCTCCACTTCGCAGACCGTGGTGATCGGTGACACGGAGGGCGCCAACGAGGGGCGGGACGGCCAGTACGCGCTCGATCCGCCGCTGGAGTCGGCGCGGGGCAGCGGGCGGCCGACGGGGTACTACGGATCGAGCCACAACCCGAACGCGCGGTCGCGGCCGTCCGAACGCAACCGGGGGCGCGGCGCGTTCGTGTTTGCCGACGGCCACGGAGAGGCGATGACGCGCGACGCGCTGGATAACTTCGACGGCGACGGTGACGTGGACAACGGGTACTGGAACGGCTACGCCGACGCCGACGTGCAGTGAGCGCATGCCACCGCCCGGCCGAGACCCGGCCGGGCGGTGCCACACGGGATCGAGATGGAGGATCGAGCTCAGGCGAGATCCGCCTGGCGTCGGCGGCGCCAACGGACGACGCTGAGTGTGCCGAGCAGCCCAAGGCCGCCAAAGACCGCCGAGGGCGCGGGGGCGGTGGCGACCACGAAGAAGACCTGATCCTGGATGTTGTTGCCGGCGACGTCGGGCCAAGGCGAAGTCATGGCCTTGAGGACGAAGCTGTGCGGGGTGTTGCCCCCCTGCCAGGCGGCTTCGTCGTCGAGCCAGGCCTGCGCGAGGTCGCGGGCGACGGCCTGGTTGCCGATGGTGTGAAACCCGGAGACAAGGTCGAAGGCGTCGGTGGTTTCGGCGACGATCTCCCAGACGCCCATCTGGAAGGCCATGGCCTGGGTGTTGGTCCAGTCGCTGAGTGAATCGCCCTGGTAGTAGGCGGCGAACCAGCCGGTGAGCAGGCCGGCCCGCTGCTCGCCCATCTGGGGCCAGCCGTCGTTGGGCGCGAGCGCCGGGTCGACGACGGCATAGTCGTAGGTGTGGTTGAGCTGGATCGACTCGGCGGCTTCGATGCAAAAGGTGATGAAGGTGGAGTCCGGGCCGTAGACGAGTTGGCCGTCGGCATCGCTCTGGACCTGCCACTGGAGCGCGCCGGCGCCGCCCTGGACGGTGACGTTGCCGAAGGTGGTCTGGATGACGCCGCCCTTGTAGCCGGTGAGGGTGGTGGTGACGGACGCGGCGTGGGAGGTGCCGACGAGGGCGAGGACGAGCGTGGCGGAGCCGATCCACTGCAGGAGCGTTCGTGACATCTTGGCTTCTCCGTGGGTGTTTTGGGGTCGGCGTCTCGCTTCCCGGCGGGCGCAGGCGCAGTCCGCAAGACTACACCACGGTTTGGCGGCTGGTGTGGCGATTGGCGAGAAAGTTGAAGGAGAGGTGTGAAGAGGGGGAAGGTGCGCGGCGTATGGCGCGCGGGCAGGCGGGGGAGGTCCGCACAGCGGACCCTGCGCGGCGGGCGGTGGGAGGTCGGGACAAGGTCCGCACAGCGGACCCTACGAGTGGCAACCCCGTTTTTCTAGGGTTTTGCAAGGCGTTGGCGGGCCATGCGGGCGGCGAGGTTGATCGCGGCCTTCATGGAGCCGGGGTCGGCGCGGTTCTTGCCGACGATGTCGAAGGCGGTGCCGTGGTCGGGGCTGGTGCGGATCATGGGCAGGCCGAGCGTGACGTTGACGGCCTGATCCCAGGCGAGCATCTTCATGGGGATGAGGCCCTGGTCGTGGTACATGGCGACGATGAGGTCCCACTTGTCGCGGCCCTGGGCGAAGAGAGAGTCGGCGGGGAATGGGCCCTGGACGTCGATGTTTTGCTCGCGGGCCATTTCGATGGCGGGCTTGATGACGCGTGCTTCTTCGTCGCCGAACTGGCCTTCCTCGCCGGCGTGGGGGTTGAGGCCGCACACGGCGATGCGCGGGCGGGCGTGACCCATGCGTTTGCAGAAGTCGTTGCCGAGGTCGATGGGGTCGAAGACGCAGCCGATGCTCAGGAGGTTGCGCACGTCCATGAGCGGGACGTGGACGGTGGCGAGGACGATGTTCATCTGCGGGGCGTGGAAGGCCATGGCGACGCGTTTGGCGCGGGTGCGGTGCTGGAGCAGCTCCGTATGGCCGGGGAACTTGCAGCCGACGAGGCGCCAGGAGGCTTTGCAGATGGGGGCGGTGACGAGGGCGTCGATGCCCCCCTGCTCGTGGGATCGGCCGGAAGCGGTGATGGCGTCGTCGAGGAAGCGGAGGCTGGCCTGGCCGCCCTGCCGCGTGGGGCGATGCACGGCGGAGCCGAGCATGGAGTACTCGTCGTAGTCGAGAACGACGACGTCGTGGACGAGGTCGTAAGTGGCGCGGGCGGCGTCGTGCTGAAGGCGCCACCAGAACGGGTCGATCTCGGCGAGGTCGGCGGCGTAAGCGAGCAGCTCGTTCATGCCGTAGATGACGAAGCGGGCCTGCTTGCGGACGTCGCGGTCGGCGAGGGCCTTGACGACGACCTCGGGGCCGATCCCGGCGGGCTCGCCCATCGTGATGCCGATCACGGGTTTACGCGTCGCGGGGGACGGGTTGGCGGGGGGCGGGTTGGCGGGGCCGGGGGGCATGGTGGCATGGTAGCCGGGGCGGGCGGGGGAGATCGCCGATTGGGGATTGGCGATTGGGGGCTCGCAGCAACTCCCGTTCCTCTTCTCGCCTAATCCTTGGTTTCTAGAGCGGGTTCAATCCAACCGTAGCGGGTGGCATTGACAAGGCCGTCCTCGGCCTTGTCCGTGTTGGCTGCAATTCGCACTGACAAGCTCCGCGGACTTGCTTGTCAGTGGCACCCCATCCGCTACGAATGGGTTGAGGGCGCTTTCACTCTCGCCTCGCACGGGGGAAGGACAGGAACCAGGGTCAGGCGGGCAGCGCGCCGCTGCGGGCCAGCAGGATCACCAGCGTGACGGTGATGGGCGAGAGGATGGTGGAGTAGAAGACGCTGCGAGCGACGAAGTCGGGGTGGTTGTTGAACTGGAGGCAGAGCAGGAGGCAGTTGACGCTGGTGGGCGTGGCGGTGGAGATGAGCAGGACCTGGGCGGTGAGGCCGCCGATGCCGAGCAGCCAGATGAGGGCGAAGCCGATGGTGGGGCCGACGAGCAGGCGGAGGATGACGCTGGTGGTGACGGGGTAGTGGTTGTGGCCGCGCTGGACGTTGGCGAGCTGGGCGCCGAGGGTGACGAGGGCGAGGATGATAAAGCCGTCCTTGGTGTAGCGGACGGTGTCCCAGAAGGGCGCCAGGGCGCGGGCGACGTCGGGGGCGCGCTGGCCGAGGGCTTCGCGGATGAGGATGGTCGCGACGGCGGCGGCGAGGGCGTAGATGGCGGGGAAGCGGACGATGTAGAGGAGGTTGCGCTTCCAGAGGCCCTGGCGGACCTCGCCGGCGGCGAGGAGGATGCCGAGGGTGAAGCCGGTGAAGTTCTGGACGACCATGACGAAGACCTGGAGAGACATGGCCTGGGCGCTGGCGTTGACGGAGCGGAAGGCGAGTTCCTGGAGGGGCAGGCCGTAGTTGCCGGCGTTGTAGTAGATGCTGGTCATGAGCATGGCGCGGCGCTGGTCGTGGGGGATGCCGCGGGCGGCGGCGACGGCGAGGCTGGCGAGGCTCCAGAGGGCCATGACGACGAGGCTGAAGCCGACGACGACGCCGACCTGGCTCATTTCGAGCTCCGAGTCGACGAGGGCGAAGTAGACCATGCCGGGGACGATGGTGTAGAAGTTGAGGCGGGTGAGGGTGGGCATGTCGAGCCCGAGGGCGCGCTGGATGATGAAGCCGAGGGCCATCATCAGCAGCAGGGGCAGGACGATGAGGTACGCGATGGTGCCGAGTTCGGCGAGGAGGGTGAGCGGCGCCATGAGGCGGGCCAGTGTAGCAGTGGTGCGAGACGCGGCCGCTGGTCGATAAGGCGGGATGTGGCGGCGGATGATCGCGGGCGGTGTGACCGGGTGGCGGGGGCAGCGTGGTGCCGGGGCTGCGCGGCGCGGTTATAAAGCCGGGACCGGCGGTCCCCGGACAGCGCGGACGGGTGCGGGGCCAGGCCTGCGCAGCGAACCCGCCCCCCGGCGTGGGCGTAGGGTAGACCGCCACCGGGCGGAAAGTTTGCGCATGATTGAAGCAAATGCCTTGACCAAATGGTACGGCCCCGTGCGGGGCATCGAGGGCCTGAGCTTCCGCGTCGAGCCCGGGCAGGTCGTCGGCTTCCTCGGGCCCAACGGCGCCGGCAAGTCAACGACGCTGCGCATCCTGACGGGCTACATGCCGCCGACGTCCGGCTCGGCGCGGATCGCGGGGCATGACGTGCTGACGGCGTCGGTGGCGGCCCGGTCAAATATTGGCTACCTGCCGGAGTCGACGCCGCTCTACCTGGAGATGCGCGTCGAGGAGTACCTGCACTACCGGGGCCGGCTGATGGGCATGGCCCGCCGGCGGCGGCGTGAGCGCATCGATGCGGTATGCGACCGGTGCGGGCTGGCGCCGGTGCGTCAGCGGACGATCGGCCGCCTGTCGCGCGGCAACCGGCAGCGGGTGGGCATTGCGCAGGCGCTGCTGCATGAGCCGCGGGTGCTGATCCTCGACGAGCCCACCGCCGGGCTCGACCCCAACCAGATCCAGGAGGTGCGGAAGCTGATCGGCGAGCTGCGCGGTCGGCACACGATCATGCTCTCGACGCACATCCTGCCGGAGATCGAGCGGCTCGCCGATCGCCTGATCGTGATCGCCGGCGGACGGATCGTTGCGCAGGGCTCGCCCGAGGCGCTGCGGCGCAGCGTTCGGCGCAGCGGGCGCGTCGTCGTCGAGGTGCACGGGTTGGCCGAGCAGGTCGCCGAGACGCTGACGGTCGTCGCGGGCGTGGCGGGCGTGGAGACTGAGTCGGACAACGGGTGGTGCCGGGCGCTCGTGACGCCGCGCGAGGCGAACGACGTGCGCGAAGCCGTGGGACGCGCCCTGCTCGCGCGGGGCCTGGCCGTGCGCGAGATGCGGCACGAGACGGCGAGCCTGGAAGCGTTCTTCATGCAGATCACGGCGGAGCAGGAGGTGGGGGTTGCGGGGTAGGGTTCGGGGATCCGGGTTCGGGGAAGATTCGCTGCGAGATTTCATGATGAGTGAGGTTGGCGTCGAGATGGTGAAACGCGGCCGGGTGGCGGGGCGGGTGCGCGCGGGGGCGCGCGGCGTGGTGACCATCGCGCGGCGCGAGCTGGCGGGGCTTTTCTACTCGCCCATCGCTTACGTGGTGCTTGCGCTGTTCGCGCTGGGCTCGACGCTGTTCTTTGTCAACGAGTTCACGGTCGGCATGCAGGCGACGCTGCGGACGGTTTACTGGTGGGTCGTCTGGCTGCTGATGTTCCTGGTGCCGGCGATCAGCATGCGGCTGGTAAGCGAGGAGTTCCGGGGCGGGACGATCGAGCCCCTGATGACCGCCCCGGTATCCGATGCGCAGGTGATCGTGGGCAAGTGGCTGGGGGCGATGGGATTCGTGCTCGTCCTGCTGAGCCCCCTGCTGCTGCACGCGGCGGTGCTGGAGATGACCGCGAGCCCCGACCGGGGCCCGATCCTCACGGGGCTGATCGGGCTGGCGCTGGTCGGCGGGCTGTACCTGGCGATCGGGATCTTCGCCTCGGCGACGACGCAGAACCAGATCATCGCGTTCCTCCTGACGGTCTTCGCGATCAGCCTGCTGACGTTCGGAATGTACTTCCTGCCGCGGGCGGCCTTCGTCGGCCCGGGCCTGCGGCAGGCGATGTACTACCTCAACGTCAACGGACAATTCGAGGACTTCAACAAAGGGCTGATCGACACGAGCAACTTCGTCTACTTCGTGACGGGGATCGGGCTGTTCCTGTTCCTCGCGGTGAAGGTGCTGGAGAGTCGGCGGTGGCGGTAGGTCCGAATGCACAATGCACAATGCACAAAATCAGAAATCAAATCAGGCGGGCGGGGATGAGGTTTCATGAGTGATGATCGCGACACGACGACGCGAGGGGCGCGGCAGGTCAAGTATGGCCTGAACGTGTTCGTGGCGGTGGCAGCGGTGGTGACGCTGGTGGTGCTCGTCAACTGGCTGGCCCACGAGCGGCTGTATGCGCGGCTCGACTGGACGGCGACGCGGCAGTACAGCCTCAGCGAACAGACGCGGCAGGTGCTCGGGGCGCTCGAGGGGGAGTATCAGGTGGTGACGATCTTCCGCGACACGGGGCCGCGGATTACGCAGGTCCGGGACCTTGTCGACGAGTACGCGCGGCAGGGCCGGGGCGTGACGGCGGAGCATATCAACCCGGACTTCGACCTGGGCCGGCGTGAAGCGCTGGATCGCCGCGTGCGAGCGCACTTCGCGGACGAGGTCGAGCCGATCCGGCAGGCGGTGACGGATGGCCGCGATGCGCTCGCGGGCTACTCCCAGGGCCTGGGGACGTTCATCGAGCCGCTCGCCTCGCTGATGGAGGGCGAGTCGCTGCCCGCGGGGACGACGCTGCGTCAGCGCGTGCAGGCGGTGCTGGCGGAACTGCGCATCCACGAGAGCAGTGCGCCGGAGCAGATGGCGGGGCTGAACGAGGCGCTCGACCAGGCGCTGCCGGATTACGTGGCCGTGCGCGACTACCTGGTGGGCGAGTTGGCGGACCTCGACGAGCGGGTGCTCTCGCCGGCCCTGAACTGGTTCGACCGGGCGGCGGAGGATCGCCAGGCGAGCAACGACGCGAAAGAGGCGCTGCTGCGGCTGCGGCGGCAGCTCGAGCCGGCGCGGCAGGGGCTGCGCGACGCGGTGCGCGAGCTGCGGCTGGCGCACCATCCGGCGCATTACGACGAGATGCTGGCCGAGCTCAAGCAGGGCCAGAGTGTGCTGGTGCTGGGGCCCGGGCAGGTGCGGGTGATCGGGGGCGGGGAGATGTACCGGGACGTCGACCCGCGGATCGCGCGGCAGACGGGCCAGCCGGAGATGCGCTTTCTTGGCGAGGAGCGGCTGACGGGGGCGCTGATCAGCATGAGTCTGGAGCAGCCGCCGCTGGTCGTGTTCGTCATGGGCGAGCGGCCGGCGCTGGGCGAGCGGGGGCAGTATCAGCAGGTGGCGCAGCGGCTGCGGAGCGCGAGCTTCGAGCTCAAGCAGTGGAACCCGGCAGGTCAGGCGGCGCCGCAGCAGATGACGATGGGCCAGGCGCAGCCGACGCGCGAGGCACCGGAGGGGCCGCCCGAGCCCGCCGAGGGTCAGCGGGCCATCTGGGTGGTGCTGCCTCAGCCGGCCGTCGACCGCTACGGGCAGGCGAACCCGGCGCGGGAGCTCGTGGCCGGGCACCTCGAGCGGCGGCTCGCTGCGGGCGACACCGCCATGGTGATGCTCGCGACGGAGCCCGGGCTCATGATGGAGGGCGTCGATCCGCTCATCGGCGTGCTGCGCGAGTGGGGCATCCGCCCGCAGCTCGACCGGATCGTGTTGCGCGAGGTGCAGGCGCCAGGACAGGAGGCGCGCGCCAGCTCGCAGATCGAGGTGGACGCCTGGCCCGGCGCGTCGCCGATCACGCGCGCCCTGGCGGGTATGCCGGCCGTGATCCCGTCGGCGAATCCGCTCGTGTTGACGGCCGACGGCGAGCTGGGCCGCGACGCGAAGCACGCGCCGCTCGTCGAGCTGCGCGGCGATCGGCTGTGGGCGGAGCGCCACCTCGAGTCGCTGGAGGCGATCCAGCAGGCGCCGTTTGACAGCGGCGCGGCGCGGGAGAGCTTCACCATTGCCGCGTCGGCGCAGCACGAGGCGGGTGGGCGGCTCGTCGTCGTCGCCGACCCGGCGTGGGCGACCGATGCGGTGACCGGGTATGGGTGGATGGGCCCGGGCACAGCCGAGCTGTTCGGCGCCCGCTACCCGGGCAACAGCGAGCTGTTCGTCAACAGCGTCTACTGGCTGGCGGGGCTGGACGAGCTGATCGCCGCGAGCCCGCGGACACAGGACATCCGGCGAATCGGCGCGATGAGCGATGGCGCGTTGGCGGCATACCGGACGGTGCTGCTCGCGGGCCTGCCGGCGGGGATCGCCCTGGCGGGGATCGGCGTGTGGTTCGCGCGTCGCCGGGGGTGAGGCGGTTTTTCACGCCAAGGCGCCAAGGGAGGGAGAGATCGCCAAGGGGGGACAGGATGAGCATGAAATGATGGAATGTGCGGAAGATGTGTTTAGATCGCATGCCACAGCTTCGTCGCGTCGCGGGTGGCACTGACAAGCGGAGTCCGCGGAGCTTGTCAGTGTGAACGACGGCAAACACTGACAAAGCCGGGGACGGCCTTGTCAGTGGCACCCCCCCTGCCCTCGCCCTCCTTTGGCGATCTCTCCCTCCCTTGGCGCCTTGGCGTTAAACCCCGATCAAAGACAACCATGAACTTCAAGACCACACTTGTGCTGCTCGTGCTCCTGGCGATGGTCGGCGGGTACTTCCTCATGTTCGGGCCCGGCGAGGGTCGGCCCGGCGCTGACGACGCCCCGGACGCGGCGGGGATCGCACTGCCTGCCGTCGCGGACCTCGAGCCGGCGGGCATCGACCGAATCGACATCACGCGCGGCAACGTGCACGCGACGCTCGCGCGGCAGCGCGACGACTGGGCGCAGGTCGCGCCGGTCCACTTCCCGATCGAGGCGGAGGCGGCGCAGCGGATTGCCGCCGCGGTGGCGCGGCTGCGCTACCACCGTGAGTTTCAGCCCGGGGCGGCGAACATGCCGGGACTCGACGACATCGGCCTCACGCAGCCGCGCGCCACGGTGCGCGTGGGCAGCGCGAGTGACGCGGGGACCGTGGCGGGGGGGCCGGGGGTGACGGTGCACCTGGGTCGGCGGCAGGTCGATGGCCGGGCGTACGTCCGTGTCGGCGATGACGAGGCGACGGCGTATATCGTCGACGACACGCTGCACCGGCTGGTGCTGGACGCGAGCGTCCGGGACTGGCGTCGACGGGAGCTGTCGGCGCCATCGCGCGACCGGGCCGAGCGGATCGAGCTGGCGCGCGCGGGGGCGAGCGTCACGCTGCACCGGACGGACGGGCGGTGGTATATCGGCGACGGGCAGCGCCAGCGGGCCAACCGCGAGGCGATCGACGCGATGCTCGCGCCGGTGCGGCCGATGCGGATCGCGACGTTTGCCGCGGATGGGCCCGAGGAGCTGCGCGGGTATGGGCTCGACGAGCCGCGCGCCACGCTTGCGGTTCATGAGCCCACGCCGAACGGGCCCGGTGATGCCGACGGCACGGCGGAGCCGACGACGCGGCAGACGGTGCTGCGGATCGGCGCCAACGCCGACATTGACGGCGAGACGATCTTCGCCACATGGGACTCGGGTGAGGCGTCGCCGCCGGTGGTGTTCACGGTGGAGCGTTCGCTGCTCGACGCGCTGGCGGTCGACGTGGACGCGCTGCGCGACCCGCGCGTGGTATTGACGAGGCGCGACGAGCTCGAGGCGATGCGCGTGACGCGCGAGGAGGGGCAGCCGATCGAGATCGTGCGCAGCGGGGGGCGCGGCTACGCGTTCGGCGACCCGGAGCCGGGCTTTGCGCTCGACTACGACCTGGCGGTCCGGGTGATCGACAGCGTCACCGAGGCCCGGGCCACGGCGTACATCGCGGCCTACGAGCCGACCGGCTCGCCCGCGGCCGTCGTGACGCTGACGCGGCGCGGCAGCGATGAGCCGGAGGCCGTGATGCTTCACATCGAGGAGGACGGGCTCGTCGCGCTGCGCCGGGGCGAGAACGTCGGGTATCGCGTCGAGGGCCAGACGCTGGCGGGGCTGTTCGAGCCTGTGATCGCCCTGCGCGATCGCGAGCTGCTGAACCTTTCCGGTGCGAAGCTGCGCGGCGTGACGCTGCGGCGGGACGATGGGGCGACGTTCCGGCTGAGTCGCGACAGCGCGGCGGGCGAAGCGGGGGCGGAACGAGGCACGTGGCGGCTCGGCGAGGAGGAGCCTTACGACGAGGAGGCGGTGGACCGGCTGCTGGGGGCGCTCGCGCCGCTGCGCGTCGAGCGGTGGCTGGAGGATGAGCCGACGATTGATGAGGCGACGGCGATCGAGTTGACGCTCGAGCGCGAGAGCGGTTCGCCGCACATCCTGCGCGTCGATGCGCAGACGCGCGAGGGGGAGTTGGTCGGCGATGCGAGTGTGCCGGGGTTTGTGCTCGGCGAGGCTGCGCTTGATCGGCTCGCGGGGGAGCTGCGGCCGGGGACGCTGTTGGCCGTGGCGCGGGACGCGATTCGCGAGGTGCGCATCGAGCGGGGCGGTGAGGCGGTTACGGTGCGGCGAACGAATGGGCGATACCGCGCCGACGTCGAGGCGACGGTGGATGCGGTGGCGGCGGGGGCGCTGTGGGACACGCTGGCGGGACTGCGGGTGGCGCGGTGGGTCGAGATCGACGCGGCGCGGGCCGGCGAGCCGGTGCAGCGCGTGACGGTTGACGCCGGCGGCGCGGGGCCGCACGTGCTGACGCTGCACGAGATCGACGGACGCGTGGTGGGGCGGATGGGGGAGCGGTGGTTCGAGCTTGGGGCGGCGGCGCTCGGGCGGGTGCGCGGGGAGTTGCTGGAGCGCGAGGAGGCGCAGGTGCAGCCGGGGGTGCCGGGGATGTCGGGGGTGGGGGAGCCGATGAAGTAGGGGTCGTTGGCGGGGTGGGGCGCGGGGGCGGGGATGATGTATGATGGGCGTGCTGCGAGTTCCAACTCGGCCCCGGGCCGGTCGTTAGCCCCGGTGCGGCGGTGAGCGGGCGGGGAGCGCCCGGGGGCGGATGAGTCGGGCCGCGGCAGAGCCTTTTCTGAAGCGGAGCCCCCCATGGCCGAGATCGAGCCCATCGTCCCTGCAAGTGAAGCGATTCCAACCCAGATCTACGAGGACGCCGCCGAGGCCAGCCGCACGGTGGCGCGGCAGATCGCGGACCTGATCCGCGCCCGGGCAAAGGCGGGGCAGACGTGCGTGCTCGGGCTCGCGACGGGCTCGACGCCGACGGGGGTCTACGACGAGTTGGTGCGCATGCACCGCGAAGAGGGGCTGTCGTTCAAGCGGGTGGTGACGTTCAACCTGGACGAGTACTACCCGATGCGGCCGGACGAGTTGCAGAGCTATCACCGGTTCATGCGCGAGCACCTGTTCGACCACGTCGACATCCCGGACGCGAACGTGCATATCCCGGACGGACAGATCGCTCCGGAGCGGATCACCGACTACTGCCGCGACTACGAGCGGGCGATCCAGGAGGCTGGGGGCCTGGACCTGCAACTGCTGGGCATCGGTCGCACGGGACACGTGGGTTTCAATGAGCCGGGTTCGCACCGCTCCAGCCGCACGCGTTTGATCGCGCTGGACATGACGACGCGGCAGGACGCGGCGAGCGACTTCTTCGGCGAGGAGAACGTGCCTCGCCGGGCGATCACGCTCGGCGTCGCGACGATCCTGGACGCGAAGCAGGTCGTGCTGATGGCGTTCGGCGAGCGCAAGGCGCGCGTCATCCGGCAGGCGGTCGAGGGCGCGGTGACGCCGTCGGTGGCCGCCTCGTTCCTCCAGGAGCACGCGAACGCGACGGTGGTGCTGGACAAGGCGGCGGCGGCGGAGCTGACGCGGTTCCGTTGCCCGTGGATCCTCGGGTCGATCGAGTGGACGCCGCGACGCATCCGCCAGGCGGTGATCTGGCTGGCGCACCAGGTAGACAAGCCGATCCTGAAGCTGACGGACGAGCACTACAACGAGCATCACCTGCAGGACCTGCTGGCGGCGCATGGCCCGGCGTACAACATCAATGTCGAGGTGTTCCGGGCGCTGCAGCGGACGATCACCGGTTGGCCGGGGGGCAAGCCCGCGCACGAGCGGCAGCCGGGCGACATCGTGGGCGAGCATGACGACATCTTCCCCAAGCGGACGCTGATCTTCTCGCCGCACCCGGACGACGACGTGATCTCGATGGGCGGGACGCTGATTCGCCTGGCGGATCAGGGGCACGAGGTGCACGTGGCGTATCAGACGTCGGGGAACATCGCGGTGTTCGACCACGACGCGCTGCGGTTCGCGGACTTTGCCGCCGACTTCAACCGGTTGTTCGGGATCGACCCGAAGCGTTCGCTGGAACTGGAGCACACGATCGAGGACGGGCTCAAGAACAAGCAGCCGGGGCAGGTCGACTTGCCGGAGGTCCAGCGGCTGAAGGCGTTGATCCGCCGCGGCGAGGCCCGGGCGGCGGGGCGGTACTGCGGCGTGCCGATGGAGAACCTGCACTTTCTCGATATGCCGTTCTACGAGACGGGGCGCGTGCGCAAGCAGCCGCTGGGCGAGGCGGATGTGCAGATCATCGTCGAGCTGTTGCAGCGCGTGCAGCCGCACCAGATCTACGCGGCGGGCGATCTGTCGGACCCGCACGGCACGCACCGGACGTGCCTCGAAGCGGTGCTCCAGGCGGTGCAGCGCGTGGCGGGCGAGGCGTGGTTCGGCGCGACGGAGCTGTGGCTGTATCGCGGCGCGTGGCAGGAGTGGGACCCGGAGCAGGTCGACATGGCGGTGCCGCTGAGCCCGCAGGAGCTGATGCGCAAGCGCAACGCCATCTTCAAGCATGAATCGCAGAAGGACAGCGCGCCGTTCCCCGGCAGCGACCAGCGCGAGTTCTGGGAACGCGCCGAGCAGCGCAACCGCACGTTCGCGGAGTTGTACGACAACCTGGGCCTTGCGGAGTATGAGGCGATCGAGGCGTTCGTCCGATGGCGTCCCGAGTTGACGGGGACGAAGCCGACCGCGGCGGCACGCAAGGAGGCCGTGGCGACGCGGTGAGCGAGCCGTGAGCGTCCGACCGCGCCCGCGCGATCCGTTCCGCGGAGCGGACCCTACGGGAGCATCGTATGAAGATCGGCATCATCGGCTGTGGTGGGCGCATCCGCGGGGTTGTGCGGCAGGTTCTTCAGCACGCGCCCGAGGTCGAGGTTGCGGGCGTATACGACCCGGCCGAGGCGTCTGTCGCCGCGGCACGGGAGGCGTTCGGCTCGGAGATCGCGGTCCACGACAGCGAGCAGTCGCTCGTCGACGACGCGTCGATTTCGTGGGTGTTCATCGGCTCGGTCAATCACGTGCACGCCCGGCAGGCGGTGGCGGCGCTGGACGCGGGCAAGGACGTCTTCTGCGAAAAGCCGCTCGCGACGACGCTGGACGGCTGTGTCGCGATGCGCGACGCCGTGCACCGCTCGGGCCGGCGATTCTTCGTCGGCTTCACGTTGCGGTACGCGCCGCTCTACCGGCGCATCAGGCAGCTCATCGATGAAGGCGGGGTGGGCGAACCGATCAGCCTCGAGTTCAACGAGACGCTGGAGTTCAGCCACGGCTCGTTCATCCAGCAGGACTGGCGACGTCACAGCGAGGCGTCCGGCAGCTTTCTCCTGGAGAAGTGCTGCCATGACGTTGACATCGTCAACTGGCTGCTCGGGTCGCGGGCGGCGCGGGTGGCGAGCTTTGGCGGGCTCAATTTCTTCAAGCCGGGCAACGAGCATCACGTTGAACGCGTCGGGCCCAACCACGAGGGGCAAAAGGCGTATCACGTGTGGGGGCATCGGCGGTTCGGCTCGCCGTTCATCGACGACAAGGACATCATCGACAACCAGGTGGCGATCCTCGAGTATGCCAACGAGGTGCGCGCGACGTTTCACACGAACTGCCACAGCGCGTTTCCCGAACGCCGGCTCTACATCGTCGGCAGCGAGGGCGCGATTCGCGCCGATCTCATCCCGGGCGTCATCGAGCACCGGCGCATCGGCTGGGAGCAGAGCAAGACGGTGTACCACACGCACGGCGGCGGGCACGGCGGCGGCGACGCGGTCATGACGCGCGAGATCGCCGCCTGCATGCGCGGCGGGATGGCGCCGCCGACGACGGTCGAGGACGGGCTCGCGTCGGCGGTGACCTGCCTGGCGATCGACGAGGCGATGGGAACGGGGCGAGTTGTCGAGCTCGCGCCGACCTGGACCCGATGCGACGCGCCGGGGGAAGCGGTGGCGCCGTGAGGCGACGGAATCCGTAAAAAGCCGGCACCGGTGGTGCCGGGGCGGCGGCAGCGATCGCCGGCGCACCACAGGCCCTCGTCGTCGCAGGGACGGGACGCCAGGTGGTCGACGCAACGCTGCGGATCGCCGGCCGGTGCAGCGTCGACGCCGCATCCCCCGGGACCACCGGTCCCGGCTTTTTGAGAAGGGAACCTCTCCCGGAAAACTCGGATGAACCATGAAAAAGGGCCCGCGCCGTTTGGCGCGAGCCCTTGTTGGTTGGTGATGGAGCGCGTGTTACTCGGTGTCGCCGAGCTCGTTGATACGCCGCGTGGGCGGGGCCATGCCGCTGATGATCGTGTAAACCCGCAGCGACTCGCGGTTGTCCTGGTAGATGCCGCGGTGCACCGTGGCCTGGCCAGTGAGATCGGTCAGTACGTCGAACGCGCGGTTGATGAGGTTCTGGAGGCCGGGCTTCTGGGCCATGATCCCGCGGCCGCCGAGCACGATCGCCCCGACCTGCGTCGCGGTGCTGAGGTCGAACCCGTCGGCGAGGAGGGTCTTGTCGAGGTTCTGACGCAGGGCGAGGGAGAGGTCGTCCTGGCCGGCGAACTTGTCGAGCTTGGTCAGGCCCATGACGGTGCACCCGCCGGCCTGCATGATGGCGCGGTAGTCGGCGGGGTCGAAGCTCGTGTAGGCGCTGGGCAGCGCGGCGAGCCGGTTGAACACGTGGAACAGGCCGGCGACGGTGTTGTTGACGCTGGGCCAGAACTGCTTGACGGTGAGCTTGGGATACAGCCGCTCCACCTTGTCGTTGTCGACGAAGATGAGCGGGGCGATGCGGCCCTGCTGGGCGAGGCTCGAGAGCTCGGTCACGAGGCGGTAGGCGTTGTCGCGCACCTTGGGCGAAGCGGCCTCGCCGGCGGTGGGCAGCGCACAGACGACGCCGATGCGACGGCGGGGCCACCGGAAGCCGAGGCGCTTGGCGCCGGCGCGGAGGGTGTCGATGACGGCGGTGGTGGCGCCGCTGGCGCCGCCGCCGGCGCCGACGGCGATCATGGCGTGGTCAACGCCGTGGCCGAAGACGTGGTCGATCATGTGCAGGAGCTTCTGGCGGTACTGCTCGGCGGCGAGTCGGCCGCGCTCCATGTCCTTGCCGCCGTCCTCATAGCCGATGTTGGTCCAGAGCTTCTGCCGGGCGGGGACGCCGGCGGCGTCGAGGTCATGGGGGCAGGTGTTGACGGCGATGGACTTGCCGTACCCGAGCCCGTGGAACGCCTGGGCGATGCGGCCGCCGGCCTGCCCGACGCCGACCCAGCCGAAGACGGTCGAGCCGCCGCTGGTGTCCTTGATCTCGTCGGCCGGAGTGGGGGCGATCTCGAACGACTCGAGCGGGAGCTGCGGGACGTCAAGCTCGTTCATCGCGGCGGTGGGCTGCTCGTCGAGGCCCAGCCAGAGGCGACGCTCCTGGATGGCGCTGTTGACGGCGGCGCGGGCGGAGGGGGTGGCCTTGCCCCGGCCGTTGCGGCTGACGGTGCGCGGCTTGCTGGCCACGCGGCTGCTCGTCTTGGCGCGCGGCGTGCGGGCCTTGGCGGCAGCACGCGACTTCGCGGCGGTGGTCGCGCGGGACTTGGCGGCGGCGCGCGACTTCGTGGCGGCCTTCGCACGGGTCTTGCCCTTGGCGGCCGCCTTCACACGCGTCTTGTTGCTGGCGCTGGCCTTGGCCGTGGAGGTGCGGCCGTTGCCTGCGGTGGACAGGCCGGCCATGCGGCCGCCGGTGATCGCCGCCGAGGTGCGGGCGGAAGAGCGGCGGGCGGGCTTGGTGGCGTTGCGGACCATGAGGCAGTTCCTTTCGGTTGGATGCGGTATCGGCGTTGCATTTCACCATCGTCCGCTCGTGGGTCGAGCTTTCGGCCGGCGGAAAAAAACTACCCGGCGTGCTTGACAGGGGTTCCGTTCCCGCGGCCTGGTGAAGCCGGGCAAGCGCATCGGCGGCCCTCGGCGCACAAACCTGACCAATAACGCGGTTATACAGACCTTCGCGCATCGCCCATCGCATCGCCGGCGGAACCGCGGCCGCCTATCATGCACGCATGCCCTGCCTGCTCAGTCTCATCGCCGTCTTCTTCCCGCGTGTCGTCATCGTGCTGGTGTTCCTGTTCAGCAGCTTCCTCGGCGACGCGTACGACACCGTGCTCTGGCCTGTGCTGGGGTTCTTCTTCATGCCGTTCACCACGCTCGGCTACGCCGTGGCCGTCAACTACGGCGGCGGGCTCGCCGGCGGGTGGATCATCCTGGTCGTCATCACGGTGTTGATGGACCTCGGGCAGCTCGCGGGCGCGCGGCGGCAGTGAGGGATGATCGCAACATGTCAGTGTGTCAGCCGCGCGCCTCGGCGATGGCGGTGCGGGCCGCGTCGTGCTCGACGAACACGCAGGCCGCGGCCAGGGCGGCCCGCTGGCGATGCGTCGCCTCGAGCGACCGCCGGCGCGCGAGCACCAGGCCGTGCCGCGCCAGCGCCGCGAGGCGATCGCGCCGCGCGTGGGCCTGCTGGAGTGCGTCGGCGAGCGCGTCGCTGTCGCCGCGTGGCACAAGCCAGGCGGCGTCCGCCGATTCGAGCATCGCGTCGGCGCCGGGGTTGCGGTAGGTGATCAACGGCAGGCCCCGCCCCAGCGCCAGCAGCACGTTGCGGCTGATCTCGTCCGTGAGGTTCGTCACGACCACCGCGTCGCAGCGGGCCCAGGCGTCGAAGAGCGGCTGGCCGAACGGGACGGCGCCGAGAAAGCGCACCACGTCGTCGAGCCCGAGGTCACGCACCATCCGCTCGAATCGCGGCAGGTCGGCCCCGGTCCCGAGCACGTCGAGCTCGATCGGCGTGCCTGCTTCGCGCGCCAGGGCCACGGCGCGGATGAGTTGGTCAGTGCCCTTGATCGCGACCTGTCGACCGGCCGCGACGAGCCGGAGCGGACGCTTGCCGTTGCGAAGGTGCGGCTCGCGGCGAGCGAGGGTCTGCTCATCGACCAGCCACCGTTCCGTGACGAACGACCGGTCGAACGCGTAGCACCGTTCGGGCTGCCAGACGTCGGCGAAGCGATCGACGACGGCCTGGTTGTGGGCGAACACGAGGTCGGCGCGGGCGACGGCGTGGCGGCAGAAGCGCTCGAAGCGGCGGGTCGCCCAGAGCTTGGCCTGGCGCTTGACGGGCCAGGCGGCGCGTGCGTCGCGTTCGAGGCGGGGGAAGGGGTCGGCGCCGTCGAAGACCCAGATCCGCGGCCGACCGAGCTCGCCGGCGATGGGCCAGGCGACGCGTCCAAGCGGAACGGGGTGGCCGCCGTAGCCCATCTGCACGATGTCGGCGTCGGCGATGGCCTCCGCCAGGCGGTGCCGCAGCCGGGCCGCGACACGGAGGAAGCGCGGCAGGCTCCGGTACGCGGGCAGCGGCAGGTGGGTGAACGGCTCGTGGGCGAGATCGACGTCCACCATGTGGAAGCTGCCGCCAGCATGGGCCTGGAGCGTGTCGACGAGCGGCGTGGCGGCGATCAGGCGGCCGCCCGCGTTGGCGACAGCTTGGCCCTGGGCGCGCAGATCTTCCAGCCAGAGGTCGCCGACGCTGATGCGCCCGGGTATGGAGCTGCGGGCGACGGGGACGTGGTTGATCAACAGGTAGCGCATCGCGTCGGATGCTAGGTGGCGTCGCCGACGGACGTTGGTCGCTGATGCAGGATTGGGGTGATCCCCGGGGGAGGCGGGTTATCCGTTGGGCGAGCCACCAGTAGCACGCGCGGTTGCCCGTAGGGTCCGCTGTGCGGAAGTAGTGTACGAGCTTCGGAACCCGGATCAGGAGCAGGAGCGGGAGAGGTCACGATTCGAGGAGGTGGGCGACGCGCAGGAGTTCGGCGATGGACCAGGCCTGAGCGGGGCAGCCGACGGGGCGGTGGTCGCCCGTGGCGGGGTGGGGGTCGGCTTCGTGGATTTCGTGGAGCTGGCCGACGGCGTCGCGCATCAGGGGGTGGGTCCGGGCCGGATCGCCGGCGGGCGCGGTCTGGCCCGTTTGTTCGAGGAGGCGATCGAGCAGCGGCGTGATGGCCTCGCGCGCCTCTCGGCGGGCGTCGTCCGAGAAGTCGCCGGCGCGGAGGACGGCCTCGGCGTAGGGGCCGATGAGCCAGGGCCAGATCGTGCCCTGGTGGTAAGCCTCGTCGCGATGGAACTGGTCGCCCGTGTAGTGCGCGTGGTAGGCGGGGTCGTCGGCGGGGAGGGTGCGCAGGCCGACGGGCGTGAGCAGGTGGTCGCGCACGGCGACGACGACCTGGCGCTGGCGGTCGGGCTCGAGCGGGCTGTGTTCGAGCGCGACGGCGAAGATCTGGTTCGGCCGCAGCGCCAGGTCGTGGTGGGGCTGGCCGGACGCGTCGGCCCAGAGGTGGTCGTACAGCCAACCTTCACGCTCGTTCCAGAAGCGGTCGTTGAACGATGCGCAGACGCGCTCGGCGAGCTGGGCGTAGGCGGGGCCGGCCTGCTGCTGGCGCTCGCCCTTGCGGCGTGCGAAGCGTTTGGCGAGGCCGACGAGGGCGCTGTGCCAGAGGGCGTTGATCTCGACGGCCTTGCCGGCGCGGGGGGTGAAGACGACATCGCCGCACGCGGCGTCCATCCAGGTGAGCTGGGTACCGCTGTGGCCGGCGGTGATGAGGCCGTCGTCATCCATGTGGATGAGCCCCCCGCCACCCCCGCCACGCCGGTCGCCCCCGCCGGTGCCGCGCTGGTAGTGCTCGATGATGTCGATGCAGGCGTGGGCGAGCCAGTCGTTCCAGGTTTTGTTGTCGCTGGTGGCGTCGAGGTAGCGCATGGCGGCGTGAATGAACCAGAGGCTGGCGTCGACGGTGTTGTAGTGGGCGGCGGCAGGGTTGTAGTCGTCGAACCGGTTGGGCACGAGGCCGTCACGGATGCGCGCGGCGAATGCTTCGAGAACACGGCGGGCCTCGGGGGCGCGGCCGGTGACGAGCATGAGGCCGGGCAGGGCGATGAAGGTGTCGCGTCCCCAGTCGGCGAACCAGGGGTAGCCCGCGATGATCGTCGAGCGTGGGCCGTCCACGTCGCGGTCGACGACGAAATCGTCGGCGGCGATCGTCAGCGCGGCGGCGCGGCGCGGCGTGGCGGTGGACGGCAGGGTCCGCGCGAGGTGGTCGCGGATCGGCGCCAGGTGGGCCGCACGCGGGTGCTCGTCGATCGCGACCGGCGCCGGGTCGGCGGGCTCGTCGCCGAGGGCGATCGTGACCGTCACCTCGTGCGACGCGGCGGGCGGCAGCTCGATCTCGAAGCGGCCGGGGACGAAGAGGTCTTCGGTGTCCTCCTGGCCTCGCTCGGCGTCGAGGGGGTAATGGACGGCGTACCACCAGTGCTGGCCGGGTTGGAACTTCGCGCCGGGGCAGTGGAGGGTGGTCCAGAGCGTGCCTTCGCCGACGCGGAGGGTGTCGCGGGCGGGGCTTTCGAAGCCGGGGGCGCCTCCGCGGCGGAGGGCGTGGAAATCGCGCAGCGCGAGCATCGGCTCGAGGCGGAGCGTGGCGCGGGCCGCCGGGGCGTCTAGCCCGGTGACGGTGTAGCGCAGCGTCGCGGCCTGCTGCTTCCAGTGGAGGATGAGCTCGCGCTCGAAGCCGATGCGGCCCCAGGTATAGCTCCACTTGGCGCTGAGGCCGCGCTCGAAACGGTCGAGCATCTGGTAGCCCTGCGGCGCGTAGATGGGTCGGCCGGCCTGGCTGCGAAAGCGGAGGGTGGCGAACTCGAGGCTCTGCACCGCCGGGCTGTGGAACGGCGTCGAGCCGCCCGCGCGGGCCGGCTCGAGGAGGAGCTGCTCCCACATCTGGCTGAGGGTGACGACGCGGCCGGTCGGCGGCTGGGTGGCGGCGACGAACAGGCCGTGATACCGCCGGGTCGGGCAGGCGGCGACGGTGCCCATCGCATAGGCGCCGGTGCCGCCGGTGAGCAGCCACTCACGCTCCAGGCCGGCGAGGGCGTCGTCGGCGAGGTCCAGCGTGTGCGTCGTCCACGGGTCGGGCATGGTGGGCATCATAGCAGCGTGGTGAAACGCCAAGGCGCCAAGGGCGCCCCATCGGGTGTGTTGGCGTTTCAGCGCAGCTTGATGGTGGCCAGCGCGATGGCGACGCACAGCGCGGTAATGAGCCAGAAGCGGATGACGACCTGCTGCTCGGTCCAGCCGGCGAGGTGGAAGTGGTGATGGATGGGAGCGCAGCGGAAGACGCGCTTGCCACCGGAGAGCTTGAAGTAGCCGACCTGGATGATGACGCT